>NZ_JBHSON010000087.1:0-50756 GCF_042656285.1 Actinomadura rugatobispora | reverse complement strand
GGCGCGCTCCAGGAAGTAGGGGATCCAGCCGGCCTCGCCCTCCGACAGGGCGATCTTGAGGTTGGGGTAGCGCTGGAACAGCCCGCTGAACAGGAACGACAGCATCGTCCCGGAGGTGCGGGTCGCGCCCCAGGTCAGGTTGGCCATGAACGGCGCGTCCTTGCAGATCTGCGGCAGCGTCGACGACGAGCCGACGTGCATCGACACGACCATCTCCAGGTCGTTGGCCGCCGCCATGACCGGCTCCCAGTAGCCGTCCTTGTCATGGATGGTCGGCAGGCCCAGCGGCTCGGGGTTCTCGGAGAAGGCGAAGGTGGTGGCGCCCTTGTTCGCGCAGCGCTCCATCTCCTTGACCGCCAGCCGCGGGTCCCACAGCGGGATCAGGATCAGCGGGATGTAGCGGCCCGGCGCCGCCCCGCACCACTCCTCGATCATCCAGTCGTTGTACGCCTTCAGGCACACCAGCCCGAAGTCGCGGTCGCTCGCCTCGTAGAACAGCTGCCCGCAGAACCGGGTCACCGACGGGAAGCACAGCGAGGCCAGGATGCCCGCGCGGTCCATGTCCTTCACGCGGGCCGCGGCGTCGTAGCAGCCGGGCGCCATCTCGCTGTAGGGCACCGGCTCGGGGCTGAACTCCTCCTTCGACTTGCCCACCACGGCGCTCAGCCCGGAGCTGGGCATCCGCTTGCCGTCGTAGACCCAGAAGTCCATGCCGTCGTCGTCGACCTCCAGGTGCGGGGCGCGGTCGCGGTCCTTGGCCGGGACGCGGTCGGTCCACACGTTCGGGGGCTCCAGGACGTGGTCGTCGACCGAGATGAGCCAGTCCAGGTTGAGATTGGTCGCCATCTTCCGTTCCTTCCTGCCGGGCGGGCTCAGCGGAGCTCGCCGACCACCATGTGCTTCACTTCCTGGAAAGCGCGGATGCCGTCGGTCCCGCGCTCGCGGCCGAGGCCGCTCTGCTTGTAGCCGCCGCTCGGGGCGTAGGCGCTGAACAGCGCCGTGTTGACGTTGACCGCGCCGGTGCGCAGCCGCCGGGCCACGGCCGTCGCCGCCGCCACGTCGGCGCCGTAGACCTGACCGGACAGGCCGTACTCGCTGTCGTTGGCGATCCGCACGGCGTCGTCGACATCGCGGTAGCCGATGATCCCGATGACCGGGCCGAAGATCTCCTCCTGCGCCGCCGGGTTGGAGTTGTCGGGCAGGTCCAGGACGGTCGGCTCGAAGAAGTAGCCGTGCTCCAGACCCTCCGGGCGGCCGCCCCCGAAGGCCACCCGGCCCCCCTTCTCCCGCGCCATCTCGACGTACCGCTCGCAGCGGTCCCGCTGCGCGGCGCTGATGACCGGGCCCATCAGGGCCTCGCGGTCGGAGGGGGGACCGACCTTGATGCCCGCGTAGACCCGCGACACCGCCTCGACCACCTCGTCCTTGCGGTCCTGCGGGACGAGCATGCGCGTCGCGGCCACGCACGCCTGACCGGCCGTGGCCGCCACGACGGCCATCGCCCCGCCCGCCGCCTTCTCGACGGCGTCGGGCAGGTAGATCTGCGCCGACTTGCCGCCCAGCTCCAGCGCCACCCGCTTGATCGTCGGCGCCGCCTGCGCCAGGATCGCCCGCCCGACCGTGGTGGATCCGGTGAACGACACCATGTCCACGGCCGGATGCGTGGTGAGCAGCTCCGCCCCCGCCGCGCCCGGCTCGACCACCACGCTCAGCACGCCCGGCGGGATGCCGGCGACCTCCGCCGCGGCACCGAACATCAGCGAGGAGACCGGCGTCAGCGGGCTCGGCCGCAGCACCACCGAGTTGCCCGCCATCAGCGCCGGGACGATCTTCTGGAAGCCCATCATGAGCGCCGCGTTGTACGGCGTGATCGCCGCCACCACGCCGACCGGCTCGTGCCGCCGCAGGCTCAGCGCCAACCGGCCGCGCACCAGCTCGTCCACCGGGACGGGGTTGGACTCCTCGTGCGCCATCGACAGGTACAGGTCGATCGTGTCGCGCGCCGCGGCCAGCCCGGTGCGCAGCTGCGTGCCCTCGGCGAAGAACACCGGCTGGCCCGCCTCGGCCACGATCGTGTCGACCAGCGCCTCCCCGGTCGCCTCGATGTGGTCGAGGAACGCGTGCAGGGTCTCGGCGCGCTCCGCGGCCGGCAGGTCCGCCCACACCCCGGCGTCGAAGCTGCGCCGCGCCTCGACGACCGCCCGTTCGATCTCGTCCACGGGCGCGGCGGAGACGTCGGCCGCCGGCGTCTCGTCCGCCGGATTCTCCACGGTGAACCTGTCGTCCCCGTCCACCCACTTGCCGGCCACATACGAGCACCAATGAGGAATGAGTCCCACCGATTGCTCCCTTCTCTCACGCTGACGGGTCAGAACGATTCGGCGGCGTAGACGACGGCGCCGCCGTAGTGCGGCGAGGACTGGCAGGCGACCCCCACGGTCGCCTTCGGACGCTGGCGCTCGCCGGCCCGGCCGGCGAGCTGGAGATAGCACTCGAGCATCTGGGGGATGCCGTGCATCCGGCCGTTCCCCAGGGCCCCGCCGCCCGACAGCACGGGCAGCGCGCCGGGACGGTCGCTGTCGATCCGCCCGTCCTGGACGAACCGGTGCGCCTCCCCCACCGGGCAGAAGCCGAGCGCCTCCAGCCAGAACCAGACGAACGGCGAGAAGCCGTCGTACATCTGCGGCAGGTCCACCTCGTCCGGCCCGATCCCGGCGCTCTCCCACAGCCGGCGGGCGGTCTCCGCGCCGCCGGACATGATGTCGTCGAGCGTCCAGTGCAGCGGCAGCCGCGCCGCGGGAGGCGGGCTGGAGGCGTAGCCGGCGACGTAGACCGGCTTGTGCGGAAGGTCGCGGGCACGTTCGGCCGAGGTGACCACGAACGCCGCCACCCCGTCGACCGGGATGTCGCAGTCGTAGCGGCAGATCGGGTCGGCGAGTGTCGGCGCCGCCAGGTACTCCTTCTCGGTGAGCGGCTTGCCGTGCCAGTACGACCAGGGGATCCGGGCGCCGTTCTTGCGCGCCTCCACCAGCACGGCCGCCATCGCCTCCCGCGTGGCCCCGTAGCGCCGGAGGTACTCGTTGTAGGGCAGCGCGATCATCGCCAGCGGCCCGAAGTAGCCGGCCGGCGCGGTCCACTGCTGCGGGCCGGCGACCTCCCGCATCGGGTTGCCGTGGTAGCTCCCCCGCGGATTGTGCAGCGCCCGGTAGAACAGCACGTGGTCGGCGGCGCCGCTCGCCACGGCGTTGACCGCCAGCGTCAGGGCGCCGGAGACCTGGCCGATGCCCTGGAAACCCGCGACGTAGCGCGGCGCCGTGCCCAGGTGCTGCGCCATCCAGCCGGCCGTCACCGTGCTGATCCCGTCCTCCACGGCGTGGGCGCCGGCGGAGGGGAACAGCGACGCGGCGACCACGCCGTCCACGTCGCGCGGTTCCAGCCCGGCGTCGGCGATCGCCCGGCGGGCGGTGTCGACGGCGAGCGCGCCCAGCGGCCGCGCGGCGTGCCGTTCCACCTGGCTGTGGGCGTAGCCGGCGATGGCCACCTTGGTGCTCGCCGCGAACCTGCCGCTCACGCGCCCTCCTCCCCTCTGCCCTTGCCGCCGAGCACGAAGGCGGGGACGGCGACGCCCGGCGCGACGTCCTCGAACGCCGCCTCCACCGAGGCGCCGACGCGGACGGGCGCACCGGGACCGTCGAGGAGCCGGCCGATCACCCGCAGCCCTTCCTGCTCCGCGAGTTCGACATCGACCAGCACGAACGGCAGGTCGTCCGCGAAGCCGGGCAGGAACGACTGGCGCATCACCGTCCACGAGCGGACCGTGCCGCGGCCGCTGACCGGCTCGAACGCGAACTCCGGGTCGGTGCTGTGGCAGTGCGGACAGGTCTGGTCCGGCGGAAGCGTGAACGCGGCGCACCGGGAGCAGCGGGCGACGGTGAGCACGTGCCGGGCCGCCGCCTCCCAGAACGGGGCGGACAGCTCGTCCGGCGCCGGCACGGGGCGCTGGGCCTCGGTCACGGGATCGCCCCGGCGTCCTTGAGCGCCGCGATGTCCTCCCAGGTGCGTCCCAACTCCAGGAGCACCGCCTCGGTGTGCTCGCCGTGCTCGGGCGCCCGCCGCAGGTCCGGCGGCCGCTCGTCGAACTGCACCGGCACCGTCGGCAGGGAGTACGTCACGTCGTCCTCGACCACCTGGCCGATGTAGTCGTTGGCCAGGACCTGGGGGTCCTGCAGCAGCTCCTCCACCGCCTGCACGGGCGCCCACGGGGCGTCGATCCGCGCGAGCAGGTCCTTCCACTCCTCGAACGTCCGCCTGGCGAACTCCGCCTTCAGCTCGGCGATGCAGGCGTCCCGGTTCTCGCGCCGCGCCGCCAGGTCCACGAAACGCGGATCGTCCACCAGTTCCTCGCGCCCGACCAGCTTGCAGAAGTCCGCCCAGTACCGGTCCCCCTGGAGGAACACGAGCTGGATGTGGCGCCCGTCCTTCGTCGCGTAGACGCCGACCAGGGGGTTGGGCGACGCCTCGTTCCCGGAGGCCGCCCTCGGCCGATGCCCCTGCAGCGCGGACAGGACGTCGGACGACAGCGTCCACATCGCCGTGGCCAGCAGCGACACGTCCACCACCGACCCCTTGCCGCCGCGCTCGCGGCGCAGCAGCGCCGTGGCGATCCCGAACGCCAGCGCCATGGCGCCGTTGCGGTCGCCCATCGCACCGCGCTGGCCGATCGGACCGTCGCGGTCGGGCGGTGTCAGGACGTGCGCCATGCCGCCCCGCGCCCAGAACGCCGACGAGTCGTAGCCGGGCAGGTCGGCGTCGGGCCCCCGCGGCCCGTAGCCGTTCCCCCGCGCGTACACGAGCTTGGGGAAGCGCTCGGTGAGCGTCTCCGCGTCCAGCCCCAGGCGGCGCAGCGCCCCCGGCCGGAAGTTGGTGAGGAACACGTCGGCCGTCTTCAGCAGCTCGTCGAGGACGGCCCGCCCCTCCTCCTGGCGCAGGTCGAGCGCGACCGACCGCTTGCCGCGGTTGGCCAGCGCCATCGACAGGTTGACCCCGCCGGCGTCGGTCCCGATGCCCTGCGTGGCCAGGCCCCGGTACGGGTCGCCCTCCAGGCGCTCGATCCGGACGACGTCCGCGCCCCAGTCGGCCAGCAGCGCGCCGGCGACCGGGACGAACACCCACTGCGCCAGCTCGACGACGCGCAGGCCGCTGAACGCACCTTCGTCCACCAAGAACCTCCCTGTCTCTGCGGCGGTCACAACCAGCGCCTCCTGAAGGTGTGCGGTGTTCGCGGGGCGGCGCGACATCCCGGCGGCGGGGACCCGCGCGAACGCGCGGGTGATGCGGGCGGTTCGGGCGTCGCGGCGATGGCCGCGAAGGTCGATCGGAGGATGCGCGGGCGTTCGTCCGGGCCGGCCGCAAGCGGATCCGGTCGGCGCCGCCGGGGAGGGCCCTGGCGGCGCAACCCGCGAACAGGTTGCTGGGGGTGGGTAGTTGCTATCATTTAAGCAGCGCTGCACTAAATGGTAGCAACGACGTCTGCGGAAGACCAGACCTCCGGCTCCTGTTTCGAGAGCTCCGGCGGACGTTCGGCCGATTCCGAGCAAGAGAAAAGGCGCTCGCGTGCGTCGAACGCACGCGAGCGCCGGGGGCGAGAACTCAGGCGGGGAAGGTCCTGGCGACGGCGATGCCCGTCAGGCGGTCGTCCCTGCCGGCGTCGCGCAGCTCCACCTGGCCGAGGCCGTCGCGCAACCCGGCGGTGGCGACGACGGGACCCACCCGCGCGGGCTGGAGGTAGCGCAGCTCGAGCGAGGACAGGGTGCCGCCGGGCGCCAGCGACAGCACCGCCTCCTCCGCGACCAGGGCGATCAGCCCGCCGTTGATGGTGCGGGAGGCGTTCAGGCCGTCCTCCGAACGGGGCAGGACGGCCAGCCCCGGCCCGCGCCGCTCGCACCCCGCACGCTCGGCGAACGGCTTGACCAGCCGTTCCTTCTGCAGCGGGAGTTCGACGCTGAGGGTGGCCGGCAGCGACACGCCGGGGTCCGGCGCCAGCATGAACGAGCCGTGCGCGATCGCCCACGGCTCGCCGCCGCCGGTGGTGAACTCGACCCGCCCGGTGAAGACCGAGCGGCCGGCCTTGACCGTCCGGGCGATCCCCAGCAGCGTCCCGGCCGCGGGAGCGGGGCGGTACAGGTGGACGTCGAGTCCCAGCGTCACCGGCACGCGCGGGTGCGTGACCTTGGACGCCAGCAGGCCGATCAGCGTGTCGGCCCAGGTGGCCAGGATGGACGTCCGCAGGCGCGCGGTGCCCGGCACGTGCATCTCCGGGGTGATCGAGGCCGTGCCGTGCAGGTCCTCGCCGACGCTGGTGGTGGCGAAGCCGAGCTCGCCGAGCATGTGACTCGATGCCTCGGGGCCGGTCTCGGGGCCGGTCTCAGGGCCAGTACTGACGCTCACAGCGGTCTCTCCTTGCGCGGGTCGGCCGGCGGTGCGCACCGTCACCGCACCCTCGCTCCCCCGTCGTGATCCATGTAATGTCAACTTCGACATCGAAGTTTGGATAAGTCTGCGAAGGCTTGTCAAGAACCGCGGAGGTCACCATGACCGAGTCGACGCTGGAGGGCATGCTCGCCATCTTCGACGTGGCGCCGGACGGGGCCGACCCGCGGCGTTTCCTGGGCCACAGCGACCCCGGGAGCCGCCAGGTCGTCGAGGCCAGCCAGATGCTGTCACAGGCGATCGTGGCGGCGGGCAAGGCCCTGCCCGAACGCACCGTGCGGTCCGCGCACGGCCTGTTCGTCTCCGCGGGCGATCCCGCGCTGCCGCTGGAGTTCACCGTCACACCGGTCCAGGTCGGCCGCTCCTTCGCCAGCGCCACCATCGCCGTCACGCAGGGCGACCGGACCCGCTCGACCATCTCCGTGCTGCTGGACCGGCCCCAGCCGGACCTCATCCGGCACGACCGGTGGACCGGCCCGGAGGTCGGCGGCCCCGACGCGGCGAACGAGATCGACATGCCGCTGCCGGGCAGGCGGCTGCGCATCGAGGGGGTCCGCGACATCAACGATCCCGACGAGGTCGGGCCGCCCGTCGTGGACGCCTGGCTGCACTACGACCAGGTCCCCGGACGCGACGACCTGCGCCGCGCGCTCCTCACGCACTTCACCGGCCACCTCTCCATCTCCACCGCGATGCGGCCGCACGCCGGGCTCGGGACGTCCCAGGCGCACTACACCGTCTCGACCGCGCCCATGGGCATCTCGGTGGTCTTCCACGACCCGGTGGAGTGGAACGGCTGGATCCGCTACCACCACGAGAGCACCTACGCGGGTGCCGGCATGAGCCACATCCGCGGCCAGGTGGTCACCGAGGACGGGCGCCTGATCGCCTCGTTCACGCAGGACGCCATGATCCGCGCCCTCTCGCCGAGCGGATCGGCGGCGTCCATGCCCGTCGCATCCCGGCTCTGACAGAGCGCGCAGGGCCGCCGCCGGGACGGGCGGCGGCCCTGGCGACGCGGCGGCCCCCGGCCGGATCAGACGGGGATGAGGCGGGACAGGTTGCCACCCATGATCTTGGCCTTGGCCTCCTCGGTGAAGGAGGCCAGATCGTCGACGAAGGTGATCGGGTCGGCCTTGCCCTCGGGGTGGGGGTAGTCCGAGCCGAACAGCACCCGGTCGATCCCGAGCAGGTCGGCCAGCGCCGCCATGTCGTCCTCGTTGACCTCCTCCCCCTCGTAAACGAGGGGGATTCCAACCCGTGCCCTCAGGAGAGGAACCTCAGGTTGAGGTTCGCGGTTCATCCGCCCCGGCAACCCGGAGCGTCCCCGCGCAGCAACGGCCGGCCCGGCCGCCGTGCACACGAGCCCGGCTCGCGTGCGATAGTGCGCGCCGCGTTCACATCGGCGGTGTTGCCGACGTAGCTGCAGGACCAGCACCGTAAAACACGCTTGGCTCTCGCGCGCCTCCCGGTCCCTGGTCCCACACGCCGGACAACGCTGCGAGGTGGACGCGGGATCGATCTGTACACGCGGCCGGGCGCCTGTACTCGAGCCGCTCGACCAGCATGGCCCGACCAGCTTGGTCTCCAGCGGCCAGGCATCACAGACGGTAACACCAAGCTCGCAGACCGCGCTCGGAGTTTCGGAAATCCGCCGTGGCGGCGGATTTCCGATCCTTGTCCTGCCCCGCAGAGGTCCGATCCCTCCCCCGCCGAAGGCGGGGGAGGAATCGGATTTCCCGATACCCCGGGTGGAGAAGATGCCGTCCCGATGGTCGAACGACCAGACCTCGTCCATCCGCTGCTTCAGCCGTGGATCACCACGCGTGAGCTCCGGGTCGTCCCACACCCGTTCTTCCAGCAGGCTCGCCAGGGCGGGGAACATCAGCGTCCGCTGGATGCCCTGCTCGTCCATCAACTCCAGCCGGGACCTGGGGGGGGTCGTGGAACGACTTGCCCTCCGGGTTCCCGTGCTTGAAGTAGTCCTCCTGGGCGCCCGGACGGGCCACCACCTCGAAGGTCGGGTTCGGGATGTACTCGCTGATCTGCCCCCGGACCGCGATCTTCGTCCGGCCGCGGACCTGCACGTACTGGATGGCGCCCCGGTGGTCCTCCGGCAGGTGCCGGGTGAACGCCTCCTCGGTCTCGTACATGTGGTTGTCCGCGTCGAACAGCGGGAACGGCAGCTCACGTGACGGCATGTCGGGCTTCCTTTCGCGACGAGATGGTCGCCTCCCGCCCGGCGGGTCCCCTGTGCGGTCGCACGGGCCCGAGCGAGCGGGCATGACCTGGTCGACCTCCCCGGCAGCGTAGCTCAATGTCAATATCGACATCAATACTGACTTCGGGCTATCGTGCAGACGGCGGGGCCCGAGGACGGCCGCGGGCACGCCTACCCCCCAGGAGGCATCGACACCATGGGACAGCTGGACGGCAAGGTCGCCTTCATCACCGGAGCGGGCCGCGGCCAGGGACGGTCGCACGCGGCGCTGCTCGCCGAGCACGGCGCCGACGTGATCGCCGTGGACGTCTGCGCCGACATCCCGACCGTCCCCTACCCGATGGCCACGGCCGACGACCTCGCCGAGACCGCCCGCGTGGTCGAGGCGGCCGGGCGGCGGTGCGTGACCGCGGTCGCCGACGTCCGCGACATCGCGGCGCTGGACAAGGCCCTGCAGCACGGCATCGCCGAACTCGGCGGCGTGGACATCGTCCTGGCCAACGCGGGCGTGCTGCACAGCGATCCGGGGGCCGAGACGACGCTCGAACGGTCGGCGGCCAACTGGGCCGACGCGATCGGCGTGATGCTCACCGGCGTCTTCAACACGCTGAAGGTGACCGAGCGCCCGCTCATCGACCAGGGCCGCGGCGGCTCGATCGTCGTCACCGGCTCCACGGCCGGGCTCAAGGGGATGACCGACGGCTCCGGCGGCCTCTCCGGGTACAACGCGGCCAAGCACGGCCTGGTCGGCCTCGCCAAGGGGTGGGCCAGGCTGCTCGGCCCGCACAGCGTCCGGGTCAACGTCGTGCACCCGACCGCGGTCGACACCTTCATGATCAATAACCCGCACTCGCCGATGACCGACGGGAGCCGCCTCCAGCAGGTCACGCGGGTGCTGCCGGTGGACCGGCTGCAGCCGGTGGACGTCAGCCGGGCGATCCTGTGGCTGGTGTCCGACGAGGCGTACGCCGTGACCGGCATCTCGCTGCCGGTCGAGGCCGGCATGACCCTGTGATGATGGACGCCGACGCCGTCGCCCTGCTGCTGGTGCGCGTGGTCGTGGGCCTCACAATGATCGCCCACGGGCTCAACCACTGGCGGGGCGGTGGCCGCATCGAGGGCACCGGCCGCTGGTTCGGCGGGCTCGGCCTGCGGCACGGGGTGCTGCAGGCGTGGATGAGCGTGGTCACCGAGATCGGCGCGGGGATACTGCTGGTGGCCGGCCTGCTCACGCCGCTGGCGTGCGCGGCGGTCATCTCCGTGATGCTGGTCGCGGGCCTGCTCGCGCACCGTCCGAACGGCTTCTTCGTCTTCAAGGACGGCTACGAGTACGTCCTCGTGCTCGCGGTCGTGACGCTGGCACTGGCCGTCCTGGGCCCCGGGCGGCTGTCGCTCGACGCCGCCGCCGGCACAGAGGTGGACGGCTGGGTCGGTGGCGGCATCGCGCTCGGCGTGGCCGTGGTCGCGACCGCGGGCCTGCTGGCGACGTTCTGGCGGCCGGAGCGCGGGAAGTCCGATGCCGCCGCGTGACGGACAACCTCTCAAGAGCCGGTGAGAGGGGGCAGGAGGCCCGCCGCGGCCCAGTCCGCGACGAACGCGGCCATCGCCGGAACGGTGTCGCGGTGGAGGGCGGCGGCATCGGACCGGACGCGCAGGTCCACGTGCACGCCGGACCGGGCGGCGCGCGCGGCGAACGCCAGCGAGTCGTCCAGCAGGGGATCGTTGCCCGCCGCCAGGAGCTGGATCGGGGGCAGGCCGTGCAGGTTGCCGAAGAGCGGGCTCACCAGCGGATCGTCCTTGGCGGCGCCGCCGGCGTAGGCGGCGACGCGGGCGCGGACCGCGCCGAGGTCGAACGCCGGATCGCCGGCGGCGTTGAAGAGCAGGCTGGACGCGCCCAAGGTGAGGTCCAGCAGCCCGGAGACCAGCGTCCCGCAGCCGGGCAGGGCGGCCCCCCGGTCGCGCAACCGGAGCAGCAGGGCGGTGACCAGCCCGGCTCCCAGCCGCTCGCCCGCCACCGCGACCGGTCCGAGGCTCCGGCCGAGGTCGTAGGCGGCCTCGACGTCGTCGAGTGCGGCGGGGAAGACCTGCCGGTAGCGGGCGCAGACCACCGTGGCCCCGGTCTGGAGGGCGAGCCGGCGGGCCGTGTCGGGCACCGGCTCCGGGTCGGCCGCGAGGTAACGGTCCCCCGGCGCGTAGAGGACGACCGTCCCGGCCGGGTCTGGGGGACGCACGATCAGGCCCGCGGCCGTCGCCTCGGTGCGCACGCCGGTCATGGCGTCTCCGCCGCGGCGCGATCCAGGCCGAGCAGCGTCCGGAACGCGGGTGGATTGCGCCGCAGGCACTCCTCCCCCACCGAGCCGAAGCCGTCCGCGGGGCCGGTGGAGGGGTGGGCGTAGACGGCGGTGATCGTGATCGGGACGTCCTGTGCCTCGGGCGGTCGCGTGGACCGGTCGTCGCGGAGCACGACGGAACCCTTCGGCAACGAGAGGCCGCGGTCGTCGAGGACCCACGAGGCCACCACCACGAGCGCGTCCGGCACCTGGGACGGCGCGTCCGAAGCGGACAGGCCCCGCAGGATCATGTCCGGCCCGAGAAGGCCGTGCGCGGCCGTGCGCGCGAGCGGGTGCAGCGCGATCTCCTCGAAGAGCCGGTGGCGGGCGAGCAGCCCACCGGCGTCCGGGGCGCGCGACTCGGACTGGACGCGTTCGCGCAGCTCGTCGGCGAACGCCTCGGAGATGGCGCGTTCGATGACGGTGTGCCCGCGTTCCTTGAACTCGGCCACGTGGCGCGCGAGCCCGAGCCTGGCCGCCCGGTGGCCGAGGTGGGGGTTCTCGATCGTGCGGGCGGCCATGTGGTCGTGCAGCCCGGCGAGCACGGGGTGCATGGCGGCGGGAGCGCTCCCCTCCATCCGCATCACGCCGGGACCGTGCCGGTGCACCATCTCGCGGCGGGCGCGGTCCATGGCGTCGCGCCCGGCGGCGTACACCGTCTGGACCATCGCCAGCATGCCCTGGTAGTCGCCGGAGACGCGCAGGTCGGCGTCCTGGATCTCGCCCGGCCCGGCCTCGACGGCGCCGCCGCCGACGCGGACGTGCCAGGCGCCGCCGATCCCCGGCGGCGGATCCGTGAACGTCTCGCAGAGGGTGAAGCGCACGTCCGGCGCGGCGTTGCGGACGAAGCGCGCCGCCTCCTCGATCCACGCGCCGGAGAGGAACTCGAACCGCCCGTCCGCGGGCGCACGGGTCATCGAGGCGACCTCCCGTTGACCATGCCGAAGCCGTAGGTCTTGTATCCGAGCAGGACGAGCAGTTCCTCGGAGGCGAACTGCACCACGGCCGGGTCGAGCGACAGGAACCAGTTCTCCTGGGGGCGGTACATCGTGCGGGTGTACCAGCCGAAGACCGCGGCGCGCCGCCGGTCGGCGGTGCGGTTGAAGCCGGTCTGGTGCCAGAGCCGGCTGTCGAAGACGACCAGCGAGCCGGCCGGGGCCTCCATCGGCACCGACGAGGTGTCGTCCTCGGGCCGCGGCGAGCGGTTGAGGAGATGGCTGCCCGGGACGAAGCGGGTGGCGCCGTTGTCGACGGTGAAGTCGTCGACGCACCATGCCGCGTTGGCGCCCTGCGGCTCGGCCGGCCAGGGCTCCTGCAGGAAACGCTGGTCGGCGTGGACCATCATCTCCCCGCCGCCGGGGCCGGTGATGTTCGCCGACAGGTTGCCGAGCAGCATCGGCCAGCCGAGCCGGGAGCGGACCAGGCGCAGCGCGGTCGGATGGGCGGCGAGGTTCTCGAAGACCGGTCCCCTGCTGAGGACGTTCCACACCCGCTGGTTCGTCTCGTCGTGCGCGTAGTCGGCGGCGAAACGCTCCTCGCGACCCCACGTGCGGTCCGCGGCGGCTGCCGCGTAGAGACCGTCCTTGACTGCGCGCAGGGTCTCGCCCTCCAGCACGTCCGTCACCGCGCAGATGCCGTGCTCTTCCAGGTCGTGCTCCGCGCGCTCCAGGTCGTTCGTCGGGGCCGGGAGCGTGGCTCGGGTGGTCATCTGACGCTCAGCCGCCCGCGCCCGCCTGCGCCGCGACCCACTGGGGATGGTTGGCGCGCATGGCCTCGACGATGGGCTTCCACCGCTCGACGGTCTGGTCGTACACCTTCATGTCGAAGCTCGTGGACGTCCGGAACTCCAGGACCTCCACGCCCTCCGGCCCCGCCGTGTACGCGTAGGGGGCCTCGGCCTGCACGAAGAACCCCTCGCCCGCCTTCATCGTGCGGGTGCCCATCGTGAGCTCGCCGGAGATGACGTAGTAGAGGCAGTCGGCGGAGTGGCTGTGGCGGGGCAGCCGGAAGCCGGCGCCGAACCAGGCGTGGACGAGGCTGAAACCGTCCGGGCCGTGGCCCTTGAAGAGGACGGTGACGCGCTGCCCGTCGCGCAGCGGGCTGGTGTCGTACTCGGCGTGGACGGCCTTGTCGATCCGCGGTGCCGACATCATGCCGTCGTCGTCGATCGAGGGCGCGTCCTCCGAACGGAAGAACCTGATCTTGTTGACCCGCTCACTCGCGGCCATGACCCCACCTCATCTCGGCGATACGGAATTCCGGAGTCTTGTCAACTTCGACATCGACTTTGACAATGCCATGGGCCCCGCCGGGCGTCAAGGCCGCTCGGCGCCGATCGCGTCCCCGGGATCGGCGGCCGGATCGGCGCCCGCCACGTACTGGACGGCCGGGACGGACAGCGCGACGAAGGCGATGGCGCACACCCCGAAGATCCAGATCACCGGTCCGAGCGAGGAGCCGGTGACGGTGAACAGCAGGCCGGCCGCGAACGGGGCCAGCCCGCTCGCCAGCACGGTGCCGATGTTCTGGCCGAAGTTCGCGCCGGTGTAGCGCACCGGCCCGGGGAACAACTCGGCGATGAGGGTGAAGGCCGGCGCCTGGACCATCGCCACCAGCAGCGAGTACACGCCCAGCGCCACGATCAGCCCGGCGAAGCCGGTCGCCTTCCCCAGCATGTACATCACCGGGAACGCCGCGACCAGGTACCCGACCAGCACCGCCGCGAACGTCCGGCGCTGGCCGTACCGGTCGGCCAGCCGGCCCGCGACCGGGGCGAGGAACGCGCTCAGGATCGAGCTCACCGCGGAGGCCGCGAAGACCTCGCCGCCGGGCAGGTCGCGGTTGCCGACCAGATAGGTGTGGAACCAGGCGGCCAGCCCCGCCGCGCCGTTGGCGCTGATCGCTATACCGCCCGCGATGAGCACGTTGCGGCGGTGCACCGTCAGCACCTCGCGCAGCGGGGAGCGCGTGACCTCCCGGCGCTCGATCATCCGGGTGAACTCCGGTGAGTCCTCCAGCTTCGTCCTGATCCACAGCGCGATCGCGGTGAGCGGGGCGGCGATCAGGAAGGCGATCCGCCAGCCGTAGTCCTCCATGCCGTCCCGGCCCAGCACGCCCGTGAGGACGGCGGCGGTGACGGTGCTGGTGGCGCCGCCGAGCACGGCCCCCATCGACGTCAGCGACGCCATGAACACGCGGCGCCGCCGCGGCACCGACTCCAGCACGTAGGTGATCGAGCCGAGCATCTCGGACCCGGCCGAGATGCCCTGCCCGAGCCGCAGCAGCACCAGCAGGAGCGGGGCCAGGGCGCCGAGGGTGGCGTAGGTCGGGAGGATCCCGACCAGGGTGCTGCACACACCCATCAGGAGCACGCTGAGGACCAGGGCGTTCCGCCTGCCGCGCCGGTCACCGTACCGCCCGAACAGGATCCCGCCGATCGGCCTGGCGACGAACCCGGCGCCGAACACCGCGAGCCCGGCCAGGAACGAGGTCGAGGCGTTGTCGGACGGGAAGAACTGCGGTGCCAGGAAGACCGTCAGCACTCCGTAGAGCGCGAAGTCGTAGTACTCGATGAAGGTGCCGACGAAACCCGCGAGCGCGGCCCGGCGGGCCATGCGCGGTGAGGGCCCCGGGGCTCCGGCGGTGGACGAGGGGGGTTGCATCATGGACTCCCGGTCAGGAGGTGGCCCGATGGGGTGGGGAATCTCGGCGCAGGCCCGTACACGGGCCCGCCGCGGATGCGGAGGCGGGCCCGGACGCGGGCGGGGGCGGGGGCGTGCCGGCTCAGCCGTCGAGCTCGGCCCTCCCCCTGCGGACGGTGACGGGTTCGGCGAGCCGCTGCTCGTCGCAGATGCGCTGGACCTTCTCGATCGTCTCGTCGAGGCCGGCGCCCAGGCGCGGGCCGGGAGTGAAGGCCGCCGGCAGGTGCTTCATGCCGTTGATGACCCCGATGGTGTCGTAGTGCACGGCGCCGCCCTCGGCGCAGGCGAAGTCGGGCATCCGGTCCAGGACCGCGGTGAGCATGGTCTTGAACGTCACGCGCGCCACGTTCGAGCCGATGCACCGGTGGATGCCCAGCCCGAAGCTGTTGTGGCGGTTGCCGCTGCGGTCGAGGCGGATCCGGTGCGGGTCCTCGAACACGGTCTCGTCCCGGTTGGCCATCGCCCATGACAGCCAGAGGCGGTCGCCCTCCTTGAACCGGGTGCCGTTGATCTCGCAGTCCCGGGAGACCGTGCGGCCGTCGCCCTGGGCCGGGGTGAAGAAGCGCAGGAACTCCTCGGTCGCGCTGTCCAGCAGCGTCTCCCGCTCCCGGCTCAGCCGCTCCCGCTCCCCGGGATGCCGCGACAGCCACTCCAGGGAGTGCGCGGTCAGCGCCGTGGTGGTGTCGAAGCCGCCGCCGATCAGCAGCATGACGACGCCCAGCAGCTCCATGTCGTCGGGCCGGCGGCCGTCCAGCTCGAGGTGCACCAGCTCGTTGATCAGCCCGGGACGCGGCTCGGCCCGGACCGCTTGGATGGTCTCCAGCATGTGCATGCCCATGCGGATCTGGAGTTCCTGCACCCGGGGATAGTCCGGCGAGTCCATCGGGGTGTAGACGGCGGCGTGGACGGGTTCGCAGTAGACGTCCCAGTCCTTCAGCGGCATGCCGAGCATCGCCAGGGTGAAGACCGCGGGCACGATGTTGGCGAGATGGTCGACGAAGTCGATCCGGCCGGTCTCGATCACCTCGTCCAGGCACGCCCGGGTCAGCTCCTCGACCACGGGCCTCCACCGCGCGACCGCGGCCGGCGACAGGTAGGGGTTCAGCGCCTGCCGGTAGTACCGCTGGTCCGGCGGGTCCATCTCCAGGAAGCCGCCCCGGTTCCGCTGTCCGGGCGGGGGCGGGATGGTGATCCCCACGTAGCCGGTCCCGGTCCCGGTCACGTCGTTGTCGTTGGACAGGACGTCGGCGCGCCGGGCGAGGTCGAACAGCTCCTTGTTGCCGCTGGCGAACCAGTAGCCCCCGTGCGTGTCGTTCCAGGCCACCGGGCACCTGCCGTGGAACTCGTCGGTGAGCTGCTCGAACTCCACCCGGTACCGCGTGGAGTGGCGGTCCAGGCTGATGGCGGGCCGCTTGCGCCCGGTGTCGGTGGTCTGCGTTTCGTCATCGCTCATGGCGGTGCTCCAGCCCGAGTCGGAAGGGGGGTGGGGAACGTCAGGCGTGGAAGTCGTGGAACTTGAGGTACGACCCGGCGTCCACGCGCAGCTGCAGGCCCGTGACGTACCGCGACTCGTCCGAGGCGAGATAGACCACCGCGTGGCTGACGTCGACCGGTTCGATGTAGGGGATGGGCATGGCCTGCTGCGCCGGGAACGCCGGCAGCGCGTCCTCGCGGGTGGGGTTCTCCAGGTCCGGGCGGAACGCCTTGTACATCGGGTCGCTGTTGAGCATGCCGGTGTTGCAGTTGGTGGGGTGGACGACGTTGGCCCGGATCTGCCGCGGCGCCAGGTTGCGCGCCAGTTCGTGGACGAAGTGCGACAGCGCCACCTTGGCGTACTGGTAGCCCGCGCCGCCCGGGTCCCTTCCGGGCTCGGCGATCTGCATGCCGACCATGAACGCCGCCGCCGACCCGGTCGCGATGATCGAGCCGCCCTCGGTCAGATGCGGCAGCGAGACGTGGACGGCGTTGATGACGCCGACCAGGTCGGTGTCCACCGCGTCGGCCCACGCCTGCATCGGCGGCCGGCCGCCCATCGGTGAGATCCCGGCGTTGGCGACCACCACGTCGAGCCCGCCCAGCTCGGCGATGCCCTGCTCCAGCGCGGCCGCCAGCCGCGCCCGCTCGCGCACGTCGGCCTGCACCGCCACGATCCGCCGGCCCTGCTCCTCGACCAGCCGCACCGTCTCCCGCAGATCCTCCGGGGTGCCCAGCGGGTACAGGTTCGTCGCCAGGTCG
This sequence comes from Actinomadura rugatobispora, assembly GCF_042656285.1. Lineage (GTDB taxonomy): Bacteria > Actinomycetota > Actinomycetes > Streptosporangiales > Streptosporangiaceae > Spirillospora > Spirillospora rugatobispora. Next base: position 33,780 of record NZ_JBHSON010000087.1, on the reverse strand, counting down.
CCGCAGAGGTCGACGGCGATGATGTCGGCGCCCTCCTCGGCCAGCCGGACCGCGTGGCTGCGGCCCTGCCCGCGCGCGGCCCCGGTGATGAAGGCGACCTTGCCCTCGACTCGACCCATGATGAGACCTCTCTCTCAGGTGGTCGGCGGCCGCTCCGGCCGTCGACGGAGGGGAATGCGATGGTCTTGACCTCGGGGAGACCCGTCGGGACACTGCGGGGACGCCGCGGTCGCCGCGGTGCCGTCCCGGCCTCCATGCGCGCCTCCTCCGCCCGCGGGACCGCTCGGCCCGGTCCCTTGCGGAGAGCATCCACTGTCTATAACTTCGACGTCAATATCGGAAGCAGAGCCGGAAGCGGGGGCCGTGACAGCACGACGAAGGGCACTGGTGACCGGGGCCGCCCGGGGGCAGGGGCTGGCGATCGTCCGGCGGCTGGTCGACGAGGGCTACGCCGTGGTCGCCTGCGACGTGCTGGAGGACGAGCTCGCCACCGCCGCCGCGGCGCTGCCCGCGGACGCGGTGCACGCGCGGCGGCTCGACGTCTCCTCCGCGGAGGAATGGCAGGCCGCCGCCCAGAGCGCGCGGGACCGCTTCGGCGGCCTCGACGCGCTCGTCAACAACGCCGGCGTGCTGCACCGCGCGCACATCGCCGACGAGGACCCCGCCGACTTCGAGCGCGCCTGGCGGGTGAACTGCCTCGGGCCCTTCCTCGGCATCCAGGCCTGCCTGCCCCTGCTCCGGGAGGGCGCCGATCCCGCCATCGTGAACACGGTGAGCAGCGCGGGCATGCGGCCTTTCCCGCGCCACGTCGGGTACTCGACCTCCAAGTGGGGGGCGCGGGGCCTGTCGCTCAGCGCCGCCGCCGAGCTCGGCGCGGAGGGCATCCGGGTGAACTCGGTGCTGCCGGGGCCGATCGCCACCCCGATGCACGAAGCGGAGACCATCCGGCGCCTCAGCTCCTCCGCGCTGCTCGGCCGGGCGGGCGAGGCCCACGAGGTGGCGGAGACGGTGGCCTTCCTCCTGTCGCCGGGGGCCTCCTTCATCACCGGGTCCGAGGTGCTGGTCGACGGCGGCCAGCTGCTCCGGATGCACACCTGACGCGACCGGCCGTCCGCCCGGCTCACGCCACGGTGGGCAGCACCTCTTCGGAGGTCCGCAGGACCTTCGCCAGCGCGGGGTCGCGATCGCCGCTCCGCCAGAGGAGATGGGCGTAGATCGGCGGGATCTCCTCGGCGAGCGGGAGGATCCGCACGCCGTCCAGGGTCATCTGCGCGACCGCCGAGTCGGTGGAGAAGTGCAGCCCGACACCGGCCGCGACCAGCGCGAAGCACGTCCACGAGTCGGGGGCGGTCTGCACGACGTCCGGGACGAAGCCCGCCGCGTGGCAGCCGTTGACGAACATCGCGCGGACCGCCGAGCCGTACTCCTCCGGCATCGCGATGAACGGTTCGCCGCGCAGGTCGGCGAAGGAGACCGACGCCGCCGCCGCGACCGGATGCGCGGAGGGGACGGCGACGATGCCGCTCTCCCTGGCCACCACGCGGCTCTCGACCCCGGCCGGCGGGTGCTCGAAGCGCGCGATGGCCAGGTCCGTCGTGTGCTCCAGCAGCTCGCGCACCACGGCCGGGCCGTAGCGGCCCGGCCGGAAGGCGAGGTCGATGCGCCGGTGCCGCTCGCGCACCGTCCGCGCGAGCCGTCCCACCATGGCCTGGGACGCCGGGCCGGCGAAGCTGAACCGCACCCGCCCGCTGTCGCCGTGGTGCGCCGCCTCGACCTCGGCGCGGGCCTGCTCGCCCATCCGCAGGATCGCCGCCGCCGGTTCCAGCAGGGCCCGCCCCGCGGGCGTGAGCTCGACGCGCCGGGTGGTGCGGTCGAACAGCGGGGCGCCCAGGTCGGCCTCGAGCGCCCGCATCGTCCGGCTGATGTAGGGCTGGGCGAGGTGCAGGCGCTTGGCCGCACGGCCGAAGTGCAGTTCCTCGGCGACCGCGCGGAACACCTTGAGCTGGATGAAGTCCACGGCGAGATTATATCCGCGGGTGAAATAGTCACCGAGCTATTGGTATTTGACTTGCATCAGAAGGGATCGGAGAATCGAGGCCCATGAGCGACAGAGTCGGCGACGAGGACTTCTCGGACATCCTTCACCAGGTGCGGCGTTTCGTCCGGGACGACGTCGTGCCGCGGGAGAACGAGATCATGGCGGCCGACCGGGTCCCCGACGATCTGCGCGCCGCCGCGGCGGAGATGGGGCTGTTCGGCTACGCGATCCCCGCGGAGTGGGGCGGGCTCGGGCTCGACCTGCGCCAGGACGTCGAGCTGGCGATGGAGTTCGGCTACACCACCCTCGCCCTGCGGTCGCTGTTCGGCACCAACAACGGCATCGCGGGCCAGGTGCTGGTCAACTTCGGCACCGAGGTGCAGAAGAAGCAGTGGCTCCAGCGCATCGCCTCCGGCGAGGTCGTCGCCTCGTTCGCGCTCACCGAGCCGGGCGCCGGGTCCAATCCCGCCGGGCTGCGCACCCGCGCCCGCCGCGACGGCGACGACTGGATCCTCGACGGCCAGAAGCGCTTCATCACCAACGCACCCCTCGCGAACCTGTTCGTGGTCTTCGCGCGCACCCGCGAACCCGGCCCGGACGGCCCCGGCATCGCGGTGTTCCTGGTGCCCGCCGACGCCCCCGGGGTCAGCGTCGGCCCCAAGGACGCGAAGATGGGCCAGGAGGGCGCCTGGACCTCCGACGTCGTCTTCGACTCGGTGCGCGTGCCCGAGTCGGCGCTGGTCGGCGGCGCCGAGGAGGTCGGCTACCGCGCGGCCATGATCTCGCTGGCCCGCGGGCGCGTCCACATCGCGGCCCTCGCGGTGGGCTGCGCGCAGCGCGCCCTCGACGAGTCGGTCGCCTACGCCGCGGCCAACACCCAGGGCGGTGTCCCCATCGGGGAGCACCAGCTCGTCCAGGCGATGCTCGCCGACCAGTACACCGGCGTCGCCGCGGGGCGCGCCATGGTCCGGGACGCGGCGGCCGCCTACGACAGCGGCGCCGACCGGCGGGTCATGCCGTCCGCGGTCAAGCTGTTCTGCACCGAGATGGCCGGCCAGGTGGCCGACCTGGCGGTGCAGGTGCACGGCGGCACCGGGTACATGCGCGAGGTCCCGGTGGAGCGGATCTACCGCGACGTCCGCCTGCTGCGCCTCTACGAGGGGACGAGCGAGATCCAGCGCCTGATCGTCGGCGGCTCCCTGGTGCGCGGCGCGCGCGGCCGCACGTCCTGACCCGGCGATGACGAGGAGAGTCACGATGGGCCTTCTGGACGGCCGGACCGCGGTCATCACCGGCGGCGCGCAGGGCATCGGGTACGCGATCGCCGAGTGCCTCATCGCCCAGGGCACCCGGGTCGTCCTCGGCGACCTGGACCTCGCCGCGACCGAGGACGCGGCGAAGCGGCTCGGCGGCGCGGGCACGGCGTCGGCGGCGCGGTGCGACGTGACCGCCGCGGCCGACGTGGACGCGCTCCTCGCGCACGCGGTCGAGGTCTTCGGCTCCCTGGACGTGATGGTCAACAACGCCGGCATCACCCGCGACGCCACCCTGCGCACGATGACCGAGGACCAGTTCGACCAGGTGATCGACGTCCATCTCAAGGGCACCTGGAACGGCACCCGCAAGGCCGCCGCGATCATGCGGGAGCAGAAGTCGGGCGCCATCGTCAACATCTCGTCCCTGTCGGGCAAGGTCGGCATGGTGGGCCAGACGAACTACTCGGCCGCCAAGGCGGGGATCGTCGGGCTGACCAAGGCGGCGGCCAAGGAGATGGCCCACCACGGGGTCCGCGTCAACGCCGTGCAGCCCGGCCTCATCCGTTCGGCGATGACCGAGGCCATGCCCGCCAAGGCGTGGGAGCAGAAGATGAGCGAGATACCCATGGGCCGGCCCGGCGAGGTGGCGGAGGTCGCGAGCGTCGTCCTCTTCCTGGCCAGCGACCTGTCCTCGTACATGACCGGCACGGTGCTCGAGGTCACCGGCGGGCGGTTCATGTGAGCGCGAGCCTCGGAAAGGGGCCCCATCATGCGTGAGATCGTGATCTGCGAACCGGTCCGCACCCCGATCGGCCGGTTCGGCGGCGCCCTGAAAGGGCTCGGCGCCGCGGAGCTCGGCGAGATCGCCCTGCGCGGCCTCCTGGAGCGGACCGGGCTCGACCCCGCGGCGATCGACGACGTCGTGGTCGGGAACTGCTACCCCAGCAGCGAGGCGCCGGCGATCGGCCGCGTCGTCGCGCTCAACGCGGGCCTGCCGGTGACGGTGCCCGGCATGCAGGTCGACCGGCGCTGCGGCTCCGGGCTGCAGTCGGTGCTCCAGGCCGGGATGCAGGTGGGCGGCGGCGTGCACGAGCTGGTGATAGCGGGCGGCACCGAGAGCATGAGCAACGTCCCGTTCTATTCGGGCGAGATGCGCTGGGGCAGCAAGGGCCCGGGGGTGACCCTGCACGACGGGCTCGCCCGCGGGCGCGTCACCGCGGGCGGGCGCGACCACCCGGTCCCGGGCGGCATGCTGGAGACGGCCGAGAACCTGCGGGGAGAGTACGGCATCTCCCGTGAGGAGCAGGACCGGCTCGCCCTCGCCTCGCATCGGCGGGCGGTCGCCGCGCAGCGGTCCGGGGTGTTCGCCGAGGAGATCGTCCCGGTCACGGTGCGGACCCGCAAGGGCGAGCAGGTCGTCGACACCGACGAGCACCCGCGCGCCGACACCTCCCTGGAGGCGCTGTCCGGCCTGCGGCCGACGCTGGGCCGGCAGGATCCCGGCGCCACCGTCACCGCCGGCAACTCCAGCGGGCAGAACGACGCGGCGGCGATGTGCGTCGTCACCCACCGCGAGCGGGCCGAGGCGCTGGGGCTGCGGCCGCTCGTCCGCCTCGTGTCGTGGGCGGTCTCCGGCGTCCCGCCCGCGACCATGGGCATCGGGCCCGTCCCCGCGTCGGAGGCGGCGCTGGAGCGCGCCGGGCTGAAGATGTCCGACGTCGACCTGGTCGAGGTCAACGAGGCGTTCGCCGCGCAGGTGCTCGCGTGCACCCGGGAATGGGGGTTCGGCGCGGCCGACTTCGAGCGCCTCAACGTCCACGGGTCGGGGATCTCCCTCGGGCATCCCGTCGGCGCCACGGGCACCCGCATCCTGGCCACGCTCGCGCGCGAGATGTGCCGCCGCGAGGCCCGGTACGGGCTGGAGACCATGTGCATCGGCGGCGGCCAGGGCCTCGCCGCCGTCTTCGAGCGCGTCGCCGCATGACCGCGGCGTTCACCTGACGCGCCCTTCCGCACACCCCGGATGTGCTAGCATTTGAGCATAGGTATGCTAGCATTGCAGCAATACTGCATGATATGCAAGCATCCGGGGGACGCACCATGCCCATCAACCCGTCACCGGCCGTGCTCCGCGCCAACCAGCTCCTGTGGCACCTGGCCCGGCGGCCGTCCGAGTCGTACTCGGTCTCCGAGCTCGCCAGGATCGCCGACATTCCCCGGGCGACGTGCGATTCCATCCTGCAGGCCCTCGCCGAGTCGGGCCTGGTCGTCCGCCGGGAGCCGGAACTGCGGTACGCGCTGGGCAGCTTCTGCATCGCGCTCGGCGACGCCGCCCGCCACGCCAATCCGATCCTCAACGCCGCGAGCCGGGAGGCGGAGGACGTGGCGCGCAGGCTGAACGCGTGCGTGGCGGTGTCGGCGCCGGTGGCCAACGAGACCCGCGTGATGGCGGTGTCGGACTGGGGCCCGCCGCTGGGGCTCCGCCCGCGTCCCGGGCAGTCCATGCCGCTCGTCCCGCCGTTCGGCGCCGTGTTCGTCGCGTGGGACGACGCCGACGCCGCCGCCTGGCTGGCCCAGGCCGGCGAGGACCGGCCCGACGAGCGCCCGGACCGGTGGCGGAAGGCACTGGAGGCCATCCGGCGCCGGGGCTACAGCATCTCGGTGGCCCGTGCCGCCACGGACCCCGGCCCCCACGAGTTCGACTCCCTGCTCACCCTGCCCGACGCCGAGGACGCCCGGCGCCGGCGGGACGAGCTGGTCGGCCTGATGCAGCACACCGAGTACCTCGCCGAAGAGATCGCCGACACCGCGACCGTCCGCCTGACGCAGATCTCGGCGCCGGTCTTCGACGCCACCGGGCGCGCCGCGGCGTCGCTCATGCTGATGGGGCCCCAGCACGATCTCACCGGCAAGGAGCTCGCCGCCCTCGCCCAGCAGGTCGCCGAGGCAGCCCGCCGCGCCGGCAAGGCCGCCGGTGGCGGCAACGGCGTCTGAGCCGCCGCTCCGCTCCGGGTGCCGGCGCATATAACACTCTGAGGGGGCGACCCCTCAGACTCCCCGGCAAGAGCAGGACTGACCGTCACCCTCCACTCCGCCGGCGCTCCGCTCCGGGTGCCGGTCAGTCGGCGTCGGCGAACGCGCCGATCACTTCGGAGAAGCGGTGCAGCGTCTCGGCCGGGGCGAAGTCGGTGAACCAGGCGTAGAACCGGTCGACGCCCTCGGCGTGGCGGCGGGCGAAGTGGTCGGCCAGCTCGGGAGCGGTGCCCACCACCAGGCTCTCGCCCATCTTGGTGCGGCCGAACCGCCGGTGGGCCAGGGCGGTCACTTCCTCGCGGCGGTCTTCGTCGGGCACGAGCGCCACCATCACCTGCATCGACACCCGTGCCGTCCCCGCCTGCTCCCTGAGGGCGCCGAGCCGGTCGAGGGCCTGGACGGGGAGGTTCCACCAGTCGGCGTGCTCCCTGACGAGGGCGAGGGTGCGCTTCCCGACACCGCCGATCGTGATCGGGATCGGCCTGGTCGGCACGGGCCGCTGGCGGGCCCCCTTCAGCGTGAAGTGCTCGCCGTGGTGGTCGATCTCCTCGCCGGTCCAGAGAGCGCGCATGATCTCGATCGACTCCGCGAGCCGTCCGACGCGCTCGGGCGGCTCGGCGTCCGGCAGCCCGAAGATCGCCATCTCGGCGGGGACGGAGCCCCACCCGATGCCGAGCTCGAACCGGCCGCCCGAGGCGTGGTCGAGCGAGGCCACCTGGCGGGCGAGCACCGCGGGGTGGCGGAAGGCGTCGCAGAGCACCAGGTGCCCGACGGTGAGCGTGCCGGTGCGGGCGAGCACCCACCCGGCCAGCGCCATCGCCTCCCACATGTCGTGCTCGAAGGCGAGGGGCGGGGCGAGGTGGTCCATGAACGCCATGCCCTCGAACCCGGCGTCCTCGGCCGCCCGCGCGCGCTCCACGATCGCCTCGTGCGACATGCGCATCTGGGGCAGGTACAGATGAAAGGACGGGTTCACCAGGTACCCCCACAGCGCTCCGGGATGTCCATGACCAGGGCGCAATAGTAACATCGAGCTCGAAATCAATCTCTCCGCCCTGGGAGCGGCCGGACGAGCAGACGATCGGGGAGCGTGATGGCCACGGGTGAGCCGGCGGCGTCCTGGGCCGAAGCGGCGCTCGGACGCCTGCGCCGCGGGATGGACGGGCTCGACGCGCTGCTCGGGAGCGGGGCCGATCTCGAGGCGGTGGTCCGCCGGGCCGCCGGGTCGTTCGGGTTCGCGATGGGCGTGCGGACCGCCGACGGCACGGTCGTGAGCGGCGGCCGCGACGGGTCGCTCTCGGCCGGCCCTCCCCCGCCCGGCGCACGCTGCCGCAGGCTCCCGGGCGGCTCGCATGTCTGGCTCCACTCCGGGGACGGAACGGCCCCCGAGAACGGTGAGGCGCCGGCATCCGCCGGGGGCTCCCCCGCCGACCTGGAGGAGCTCGTGCTCCGGTGCTTCGGCGACGCGGTCGAGAGGACGATCGCCCGATCCGGTGAGCGCCAGACCGCGGCCGACATCCACACGGCGGTCGACGGCCTGGCCTCGGCGGAGGACCGGCGGCACGCGCTGCGCCGGCTGGGGCTGCGCGACCGCGCGCCGGTGATGCTGCTCGCGCTGGCCGGGCCGGCCGCGGGCGTCGAGCGCGTCCTCGGGCAGATCCGGACGCTCGCCCCGGTCGTCCACCACGTCCGCGACGACAGGGTCCACCTCGTGCTCGCCGACGGGCTGGGCGGCGTGCGAGAACTGCACATGCCGCTGGGGGTCCGCGGCGCGTTCACGCCCCCGGGCCCCGCCTCCAGGGCGCCCGAAGCGTGGCGCCACGCCCGCAACGCGCTCCGGTTCGCGCTGCCGAGCACCCGCGAGACCGGCCCGTACCGGAAGTCGGAGGCCGTCCTGGTCGACTCTTCGGCGCTCGGCTCCTACGCCATCCTGGCGGAGCAGCTGGGCGCCGAGGGATTGGCGCAGGTGCCCGACGTGCAGCGCCTCGCGCAGTTGCTCCGGGACAGCGGTCCCGAGATGGAGCGGACCCTCCTGGCGGTCGCGGCCACCGACTCCCTCCGCCAGGCGGCGCGGACGGTCCACCTGCACCACAACTCGGTCGCCCACCGGGTGCAGCGGGCCGAGAAGGTGCTCGGTTTCTCCTGCACGGTGCCGTACGGGCGCGCACGGCTGCTGCTCACGCTCACGCTGCACCGCCTCCTGGAATCCCACAAGCTCTTCTGAGCCGGAGTGAGCCGGAGCCGCCGCGATGGTCGCCAAGTGGCGCCCGGTTCGAGCCAGATGACCGGTGACCCAGGTCATGCCGCCCTGCGAGGGTGATCGCGCAGGCCGCGACGTGAGGAGGGCACATGGCACGGCACACCGACTACGACGCCATCGTCATCGGCGCGGGCTTCGGCGGGATGTACGCGCTCCACCGGCTCCGCGACGACCTCGGCATGCGGGTGCGGGTGTACGAACGCGGAACGGACGTGGGCGGCACCTGGTACTGGAACCGCTACCCGGGCGCCCGCTGCGACGTCGAGTCGATGTTCTACTCCTACTCCTTCTCCGAGGAGCTGGAGCAGGAGTGGGAATGGACGGAGCGCTTCCCCGCGCAGCCGGAGATCCTCGCCTACGCGAACCACGTCGCCGACCGCTTCGACCTGCGCCGCGACATCGCGTTCGGGATCTCGGTCGCGGCGGCCTCGTTCGACGCGTCCGGGAACCGCTGGCTGGTCGAGACCGGCGGCGGCGAGCGGGCGAGCGCGCCGTTCCTGATCACGGCGGTGGGGTGCCTGTCCGCCTCCCGGGTCCCCGCCATCCCGGGGCTGGACGATTTCGCGGGCGAGACCTGCCACACCGGCCGCTGGCCGGAGCGGGGCGTGGACCTGGCGGGCAAGCGCGTGGCCGTCATCGGGACGGGGTCGTCGGGCGTCCAGGCCATTCCGGTGATCGCGCGGGAGGCCGGGCACCTGACCGTCTTCCAGCGGACCCCGCACTTCACGATCCCCGCGGGCAACCGCCCGCTGCGGCCGGACGAGGTGGCCGGGATCAAGGCCGAGTACCGCCGCCTCCGGGCCGAGAGCAGGGTGTCCCCCTCGGGCGTGCCGCTCAAGGAGCCGCCGATCGGCAGCGCGCTCGAGGTCCCCCGTGAGGAGGGGATCGCCGAGCTCGACCGCCGGTGGAAGAACGGCGGCACGGCGCTGATGACGACGTTCAGCGACACCTCTCGCGACATCGACGCCAACGGCGTCCTGGCCGGCTACGTGCGGGAGCGGATCCGGGAGGCGGTGGCGGACCCGGCGACGGCCGACCTGCTCACGCCGGCGGACTACCCGATCGGCGCCAAGCGGATCTGCCTGGACACCGGCTACTACGCGGCCTACAACCGCGACGACGTCACCCTCGTCAGCGTCCGCGACACCCCGATCGAGCGCATCACCCCCCGCGGCGTGCTGGTCGGCGGCGTCGAGCACGAGGTGGACGTCATCGTCTTCGCGACCGGGTACGACGCCATGACCGGGCCGCTCAACGCGATCGACATCCGGGGCGCCTGCGGGCGGTCGCTGCGGGACGCCTGGGCGGCCGGCCCCCGCACGTACCTCGGGATCGCCGCCGCCGGCTTCCCGAACCTCTTCATGGTGACCGCGCCGGGCAGCCCCTCGGTCCTCGTGAACATGATCGTGTCGATCGAGCAGCACGTCGACTGGGTCCGCGACCTGCTCGCCCACTGCCGCGAGCACGGCATCGTCCGCGTCGAGGCGCGGGCCGACGCGCAGGACCGCTGGGTCGAGCACGTCAACGAGCTGGCGTCCCGCACGCTGTACCCGAGGGCGGACTCCTGGTACGTCGGCGCCAACGTGCCGGGCAAGCCCCGGGTGTTCATGCCCTACGCCGGGGGCATGGGGCCGTACCGCGAGGCGTGCGACGACGTCGCCGCGGACTCCTACCGGGGCTTCACGCTCACCGGGCCCGGCACCTCCGTCCCCTCGTCGAAAGCAGGCCGTCCATGACCGACCGCGCCGTGAGCACCCGCCACCTCGTCGACCCGGCCGTCGCCCCGGCGCTCGACGTCTTCCCTGCCTTCGCCTTCAGCGCCGAGACGCTCCCCGCGATGCGCGCGAGGATGGGCCGGACCGTCGAGGGGGCTCCCGATCCGGCCGAGCTGTACCCCGACGTGGATCGGAGCGAGCACCGCGTTCCCGGCGCGGCCGGAGACCCCGATGTCCGGGTGCTCCACTACGAGCCCCGGGGCAGGGCGGCGGCGAGCCCGGCGCTGGTCTGGATGCACGGCGGCGGATTCGTCATCGGGAGCGCCGATGACGACGACCTCACCTGCCGGCGCCTCGCGTCCGAGACCGGCGCCGTCGTCACCTCGGTCGACTACCGGCTCGCCCCGGAGACCCCCGCGCCGGGCCCGGTCGACGACTGCTACGCCGCGCTCGCCTGGGTGCACGGGAACGCCGGCGAGCTGGGCGTGGACGGGTCGCGCATCGCCGTGGGCGGCGCGAGCGCCGGCGGCGGCCTCGCGGCCTGCCTCGCGATCCTGGCCCGTGACCGCGGCGAGATACCCGTCGGGTTCCAGGCCCTGGTCTACCCGATGCTCGACGACCGCACGGCGACCACCGAGCCGGCCTCCCCCTACGCCGGGGAGTTCGTCTGGACGCCGGCCGACAACCGGTTCGGCTGGTCGGCCTACCTCGGCGGGGAGCCGGGCCGGGCGGGCGTCTCGCCGTACGCGGCCGCGGCGCGCGTCGAGAGCGCCGCGGGCCTTCCGGCGGCGTTCATCTGCGTGGGGTCGCTCGACCTCTTCGCGGAGGAGGACGCCGAGTACGCCGTCAAGCTCATGCGCGGCGGCGTGCCGACCGAGCTGCACGTGTACCCGGGCGGCTACCACGGCTACACCATGGTGCCGGACGCGTGGATGGCCAAGGCCCACCACCGCGACCTCCTCGGAGCGCTCGGCCGGTACTTCGGCCGCGGCGCCGGCTGAGCGGCCGCTGATGACTTATATCGACATCAATATTAATATTCCCGCACAGGGATCCACCCGACGGACGGGGGCACCATGATCGCCGCTTTCACCACCTCCGGCGGCGTGGGCGTGGGCGAGGTCCCCGAGCCGGTCCCGGGGGAAGGCCAGGTGCTGGTCGCCCCGCTGGCCGCCGGGATCTGCGGCTCGGACCTGCACCTGGTCGACGCGATCACGGCCCGGGGGGAGGCGGCGCCGCGGATCGTCCTGGGGCACGAGTTCTGCGCCGAGATCCTGGAGCCGGGACCGGGCACTTCCGGCCGGTTCGAGCCCGGGACGCGCGTGGTGTCGGTGCCGCACGTCTTCGGGCCGTCCGGTCCGGTGGACCTCGGCTTCTCACCCGTCCTGCCGGGCGGGTTCGCCCCCCGCGCGGTGATGCAGGAATCGCTCCTGCTGCGGGTTCCCGACGGCCTGGAGGACGAGCGGGCCGCGCTGACCGAGCCGCTGGCCGTCGCCGTGCACGCGGTGCGCGCGGCCCGTCCCGCCCACGGCGACGTGGCGCTCGTCATCGGCTGCGGGCCGATCGGCCTGGCCGTCATCGCGGTGCTGAAGGCCGAAGGGCACGGGCCGGTGGTCGCCACCGACTTCTCCCCCGCGCGCCGCGCCGTGGCCGAGCGGCTGGGCGCGGACGTCGTGCTGAACCCGGCCGACTCCTCCCCCTACGAGGCGTGGGACGAGCTGGGCGTCACCGAGCGGCCCCCCTCGCCGCTCCTGGACGGGGAGCTCCCCGCGGGAAACGTCATGGCCTTCGAGTGCGTCGGCGGGCACGGGCTGCTCCAGCAGCTCATCGACGGCCTCCCCCGGCACAGCCGGATCGTCGTCGTCGGCTCCGGCGTCACCCCGGAGACGATCACTCCGGTGGCGGGGATCCTCAAGGAGGTCTCGCTCACCTTCGTCTTCGCCTACCGGCAGGCCGAGTTCGCCCACGCCCTCGGGCTCCTGGCCGGCGGACGGGTCGACGCCGGGGCCTTCGTCACGGGGGTCGTGGGGCTCGACGGCGTCCCGGGCGCCTTCGACGACCTGCGCGCCGCCGACGAGCACGTGAAGATCATCGTGCGTCCCCGATGACGGCGGTGACGGCGGCCCGGCGGGCCTCAGCCGCCCGGAACCCCGAGCACCGCGGCGTTGCCCTCGCGCCAGATCGCCCTGAAGGCGCGGTGGAGGATGACCCAGCCGCCGGCGGAGCGGCGCAGCTCGTCGTCGTAGAAGCCCACGACACGGAACGTCGGGCCCTCGGGGTGGCCGGCGCGCACCAGGAGGGCGTCCAGGTAGCTGCGGGCGGTGGCGCCGTCCGCCGTCTCGGCGATGTCGACGTTCGTGACGCGGTGGGCCGAGGCGTCCAGCGGAGCGTGCAGGTCGCGCATGTGGCGGGTCAGCGCCGGCGCGCCGCTGATCGTCCCGGCGGCCGTCGTCATGGTGCAGTCCGGGTCGAAGAGGGCGCCGAAGAGCTCCCAGTCCTTGGTGTCGATCGCGGTGGCGTAGTCGAGGAGCACCCGCTCGACGCCGGTCATCGCGGTCATCGCGTTCCCCGCCCCGCTCCCGCTCCGGGCCCCGGCCGGGACGGCTCAGCGTCTCCGTGCGCCGCCCGCAGGAGCGCCGGCAGGTGGCCCATGAGCGTCTCCCAGAAGGCCGTGTCGTCGCTTCCGGGCGCGAAGTTGCTGTCGAGGACGAGCTCGTCGCAGCCCGCGGCGCGGGCACCGTCGATGCGCTCGCACAGCGCGTCCACGTCGCCCACCCACCGGCCCGTCGACTGCCCCATCGGGCCGGGCTCGGCGGGACGCCCGTCGCCGGGCGCGACCGAGGAGGCCAGCACGCGGAGCGAGAGTTCGAGCGGGCCGCGGCCGAACTCCGACCGGGCGAGCTCGTTGAGGGCGCCCAACCGCTCGACGGCGGTGCCTGGCTCCAGGCCGAAGGGCTGCCACACATCGCACCAGCGGGCGGTGCGCCGCCATCCCGCGCGGGCCACGAAGCCCCCGTACGTGCGGACCCGGACGCCGTCGTGGGGCGAGGGCGAGGTCTGGCACAGGGGGATGTCCACATGACGCCCCTTGTACTCGACGGTGCCGCCGCGCCAGCACAGGTGCAGCGTCTCCAGCACCTCGTCGGCGAGCCGGCCGCGCTCCTGGAACGGCGCACCCATGAGGCGGTACTCGTCCTCGCACCACCCGACGCCCAGGCCCAGGGCCAGGCGCCCGCCGGACAGCAGGTCGAGGGTCGCGGTCTCCTTGGCCAGCACCAGGGGGTGGTGGTAGCCGACGACGAGGATGGAGGTGCCGAGCGTGCAGCGCCGCGTCCGCCCGGCGACGTAGGCCAGGACCTCCAGGGGCGCCAGCGCGTGGGCGTGCTTGTCGGGCCACGGCTTTCCCGGCACGCCGCCGTAACCCGAGATCGGAGCGAGGGGCCTGAACAGGTGCTCCTCGACCCACACCGAGTCGATGCCGACGCGGTCGGCCTCTACGGCGAAGTCCGCGACGAGGGGCATCCGGGCGGCGGGGCCGAGCTGGGGCAGGCAGACGCCGAGGCGCACGGTGCGGTCCTCCTCCCCTGATCAACTCAACATCGACATCATATTTGATTACGCTGGGCGGCGTCCAGACCGGAACCGGCCCGGCATGGACACGCAGCCCTCGGACCTGCGGGAATCGCCGCGACGGCCGGGTGCCCCACCCTGCCCCCCAGCGGTGGACGGGCCGGACAGACACCGAGAACAACTCCCCGTCCGGTCTTGACGCAGGACAGCCTCCAAAAGCAATATCGATTTCGACATCGAGGTTCGGGTCGGCGAAGGGAGGCGAGCGGATGACGAGATCCACCCCCGACCCCTGAGGTCCCGCCACATCCTGATCTCGCTCGCGACAGGTGCTCACGGTCCGCGCCGCGCCCATCATCGTCGCCTCACCGAGTCCGGCCCCATCTCGCCGACGCCCCCATCGACCACATGAGGGCGCCGCCGGACTCCGCCGCCGCTGGTGCACCGACCCAGCGCCCGGACATCCTCCGCGCCGACCGCCGCCCTCGGACCGGCCCACCCGCCGGCCCGGTCCGCCACCACAGGCCAAGCGCTCTTCACCGCTGCCCTCGCACGCCCGGACGAGTCCGGCCGTGCCCGACACCACCCCACCCCACCTCCGGAGGACCGGATGACCGTCTCACCCGTCCCACCCAGTCAACGTGCGCACACACGCGTGCTGCTCACGCTGATCGCGGTCGAAGTCTTCGCCGTCACCGAGACCGCGATGGCGATCGCGGCCATCCCGACCTTCATGCGGGTCTTCGAGGCCGACGCCGCGGCCGTCGGCTGGACCACCACGGCCTACCTGCTGGTGGGCGCCGGCTTCGCGGCCACCAGCGGCCGGCTGGGCGACATCTTCGGCCGCCGGAACGTCCTGGTCTTCCTGCTCGGCGCGGCGGCCTGCGGCTCGCTGATCAGCGTGCTGGCCACCGACCTGTGGATGGTGGTGCTCGGCCGCGGCATCCAGGGCCTGGCCGCCGGCGCCCTCCCGATCTCCTTCGCGCTGGTCCGCGAACTCCTGCCGGAACGGCGGGTCCCGCTCGCGATCGCGCTGCTCGGCGGCATCGTGCCGATCTGCGCCGGCGCCGGCGGGCTGCTCGCCGGGGTGCTGCTCGACAACGGCGGCTGGCGCCTGCTGTTCTCGGTGGCGACCGTGCTGGGCATCGCCGCGGCGCTGACCGGACTGGCCGGGCTGCCGCGCACGCCCGGGCTCAGGCCGCGGCCCCCGGTCGACATGGTCGGTGCGGCGCTCCTGCTCCCGGCCAGCGGCGGCGTGCTGTTCGGCGTCACCCAGGCCGGGGAGTGGGGCTGGACCGACATGTGGGTGCTCGCCTCGATCGCGGCCGGGATCGTGGCACTGGCCGCCTGGTTCGGGTGGGAGCGGCGCGTCCGCGAGCCGATCGTCGACGTCCGGCAGTTCAGAAACCGGAAGGTGCTGCTGACCACGCTGGGCACGCTCGCGGTGGGCATGGGCGGGCAGGGGGCGGCGACCATCATGGCGCCGATCGTCCTGCAGCTGCCCGACAGCGCACCGGTCGGCATGGGCCTGTCCCCCACCGCCGCCGGCGCGGTGATGCTGTGCATCGCGGTGATCAGCTACGGCGGGGCGGCGCTCAGCGGCCGGATCGCCCAGGTGGCCGGCGCCCGCTGGTCCCTGATGATCGCGTGCGCCCTGTACATCGTCGGGCCCGTCATCTGGATCCTCCAGGCGCAGAGCCTGGTCGGCACCCTCATCGGCCTGGGCCTCACCAACATCGGCTCCGCGTTCGCCTTCACCGCCCTGCCCAACCTGATCGTCGAGGTGGTGCCGCCCGAGCAGACCGGTGCGGCGACCGGCATGAACCGGGTGACGCTCAACGTCTCGATCGCCACCGGCCTGGCGATCGCCTCGGTGATCCTGGCGTCCTCCACCGCGCCCGGCACGCCCTTCCCGACCGAGGCGGCGCTGACGGGCGGGTGCCTGTTCATCATCGGCTCCGCCGTGGTGACCCTGATCCTCACCGCCTTCATCGGCGGCGCCCGCCAGGCGGACGCGCGCCAGGCGCCGACGCCCGACCTCGGCTCCAAGCAGGCCATGGCCTGAATGGACCGCTCCGCTTCACCGGGCGGCCGTCCTTGCCGGGACGGCCGCCCGGCCCATGACCGGGACTACCTGATCGCTGACCGGCGGGCCGGGGACGGGAGCACGGCGAGTTCGGAGAGCTTGCCGGGACCGGTGGCGACGACCGCGACGTAGCGCGCCTCCACCGGCCGGTCGCGGCGCAGGGGCGCGTAGGCCTTCCCGTCGCGGGACACCTCGACGCGCGGTGCGCGGCCCGGTGCCCAGATGGGCAGGACGGAGCCGATCCGCCGGACCGCGCCGAGATCGACGACCATGCGGCCGCCGGCGGGCCCCGGCGACCAGGCGGTCCGGCGGGCGCCGTCCACGGCTCGCGCCGGATCGGTCATCCCCGGCGGCCGCGGCGAGGTCGGGTAGGTGATGCGCCCCCGGGCGAGATCGGTCGTCGGCAGGCGCGGCCCGCGGGTGAACGCGGCGCGCTTCGTCGTGCCCCGCGCGACGCGGACGTTCACGGTCTCGCCGGTGGTCAGGGACCGCAGCCGCACCCGGGCCGGTTTCGCGCCCGGCGCGTTGGCCACCTCGACCGCGCGGGAATCGATCACCTTCAGGGTCAGTCCGGCGGGCGGCGCACCGCCGCCGGGCCCGTAGGCGGCGAACCGGGCGGGCGCGATCCTCGCGTCGGCGGCGCGGAGCGCGAGGTCGTACCGCGTGGACCGGCCGGGACCGGTGCGCTGGACGCCCTGGTAGAGGATCGCCTCCCGGGCGCCCTGCGGCAGGACGGCCGTCGCGCCGGTCACCGCCGCCGCGCCCAGGTTGAACAGGCTCAGCTGGCCGCCGGCGAGGCTCGCGACCAGGCCCGCGCAGTCGGTACGGGGCGCGGGCGACGCGCTGCGGGACGCCGTCCGCCGCGGCGCCTCGGCGGGATGCGCCTCGACGGTCAGCGGGGTCGCGGGCCCGTCGGAGAGCGTCACGCCGGTCGGCGAGACGCTGATCGGGTTGCGCCCGGTCCGGACGACGAGGCCCGCCCGGCCGTCCACGTTCAGCCAGCCGCCCGGGACGCGCCGGGTGACAGGCGTCCGCGCCGCCCGCCGCCAGGTCCGCCCATCCGGCGAGGTCTCGACCGTGTAGCGGGCGGGGCGGGCATGGCCCCAGTGCAGCCGGACCCGGTCGACGGGAAGCCGGTCGCCGAGGTCGACCGTGATCGACCGCGGCCGGGTGCGCGGCGGCGGAGGGACGCCCGAGTCCGGCACCGGTGCCGGACGCGGCGCCGTGTCGCCGTCCGTCACCCGGTGCGCGGGCGCCCGCGGATCCGGGGCGGACACGGTGACGGGCCTGCCGCGCGCCCGGTTCGCGCCGGTGCCCGCGTAGATCTCGAACTCGTCCAGCGCGCAGCAGCCCTGGCTGCCCGGGGCGGCGGCCCTCACCCGCACGTAGCGTGCCGCGGCGGTGCGCAGGCGCAGCTCGTCGGCGCCCGTGCCGCCGTCCGGCGCCGGGAGCGTCACCGAGCCGCCCGCCCAGGTGAAGGTGCGGTCGCCGTCGAGGCCCGGCACCCCGGGCATCGTCATGTTGTACAGGCGGAGCACCCCCTCACCGGCGGCGACCCCGGAACTGGCGTAGACCGCCGATCCGTCCGGGAGGGTGGTGAACCCGACCACGCCGCCGGGGACGGTGAGGGCCGAGGCCGCCCCGGTGAACCCGTCCCGCGGCCGGGTGTACGCCCGCGCCCGCCGCGCCGTCACCGGCACGGCCGTGCTCGGCAGGAACGACGGGCTGGTGCCCGCCGAGTCGAACAGCCAGTCGTCGTGCTGCGGGTGGTAGGCGAACTTGACGTAGCCGGGCTTGGTCACGGCGGCGGCCAGGGCGTTCGCCGACTGGTGGGCGAGCAGTCCCACCCCGGGACCGTGGTCCACGGCGGTGGTGTACCGCTCGAAGTACCGGCGCGGGGAGACGGGGCGCACCGCGCCGCCCGCGAGCCGGTGGAGCAGGTAGGCCATGCCCACCTCGGCGCGCGCCTCCGGCTCGTACTTGCCCTCCCCGCTGAACTTGGTCAGCCGTCCCCCGGGCGGGTAGCGCACGTAGGGGATCAGCCGGTCGGCGAGCATCGTCTCCGCCGCCGCGGCGTACCGGTCCCGGTCGAGGACGGCGCGGGCGGTGACCGGGAGCAGCTGGCGGCCGTAGAGATGGTGGCGGTCGGCGACCATGAAGTCCTGCGGAACGCCCGAGTCCATGCCGGTCTGCGCCATCGTCGCCCACAGCGGATCGTCGTTCGGCGGCGTCACCAGCTCCTCGGGGACGCTCCGGTCCGCCAGCAGGAACTGGGCCGCGTTCCGGCCCGGGTAGGCGCCCATCGACTGCTGGTAGATGGGGTTGTACGAGCCGTGGTTCTCGACGATGAAGGTGCCCCAGACGTTGTGCGCCCGGTTCCAGGCCGACACCGGGCGGCCGTTCAGCGGGGCGGGGTTGGCGCGGTCGGCCGGGGGCAGCCCGCCCATGTTGGCGGTCCAGCGGGTGAGCCACTCGCGCCAGGACGCGGCGTTCGGGTCGTCCGGCAGCCAGGCGAGCGCGGTCGCGAGCGGCATCGTCCGGGCGCCCATCTCCTCCATCTTGGTGTCGCCGCGGTAGCCGCCGCGCAACCCGTTGGTGTGCGGGTCGGTGTCGCCCGCCGCCACGATGGCGTCCGCGGCGGACCGGATGATCCGGTCGATCCGGGACCTGGTGGCGCTCGTGAGGCCGGACCACAGCATCTTCGCCGCGGCGACGAAGTAGGTCTCCATGGTGGAGTCCCAGTAGACGGTCCGCCCCCAGGTCCCGGCCGGGTCGATCCAGCGGTTGCGGGCGGCGGCGTACTCGATCGTCCGGAGGGTGTGGTCGCGCAGGGTCGCGGCGGTGACCCCCGCGATCGCGGGGTCGTACACGCCGTACTCGAGGAGGACGGCGTTGCCGAAGACGGCCACGTGCCGGAAGTCGTCCAGCCGGTACGAGCCGATGCGCCCGTCCCAGGCGCTGTCCGCGACCGGGGTGTTCAGCAGCAGCGCGCGGTTGTAGACGGCGGCGAGCCGGCCCCCCGGCCCCCGGCCGGGCCGCGCGGTCGCGGGAGCGGCGGCGCCGAGGTTGACGAGGACGGCCGCGGCGCACGCGAAGGCGAGCGTGCCGAGTCCACGCCTCATGAGGGCGGGGTGCCGCGCACCAACCTGATCATGAACACGGAGCGTAGCGACAGCGCGCGCGTGCGCACGCTCGAACACGCCGTTGACCTGCGAAGTTGATCAGTGAACAAGTTACGCGCACCGGGCATCCTAAGAAAAGGATGCGCGCGTTGGTGCCGACACACCGCGGAGATGCCGTGATGCTCAGAGCGCTTCAGGGAAATGATCCGACCCGGATCGATGTCTACGACGTTCTCGCGCTACTCGGCGAAGGCGGCATGGGCAGGGTCTACCTCGGCCGGGACGAGTCCGGCCGGCTGGTCGCGATCAAGAAGATGAACGAGCTGGCCAGGGCCGGGGGCGCGCACTTCTTCGACCGGCTCCGCAAGGAGTTGAAGGCCGTCGAGCGGATCGGGGCCGACTTCACCCCGCCGGTCCGCAAGTCGTGCCTCGATCCGCACGACCCGTGGATGGCCGTCGACTACATCAAGGCGCCGACGCTGCGCCAGCTGGTCCAGCAGTTGCCCAGGCCGCTCCCGGTCGAGGCCGTGGTGTGGCTGGCCGGGTCCCTGCTCCGCGTTCTGCGCGAGCTGGCGGCGAAGGGCATCGTCCACCGCGACCTGCATCCGGCCAACATCCTGGTGCGCGCCGAAGGGTCCCTGGTCATCGACTTCGGGCTGGCCCGCGACCTGGCCCGGGCCGTGACGCAGCCGTACTACGCGTTCGGCGCGCGCGGCTACATGGCGCCCGAGCAGCGGGACGGGACCCACCCCCAGACGCCCGCCCTGGACGTGTACTCCCTCGGCGCCGTGCTGGCGTTCGCCGCGACGGGCGAGGACCCCGGCACTTCCGAGGACTGGCTGATCGAGCGGGACGCAGCGGGCAGGCCCAGCCTTCCCGGCCTGCCTCAAGAACTGCACGACGTCGTCCACGCCTGCATGCGGCACCGGTGGTGGGAGCGGCCGAGCCTGGAGAAGCTCGAAGCCCTCGTCCGCGCGCTGCCGCGCGGCGGGGAACCGGACGGCGTCGCGCTCCTGCCGACGGACGCGCTGGGAGTGCTGCGCGACTACGCCGAGATGCCGGTGGACGACAGGCCCGAAATCCGGCAGGTCCCCCGCGTCTCCGAACCGGCCAGGGCGCCGCTCGGCTCGGGTGAGCGCTTCCCGGTCGGATCCAGCGACCAGTACGTGAGGCCGGTCGTCGAGGGC
The DNA here is from genome assembly GCF_042656285.1 of Actinomadura rugatobispora. Taxonomy (GTDB): domain Bacteria; phylum Actinomycetota; class Actinomycetes; order Streptosporangiales; family Streptosporangiaceae; genus Spirillospora; species Spirillospora rugatobispora. Next base: position 13,513 of record NZ_JBHSON010000087.1, on the reverse strand, counting down.
GATGTCCTGGTCGTCGCGGGGCTGGCCGGTGTCGTCCAGGGCTTCGGGCGGCACAGCGGGGACCGGCTGTGGGAGACGCCCCTCGGCGGCCGCGTCGAGAGCAGGCCCGCGGCCCGGCACGGGACCGTGGTGGTGTGCGGCAGCGACCACCGGGTGTACGCCCTCGACGCCGAGACCGGGAAGGTCCAGTGGGTCCACGGGCTGGAGAGCACCATCGGCTCGGCGCCCGAGGTCACCGATGACGCCGTGGTGTTCGGTGACCGGGCCGGACGGCTGCACGCCCTCGACCTCGCCGGCGGGCGGCGGAGATGGAGCTTCGCGGCCGCCCACTCGTTCCACGCGCGGCCGGTCATCGCGGGGGGCGTGGTCTACGCCGGATCGTGGGACCGCTCGATGTACGCGGTCGGGCTGGAGTCGGGGAAGGAGGAGTGGCGCCGTCCGGTGCGCGGCGAGATCCACCAGACCGCGGCCGTCGCCGGCGGACGGGTGTTCTTCGGCAGCGGCGACCATAGGCTGCACGCGCTCGACGCTGGCACGGGCGCGCCGCTGTGGACGTTCCCGACCGGCGGTCCGGTGCACTGCGAGCCCGTGGTCGACCGGGGCGTGGTGTACTTCGCGGGCTCCGACGGCTGCCTGTACGCGGTCCGGGCGGACACCGGGGAGCAGAAGTGGCGCGCGCTGGCCGGCTCCTTCACCTCCTCACCGGTGCTGGCCTGCGGCAGGCTCTGGGCCGGAAGCTTCGGGACGGTCTGCTCCGTCGACGCCGCGGACGGCGGCGACCTGAGGGAGCTCCGCGTGGGTGACGCGGCCGTCCTGGAGGTGGCGCTCGCCCCGGACGGCGAGCGCGGCCGGTTCTACCTGGGCACCGCCGACGGCCAGGTCGTGATCGCCTCGGCCCGGACGTCCGGCGGGCCGCGGAGATGAGCGGCTGGTGGCCGCGCATGGTCTGGCGGACGACCTCGACGGCCCGCCTGAAACGGTCCCGGCCGCCGTGCACGATCGAGGAGGAGCTCTCCCCCGTGCCCTGGGCCACGCGGTACTCGGCGCGGTCCGACGACGACGGGCGGTCGCTCGTGATCGCCTGCCTCGACGGCGCGTGGAAGAAGTCCGCGCAGCCGGAGGAGTACGCGACGGCGGTCGCCCGGATGACAGAGCTCGGCGAGGCCGGATCGCTGGCCCGTACGGTCCAGGGCGGGGTCATGCCGGAAGGGCCCTGGTGGCTGCTGACCGAGGGCCCCGCAGTGACGTCGCTGCGGGATGTGGTCGCGGCCGGCGGGCCGTTGCCCCAGGAGGATCTGTACCGGGTCGCCGAAGCCGTGGCGCACGCGCTGACCCTCTTGGACGAAGCGGGTCTCGTCCACGGGATGCTGACCCCCGACTGCGTCCGGGTGGACCTGGACGCCGACCTGGTCAAGGTCGAGTGGTACGGCTTGCTTCCCGTGCTGGGCCGGGTCGAGTTCCCGGCCGGAGCCCCTTACCTGGCGCCGAGGAACGGCCGGTTCCAGCGCGGGATCGGAATCAAGGACGACGTGTACTCGTTCGGCCGCCTGCTGCTGTTCATGCTCATCGGCGACGACCCGCCGGGCCTCCGCCGCCGCGCGCTCAGGCGCCGGCTGCGCCAGGACCCGGACGTGGACGACGACCTGGTCCGGCTGATCTCCGGTTGCCTGCGCCGCTGGGCGTGGACGCGTCCACGCGCGGAGAAGGTGCTGACCCGGCTCGGGCGGCTGCGGGGGCTCTCGCAGCGAAGCCGCTCGTACATGGAAAGCCTCACTCCGCCCGACGAGCCTCCGGGATCTGAGACGGTCCCCGCGACGTCGCGCGAGGACGAGACCCCGCTCCCCGACGAGGGGCGGCATGCCGAGGAAGACGAACACGTGGCACGAGCAGGCACCCGCCCCCATCCCGATGTCGTCGACGCCCACCGCATCCTCAAGGAGGAGATGTCCGGACCGGGCGCGGCCGACGACGACTGGCAGCCGCACCACAAGCCGGTCAAACCAACTGAACCGGCCAAGGCGACCGAGGCGGCGGAACCGGCCGGGCCGTGGGTCTTCCCGACCAACGGGATGGTGGACGCCCCTGTGACGGTGGCCGGTGGAGTCGTCTACGCGGCCTCGACGGACGGCCGCCTGTACGCCCTGGACCTGTCCTCGGGAAAGCACCGCTGGACCTACGCGACGGACGACGCGGTGCTGTCCGCTCCGGTCGTCGCGAACGGCCACGTGCACGTGGCGTCCACCGACGGCAGGGTGCACTCCGTCAGCGCCGAAACGGGGCGGCCGGTATGGCAGCTGGACGCCGGGCCGATCGGGATCTCCGACCCGGTGCTCGTCGCCGGCGGTCTGCACTTCGTGACGGCCGAGGGCGACATCGTCTCGCTCTGGCTCCGCTCCAGGACCACGGAGATCACCTTCGTGGGCGACGCGGTGGGCTCCTCGCTCACGGCCGCGGGCACGGACCTCTACGTGGGGGCGCTGTCCGGCCTGCACGCCATGACGGTCGCCGATGAACGGCTCGTGCCCCGCTGGCACTACGCGCACGCCGATTTCAGCGGATGCACCCCGGCCGTGTCCGAGCACGCCGTCTTCGTCGGCGGGACGGGCAGGGACGGCGGGGACGCCCTCTACGCCGTCGGCAGAGCCGGCGGCGAGGAGATCTGGACGCGGCCGACGAGGGGACTCGTCTGCGGCCGCCCCGCCCTCGGGGCGGGGGCCCGATGGCTGTTCGCCGCCGACGACGCCGGCGGGCTGAGCGCCCGCGACGCCGCGTCCGGTGCCGAGCTGTGGGCCGTCCAGCACCAGGGCGGCTTCGTCAGCGGCCCGGTGGTCGACGGCGGCACCCTCTACGCGGGCGGCCGCGACCGCCACCTGCGCGCGTACGACACCGGCGACGGCAGGCCGCTGTGGAAGGCGGCGACCGGTGGATGGATCAACCGCGGCGGCCCCGTCGCCGCCGGCGGGCTGGTCATCGTCGGCTCGGCGGACGGCCATGTGCACGCCGTCACCGCCGGCGGCGACCGGATCGCGGTCCCGCCCGAGCAGATCGACATCCGCTTGACACTGTGACCACGGAGGTGGCCCATGCCCTACCAGGCCGAGATCAGCCGAGCCCGGCCGGCTTTCTTCGTCTTTCTCGTCGACCAGTCCGGCTCGATGGACGGCTTCACCCGGGACGGCAAGATCAAGAAGGACGTGGTGGCGGAGTCCCTCAACCGGCTCCTCCACCAGCTCATCAACCGCTGCGTGGTGGAGAAGGGGATCCGCAACTACTTCAAGATCGCGGTCATCGGGTACGGGGCCGGGGACCGTCCCGGCTCGGTGCTGCAGGGCGGCCTCGCCGGGTTCGACTTCGTGACCACCAGCGAGCTCGACGAGAACAAGCTGGGCATGGACGTCATCGAGGAGCAGTACCCGGACGGGAACGGCGGCTACGTCCAGCGGCGCCGCAAGGTGCCGATGTGGGTGCGGCCGGTCGCCGAGGGGCGGACCCCGATGTGCGCCGCGTTCACCAAGGCGTACGGCCTGCTCGACAGGTGGGTCAGCGAGAACTACGACCACTTTCCGCCGGTCGTGCTGAACCTCTCCGACGGCTGGGCCACCGACGGCGACCCCACCGGGATCGGCAAGAAGATCGCGTCCCTGGGCACCAACGACGGCCAGGTCCTGCTGTTCAACCTCCACCTGTCCTCGGAGGAGTCGGCGTTCGGGAACGCCGGGCGGCCCATCGTCTTTCCCGAGTCCCCCGCCGGCCTGGACGCCAAGGCCGCCACCATGTTCGAGATCTCGAGCCCGCTCCCGGACCGGATGCTCGGGTACGCGGCCGAGCACAACATCAGCGCCCGTGCCGGGGCGCGCGGTTTCATCCACAACGCGGGCGCCGATCTGGTGATCAAGTTCCTGCAGATCGGGACCCGGAACGTGCCCGGCGGGAAAGGCCCCTGATGAAGGCGTCCATCCGCGTCTTCACCCAGGCCAAGCGGGGCGAGCTGGAGGCGGACAACATGGACGCCTGCTGGCCCGGGGGCGACGGCGAGGCCGACCGCCCGGTGGTCCGGCTGGCGATGGCCGACGGCGCCACCGAGCACCTCCTGTCGGGCCGGTGGGCGGCGCAGGTGGTCCGCAGGCTGAGCCGCTCGCCGGTCCGCGACGTCGCCTCGCCGGAACGGTTCGCGCGCAACATCGGCGTGCCCGGCGCCGGCTGGGTGCGGTCGCTGGCGGCGTACCAGCAGATGCGCGAGGAGCAGGGCGAGCCGCTGCACTGGTACGAGTTCTCCAAGCTGCTGGAGGGATCGGCGGTGACCGTTCTCGCCCTCTTCCTCCAGGACGGTGAGGGCACCGCCACCCGCGGGACCTGGCACGCAGCGGCGATCGGGGACACCAATCTCTTCCACTCCCACGTCCACGGCGACCAGCGCACGACCGCCGCGTTCCCGCTGCGGCACCAGGCGGATTTCACGGACACGCCGCCGCTGCTGCTGAGCGAGGTCTTCGCCGAGGAGGAGATCCGGCCCCGGGTCCGCTGCATGTCGGGAGAATGGGCCTCGGGGGACGTCTTCCTGCTGGCCACCGACGCCCTGGCGGCGTGGATCTGCGGGGCCTTCGAGGCCGGGGGCGACCCGTGGACGGAACTGGACGGCGCGACGGCCGGCCCGGAGGCGTTCGCCTCCTGGCTCGCCGGCAAGCGCAACGAACGCGAGATGCGCAACGACGACGTGACCCTGTTGCGCTTGGCCATCCACTGACCGGTGTTCCAGGAGGGAGGGCGGTGGTGACGAACTTTCCGCCGGTCGACGACTACATCAACTGGCTGGACGACACCCGGGACTGCTTCGCCCCCGGTGCGCGCTTCCACGCCGCCGAGGTGGAGCCGCACACCGACGGCCTCCCCCGCGGGCGGACCGGCCGGTTCGGCGTCGTCTTCAAGATGACCGCGGCGAACCAGTTCTACGCGCTCAAGTGCTTCACCGAACCGGACCCCGACCGCGCCGGCCGCTACCGGCTGCTCACCGAGCGGCTCGCCGGCGCGTCCATGAACTGGGTCGTCCCCGTCGAGTTCGACGAGCGCGGCATCAAGGGCTGGGACGGGCGCTGGTGGCCGACCGTGACGATGCCCTGGGTGGGCGGCAGCCCGCTGGTCGACTGGCTGGACGACCACAGGGGCGACCGGGCGGCGGTCGAGCGCTGCCGGATGGACTTCGCCAGGACCATGGCGTCCCTGGAGGACAGCGGGCTGGCGCACGGCGACCTGCAGCCCGACAACGTGCTGGTCGAGGCGGGCGACCGGATCCGCCTGATCGACTACGACGGCATGTTCGTGCCGGGGCTGCACAACCTGGAGCTGAGGCAGTCGGGCATCAGCAGCTTCCAGCACCCGGCGTGGCCCGAACACGGCCGCCTGGGCCCGACGATGGACCGCTTCCCCGCGCGCCTGATCCATCTCAGCCTGCTGGCCCTCACCTACGACCCCGGCCTGTGGACCGAGCTGCACACCGACGGGTCGCACGCCCTGTTCTTCGAGGCCGACGACCTCTCCGACCCCGGGCGCTCGGAGCGGATCGCGAGGCTGTGGGGGATTCCGGACGCGACGATCCACCGGGAACTGGTGCAGCTCACCAAGGATCTGCGGCACCGCACCGGGGTGATGTCCATCCCGCCCCTCGACCCCGTCTACCGGCGGCTGGACCCGCTGGGGTTCGTCGCCTCCCCCCGCCCGCGCGCCACCGGTCTTCCAGGAGCCGGTGCCCGACCCGGGCCACGCACCACCGGCGCACAGCACCGCCGCCCGCCAGGCGGCACGGTTCCGGCGCCCTGGTCGCCCCCGGCCCACCCGACCGTGCCCGGACCGTCCACACCCCCGCGCCAACGACGCAAGCCCCACTACGCCTTCGCCGGAGTCTTCCTCGCCCTCCTCGTCCTGGTGGTGCTGACCCTCATCCTGTGATCCGGATGATCGTGGAGGGGGCTCCCTGGCTGGTCAGCTTCGAGTAGGGGCAGAGGGCGGTCGCTTCCGCGAGCAGGCGGGCGGCGGTCTCGCGTTCCACTCCGGGCCAGCTCACCACGAGGTCGGGCCGCAGCTGGTAGCCGCCGTCGCCGGGGTCGCGGCCGAACGCCACGGAGGCCTCGATCGTGATCGGGGCGGGGTCGAGCGCGTGCCGGCGGGCCACCAGGCTGAGCGCGCCGTGGAGGCAGGCGGCGAAGGCCGCGGCGAACAGCTGTTCGGGGTTGGGCCCGGTGGTGTCGCCGCCCAGTTCGCGGGGCACGCGCAGGCCCAGGTCGAGGGCGCCGTCGGAGGAGCGGGCCCTGCCGGTCGCGCGGCCGTGGCTGGAACCGCCGCCGCTCACGGTGACGTGCGCGGTGTAGAGCGGCTTGAACGCGTGGCCGTCGTCCGCGGGCGGGGCAACCGGGTCGTGCATCAGTTCCGCCTCTCCTGCCAGCGCCGCAGCTTGTCGGGGTTCAGCACGATCCATACGGCGGTGACCTCGGCCCCGGCGACGCTCACGCTGACCACCGCGACCGCCCGGCCCGCCCGGCGCAGCACCAGACCCGTGCGGCCGTTGACGGACTCGACGGTCGCGACGGTGCGGGGCCGGCCGGTCAGCAGCGCCGTGACGAAGCGGGCTACCGCGTCCGCGCCGCGGGTCGGGTGGATCGCGGCGCGCACCTGGCCGCCGCCGTCGCTGACCACCATCGCGTCGGCGGCCAGGACCGCTTCCAGCGCCGCGGTGTCCCCCGTGCCGCAGGCCGCCGCGAACCGGCGCACGACGTGATCGTGCCTCCCGAGCAGGGCCGGGTCGGAGACGTCCTGCCGGGGGTGCCGCCGCGCCCAGGCGGTGACCGGGTCGGGGGCGGGGCGGAGGGCCGGGCCGGCGGGCAACGGGGACGCGGACACCAGCAGTTGCAGGCAGATGCCTCCCGCGACACGTGTGAGCCAGGCCCGGGGCACCGCGATGCCCTCGCGTTCGCCGTCGTCGAGGGCGTACCAGCGGCGGTAGGTCTCGTGGACGATCCGCTCCGCGGCCCCCGCGCCGAACATCCACACGGCGATCTCCAGCAGGTGCCGCCGTTCGTCGAGCATCTCCGCCAGCGAGGAGGCGGCGCCCGAGCCGGTCATGGCCGCCCGTCCTCGTGGTCCCGCGTCCGCGCGGCGGTGATCTTGGAGGGGTTCATCATCCACAGGACCTGGTCGATGCGGTCGTCGGAGCCGTTGACGGTGAGGACCGTGAACATCTCGCCGTCGCGGAAGAGCAGGGCGGCCGCCTGACCGTTCACGCTGGCCCAGCGCACGCCGACCCCGCTCCAGAACCGGTCCGAGAACGCCCTGACGTACCTGGCCACGCGGAACGCGCCCACCACGGGGAAGCGCGACGCCCGGACGGCGCCGCCGCCGTCGGAGTAGCTGACCGCGTCCGCGGCGAGGAGCTCCTCCAGGGCGGCGAGGTCCCCGGCGCGGGCGGCGGCGACGAAGGCGGTCAGCAGCCTGCGCTGCTCGGCCCCCGTCACCGGCGCCCGGCGCCCGGACCGCAGGTGCTTGCGGGCCCTGCTGACGAGCTGCCGCGCCGCCACCTCGCTGACCTGGATGATCTCGGCGATCTGCGGATAGGGGTAGTCGAACGCCTCGCGCAGGACGTAGGCGGCGCGTTCGGTGGGCGAGAGCTTCTCCAGCAGGAACAGCACGGCCAGGCCGAGGGCCTCGCCGCGTTCGGCGCCGAGGTGCGGATCCGCGCTGGTGTCGACGGGTTCGGGCAGCCAGGGGCCGACGTAGGTCTCGCGGCGGACCCGCGCGGACTGCAGGACGTTGATCGCGAGCCGGGTGGTCGTCGTCGCCAGGAAGGCGGCGGGATCGGCCACGGTGCCGCGGTCGTAGGTCTGCCAGCGCAGCCAGACGTCCTGCACGAGGTCTTCGGCCTCGGTCGAGCTGCCCAGCATCCGGTACGCGATGCCGAACAGGCGCGGCCGCACGCCGCCGAAGACCTCCGCGGCCCGGTCGAGATCCTCCGGCCCGGTGTCGCCCACGCTGATCGCCCCCGTTCCCCTGGTCATCATGCCTCCCCTACCCGATCGACCGCCTTCGGACAGCTTTGACAGGACAGACCGCCGGTTTGTGACACCGCGCGCCGTCACATCCGGGGGTGAGACCGTTCGGCGGTGGTCGCGCCCGTCCCCTCCTCGCGGAAGTCGATCTTCCGGTGGGTTCCGTCGCACAGCGGCTTGCCGGAGGAATGGCCGCAGCGGCACAGGGTGATCCTGTTCCGGGTCTCCAGCGGCCGGCCGTCCGCGCGCAGCACCGGCACGCCGCCGGTGACCCACAGCGCGCCGGCCAGGCCGCCCTCCTCCTCCAGGACGGAGATCGCCCGCGGGAGGTCCGGCTCGACCGTCTCGCCGCCGCGTTCCAGAGCGTAGCTGTACGACCCGGACGGGCAGTGGTCGATCCGGCCCATGACGGTGGAGCGCACGTCGCTGTCGCCGGTGTCGGCGAGCATCTCGGCGATCGGCCTGGTGCGCCCGAGGCAGAAGGCGGCGTGGACGCACAGCTCCCCGACCCGCTGGGCCGAGATGCCCGTCCCGTCGTGCACGTGCTGAAGTTCCGCGTACGGCCGGACGTCGGCGGACTCGGTGCCGTCGAATCCGATCACGGCGTGCGTCCCGTCGCAGAACGGCTTGGCGCCCGACCGGCCGCAGCGGCACAGCGCGTAGGTGTCCTCGGTCGGCAGGGCGTCGCCGGTCCGCCAGGTCAGCGCGTCGCCCTCGGCGGAGACGATCTTGCGTTTGCGCCTGAGCGGGAGCCCGCCGTACACGAGGTAGGGTCCGCCGGCGAGCACGACGATCCGCTGCCGGTCGCCGGTGCTCCACCGGCGCAGCTCGGGTGCGACGTACTCGAAGGTGGGGCCGGCCGTGGTGCCGTCCTCGTCGGGCATCCGCATGAGTGCCTGGACCTGGGCCCGGAGCCCGTACATGGTGCCGGTGGCGACCGCGAGCAGCCTCGGGCTGCCGTTGAACGCCTGCTCGAGCAGATGCAGGACGGCGCAGTAGGTGTGGTCGAACTCCTCCTGGGCCGTGCGGATGGGGCTGCCCGGGGCGTGATCGGCGCGCCTGGGATCGCGCCTCATCGGCAGGACGCCGTCGAGGTCCACGCTGATGGCCTCGCCGGTGGGGCCGGACCGCGGGGTGTCGCCGCGCCGGTAGCGCCGGCCCGCCCTGAGCTCCTGGAAGCGGTAGTAGTGCGCGACCTCGTCCCGTTCGGGGTGGTGGACGTCGCGGTCGCCGTCCCAGACCTCGCCGCCCGCCAAGCCCTCGCCCTGCTCGACGATCTCCTCCAGCGCGGCCAGCGCCGAGGCCAGGTCGCCGACCGCGACCAGCCGGCCGGCGGTGTTCCGGAAGTGCCCGCCGTGCACCTGGCGGGCCGGATCGCCGCTGAAGACCTCCCGCTCGCCGAGCCGGTCGCACAGGTGGCGCAGGCCGTCCCCGATCGCGGCGTAGAACTGCCCGATCGTCTCATAGCCGTCGTCCTCGGGCGGGGCATCGGGCGGTGCGGGCCGTTCGAGGCGGAGGAACATGTCGAGCGCCTCCGCGCCGAACGGCAGCAGCGACAGCTGGAGGGAGCGGTCGCCGTGCGGCAGCCGCCGGGGGTACGGCTGCAGCATCCGCGGCGTGTCCAGCCGCGGGCTGCCGCCGACGGCGTTGAGCAGGTTCGCGGCCAGCGCCAGATGGAGCATCTCTTCGGCGAAGACGCCGGCCACCACCTGGACGGCCTCGGGATTGCGTTCCGGGTCGAGCGAGTAGAGCGCGCACAGGTACGGCGGCAGGGTCGCGTGCTCCAGCTCGATCGCCCACTGCAGGTGCTCGCGGAGATCGTCGAGCGTCGCGATCCGCGCCGGCGGGACGGGCGCGACGGCGTCCCGCCGCTGGACTGGGTGATTCACAGATGTCTCGTTTCGCCTGTCGAAAAGGGGGAGGGCCAGGGCGCCGTACACGCCCGCCGCCGGCGGGCTCAGGCGCCTTCGGCGGCGCCGCCCTGGTCGGGCCGGGAGCCGCCGTACAGTTCCTCGACCGCGTCGAGAAGGTTGCGCAGCTCGATCTCCTGGCGCTGGACGTCGGCCGGATCGAACAGCCACTCCGAGACCGGCGGGCCGGTGGCCTCCTCCGGGCGGCTGGACTCGGCCAGGGTCAGTTCCGCCTCGACGTCGACCTCGAGTTCGATCTCGAGGTCCTCGTCTCCGGTCGGCGTGCTCATCGTTCCTCCACGTGCGGCTTGGACGGATGTCCGGCCGGCCGGGTAGCGCGGAGGTGCTCGCGCCGGGCGAGTTCCGCCTCGTCCACCAGGGTCAGCATGGGCTGGCCCGGTTCGCAGAGCATCGTGACGGTGAAGCGCAGCGGCACGTCGTCGCGGTTGTTGCCGTCCTGGTAGTGGATGACGTCGCCGCCGGGCTCCCAGAACGCCTCCCCGGCGCGGACGGCCCGCTCCGGCCGCCCCTCGACCTCCAGCAGCATCTCGCCCTCCAGCACGTAGCCGAAGGCCGGGCCCGAGTGCCGGTGCGGCGGCGCGCCGGGGTCGCCCGGCGGGTACTCGATGACCACGGTCATCACGTGCGCCCCCGCCGGGATGAAGGGCGGCTCGGCCTCCTGCAGCGTGGTGAACGCGGTCTGCCACGCGGTCGACCTGGCCTTCGGCTCGGTGCCGGACATGGGATCTCCTCCTTGACTCTTCGATCGAGGGCGCGTCGCTACTCGGCGGCCGCGCTCCCCAGCCAGTCGGCGTACTTGATCTCGCCGAGGGTCGCGCCGTCGACCGGCACGAGGTCCGGCTCGCCCAGCTCGGCCCCGAAGTAGTGCGCGTGCGGGTCGGTGACCACCTCGCGCTTGTCGCCCCAGGCCGTCAGGGCGTCCCGGAAGAACTCGTCCATCCGGAACCGCTCGGGACCGGCGATCTCGATCCGCCCGTTCAGCGGCGTGCCCACCGCGGCCCTGCCGACCGCCCGCGCGACCTCGTCGCCCGCGATGGGCTGGAACGCCACCGGCGGCATCCGGACCGTGTCGCCGTCGGTGGCGCCGTCGGCGATCCTCCGGGCGAACTCGAAGAACTGCGTCGCGTGCACGAGCGAGAACGGGATCGCCGAGTCCTCGATCAGCTTCTCCTGGGCGATCTTCGCCCGGAAGTAGCCGATGTCGGGCCGCCGCTCGGTGCCCACCACCGACAGCGCGACGTGGTGGCCGACCCCGGCCTCCTTCTCCGCGGCCAGCAGGTTGCGGGTGGAGGTCTCGAAGAACTCCAGCACCGCGGCGTCCTCGAAGGACGGGGAGTTGGACACGTCGATCACCACGGACGCGCCGGCCAGGGCCTCGGCCAGCCCCTCGCCGGTGAGCGTGTTGACGCCGGTGTTCGGCGCGGCCGCCACCGCCTCGTGGCCGTGCTCGCCGAGCCCGGCCACGACCTTCGACCCGATCAGGCCGGTGCCGCCGATAACCACGATCTTCATGTCAGGCCCTCCTGTTCGCCGGGCCGCGGTCGCCGCCCGGTCGCCAGCTAAGACAGGGCACCCCGCCGGCCTGTGACAGCTCCGGCGAATTTCGGCGAATCGGACGCCGGCTGTCACAGGCGCGGGCGCTGCCCTGTCTTGTCGGCAGGACGACCATGAGCGACGGGAGCGAGACCGTGCCGCCAGCAGGTGACAGGTACCGGATCCGGGTGCGGATGACCGCGCGCGCGATCGACGAGCCGCACCGCACCTCCAGCCCGCTCGAACTGCTGTTCGATCTCACCTTCGTGGTGGCGGTCGCGGCCGTCACCGCCCAGTTCGCGCACGCCGTCGCCGGCGGGCACGCCCTGGACGGGCTCGTCCCGTTCCTGCAGGTGTTCTTCGCGGTGTGGTGGGCCTGGATGAACTTCACCTGGTTCGCGTCGTCGTACGACACCGACGACATCGCCTACCGGCTGCTGACCATGCTGCAGATGGCCGGCGCCCTGGTCCTGGCGGCGGGCGTGCCGGCCGCGGCCGACCACTCCGACTACCGCGCCGTCACGATCGGCTACTTCATCATGCGGATCGCCCTCGTCGCCCAGTGGCTGCGGGCCGGTGCCGAGGACCCGGCGGGCCGCCCCACCGCCCTGCGGTACGCCGCCGGGATCACCGCGCTGCAGGCGGGCTGGATCCTCCGGCTCGTCCTGGCGGAGACGGGCGCCCTGCCGTCATGGGCGCGGCTGCCGACCTTCGCCGGCCTGGCCGCCCTGGAGATCGCGGTGCCCTGGTGGGCGGAACGCACCAGGAGCACCACCTGGCACCCGCACCACATCGCCGAACGCTACGGCCTGTTCACGATCATCCTGTTCGGCGAGAGCGTCCTCGCCGCGTCCAACGGCGTTCAGGGGGCGCTCGAAGCGGCCGAGGTCAGCGTCTCCCTGATCGTCATCGCCTCCGCCGGGCTCGTCCTGCTGTTCGCCCTCTGGTGGCTCTACTTCCTCGCCCCCGCCGGCGAGGGCCTCAGCGACCGCCGCAAGCGCTCCTACCTGTGGGGATACGGCCACTACGGCATCTTCGCGGCCCTCGCGGCCCTCGGCGCCGGCCTCGAGGTCGCGGTCGAGCAGACCGGGCACGATCTCAAGGCCACGCCCCTGGCGATCTGCTACGCCGTGGCGATCCCGGCCGCGCTGTTCATCGTGCTGCTCTGGCTGGTGCACCGGCCGCTCCTGGCGGAGTCCGTCGTCCATCCCGTCGCGCTGCCGGGCGGCGTCGTCGCCATCCTGCTGCTGCCGCTCGCGGCCTCGCCGGCGGGGGTGGTCGCCGTCGTCGCGGCGATCGCGGCCGTCTGCGTCCTGATGACCGCCGCCACCATCGTCCCGAAGGCCGGCCGGAAACCGTTCCTAAGCAGTGTCCAGGAGTGACATCTGGTGCCGGCTCCCGGGACTGCGCGCATCCCGAACGGTGTTGGATGGGCTGGTCTCCCGCGTTCGCTGAGTCCTCGTCCGGCGACGTGCATCGTGTGCAGGTTCCGTGACGGGTGGGCGGGTTCCCTCACGCCCCCGTGCGCCCGGTCGGGCCTGGGCGGTCCGATGCCCGCGGCGATCGCTCTGGTCGTCGCGGGGCGGTGCCGTCCGTCGCCGGATCGGGTGCCCGAGGGCGCGTCGCCCGATCGCGATACCGGCGGCATCGTGTCGGGACATCTTTCGTTTGCTGCTGGTGAGGGGCTTGCGCCAGTGTTCATCGCCCCAGATCGAGGTGTACGCCGGGTCCACCGCGACGATGGCGAGGTCCTGCTCGGCGGCCATCGAGACCAGTCGGGCTTTGAGCCTGCCGGTCGGGAGTGCGGAGATGAGCTGCCGGAATCGCTTCTTGCGGCCATGCTTCTCGCGGGCCTTCTCGGCGGTGAAGTCCAGGTTCTCGATACCGATCGCCGTGACACCGCACCGCTTGGCCCAGTGCAGCAACCGGCTGATGGCGTGCCGCACCTGGGCGTCGCGGTGGTCTGCGGTGCCGGACAGGTCGTAGCCGAAGCGTTTCGGGTCACCGACAGGGTTG
>NZ_JBHSON010000086.1:0-51202 GCF_042656285.1 Actinomadura rugatobispora | reverse complement strand
GCGGCCCGCGCCCCGCGCCCCGCCCGAGAAGAGTAGGGCTGTGTCGTCGCTGTGTCGTCCTGGGAGCGTCGTCCTAGGGGGCCCGCAGGCCAGCCAGCGGGTCTTCGGCGCAGGCGCTGACCGGGGGCCGGTCCAGGTCCGGGCGGCGGCCGATCGTCACCGGCACCGGTGCCCGCCGGGCCGGGGCGGTACGGCGCGAGTGGTCGGCCGACGGCTTGGGAATGCCCGCCCGGTCTTCGGGCCGCTGCGCCAGGAGTTTCTCACCGTGGCCCTGGACGCACTCGGGGTCGGGGCCGTCCAGGGGCAGGCCGGTGAAGAACTTGGCGGCCATGCAGCCGCCCTTGCAGCTGTCGTAGAAGGAGCAGGAGGAGCAGGCTCCGCCGGTCTGCGGTTCGCGCAGGCCGAGGAACAGCTCCGACTCGCGCCAGACCCGGGCGAACCCGCCGGGCTGCCGCACGTTCCCGGCCAGGAACTCGTCGTGGATCGCGAACGGGCAGGCGTACACGTCGCCGACGGGGTCGATGAGGCACACCACCCGCCCGGCGCCGCACAGGTTGAGCCCGGGCAGCGGGTCGCCGTAGGCGGACAGGTGGAAGAAGGAGTCACCGGTCAGCACGTTGTCGCCGTTGGCGACCAGCCAGTCGTACAGCTCGCGCTGCTGCGCGGGGGTGGGGTGCAGCTCGTCCCACACGTCGGCGCCGCGGCCGGACGGGCGCAGCCGGGTCAGGCGCAGCTGGGCGCCGTACTCGTCGGCCAGCGCCTTGAACGCGTCGATCTGCGGGATGTTGTGCCTCGTGCACACCACCGAGAGCTTGAAGTTCTTCATCCCCGCGTCGGCGAGGTTGCGCATGGCGCGCAGGGCGGTGTCGTAGGAGCCGGGGCCGCGCAGCGCGTCGTTGACCTCGGCGGTGGCGCCGTCCAGCGAGATCTGCACGTCGACGTAGTCGTTGGCGGCCAGCCGCCGGGCCGCCTCCGGGGTGATGCGGACGCCGTTGGTGGAGAACTTCACGCCCACGTGGTGGGCGGTGGCGTAGTCCAGCAGCTCCCAGAAGTCGGAGCGGACGGTCGGCTCGCCGCCGCCGATGTTGACGTAGAAGACCTGCATGGCCTCCAGTTCGTCGATGACGGCCTTGGCCTCGGCGGTGCTCAGCTCGCGCGGGTCGCGCCGCCCCGAGCTGGACAGGCAGTGCTCGCAGGCCAGGTTGCAGGCGTAGGTGAGCTCCCAGGTCAGGCAGATCGGCGCGTCGAGCCCGTGCTCGAACAGGTCGACCAGCCGCGTCCCGGACGCCGGCCGCGTTGTGGTGCTCATGGAGTCCTTTCGACGAGCATGGACGACCCGTGCAGCGCGGCGAGCGCCGCGCCGTACCGGTCCAGGTCGGGCGCGGGGACCCCGGCGGCCGTGCAGGCGGCCCGCGCGGTGGGCGCGTCCCCGAGGCCCTGCACGACCGCCAGCAGCCGCCGGTCCTTGAGGAACGACAGCTTGCGGGTGCCGAAGTGGTAGAGCAGCGCGCCGAAGGGTTCCGGCCGCACCGAGACCTGCGGGTGCAGGTCCCAGGCGCGGTCCATGTCGATCACGGGCATGGCGCTCTCTGGTTCTAGTAGACGCCGCACATGCCGTCGATCGAGACCTCCTCGATGAGGGACTCGGCGTCGGCGAGCTCCGCGGTGCGGTCGTCGGTCTGGTCCGCGGCCTGGGCGTCGGGGGTCGTGGTCTCCATGGGGCCTCCTCGGCTGATGAGCGGTGGGCCGCCCGCGGGGGGCGGGGTGGCGGTCCGTGCCGCCTGTGGGCGATAGTAAGTGCATCGAGTGTCAAAAGGAAGGGCCGGGGGCCGATTCGGTGGGAGGCTGTTGTGCCGGTGCCCGATGAACGCGTGCGCCGCGTCCAGGGGAGCGCGGGTGGGCGCGGCGGCTCCCGGCCCGACGTGCTCGTGGTGGGCGCGGGCGGCAGCGGCGCGGTCCTGGCGGCCCGGCTGAGCGAGGACCCCGGCCGCGAGGTCCTACTGCTGGAGGCCGGGCCGGTACCGCGCACGCCGCCGGAGTTCCCCGCCGGCCTGCTCGACGCGCGCCTGGTCCCCGGCGCGCAACCGGGCCACCCCGCCGTCCGCACGTTCCCGGCCCGCCTCACGCCGGGCATGCCCTACACCGTCACCCGGGGGTGCTTCCTCGGCGGATCGACCGCCGTCAACGGCGGCTACTTCATCAGGGCGCGCCGCGGGGACTTCGACCGGTGGGCGGCCAGGGCGGGGGACCCCCGCTGGTCCTACGAGCGGGCGCTGCCGTTCATGCGCGCCCTGGAGAACGACCTCGACCACGGGGCCACCCCGCTGCACGGCGATCGCGGACCGGTCCCGATCCGCCGCACCAGCCTGGAGCACCCCGCCGCCGCGGCGTTCCAGGCCGCCGCCCGCGAACTCGGCCACGCCGACGAACCCGACAAGAACGCCCAGGACCCGCCCGGGTTCGGCCCGGTCCCTTCCAACGCGGTGGACGGACGGCGGGTCAACACCGGGATCGCCTACCTGCTCGGCGCGCTCGGACGCCCCAACCTGACCGTGGCGGGCGGCTGCCCGGTGCGGTCGGTCGTCGTCCGCCGCGGCCGGGCGACCGGGGTGGTGGTCGAACGCGAGGGACGCCGGACCGTCCTGGAGGCCGGCGAGATCGTGCTGTGCGCGGGCTCCCTGGCCTCACCGCACCTGCTGCACCTGTCCGGCATCGGGCCCGCGCGGGACCTGCACCGCCTGGGCATCCCCGTCGTGCACGACCTCCCCGCGGTCGGGGCCACGCTGAGCGACCACCCGCAGGTCGTGCTGGAGTGGATGCCCGGGCGGCCGATGGACGAGCCCTCCGGCTCCTGGCTCGGCGGCGCCCTGCACCTGCCCTCCACGGACGGCGACGGCGCGGGCGACCTGGAGATCCTCCAGTCCCTCGTGCCGATGGCCGGGCTGGTCGGCGGGCGGACGTCGGTGCCCGGCGCGCCCCTGGCCTTCCTCGCCTCGGTGCAGACGCCCCGCCTCACCGGCGGCGTGCGCACCGTCTCGCCCGACCCCGCGACCCCGCCGCACATCGACTACGGCTACCTGCGGACCGCCGACGACCGGCGCCGCATGCGCGAGGCGGTGCGGGCGACCGCCGCCCTGGTCGCCACCGAGGCCTTCAGCGAGATCGCCCTGGGGCCGGTGGACCCCCTGCCCCGGACACTGGACGACGACCGCCTGCTCGACGAGTGGACGGCGGCCCGTCTCGGCACGTCCCAGCACACCTGCGGCACCGTGCCGATGGGCCCGGCCGCCGACCCCTCGGCAGCCGTCGACGCCCGCGGAAGGGTCCACGGCCTGTCCGGGCTCCGCGTCGCCGACACCTCCATCCTCCCCACGTCGCCGCTGCGCGGTCCCGCCGCCACGGCCGTCCTCATCGGGGAGCTGATCGCCCACGCCGTCCGGCAGGACGGGGGGTGAGCCCGGTGGAGTGCCAGGTCAGGGCGGGGCGGGCGTTCCGGCCAGGTCCAGCACGGTCGCCAGACCGGCCGCCACCTGGCGGATCGTCTCGTCCAGCAGGGCCGACAGCCCCGGCTCGTCCTCGCGCGACAGCCAGTGCTCGTAGGCGCTGATCGCGGCGGCCAGGACGACGTTGCCCGCGAGCAGGGGCACCATCTCCGTCGGCGGGAGGCCGGTGCGGGCGGCGACGAACTCGGTGATGATCGCGCGCCAGGACGCGTACCGCAGGGTGGCGTCGGCCTGCAGGGTCGGCACCTCCAGGATGAGCCGCATGCGCTGCCGGTGCCAGGGCACCTCCTTCGGGTCGAACCGGTTGAACTCCACCACCGCCCGCCGGATGGCCTCCACCGGCGGCACGGCCGGATCGGTCTCGTTCAGCAGCCTGCGCAGCCTCGTCAGGTGCTCCTCGAAGTCGCCCCAGACCAGGTCGTTCTTGGAGGCGAAGTAGCGGAAGAACGTCCGCCGGCCGATCCCCGCCGCCGCCGCGATGTCGTCGACCGTGGTCTCGTCGAACCCCTGCCGGGCGAACAGCCCGAAGGCCAGCCGTTCCAGGGCGGCCCGCGACGTCACACGCGGCCTCCCCATGGACGTGGACGCGTTCCGCCTTCCGCTGTCGGTCGTCACGACACCAGCCTGCCATGGTCGGCCGGTTCGGGTGATCAGGAACCGGGCGGCCCGCCCCGGTGCGCCCGCCCGGCCGCCCGGGCGCCGGCGAGGGCGCGCGCGTATGCTGCCGTTCCGGCCACGTCCACCGTCCGGTCGGCCGCGCGTCGCCGGCGCGTGGGCCGTGAACCAGGAGGGAGCCGTCCATGCAGGCGATCGCCACTCCGGAGCAGCGATCATGAGGCTCTCGGCGGTCGCGCCGGAGCTGCGCGGCAGGCTGCGCCTGATGCCGCCGTTGCCGCTGGAGCGCACGCCCGCCCGCCGCCTCATGCAGGTGGCCACGCGCCGGATGCCCCCGGCGCGGCAGCCCGGCGTCACCCTCGGACTCGCCCCTGGGGTCACCCCCGGCATCCGCGTGTACCGGCCCCGGCGGCGCCGCTCGGGCGCCGCGCTCCTGTGGATCCACGGCGGCGGCCTGGTCATCGGCGGCGCCGTGCAGGACGACCGGCTCTGCGGTTCCACCGCGCTGGAGCTCGGCATCACCGTCGTGTCCGCCGAGTACCGCCTCGCGCCCGAACACCCCTACCCGGCGGCGCTCGACGACTGCCACGCCGCCTGGACCTGGCTCCAGGAGCACGCGGCCGCGCTCGGCGTCGACCCGTCCCGCGTGGCCGTCGGCGGGCAGAGCGCGGGCGGCGGGCTCGCCGCGGCCCTCGCCCAGCGGCTGCACGACGCGGGCGGCCCGCGGCCGGTCGCGCAGTGGCTGTTCTGCCCCATGCTCGACGACCGCACCGCCGCCCGGCGCGACCTCGACGCCGTCGGCCACCGCGTCTGGAACAACCGGCTCAACCGCTTCGGCTGGCGCTCGTACCTCGGCGCCGAGCCCGGCTCGCCGGACGTGCCGCCCTACGCCGTGCCCGCGCGGCGCGAGGACCTCGGCGGGCTCCCGCCCGCCTGGATCGGCGTGGGCGACATCGACCTGTTCCACGACGAGGACCGCGACTACGCCCGGCGGCTGCGCGCCGCAGGCGTCGACACCACCTTCCACGTCGTGCCCCGCGCACCCCACGGATTCGAGGCGTGGGCGGCGGGCACGGGCCTCGCCCGCGACTACCTTGCGACGGCCCGTGCCTGGCTGCGGAAGGCCCTCCCGGAGGACGCCTGAGCGCCCCCGGACACCGCGGCTAGCGGCCCATGCCGCTGTACTCCAGTTGGCGGGCCGGGGGCTCGTCCAGTTCGCGGCGGAGCTTCTCCCCTTCGATGTCGAGGTCGGGCAGGGCCCGGTCCAGCCACCGGGGCAGCCACCAGGCGGCCCGGCCGAGCAGCGACATCACCGCCGGGACCAGGGTCATCCGGACGACGAAGGCGTCGATGAACACCCCGATCGCCAGCGCGAACCCGATGGACTTGATGATCGGGTCGGGGGTGACGACGAACCCGGCGAACACCGCGATCATGATGAGCGCGGCCGCGGTGACGACGCGCGCGTTGTGGCCCAGGCCGTTGACGGTGGCGCGGCGGGGAGTGTCGCCGTGGACGAAGTCCTCCCGCATCCGCGAGACCAGGAACACCTCGTAGTCCATGGCCAGGCCGAACAGGATGCCGATCAGGATGATGGGCAGGAAGCTGACCAGCGGGCCGGGAGTGTCGATGCCGACCAGCCCGGCCAGGTGCCCCTGCTGGAACACCGCGGTGGTGATCCCGAACGTCGCGCCGACGGTCAGCAGGAAGCCCGCGGCGGCCTTGACCGGCACCAGGACCGAGCGGAACACCAGCATCAGCAGCACGATCGACAGGCCGGCCACCAGCAGCAGGTAGACCGGCAGGGCGTCGGCGAGCTTCTCGGAGATGTCGATCCCCACCGCGGTGGTGCCGGTGAGGGCGACCTCGGCGCCCTGGACGCCGGCGACCCGGTCGCGGACGGCGTGGACGGTCTCCTCGGTGGCGGTGTCGGTCGGGCCCGTCCTGGGGATGACGGCGACCAGCGCCGTGGTGCGCGACTGGTTGAACTGCGCCGGCGCGACCGCCTGCACGCCCTCCACACCGCCGATGATCTCGGTGGTCCGCCGGGCGGCGGCCTGGGTGGAGGCGGCGTCGGGGCCGGACACCACGGCGATCAGCCGGCCGTTGAACCCCTCGCCGAACCCTTCGCTGGTCAGGTCGTAGGCCTGGCGCTGGGCCGAGTCCTCGGCCGCGGTGCCCGCGTCGGGCAGGGCGAGGCGCATGTCCTGGACGGGCAGCGCCAGCGCACCCAGCGCGAGCACCCCGGCCAGCAGCACCGGAACGCGCAGGCGCGTCACGGCACGGCCCCACCGGAACCCGAGCGCCCGTTCCGGTGAGCCGCCCGGGGCCTGCGCCGATTGCGCCGCGGCACGGCCGCGCAGCTTGCGGGGCAGGATCTTGTCACCGGCGAAGGCCAGGACGGCGGGCAGCAGGGTCAGCGCGACCACGACGGCCACCGCGACGGTGGCGGCCGCGGCCAGGCCCATGGCGGTCAGGAACGGGATGCCGACCACCGACAGCCCCGCCAGGGCGATGACCACGGTGGCTCCGGCGAACACCACCGCCGACCCGGCGGTGCCGATCGCGCGCCCGGCCGCCTCGCGGGCGTCCAGGCCCTCCATCAGGTTCTGCCGGTGGCGGGAGGTGATGAACAGCGAGTAGTCGATGCCGACGGCCAGGCCCAGCATCAGCGCCAGGACCGGGCTGGTGGCGTTGAGCTCCACCACGCCGGTCAGCGCGTACAGCCCGGCCATCCCGACGCCGACGCCGACCAGGGCGTTGAGCAGCGTCATCCCGGCGGCCACCAGGGAGGCGAAGGTGATGACCAGGACGACCGCGGCGACCGCGACGCCGACGGCCTCGGTGGCCGCGGCGCCGTGCGGCGCCTGGGTGAGGTCGCCGCCGGCCTCGACCCGCAGGTCCTGGGCGCCGTCGCCGTCCCGGGCGATGTTCTCGTAGGCGGTGCGCTGGGCGTCGGTGATGTCGGCGGCCTTGGTCGCGAACTGGACCTGGACCAGCGCGTACCTGCCGTCGGGCGACAGCGACCGGGTCTGGAAGGGGTCGGTGGCCGCGGTCACGCCGGGGATCGCGGCGGCCTGCCGGACGATGGGCGTCACCTGCTCCGCGGTCAGCGGCGCGTTCCGCGGGGCGGCGATCACGATGGTGCCGGTGGCGCCCCCGGCCTGCGGGAACTGCTCGCCCAGGGCGTCCATCGCCCGCTGGGACTCGGTGCCGGGCATGCGGAACTCGGAGGTGGTCGAGCCGCTGAACGCGGCCGCCGCCCCGCCCATGACGCCCAGCAGGAGCAGCCATGTGACCACGACGAGGCCGCGGCGCCCGAAGCACCATCGGCCCAGCCGGTACAGCAAAGTCGCCATCGGGGAGAAGAACCTTCCTTTGATCGGTCGGGCGGATCGGTCGATCGGATCGGTCGGAGGGCAGCGCGAAGCCGCCGCGGGTGCGGCGTCCGGGAGAACGGGGGTGGGTCCGCGTGAGGTCAGCGCGGGTCAGTCATGGGCGCGGCCCAGGGTCCGCAGGGCGGCGGCGACCATCGCCGCGCGCAGGGTGTCGTCGTCGTACGGCAGGTCGGCCGCGCTGGTGACGAACATGCCGCTGAGCGCCATCAGCGCGGCGACCCGGTCCGAGGGCTCGGCCGAGCGGCCCGCCATCGCGTCGAGCAGCCGCTCCTCGACGCCTTCGAGGCCCTCGACCTCCAGGTCGGGCCGGCACTCGGCGTCGGTGTCGAACAGCAGCTTGATCTCGCGCCGGTACCGCAGGGTGAGGTCGACGAAGCCGTGGACCGTGGCCGCGGCGGCCTTCTCGCCGTCGAGGCCGGCCAGGCGGACGTCCAGCGCCGCGACCTCCCTGCCGATCGGGAGCAGCAGCTCGGCCAGGATCGCCTCCTTGTTGCTGAAGTGGTACAGCAGCGACGCCTTCGAGCAGCCGACGTCGGCGGCGATGCCCGCCAGCGACGTCCCGCGGAACCCGTGCTCGACGAAGAGCCGCAGGGCCGAGGCGAGGAGCCGCTCCCGCAGTCCGCCGGACGTGCGCGCCCCGCCGGTCGTTCGTGCCATGGCACCACGCTAACTGTCCGATCGGTCAGACCTGACCGATCGGACAGGGAAGGCGGCGTGGCCTTCGTCACCGGCTCACGTCGCGTCGCCCCGCGATCACCCGGAGGTGGGGGGCGGCGCCGA
The DNA here is from genome assembly GCF_042656285.1 of Actinomadura rugatobispora. Taxonomy (GTDB): domain Bacteria; phylum Actinomycetota; class Actinomycetes; order Streptosporangiales; family Streptosporangiaceae; genus Spirillospora; species Spirillospora rugatobispora. The sequence continues at coordinate 42,906 of NZ_JBHSON010000086.1, read as the reverse complement.
CATAGAGCAATAGTCTTGCAATACTTGTAATGATGAATGCGGCCATGTCAGGATGCGGACCGGGCCGATCCGCGGCACGCGCGGCCCGCCGGTACGGGCCTGACGGGTCCTTGGTCGGTCAAGGAAAGGGCGGGTCACCAGTGTTTTCGGCGATTTCCATCGAGAAGGGCGAGGCGGGGCGGACGGTCGCGCTGACGAGCCTGGACGAGGCCGGGCTCCCGGACGGCGACGTCACCGTCGACGTCGAGTACTCGACGCTGAACTACAAGGACGGCCTCGCGATCACCGGCACATCGCCCGTCGTCCGCACGTTCCCCATGGTCCCGGGCATCGACCTGGCGGGCGTCGTCACCGAGAGCGAGCACGCGGACTGGAACAAGGGCGACCGGGTCGTGCTCAACGGGTGGGGCGTAGGGGAGACCCACTGGGGAGGTCTCGCGCAGCGCGCGCGCGTCAAGGGGGACTGGCTCGTGCCCCTGCCCTCGGCGTTCACCGCCCGGCAGGCCATGGCGATCGGCACCGCCGGCTACACGGCCAGCCTCTGCGTGGACGCCCTGCTGAACCACGGCGTGAGCCCGGACCAGGGCGAGGTCCTCGTCACGGGCGCGACGGGCGGCGTCGGCAGCGTCGCGGTCGCGCTCCTGTCCAAGGCCGGGTTCAAGGTGGCCGCCGCGACCGGGAAGTCCTCCGAGGGCGAGTACCTCACGCGGCTCGGCGCCTCGACCGTGCTGGACCGGGCGGAGCTCGCCGAGGCGGGCAAGCCCCTGCAGAAGGAGCGCTGGGCGGGCGTCGTCGACTCCGTCGGCAGCCACACCCTGGCCAACGCCTGCGCGCAGACGCGCTACGGCGGCGCGGTCGCCGCGTGCGGCCTGGCCCAGGGCATGGACTTCCCGGCGTCGGTCGCCCCGTTCATCCTGCGCGGCGTGTCCCTGCTCGGCATCGACAGCGTGATGGCGCCCATCGAGCGGCGCAGGACCGCCTGGGACCGCCTGTCACGCGACCTGGACGTGAGCGCGCTCGACGCGATCGCGCAGGAGATCCCCCTGGGAGAGGCGATCGACGCGGCGGAGCGGCTCCTGGCGGGCAAGGTACGCGGCCGCATCGTCGTCGACGTCAATCGCTGATCGGGAACCGCAGCCGCAGCCGAAGCGGGAACGGAACGGGAGCACCAATGAGCAAGAAGTCCTCGAAAGCGGAGATCACCGAACTCGACCTGACCGACGTCGACCACCGCGTGGGCAAGCCGGTCGGCGGCGGGCAGCTGTGGGAGCCGTGCAGCTCCTCCGACATCCGCCGCTGGGTGATGGCGATGGACTACGCCAACCCGCTGCACTGGGACCAGGAGTTCGCCCGCGAGTCCAAGTTCGGCGGCATCGTCGCGCCGCAGTCCATCGCGGTGGGCCTGGACTTCGGGCACGGCGCGCAGCCCGCGTGCGTGGGGTACATCCCCGGCAGCCACCTGATCTTCGGTGGCGAGGAGTGGTGGTTCTACGGCGTTCCGGTGCGGCCCGGGGACAAGCTGTTCCAGGAGCGGCGCTTCCACGACTACAAGGTGACCGACACCAAGTTCGCCGGACCCACGATGTTCTCGCGCGGGGACACCACCCACACCAACCAGCACGGCGCCCTGGTGGCGCGCGAGCGCTCGACCGCGATCCGCTACCTCGCCTCCGAGGCCGAGAAGCGCGGCATGTACGAGAACCAGCTCGGCGAGGTGAAGCGCTGGACCCCCACCGAGCTGAACGAGGTCGAGAAGGTCCGGCACGACTGGATCCTGTCGAACCGGGAGGGCGCCTCCCCGCACTTCGAGGAGGTGAACGTCGGCGACAAGCTGCCGCGGCGCGTGATCGGACCGCACAGCATCGCCAGCTTCACCACCGAGTACCGCGCCTTCCTGTTCAACATCTGGGGCACCTTCCACTGGACCGCGCCGCCCGGCATCGAGGACCCCTGGATCAACCAGGACCCGGGATGGGTCGAGGGCTTCGCCTTCGACGAGGAGGGCGCCAGGATCGACCCGCGCAAGCGCGACGGCCTCTACGTCGGGCCCTCGCGCGGCCACATCGACGCCGACAAGGCCAGCGAGGTCGGCATGGCGCGGGCCTACGGGTACGGCGCCACGATGGGCGCCTGGTGCACCGACTACCTCGCCTACTGGGCGGGCCACGACGGCCTGGTGCGCCACTCCAAGGCCGACTTCCGCCTGCCCGCCTTCGAGGGCGACGTGACCTACTTCGACGGCGAGATCGTCGACAAGCAGACCGAGTCCGCCTTGGGCGTGCCGCTCGTCCAGGTGAAGCTGCGCCTCACCAACCAGGACGGCGGCACGCTGGTGGTCTGCACGGCCGAGATCGAACTGCCGTTCTAGCGGCCGGAGACGATGGGGAGTGCGAGCGATGAGCGCCGAGATGAACCCGGAACCGTCGATCGTGTCGGGCCCGCCGCTCGACGCCGAGCCGGGGCTCGGGCCGCTCACGCTGCCCGGCTACCTGCGTGAGGTGACCCGGCGGTACGGCGAGCGCGAGGCGCTCGTCCTGAGCTCGCCGCAGGGCACCGTGCGCTGGACGTACGCGGAGGTGTGGGAGCGCGCCGTCGAGGTGGCGTGCGCGCTCCGCGCGTCCGGGCTGGGCAAGGACGGCCGCGTCGGCGTCCTGATGACCAACCGCCCCGAATGGATCGCGGCGGTCTTCGGGGTCTCGCTCGCCGGGGGCGTGGCCGTCACGCTCAGCACCTTCTCCACGCCGTCCGAGCTGGACCACCTGCTGCAGGTTTCGGCCGTCTCGGTGCTGCTGTTCGAGCGGACGGTGCTGAAGAAGGACTTCGCCGCCGTCCTGACCGAACTGGAGCCCGAGATCGGCCGGGCCGCGCCCGGCGCCCTGCGGTCGTCGAAGTACCCGTTCCTGCGAGGGCTGGCGATGGTCGGGGACGCCCTGCCGGGCGGAGCGATCGACACCTGGGACGCGTTCCTGGCCCGTGGCCGCGGGGAGCCGCGCGAGTTGGTGGAGGCGACGGCGGAGACGACGCGGCCGAGCGACGCGGCCGTGCTCTTCTTCTCCTCCGGCTCCACCAGCAAGCCGAAGGGCATCCTGAGCGCGCACCGCGGCGTCACGGTCCAGCTGTGGCGCTTCCGGAGGATGTACGTCTTCGGCCCGGAGGACGACATCCGCTGCTGGACGGCCAACGGCTTCTTCTGGTCCGGCAACTTCGCCATGGCGCTCGGCACGACCTTCTCCAGCGGCGGCAGCCTCGTGCTGCAGACGACGTTCGCCGCGGAGGAGGCGCTCGAGCTCATGCAGGAGGAGCGGGTCAACTTCCCGGTCGCCTGGCCGCACCAGTGGGCGCAGCTGCAGGGCGCCCCCAACTACGGCGACGTCGATCTGAGCAGCGTCCGGTACGCCGACCACGGCACCCCGCTGGCGCACCACCCCACGGTGTCGTCGGGCAAGTGGTTCGAGCCGGGGCACGCCTACGGCAACACCGAGACGTTCACCATCTCGACGGGCTACCCCGGGGACACGCCCGAGGACGTGCACGTGAACAGCAGCGGCGTACCGCTGCCGGGCAACACCGTCAGCGTCGTCGATCCGCTCACCGGCGCCGTCGTCCCGCGCGGCGAGCGCGGCGAGATCTGCGTCAAGGGCCCCACGCTCATGCTGGGCTACATCGGCGTCCCGCTCGACGAGACGCTCGACGCCGAGGGCTTCTTCCACACGGGCGACGGCGGCTACATCGACGCGGACGGCCGGCTCTTCTGGGAAGGGCGGCTGACCGACATCATCAAGACCGGCGGGGCCAACGTCTCACCGCTGGAGGTCAGCGAGGCGCTGGCCGGCCATCCCGGCGTGAAGGTGGCGCACACCGTCGGCGTGCCGCACGAGACGCTCGGCGAGGTCGTGGTCGCGTGCGTGGTCCCGCACGAGGGCGCGTCCGCCGATCCCGAGGAGATCCGCGCCTACCTGCGGGAACGGCTGGCGAGCTACAAGGTCCCGCGCCATGTGCTGGCGTTCCGCGAGGACGAGATCGCGCTCACCGGCAGCGCGAAGATCAAGACCAACGACCTCCGCGAACTGGCCGCGAAACGGCTCCAGGCCTAGGCGTTCTCGAGCCCCGCCCGCCGTCCGCGGTGCGCGTGTTCAGAGCGGCTGGAGCCGGGTGCGCAGAAGGCAGAATTCGTTGCCCTCCGGGTCGGCCAGGACGTGCCAGCTCTCGGTCCCGGTCTGGCCGACGTCGGCGGGCTTGGCGCCGAGGGCGAGCAGCCGCTCCAGCTCGGCGTCCTGGTCGCGGTCGGTGGCGTTGACATCGATGTGCAACCGGGGCTTCCCTGTCCGCGGTTCGCCGCTGGGGCTGAAGACGAGGGTGGGCTGCGGGCCGCCGAAGCCGGCGTCGGGCGGCCCGATCTCGATGCTTCCGTCGTCCTCCCGGCCGAGTTCGACGTAGCCGAGGACCTCGCTCCAGAACGCGGCGAGCCGATCGGGGTCGGAGGCTTCGATGACCAGCTCACTGATGCGGCATGCCATGACCGTCAGTGTACGCAGACGACCCGGGAGTCGATCATCGTCCGGGCTGGGCTTTCAGACATGCAGCAGCGTCCGTCGTCGGAGAGCGGGGCCCTGCGCTGTCCCGCCGCGATCCAGATTCCCGCGGGGGAGAGCGTTCTGGCAGGTCGCGGGCTTCCTGGGAGTGCCGCACCCAGGCTCGTCCGGCGCGTGCGCCCTACGCTGGAGGCATGAGCACTTCGGCTCTCGGGGACTACCTGACCACCCGCCGCGCCCAGATCACCCCGGCCGCGGTGAACCTGCCGGCGGTCGGCCACCGGCGCGTGCCGGGCCTGCGCCGCGAGGAGGTCGCGATGCTGGCTGGCGTCAGCGTCGACTACTACGTGCGGCTCGAGCAGGGACGCGAACGCAACCCGTCCGCGCAGGTGGCCGAGGCCCTGAGCGTCGCGCTCCGGCTCGACGGCGACGGCCGGGCCCACCTGTTCCGGCTGGCCGGGCTCGCGCCGAAGGCCGGCGGGCGGGCGGTCGCCGACCGGGTGGAGCCCTCACTGCTGCGGCTGATGGACGCCTGGCCCGGGAACCCCGCCCTGGTCTACAACCGCGCCTACGACGTCCTGGCGGCCAACACGATCGCCGACGCGCTCTTCGGCGACTACGGCCCGGAGCGCAACCTGATGCTGCTCATCTTCCTGGACCCCCGGGCCCGCGGCTTCTACGCCGACTGGCCCCGGGTGGCGGCCAACTCGGTGGCCGGCTTCCGCCTCGGCCACGGCACCGCCCCCGAGGACCCGCGCGTGCGGGCCGTGCTCACCGCGCTGCTGGAGCGGAGCGCGGAGTTCCGCGAGCTGTGGGCCCGGCACGACGTGCGCGGCAAGGCGCTGGAGACCAAGACCTTCGACCACCCCGAGGTCGGCCGGATCACGCTGTCGATGGAGACCTTCGACATCCGCTCCGCGCCCGGCCAGGAGCTCGTCGTCTACCACGCCGAGCCCGGAACGCCCAGCGCGACCGCGATGAGCCTGCTCGGCAGCATCGCCGCGACCCGCCTGAACGATCACGGGTCCCGGGAGCACGCGTCCCCGGAGTGATCGCGGGTCAGGGCTTGACCTCGCGGAGCCGGCCGGTCTCGACCTCGTAGACGAAGCCGCGGACCTGGTCGGTGTGCGGGATGAACGGGTCGGCCTTGATCCGGGCGATGGACTGGCGCACGTCCCCCTCCAGGTCGGAGAACGCCTCGGCGGACCAGTCCGGCTTCTGGCCCGTCTCGGCGAGGATGCCGTTCTTGAACTCGTCGTCGGTGAAGGTCAGCATGCCGCAGTCGGTGTGGTGGATCAGGATGATCTCGCGGGTGCCGAGCAGCCGCTGGCTGATGGCCAGGCTGCGGCGCTCGTCCGCGGTGATCACCCCGCCGGCGTTGCGGATCACGTGCGCGTCGCCCTCGGCGAGCCCGAGCAGGCCGTAGGGGTTGAGGCGGGCGTCCATGCAGGCGACCACGGCCAAGCCCCGGGCCGGCGGCAGCGGCAGCTCGCCCTTGTCGAAGGAGGCCGCGTACCGTTCGGCGTTGGCCAGCAGTTCGTCCGTCACGCTCATCGCGTCGCTCCAGGGGTCGCGTTCGATGGTCCGGAGGATCGGATCGCGACCGAGCGTAGCGACGGGCTCACGGGAAAACAAGACTAAACCGACGGGATTAGTCGGTTGTCGCCTTCCCGGACGGCCCGTCGGAACGGAGGGGGGCCTGGATCCGGTCGGAGATCTCGGTGAGCGAGTCGAGCTGGGCCCGCGTCAGGGGGGAGATGAGCCGGCGGCGGATGTGGTCGGCGCGGCGCGGGAACGCGGCGGTGATGGCGGCGCGGCCCTCGGCGGTCAGCGTGACGATGGCGGCGCGGGGGACGTCCGGGCAGGACTCGCGGGTGACCAGCCCGCGCTTGGCCATCCGGGTGAGGTGGTGGTGCAGCCGGCTCTTCTCGAAGTCGGTCACGCCGCCGAGTTCGTACGGGCGCAGCGCCCCGCCGGGCGCCTCCAGCAGCGCGCCGAGGATCGCGAAGTCGGGTTCGGAGAGGCCGGTGTCCCGCTGCAGATCGCGCGCCATGCGCCGCCAGAACAGGACCTGCGCGTCGAAGAACGCGCGCCAGGCCCGCTCCTCGTGCTCGTCGAGCCACTCGCCGGTGCCGTCGTGCATGCGACGGAGTCTAGGACGCCGTGGGCCGGGACTGTGAAACACGGTCTAGCCCGAGGTGAGGGGGCGGCTGGGCAGCTCCCGGCGCAGGACGGGGGCGATGTCGGAGAAGAAGAGCTCGAGGGTGCGCAGGTAGTCGTCCCGCCCGAGGATCTTGGCGTCGACGTGGATGTGCAGCGCCTCGTGGCCGAACAGCGCGTGCTGCGCGTGCACCTTCTCGATGATCTGCTGCGGGCTGCCCACCAGCACCGAGCTGTGCTCGATCCACTCGGTGACGTCGTCGAAGGGGAGGGATCCGCCGTCGAACCTGCGGTTGAGCGCGACCAGGGCCTCGAAGACCGGGCGGTAGCGGGCGACGGCCTCCTGCGAGGTCTTCGCGCCGAAGTACCCGGAGGTGCCGATCCCGACGAGCGCGCCGGCGGGGGCGTGCCCGTAGTGCGCCCACCGCTCCCGGTAGTGCCGGACCAACTCGGCGTACGGCTCGGGCCGTCCACCGCCGTTCGCGGAGAAGATCGGGTCGCCGTGCCTGGCGGCGAAGTCGGCCGATTCGAGGTTGGTGGCGCTGCCGTGCCAGACCCGCAGCCGCTTCTGCAGCGGGCGCGGCAGCGCTTCGGCGTTCTCCAGCGCGCGGGGGCCGTCCCAGGTGACGTCGTCGCTCTCCCACAAACGGCGGAACAGCTCGTAGTTCTCCTGGAGCCGGGTCCAGCGGTTCTCCGGCGTGATGCCGAACAGCTTGGCCGTCCGCGGGTAGTTGCCCTTGCCGATCACGAGGTCGAGCCGGCCGCCGGACAGGTTGTCCAGCGTGGAGTAGTCCTCGAACGCCCGCAGCGGGTCCAGCATCCCGAGCGTGGTGACGGTGGTGAACAGCCGGATCGCGGACGTCCTGGCCGCGATGTGGCCGAGGATGACCGGCGGGGACGACGACACGACGGGCCTGTCGTGCCGTTCCCCGATCCCGTAGCCGTCGAAGCCCCACTCCTCGGCGCGGACGGCGTTGTCGACCAGTTCCCGCAGCTGGAGCTCGTCGGACTTGTCCTGGCTCGGAACGTACGGCAGGAGCAGGAACTTCATCGGTGCCCTCTCTCAGCGCGATTTCCCCGGTCAGACGATCGGGAAAGTAGGGATCTTGCCCGCCGGCCAGGGACGGCGGGGGCAGGGGCATCATGAGCGCGGGCGAGTTGACATGTCAACTCATGTTTCCTACTTTATTGGTAGGTATTGACGGCAAGTGGCCTGGTTGCCTACCGTGTCGGCAGGTCGGACCGCTGAAGGGGAGAACCGCGCGTGAGACGAACGTGGAGTGCCGGAGCCTTGGCCGGGGGAATGGCCGTCGCCGTGGGACTGGCGAGCGGGTGCGGCTCCGGCGAGGCCGACGCCGGCGCCGCGGGCGCGCCGCGCACCGGCGGCACCCTCACCTTCGCGGTCGGGTCGGACTCCGGCTGCGTCGACCCGCAGCAGGTCGGCAGCAACGACACGATCTACTCGGTACGGCAGCTGGTCGACTCGCTGACCGACCAGGACCCCGCGACCGGCAAGATCGTGCCGTGGCTCGCGCAGAGCTGGACGGTCAGCAAGGACGCGCGGACGTTCACCTTCAAACTGCGTCCCGGGGTGACCTTCAGCGACGGCACGCCGCTGACCGCGGAGGTCGTCAAGGCCAACTTCGACGCCGTCCCCAAGCTGGGCGTGCTGGGCATCCTGCCCAAGGGCTACCTGAACGGCTACGAGAGCACCACCGCCGTCGACGACCTCACGGCGCGGGTGGCCTTCAAGACGCCGAACGCGCAGTTCCTGCAGGCCACCGCGACGCATTCGCTCGGGATCGTCGCGGCGGCCAGCGTGCGCAAGACGCCCGAGCAGCGCTGCAGCGAGGGGATCATCGGCTCGGGGCCGTTCGTGCTGTCGAAGTACACGGCGAACCAGTCGATCACGCTGACCAACCGCAAGGGCTACGCCTGGGGTTCGTCGCTGTGGAAGAAGCAGGGCGGGGCCTACCTGGACCGCCTGGTCTTCAAGGTGCTGCCCGAGTCCGGCGTGCGGACCGGCAGCCTGCAGTCGGGGCAGGTCGACGCCATCGGCAGCGTGGGACGGGCGGACGAGGCGGCGCTCAAGGCGGCCGGCGTCCAGCTGCCGGCCCGGGCCAACCCCGGGCTCGTCTTCGCCCTCAACGTCAACAACGAGCGCTTCAAGGACGAGAAGGTCCGCCAGGCGATCAGCGCGGGGATCGACCGCGGGCAGATCGCCCAGACCGTCTTCCCGACCGGGACCCGTCCGGCCACCAGCATCCTGGCCCACACCACGCCCGGGTACTCCGACCTCGGGTCGCTGCTCGCCCACGACCCGGCCAAGGCCAAGTCGCTGCTGGACTCCGCCGGGTGGACGGCCGGCGCCGACGGCATCCGGCAGAAGGACGGCGCGCGCCTGGCCGTGACCGTCAGCTGGTTCGCCAACGCGCCCACCAACCGGCCCTCGCTCGAACTGATCCAGCAGCAGCTCAAGGCCGTGGGCGTCCAGGTGGAGATCAAGGAGCAGCAGGTCGCCCAGTTCGCGCAGGTCCAGCAGTCGGGCGACTTCGACGCGATCTGGGGCAACGGCACCCGCGCCGACCCCGACCTCCTGCGCACCTCGCTCTCCACCCGCCTGTCGAACGTCTACCGGCTGCCGTCCACGCCCCTGGACGAGGTGCTGGACGGGCAGGCCGCCGCCGCCGACCCCGCCGAGCGCCGTCGGCTGGTCGATCAGTCGCAGCGGCAGGTCGTCGAGCACGCCCACGTGATCCCGGTCGTGGAGCTGCAGACGGTGCTGGGCGTGGCCAAGAAGGTCCACGACCTGAAGTTCGACGCGTCGAGCCGCATCCAGCTGCACGACACCTGGATCGGTTAGGCGACCGGCTCAGCCCATCTGGGGCGCCGGAAGAAAGGTGCGCAGACATGCGTCGTTACGTGCTCAGGCGCCTCGCGCAGGCGGCCGGGGTGCTGTGGGCGGCCTACACGGTGTCGTTCCTGATCCTGCACTACCTGCCCGGCGACCCGGTGTCGGCGATGGCCGGGCAGGGGGCCGACCAGGCGGCGATCGACCCCGCCCAGATCGAGGCGCTGAAGGCCGAGTACGGCTTCGACGAGCCGCTGCCGGTGCAGTACGCCGAGCATCTCGGCAGGGCGCTGCGCGGCGAGTTCGGCGACTCGGTGGCCACCGGCAGGTCCGTCACCACCACCATCGGCGAGGCGCTGCCGCAGACCCTGGTGCTCACCGGGGCGGGCCTGCTGCTGGCGGTGCTCGCCGGGGGCGGGCTCGCCATGGCCGCGACCTACACCTCCCGGCGCTGGCTGCGCCAGACGCTGCTGTCGCTGCCGCCGCTGGGGGTGTCGGTCCCGACGTTCTGGGCGGGCCTGATGCTGGTGGAGGTGTTCTCCTTCCAGGCCGGGCTGCTGCCGGCGTTCGGCAACGAGGGGCTGCGCGGGCTGGTGCTGCCGGCGGTGACGATCGCGATCCCCACCGGGGCGGTCATCGCGCAGGTGCTGGCCAAGAGCCTGGCGCGGGCGCTGGACGAGCCGTACGTGCAGACGGCGCGCGCGAAGGGCGCGGGCCGGGCGCGGATCCACCTCCGGCACGCGCTGCGCAACGCCTCCCTGCCCGCGCTCACGATCATCGGGCTGCTGGTGGGGCAGCTCATGGCCCAGTCGGTGGTCGTGGAGACGGTGTTCTCCCGCAACGGCCTGGGGCGGGTCACCGCGAGCGCGGTCACCGCGCAGGACATCCCCGTCGTGCAGGGCGTGGTGGTGTTCGGGGCGCTGGTCTTCGTGCTCGTCAACCTGGTCGTCGACCTGATCTACCCGCTGGTCGACCCGCGGATCGTGGTCGCGGGCAGCCGGCGATGGAGCCTGGTATGAGCCGCACGCTGGACGAAGAGCCGGTGGCCGAGGCCGCCGCCCCCGCACGCCCGGCCGGTGAGCCGGACGCGGGCCGCTGGACCCCGTACCGCCGCTTCGACCTCACGCGCACCGGGAGGTTCTTCCTGCGCAGGCCGGGCCTGGTGGTCTCGGTGGCGGTCATCGCGGCGGTGTTCACGGCCTCGTTCCTGCCGGGCCTGTTCACCTCGCGCGACCCGCTGGCGGGGACGCCTTCGCTGAGCTTCCGCCCGCCCGGCGGCGCGCACTGGTTCGGCACCGACGAGCTCGGCCGCGACCTGTACGCCCGGGTCGTGCACGGCGCCGCGCTGTCGCTGCAGGCCACGCTGATCGCGCTGGCGGTCGCCTTCGTGATCGGCGGCCTGCTGGGCCTGCTGGCCGGGTTCGTCGGCAGGTGGGTCGACGACGTCCTGATGCGGTTCGTCGACGTGCTGCTGTCCATACCGGCGCTGTTCCTGTCCCTGGCGCTGGTCACCGCGCTCGGCTACGGGACGGTGAAGGTCGCGGTCGCGGTGGGGATCGCCAGCGTCGCGGCGTTCGCCAGGGTGATGCGGGCCGAGGTGATGCGCGTCCGCCAGGCCGTGTTCGTCGAGGCGGCGCGCTCCTGCGGGACGCGCTGGTACAGCGTGCTGGGACGGCACGTGCTCCCCAACGCGATCGGCCCGGTGCTGGTGCTGGCCACGGTGGACTTCGGCGGGGCGATCCTGGCGGTGTCGTCGCTGAGCTTCCTCGGGTACGGCGCGGCGCCGCCCGCCCCGGAATGGGGCAGCCTGATCTCCAACGGACGCAACTACCTGGCCAACGCCTGGTGGCTGACCGCCCTGCCCGGGCTGACGATCGTGGCGACCGTGCTGGCCACCAACCGGATCGCCCGGGCCCTGGACGGAGAGTGGGCGAAGCAGCGATGACCGATAGCGACGGCGAGCGCGGCGGCGGCCGGGCGGAGGGCGCGCTGCTGGAGGTGGCCGGCCTGTCGGTCTCGTACCGCACGCGCACCGGCCTGGTGTCCGCGGTCCGGGACGTCGCCCTGGAGGTGCGTCCGGGCGAGATCGTCGCGCTGGTGGGGGAGTCGGGGTCGGGCAAGAGCACCACCGCGCACGCCGTCACCCGGCTGCTGGCCGGCAACGCCGCCATCGACGCGGGCCGGATCCTGTTCGGCGACCGGGACCTGACCGGCCTGTCCGAGCGCGAGCTGCGCACCGTCCGGGGCGCCCGGATCGGGCTGATCCCGCAGGACCCGGCGGTCTCCCTCAACCCGGTCAAGCGGGTCGGCGAGCAGGTGGCCGAGGTGCTGCGCCTGCACGGGCTGGCCACCCGCCGCTCGGCGCCGCTGGAGGCGGTGGAGGTGCTGGAGCGCGCGGGGCTGCCCGACCCGCGGGTGCGGGCCCGGCAGTATCCGCACGAGCTGTCGGGCGGCATGCGGCAGCGCGCGCTGATCGCGATCGCCATCGCCGCCGGGCCGGAGCTGATCGTCGCCGACGAGCCGACCAGCGCCCTGGACGTCACCGTCCAGCGCCGGATCCTCGACCACCTCCAGGACCTGACCGGCGAGCTCGGCAGCGCCGTTCTGCTGGTCACCCACGACCTCGGCGTGGCCGCCGACCGCGCCGACCGCATCGCGGTGATGTCGGGGGGCCGCGTCGTCGAGGAGGGACCGGCCGGGCGGATCCTCGGGGACCCCCGGGACCCCTACACGCGGCGGCTGCTGCGGAACGCGCCGAGCCTGGCCGTGGCCGAGCCGGCACCGCGCCCAGAGGGCCTCCCGGCCCCGGCCCCGGCCGCGTCGGAGGAGGAGCCGCTGGTCGTCACCGAGCACCTGGTCAAGGAGTTCCCGCTGCCCCACGGGCGGGGGACGGCCCGGACCGTGCGCGCCGTCGACGACGTCGGCCTCACGATCCACCGCGGACGGACGCTTGCGCTGGTCGGAGAGTCGGGATCGGGCAAGTCGACCACGGCCCGGCTGGTGCTGCGCCTGGTCCCGCCGTCCTCGGGGCGGATCGTCTTCGACGGCGAGGACGTCACCGCGGTCCGCGGCAACGGGCTGCGGCGGCTGCGCCGCCGGGCCCAGCTGATCTACCAGAACCCCTACGCCTCGCTCGACCCGCGGTTCTCGATCGGCGAGGTGATCACCGAGCCGCTGCGGGCCTTCCGGGTCGGCGACCGGGCCGCGCGCTCGGCCCGCGCCCGGGAACTGCTCGACCGCGTCGCCCTGCCGGCCTCGACGCTGGACCGCAGGCCCGCCGAGCTGTCCGGGGGCCAGCGGCAGCGGGTCGCGATCGCGCGCGCCCTCGCGCTGGGCCCCGACCTGGTGGTGTGCGACGAGCCGGTCTCCGCCCTCGACGTGTCCGTGCAGGCCCAGGTGCTGGAGCTGCTCGCCGAGCTCCAGGAACGCACCGGCGTGGCCTACCTGTTCATCTCGCACGACCTCGCCGTCGTCCGGCAGATCGCGCACCGGGTCGCGGTCATGAAGGACGGGCGGATCGTCGAGACGGGCACGACCGGCGAGATCTTCGCGGCCCCGGCCCACCCGTACACCCGTGAACTGCTGGCCGCCATCCCCGGCGCCCGTGCGCGCGCCGGCTCCGTTCCGAACCCACGCCGTGACGAGCGACCGAGAATCGAGGAGACGACATGACCGCCGCGAGCACCGGCACCGACCTGGACGCGTTCATCGAGGAGTGGCACGTCTGGCACCGCGCGCAGGAGGCGCGCCTGGCCGAACCGCACGGCTTCCTCGCCATCACCGGCCTGCACTGGCTGGGCGGCGAGCCGGAGCGTTTCGACGGCGCCCCGGGCACCTGGTCGACCGGGCCGGACGGCGTCGCCGTCACCCTGGGCGAGGGGGAGGAGATCGTCGTGGACGGCTCGCCGGTGCGCGGCGAGCACCGGTTCGGCGTGCTGCCCGAACGCGGCGGGGTGACCGTCCTGTGGGGCGACGCCGCGATCGAGGTCGCCAAGCGGGGCGGGCACGACATCGTCCGGCCGCGGCACCCGGACCACCCGCTGCGGACGGGCTTCGCCGGCACGCCCGCGTTCCCGCCGGACCCGCGCTGGGTCACCACCGGCCGCTACGTCCCCTTCGACGAGCCGCGGCCGACGACGGTCGGCGCCGCGGTCGAGGGGCTGCAGCACGTGTACGACGCGCCCGGCCGCGTCGAGTTCGAGCTTGACGGGCAGGCCCTGAGCCTCACCGCGTTCAACGGCGCGGCGCCCGGCGCGCTGCTGGTGCTGTTCACCGACGCGACCTCGGGCGTCACCACCTACGCCGCCAACCGGGCGCTGCAGATCGACGCGCCCGCCGCCGACGGCACGGTGACGCTGGACTTCAACCGCGCCGCCAACCTGCCCTGCGCCTACACCGCCTTCGCGACCTGCCCGCTGCCGCCCGCGGAGAACCGGCTGCCGGTCGCCGTCGAGGCGGGCGAGAAGATCCCCTACGAGCACGGCTGACGCATGAACGCGATCCGTTCCCTGTCCTTCCTGAGCCCGGGCAACTACCGCGACGACGACCCGTACGCCGGGCTGGAGGCGACCCTCCGGCTGTTCGAGTTCGGGGAGGACGAGGGCTTCGACGGCGCCTGGATCCGGCAGCGCCACCTGGAGCACGGCGTCTCCTCGGCGGCGGTGTTCCTGGCCGCCGCCGGGCAGCGCACCCGCCGCCTCGAGCTGGGCACCGCGGTGATCCCGATCGGCTACGAGAACCCGTTCCGGCTGGGCGAGGACCTCACGACCGCCGACGTGCTGTCCCGCGGCCGCCTGCAGGCGGGGTTCAGCACCGGGATGCCGCACGCCGAGCTGCTCGGCGACCTGGTCCACGACGGCGACTGGCGCGGCTACGACCTGGCGTACGGGCGCATCGCCCGCCTGCTGGAGCATCTGCGCGGGGAGTTCCTCGGCGGCCCGGACACCGTGATCCACTCGCCGGGCAACGTCCAGCGGCCCAGGCTGCAGCCGCACAGCCCGGGCCTGCTGGACCGCGTCTGGTACGGCGGCGGCAGCCTGCGCTCGGTCCGCTGGGCCGCCGAGCACGGGCTGAACCTGCTGACCGGCAACATCGTCCGGGGGGAGGGCACCGACGACTTCGTGACCGCGCAGCTCGCGCAGATCACCGAGTACCGGCGGCTGCTCGCGCCCGGGCGGCCGGGGCGGGTGGCGCTGGGCCGGGTGATCGTCCCGTTCGACGGCGCGGACGCCGCCACCCGGGACCGCTACCGGGCCTACGCGGCGGGCCGGCACGAGCGCACCCTGGCGCCGCAGGGCGAGCACCGGTTCGTGTTCGCCCCCGACCTGGTCGGCCCGGCGGAGGAGATCGTCGAGCGGCTGCGGGCCGACGCCGCCGTCGCGGCCGTGTCCGAGTTGCGCCTCGAGCTGCCCTACGAGTTCGAGGCGCACGACTACGAGCAGATCCTGCACGACGTCCGCACGCTGATCGCGCCCGAGCTGGGCTGGCGGCCCGCGACCGACCCCGCGCCCCCCTCCCACGCGGACACCGCGGTGTGAGGGGCGCGGCTCGGCCGTGCGCGGGCCCTACCGGAACAGGGCGCCGGCGTTGCGGAGGGTGTGCCGGGCGACGTCGCGGCCGAGGGTGACGCCGACCTCGTCCGCGTAACGGGTGTGGATGCCCGACCAGACGCGCGCGTCGACGTTCTCCAGCGTCAGCGTGCGCCAGTCGGTGTAGGTGCGCGTGACCCCGGGCGCGGTGGGGCTGGTGAGGGGGAACGGCGCGGTGCGCGGGCCGGTGAGGGCGGTCAGCACCTCCTCGGCCGCGCCCGAGTAGGTGTTGTGCCCGCTCGGGTAGTCGGGGTGCGCGGGCGTGACGTGCAGCGGCGTCCAGTCCGGGTCGGGCGAGGTGGCGGGATCGCCGTCGGAGCCGGCGGACCGGATCGCGGTGACGGGACGCCAGCTCACGTAGGCGTACTTGGTGTCGGACGTGGCGATCTGGGTGTCCACCAGGGCCACGTGGAAGAGCGCGACCAGCGACGCCCGCGCCGCCACCGGCCGTTGCGACCGCGCCAGCGCGACGCGGAGCGGCTCGGTGTAGAGCGTGAGCGAGGAACCGAACCAGAAGGCGGCGGTCTCGGTCTGCCGCGCCGTCCGCACGGTGCTGTCGGCCGCTCCGTAGGCGCGCACCTCGGCCAGGTCGGACCGGTAGCGGCGGGAGCCGGGCGCGGGCGGCGGGCCCGGCCTGAACCGGTCGGCCTTCTCCAGGAGGAAGGGACGCGCCTTCCGGTTGCCCGCCTGCGTCGCTGCGGCGTAGGCGGGCGGCGTCGGCTGCCAGATGCCGGGCTTGGGCTCGGGGACGGGGAAGGCCTCGTTGACCGAGGCCGGGTCCAGGCCGTCGCCCTCACGGGACGCCAGCACCTGGCGGGCCTGCTGCCGTCCGGCCGCGACGCCCCGCTCCTCCGCCGGGCCGTCGGGGATCCGGCCCAGGGTACGGCTCAGGGCGGCGTCCAGTTCCGCGGCGCGGGCGGGCACCAGGGCGACCAGGGAGGCGTGCACGGCGCTCGCCAGCGCCGCGTCCTGGAAGTGGCGCCGGTTCACGTCCGCGGGCGGCGAGCCCAGGGCGCGGGCGGCCGACAGCCAGCCGATGGCCCAGGTGCGGCTGTTGGTGGACTGGGTCGGCGCCCCGGCGGCGGCGATCGTCTCGGCCGTGGCGTCGTACCACTCCAGGGCCGCGTCGGTGCTCTCCTCGGCGTTCGCCGCTGGGGTCAGCGTCGCGGACAGGGCCAGCAGTGCCGCGGCGGAGGTCAGCACAATACGGGGCGGGCGGGCGTTGCGAGGGCGAGCCGCTCGGAGGGCGGATCGCACCGGGTGCGGGGGGCTGGACGAGGACATGCCTACTCCTTGCTCAGGTCACACGGGGGCAGGCGCCCGACAGGGCGGTGACGGGGGAGCGGTGGGGCCGTGCGCGGTCGCTACCGACAGCACGCGCTGCACACGCGCAGAAGATCCACGTGGCGCCGCGCCACCAGATCGCATCCCGGAGTCATGTGATCATGCTTGCACCGATATTCCCCACTGTCTAGATGGAAAAAGTAGGAAATACCCCTTTTGGTGGTCCCTTGGTGACCGGGAAGCCGCGCGGCGGCGGCGCCGGGCGCGGGGTCAGGCTCCGAAGGTCCTGGCGCTGGCGGCGACCGAGTGGCGGTCGCCGTTGCCCGAGTCGCGGAGGTTCACCCGGCCGAGGCCCGCGTTGAGCTCGGCGGTGGCGACGACCGGCCCGACGCGGACGGGCTGCAGGTAGCGCAGCCCGAGCGAGCACAGCGTGCCGCCCGGCGCCAGCGACAGCACCGCCTCTTCGGCGACCAGGGCGATGAGCCCGCCGTTGACGGTGTTGGAGGCGTTGAGCCCGTCGTCGGAGCGCTGGAGGACCGCCACTCCCGGCTCCGTCCGGCGGCAGTCGGCCCGCTCGGCCAGCGGGACCGAGAGCAGCTCCTGCGGGGGCGGCATGTCGACGCTGAGCCGGCCCGGCAGCCGGACGGACGGGTCGGGCGCGAGCATGAACGATCCGGCGCCGATGGCGATCGGCTCTCCGTCCTCGGTGGTGAAGTCGACCCCGGCGACGAAGATCGAACGACCGGCCTTGATCGTCCTGGCGAACCCCAGGACCCGCCCCGAGGAGGGCGCCGGCCGGTAGAGGTGGACGTCGAGCTCGATCGTGACCGGGACCCGCGGGGCCATGGTCCCCGCGGCCAGGAGGCCGGTGAGGGTGTCGGCCCACGTGGCGAGGATCGACGTCCGCAGGTGCGGGGTGCCGGGCACGTGCATGTGGGGGGTGATCACGGCGGAGCCGTGCAGCTCCTCGCCGACCTGCCGGGTCGTGAGGCCGAGTTCCCGGAGGATGTGCCGTCGGCTTTCCTGGTCGGTTTCCTGGTCGGCGTTGACGCTCACTGCGACATCCCTTCGCGCTCGCGCCGCGGGCACGCCCGGCGGGCCGGCCGGGCGCGGGCCGCCCGCGGCGGCGAAATCTCACTTGCTCGTTAGGAGAATAGTATTCTCCCCTGATGCGGGGCCCGCGGGCGAGGGGCGGCAGGGGTGTCACGCGTCATACCGGGGTTCCGGACCGTTCACCGGGTGCTCGCCCGCCCAGGTTAGCGTCGCCCGCGTGGAACTGCGCCATGTCAGATCGTTCCTCGCCATCGCCGACGAGCTGCACTTCGGCCGGGCCGCGGCGCGCCTCCACCTGGCGCAGCCGTCCCTCAGCCAGCACCTGCGGCAGCTGGAACGCTCGGTCGGGGTGGAACTGGTCTCCAGGAACTCGCGCGAGGTCCGGCTGACCCCGGCGGGCGTGGTCTTCCGCGAGCTGGCCGGCGACATCGTGGAGCGCGTCCAGCGGGCCGAGGAGGCGGCGCGGGCCGCCGCGGCGGGCCGCGCGGGCACGATCAGGGTGGGGTACAACTTCCCGGCGGGCCGCCGGGTGCTGCCCGGCACGCTGGCCCGCTTCGACGCCCGCCACCGCGAGGTCGACGTGGTCATGGCCGAGATGCGCACGGGACCGCAGCTGGCCGCGCTCCAGGACGGCCGCCTGGACGTCGCCATGGTCTACGGCGAGCCCGCCTCGAACGGCCTGCGCAGCCGCCGCCTGCTGCGGGTCCCGCTGGTGGCGGTGGTGGGCCTGGAACACCGCTGGGCGGGCCGGGACGGGGTGCCGTTCGAGGAACTGGCGGGGGAGAGCTGCATCCTGTTCCACCGGGCCCAGTCGTCGGCGATGTACGACGCGATCTTCTCCGCCGCGCGCGCCAGCGGCATCCGGCTGAACGTGGCCGAGGAGGTCGACGACCCGGGCGCCACCGCGATCATCGCCGCCGTCAAGCCGCTGGTCGGCTTCGCCTCCGCGCTCCGCGGCGGCTTCGCTCAGGCGGCCCCCGGAGGGCCCGGCACCACCACGGTCCGCCTGTACGACCCCGTCCCGCTGCTGGACCTGTACGCGGTCTGGAACGCCGATCCGGGCCCGCTCGTGGAGTCCTTCCTGCGCTGCCTGCCCGACGCGAACGACCGCCTCCGCGCCTGACAACTCACGAGAGGTCCCGGCGCCCGGCGGAGGCGAGGGGCGCTGCCACGGCGGCATCGTCGCATCCTTGATGCAGTTGCGAGAAGTTTGCAATAGTGGCGGCATGACGTACTCGCTGCCCGACCTTCCTTACGACTACGCCGCCCTGGAGCCCGCCATCACGGGGGAGATCCTGGAGCTGCACCACTCCAAGCACCACGCCGCCTACGTCAAGGGCGCCAACGACACGCTGGAGAAGCTGGAGGAGGCGCGCGACAAGGACCAGCTCGGCGGGCTGGTCGGCCTGGAGAAGACCCTGGCGTTCAACCTGTCCGGCCACGTGCTGCACACCATATTCTGGGACAACCTGTCCCCCGACGGCGGCGACCGGCCCGACGGCGACCTGGCGGCCGCGATCAACGAGCACTTCGGCTCGTTCGAGGGCTTCAGGAAGCAGCTCACCTCGGCCACCGCCACCGTGCAGGGCTCGGGCTGGGGCGTGCTGGGCTGGGAACCGCTCGGGCGGCGCCTGATCGTCCAGCAGGTGTACGACCACCACGGGAACGTCGGCATCGGGGCGACCCCGCTGCTGGTGTTCGACGCCTGGGAGCACGCCTACTACCTGCAGTACCGCAACGTCCGGCCGGACTACGTCGAGAAGTTGTGGGACCTGGTGAACTGGAACGACGTCGCCGCCCGCCTCGCCGCCGCCAGGAGCACGGCGGCGGCCTGACAAGCCGCGGCGCCCACCGGACTACGGATCATGCTCAGAACATATTCCCTCGGTCCGGTGGGCGTCGCCTCGTATTCTGCACCTTCCGAACGGCCTCAGGCGTCGCTGTGCGCATTCGCGGACCGGACGAGCAGGGTGGGCGCTCCCGGGGCGGGCGACCGGAAGAACTCGGCCGTGGGAGCGTGCTGGACGCAGCGCCCGGCGTCGAAGACGGCGACCGTGTGCGCGATCTCCCTGACCGCGGCGAGGTCGTGGGTGATGAACAGCAGCGCCGTCGCGGACGGGGCGAGCAGGTCCGGCAGTGCGCCGAGGACCCGTTCGCGGGCCAGGGCGTCCAGCGCCGACGTCGCCTCGTCGCACACCAGCAGTGCGGGCCGGGCCATCAACGCCCTGACCAGTGCGCAGCGTTGGAGCTGGCCGCCGGACAGCCGGCCCGGAGTCCTGGCGAGCTGGTCGTCGTCGAGACCGAGCCGCGTCGCGATCACGTGCGCCTCGGCTTCGGCGTCCTGCGCGCTCATGCCGCGCAGCAGCCGTCCGGCGGCGGCGATCTGCCCGAGCAGCGGCCGGTGCCCTTCGAAGGAGTCCGCACTGTTCTGATGGACGTACTGGACGGTCCTGCGCTGGGCGGGATTCCGGCGCTGGATCCGGGCCGGCAGCCGGACGCCGTTGTGCGCGAGGCGCCCCGAGCCGGACGGGACGAGTCCGGCGAGGAGGCGGCCGAAGGTGGTCTTGCCCGCGCCGGACGGGCCGATCAGCGCGGTCCTGCTGCCGGGCGGGAACGACATCGTCACCGGTCCCGGCAACGGGGACGTCCCGGTACGGCGGCGTACGGCCACGGCGATCGCCTGGACGCCGTCGCCACGAGCCGCCGCCGGCTCGGCCCCGGCGTTCGGCATGCCGTGGGCTGCCGTGGCGCGTGGTCCGCCCAGCACCTGTGCCGCCGGGCCCTGCCGCACGATGCGGCCTTGTTCCAGCACCGCCACCTGCGCGGCCAGCATCCGCGTGAACGGCAGGTCGTGGCTGAGCAGCAGGATGCCGGTGCCGCCGGCGACCAGGGCGCGCAGGCGGTGGCCGAGGGCGGTGGCGGTGATGGGGTCGAGGCCGCTGGTGGGTTCGTCCAGGACCAGGAGACGGGCGCCGGTGACCAGGGCGGAGGCCAGGGCCGCGCGCTGCTGCTGTCCGCCGGACAGTTGGTGGGGCAGCCGGCGGGCGAGCGCCGGCTCCGGCAGTCCCGCGCTTGCCAGCGCCGCGTCCACGGCCGCCGCGCGGGCCGGCCGCGCGCGGTGCTGGAGCGCGGCGAGTTCGCCGAGAGTGCTTCCTATGCGCCGGATCGGGTCGAGCACGATTTCCGGGTGCTGGGGAAGGTGGCCCGCGGTGCCGGCTCTCAGGGCCCGGCGGCGGGGCTCGGGGAGAGGCAGCAGGTCGGTGCCCTCCAGCAGTACCTGGCCGTCCAGCCGTATGCCTGCGCGGGCGGCGGCGAGCGCCGCCAGTCCCAGGGTGGTCTTTCCGCTGCCGGACGGGCCGACGACCGCGACGACGGAGCCCGCGGACACGGTCAGGTCGATGTCCTGCAGCAGCCGGAGGTCTGTGCCGTGGACGCGCGCCGACAGGCGCTCGATCCGCAGCAGCGGAGTGCCGGTCACGGGATGAGCCTCCTGCGGGCCAGGGCGTGGTCGACGAGCAGGTTGCCGCCCACGCACAGGGACATCAGCAGTGCGGCCGGAACGAGCACGGCGGCGGGCTGGGCGAAGATCGCGTCGCTGTTGCGTTCGATGAGCACGGCCCAGTCCGGCGAGGACGAGGGCAGCCCGAGGCCGAGGAAGTTCGCGGAGGCCAGCAGGTAGAGCACCACCGAGAAGCGCGTGCCTGCGTCGGTCGCGATCGGAGCGGCGACCTCGCGGGCCAGGTGGCGCAGGTGGATGTAGGCCCAGCGATGCCCTTGCATGCGCAGTGCCTCCACGGTCGTGCGGGACGCGGGCGCCAGGGCCGCTCCCCGTACCAGCCGCGCGATGGGCGGGATCTGCAGCAGGCCGGCCGCGGCGACCAGCCAGTACCACTGCCTGCGGTCGGTGGCGGCCAGGGTGACCAGGAGCAGCAGGCCCGGGAAGGCCAGCAGCAGGTCGAGGGTGCGCATGACGGCCTCGTCCACCGGCCGGCGCGACCCGGCGGCCAGCAGGCCGAGCAGGACCCCGGCGGTGTAACCGAGCAGCAGCGCCCCCGCCGTGGTGCCCAGCACGGAGACCCCGCCGCGCAGCACCAAGGCCAGCATGTCCCGCCCCAGCACGTCGGTGCCCAGCGGATGGCCCCCGCCGGGCGGAAGGGAGGGCGAAGCCGCGGCGCCGGACAGGGGCGCGTCCACCGGGCCCGCCACCAGCGGCCCGGCCAGCGCCACCAGGATCGGGAACCCCAGCAGCACCCCTTCCAGCACGCCCCGGAGGCGGGCGGTCATGCCGTCACCTCCCTGCGCGGCGCCAGCCGGTGGACACCAGATCGGCCGCCAGGTGAACCGCGACCGCGGTCCCGGCGAACAGCAGCGCGTAGGTCTGCACCAGCGGCGCGTCCCGGTTCTGCACGGCCTCGACGAAGCCGGTCCCCAAGCCCTGGACGCCGAACAGGGACTCCACCAGCAGGGCCCCGCCCAGCAGCCCCTCCACGCAGCGGGCGAACTGCTGGACGGCCGGGCCGAGCGCGTTGGGGACCACATGGCGCAGCACCACGGTCCGCTCGCGCTGGCCCAGCAGCCTCAGGTGCTCGGCCACGGGCCCGTCCCGCTGGGCGGCGATCCCGGCGCGTATCTGCCGCGCCAGGTCGCACAGGTGGCGGGCGGCGAGCACCGTCACCGGCAGCACCAGCACGGAAGGGTGCGCGAGCAGCGCCGCCCCCTCCAGCCCGACGGCGGTGGCGGGCAGCAGCCCCGCGGCCAGGGAGAACGAGGCGACCAGCAGCAGTCCCAGGACGAACTCCGGCACCGAATGCAGCAGCACCGCGACCGCGTTGAGCACCCGGTCGAGCCGCGTGCCCTCGCGCAGGCCCGTGACGACGCCCAGCAGCGGCGCCAGCACGATCACGGCGGCCAGCGCCGGCAGGCCCAGCACCGCCGAGTCCAGCACGCGGCGCCCGATCTCCTCCTTCACCGGGACGCCGGTCATCAGAGACCTGCCCGGGTCGCCGGCGAACAGCGCGCCCAGCCACTGCCCGAACCGCTGCCAGGCGGGCTCGTCCAGTCCGAGCCCCTCGCGGAGCGCGGCGACCTGCTCCGGCGTGCCGTGCTCGCCCCGCAGGACGTCGGCGGTGTCACCCGGCAGCAGCGTGCCGAGCGCGAAGACCGCGACCAGCACCGCCAGGCACTGCGCCACCGCGAGCAGGCACCTGCCGGCGGCGTAGCGGCGCACCTCAGCCGAGGGCGACCCGGTCGAACCGGGCCCAGTCGCCGGAGTTGGGCGGGGCCGCGCGCAGCCCGCGCACCGACGCGGAGATCGCGTCGTTGGCGTCGGAGAACGCCCACACCAGCAGGCCGGACTCGTCCCGGGCGATCCGCTGGGCCCGGGCGAGCAGGTCCTGCCGCCGCTTCTCGTCGCGGGTGGTGCGCGCCCGTTCGAGGAGGTCGTCGAAGCGTCCGGAACGGAACCCGGTCATGTTCCGCGCGGCCCCGCCGCGCATGCGCTGCTCCAGGAAGTCGGAGAGCGGCAGCGTCGAGGTGGTGTTGAACGCCGCCACACCGCGCTTCTTGATCTCGCTGAAGTAGGTGGTGGCGGCGAGCGCGCGCGGCGTGATCCGCAATCCGACCTCGCCGAGCTGCCGGGCGATCAGGCTGGCCGCAGGCTCCCACGCCGCGTCGACCGCGCTGGTCTCCAGCGTGACGGCCAGGCCCTCCGCGCCCGCCTCGCGCACGAGTTCCCTGGCGCGATCCACATCGCGTGCGCGCTGGGGGAGGTCGGGCGGATAGCCGCGCAGACCCTTCCCGAACAGGTCGTTGCCGACTTCGCCGTGACCGGCCAGCGCGATCCGTACGAGCGCCTCCCGGTCGATGCCCAGCGCCACGGCCTGGACCAGCCGGGGATCGGAGAAGGGGGCGCGCTCGGTGCGCAGCAGGATCTGCTGCGCCGTGGCCCGCGGAACGGTCAGCAGACGCGTCGACCGCCGTCCATTCAGGCGGTTCACCGAGGCCCCCGACAGGTCCGCCGCGTACTGCACCTGCCCGGACAGCAGCGCGTTGACCCGCGTGGACTCCTCGTTGGCGGGCACGATCTCCAGCTCGGCGATGGACGGCGCGCCCGCCCAGTGCCCCTCCCAGCGCCTGAACAGCGCGGGCCCGCCCGGAGTGAACGAGACGTACCGGAAGGGACCCGAGCCGACCGGTGCGCGGAAGCCGGTGGCGCCCTCCGGGACGATCTCCGTGCCGGGGCCGGCGAACGCCGTGGGGAACGTGAAGTCGGGCCGCTCGAGCGCCAGCGTCAGCGTGCGTTCCCCGGTAGCGCGGCTGGCACCGAAGTCGATCGCCGACAGCAGTTGCTGGGAGGGCGAACCGGTCTCCGGGGCGGCCGCCCGCCGGTAGCTGTAGAGCACGTCCCTGGCGGTGACGGGACGGCCGTCGTGGAACCGCGCCCGCCTCAGCCGGATGTGCCAGCGCGTTCCCGAGGCATCGCTCTCCCAGGACTCGGCCAGGCGCTCACGGACCGACATGTCGTCGTTGTAGGTGCCGAGCGTGTCGAACAGCGCCTTCGCCCGGACCTGGTCGACGAAGTTGGGCGCGACGTGGGGATCGAGGGTCTCCTGCGAACCGCCGGCCGCGAACGCGGCGCGGAAGCGGTTCGTGCCGCCGCCGTCGCCGTTCCCGCCGCAGCCGGTGAGCAGCGCGGGGGACAGGAGCGCCGCTCCGCTCCCGGCCAGCAGGGTGCGCCTGCCGACCGCCCGCCCCCCTCGCCCTTCGCCGGCCCGTTCAGGGGCATGACCGTTCATCGGATCCTTCCCGGGGGTGTCCTCGCCCCCTTCCGGCGGACCGGCGACGGGTCAGTCTCCTGGCTCCCGGATCGTCGCTGGCCCCCGGCCTTCCCACCCGCTCACGCGGGCAGTGGCGTGCGAGGGGGTTCGCTCCCCGGTCACAGTGGCGGGACCGCGCCGGAATCACACCGGCTTCCTGGTCCCCGTCGCCTTTGCGCTGACATTAGACCAGTCGCGCCAATCGGTGCCGTGGAGAGGGTCCCCGCGGCGGTTCCGGTACTTGTCGTTATTGCGACTGTTGTGCAGGTGCCGCATGTGCCACCATGTGCGGTGTAGGCGACGGCGGAACGAGGAAGCCGGTGCGAATCCGGCGCGGTCCCGCCACTGTGATCGGCGAGCGGATCCCGAACCACGCCACTGCCCGCGCCCGCGGGTGGGAAGGCCGGGACGAGCTTCGACCCGAGAGCCAGGAGACTCACGCGGTCGCCTCCTCGAAGGACCTGGGGCGGATCTCCCCAGAGAGGAGAGGGCGACATGCCCATGGGCTCGTCAGGCCCGGCAGCGTGCCGGGTGCCACCGGTGCTGGCATCGCTGCTGTGCGCGGTGCTGCTGGTGGCGGGGTGCGGCGGCGGTACGGAGCGCGCCGGCGGCGCCCGGGGCGGCGCGGTGCCGTCCGGTTTCCCGGTCACGGTGGCCAACTGCGGGGTGACGACGACCTATCAGCGGCCTCCGCAGCGGGCGGTGTCGCTGAACCAGCACGCGACCGAGGTGATGCTGGCACTCGGGCTGGAGAAGTCGATGGTCGGCACCGGCTACCTCGACGACAAGGTTCTACCGGAGTTCCAGGCCGCCTACGACCGGGTGAAGGTGATCTCTGAGGAGTACCCCTCGTTCGAGGCGCTGCTGTCGGCCGAGCCCGATTTCGTCTACGGCGGGTGGGCGAGCACGTTCGAGGAGAAGGAGGGCCGGGGCCGCGCGGTCCTGAAGAAGGCCGGGATCGACACCCATCTCAACATCGAGGAGTGCCCCAAGGGGCCGGTGACCACGGCCACGGTCGAGGAGGAGATCCGGACCGTCGCCAGGATCTTCGGCGTGCCGGACCGGGCCGAGCGGCGGATCGCCTCGCTGCGCACCGTCCTGTCGGGGGTCGAGGGCAGGCTGTCGGGCGCGGCCCCGGTCAAGGTCGCGGTCTACGACAGCGGCGACAAGACCGTGTTCACCGCGGGCGGGGCGGGGATCGGCGACGAGATGATCCGGCTGGCGGGCGGCGCCAACCTGTTCTCCGACGTGAAGAAGGCGTACGGCGACGTCTCCTTCGAGCAGTTCGCCGAGCGGGCGCCCGAGGTCGTGCTCATCTACGACTACGGCGACCGGTCCGCCGAGGACAAGAAGAGGTTCCTGCTGAGCAACCCGGCCCTCAAGGACGTCCCGGCGATCAGGAACAGGCGGTTCGCGGTGCTGCCGCTGTCGTCCACGGTGACCGGTGTGCGGGTGGCGGCCGCGGTCGAGTCGCTGGCCCGGCAGCTGCACCCGGACCGCTTCGCGTGACCGGCGTCGCCGACCGGCCCGCGACCGGGAGCGTTGCGGGCACGGCGGCCGTGCGACGCCGAGCCCGCGTCCCGTTTCCGCTGGTGCTGGCGCTGCTGGCGGCGCTGGTGCTGGTCGCGGCCACGGCGGGGATCGCGGCCGGGTCGGTGCGGGTGCCGCCCGGACAGGTCTGGGGGATCCTGCTGCACCGGCTGCATCCGGTGCTGGCCGAGCCGGTCTGGTCGCCGGTCCGCGAGACGATCGTGCTGGACGTGCGGCTGCCCCGGGTGCTGCTGTGCGGCGTGGTCGGCGCCGGGCTGTCGGTGTGCGGGACGGCGCTGCAGGCCCTGGTGCGCAATCCGCTGGCCGACCCGATGCTGCTGGGGGTCTCCTCCGGTGCCACGGTCGGCGCGGTGCTCGTGGTGGTGTTCCACCTGACCTGGTTCGGGATGTTCTCGCTGCCGCTGGCCGCCTTCGGCGGGGCCCTGCTCGCGCTGATCCTGGTGTATTCGCTGGCCCGGTCCGGGGGCCGGATGACCACGGTGCGCCTGGTGCTGGCGGGCGTGGCCACCGCCGAGGTGCTGTACGCCGTCGCCAGCTACCTGGTCATCACCTCAGACGATCCGCGCGCCGCCGAGTCCGCGCTGCGCTGGATGCTCGGCGGGCTGGCCGGCACCACGTGGACGGTGCTGTGGATCCCCGCGACCGTGGTCCTGGCGGGCACGGCGGTCCTGGTCGGGCTGTCGCGCCCGCTGAACCTGCTGCTGGCCGGGGAGGAGGCCGCCGCCGCCCTGGGCCTGGACGTGCACCGCTTCCGCGCGGCGCTGTTCGTGCTGGTCGCCCTCATGATCGGGACGATGGTGGCGGTCAGCGGCTCGATCGGTTTCGTCGGCCTGATCATGCCGCACGTGGTGCGGTTGCTGGTCGGCGCCGACCACCGCCGCGCCCTGCCCGCCGCCGCGCTGCTGGGCGCGGCCTTCCTGATCGCCGCCGACCTGGCCGCGCGGACCCTGGCCGCCCCCGAGGAGATCCCGGTCGGCATCCTCACCGCCCTGGTCGGCGGCCCCTTCTTCCTTTGGCTGATGAGACGGAGGGCGGCACGGTGAACGGCCCCGGACCGTCCCGCCTGCGGGCCGAGGAGGTGTCGGTCGTCGCCGGCGGGCGGACACTGGTGGACGCGGTCTCCCTCGACGTGGCGCCGGGAGAGGTCGTCGCGCTCGTCGGGCCCAACGGCGCGGGGAAGAGCACGCTGCTGCGCACCTTCTACCGCGCGCTGCGCCCCACCTCGGGCCGGGTCCTCCTGGACGGCGACGACATCTGGCGGATGCCCGGCAAGCACCTGGCCAGGCGCCTGGCCGCCGTCCTGCAAGAAGCCCCCGGCGACTTCGAGCTGACGGTGTACGACGTCGTGGCGATGGGCCGCTCCCCGCACAAACGCGCCTTCCAGGGAGATGACGCCGGCGACCGCGACATCATCACCGGCTCGCTGGCCGAACTGGAGGCCGCGCACCTGGTGGACGCGCCCTTCGAGCGGCTGTCGGGCGGCGAGAAGCAGCGCGTCCTCATCGCCCGCGCCCTCGCCCAGCGCACCGGGACCCTCGTCCTCGACGAGCCGACCAACCACCTGGACCTGCGGCACCAGATCGACGCGCTCCACCTCGTCCGCCGCCTCGGCGTCACCGCGGTCATCGCGCTGCACGACCTCAACCTCGCCGCCGCCTTCTGCGACCGGCTCCACGTCCTGCACGGCGGACGCCTGGTCGCGGCCGGGCCGCCCGCCGACATCCTCACCCCCGGCCTGCTGGCCGAGGTCTACCGGGTCGAGGCGGAGGTGCACGCGCATCCCCGCACCGGCGCCCCCCAGATCACCGTCCTCCCCTGAAGCGACCGTCGCTATTTCAGGCCGGAGCGGACGAAGGCGTTCACGATGTGCCGCTGCAGGAACACGTAGAGGACCAGCACCGGCAGGCCGGCCAGCCCGGCGGTGGCCATCAGCGGTCCCCAGTCGGTGCCCTCGGTCCCCATGAAGCTGCGCAGGCCGAGCTGGATCACCGAGTTGGACCGCTGGAGGACCATCGCCGGCCAGAAGTACTCGTTCCACGAGGTGATGAACAGCAGGATGCCCAGTGCGGCCAGCGCGGGCCGCAGGTTCGGGACGACGACGGTCCACAGCGTGCCCCAGGACGAGCGCCCGTCCATGCGCGCCGCGTCCAGCAGCTCGCGGGGGAAGCTCATCAGGTGCTCGCGCAGGAGGAGGACGCCCAGCGCCGAGCACAGGTTCGGGACGATCACCCCGGCGAGCGTCTCCAGCAGCCCGAGCCGGGCCAGCAGCGCGTAGTTGGGCAGCATGGCCACCTGGAAGGGCACCAGCCAGGTGCCCACGAACGCCAGGTGGGCGAGCCCCCGCCCGCGGAACCGCCAGGCGGCGAACGCGTACGCGGCCGGCAGGGCGACCAGCAGCTGGCCGAGCGCGGACAGCGCCGCCATGACCGTGGTGTTGAGCAGCATGCCCGCGACGTCGTTCTTGGCCAGCGCGTCGGAGTAGTTGTCCAGCGACAGCGGCCAGGGCAGCGGCGACAGGTCGTGGACGTCGCCGGGCGCGCGCAGCGACGTCGCGTAGATCCAGTAGATCGGGAAGAGGCAGGCCAGGCCGAGCAGCCCCAGGGCCGCGTGCCCGGCCGCGCGCTCGATCCGTCCGCTCCCGCCGTGCCCCCTCACGCTCCCTCCTCGCGCGGCGCGCGGTCGGCCAGGCGGGCCGGCAGCGCCGCGACCAGCAGGAAGCCCGCGAAGAAGAGCATTCCGGCGGCCGCCGCGAGCCCGGCGTCGTGGCTGCGGAAGCCGAACTCCCAGAGCAGGTAGTAGATCGTGGTGGTGGAGCCGGCCGGGCCGCCCTGGGTGAGGGTGTCGACCAGGGGGAAGGTCCACTGCGCCGACAGGAGCACGGTCACCAGCGCCAGGAAAGCCAGCGTCGGCGACAGCAGCGGCAGGGTGATCCACCGCGTGGTCTGGGCCCGCGAGGCGCCGTCCACCCGCGCCGCCGCCGCGTACTCGGGATCGATGCCGGTCAGGCCCGCCGACACGACCAGCACCGCGAACCCGACGACATGCCATCCGGCGATGACGATGATCGCCCACTGGGCCGTCGCGGTGTCGTTCAGCCAGTTCGCGCCGGTGCCCAGGGCCGCGTTGACCGCGCCCGCCGACGGGTCCAGCAGCCACTGCCAGGCGGCCGCGCCCGCGACCGGCGCGACCAGCATCGGGGCGAACACCATGCCGCGATAGGCGGCGCCCGCCCGGCCGCGCACGCCGCGCGCCAGCAGCGCCACCGCGAGCGGGACCGCCACGGTGAACGGCAGCATCCCCCCGATGACCACGAGCGTCCGGACGACCGAGGCGCCCAGCTCCGGCGTGGTCAGCAGCCGCTCGTAGTTGGCGGTGCCGACCGGGACCAGCGGCGAGGCCGGGCTCAGGTCCCAGGAGTGGAACGACAGGTAGAGCGTCTGGGCGAGCGGCCGGTAGGTCCATACGGCCAGCAGCGCCAGCCCGGGCGCCAGGTAGAGGTACGGCGGGGCCGCCCGCCGCAGCCGGGCGGCCAGGGAGGGACGTGCGGCGGCGGGCGGCGCGCCCTCCACGGTCGCGGGCCGGGACGGCGGCGCGACCTCGACGAACGTTCCGGTCACCATGCCCCGACCACGTTCTCGATCATGCGGATCCGGTCCGCCGCCGCGACGTCGTACACCCCGGCGGCCGACGGGACCGGGACGGCGGTCGCGACCACCCGACCGCCGAACACGTCGATCCGGCTGAACGCGGCCTCGGCGGCCGCGCGGAGCCGGCCCCGCGGAGGGAAACCCGCAACGCCGTACGCCAGGGCGGGCCCCACCCACACCGGCACGCCCGACAGCGCGCCCGCCGCCGCGTGGTGGGCATGGCCGGACACCACCATGCGCACGTCGCTGCCCTCGATCACCCGCGCCAGCCGTTCCGCGCCGCGCAGCCGCAGCAGGTGCACGGTCGGCACGGGGGAGGGGAGCGGCGGGTGGTGGCACACCAGGATCGTGCCGAGCGGCGCGGGCCTGGCCAGCACGTCCGCGAGCCAGTCCAGCTGCGCGGCCGACAGGTGCCCGTCGTGCCTGCCCGGCTCGGTGCTGTCCAGCAGCACGACGCGCATGCCGCCGACCGTCCGGACGGCGTCGCACGCGTCCGCGGACGGCTCCTCGCGCAGCAGCTCGGAGCGGAACGCGGCGCGCTCGTCGTGGTTGCCCATGGCGTACAGGACCTCGGCGCCGATCCGCCGCGCCGCGGGTTCCACCAGCTCGCGCAGCCGCCGGTAGGCGGCGGGGCGGCCGTCGTCGGTGAGGTCGCCGGTGAGCAGCAGCGCCGATACCGGCTGCCCCGACTTCTCGAGCATCGCCAGCGCGGCCCGCAGGTTCGCGGCGGTGTCGACGACGCCGTGCATGAGCTCGCCTTCGGCGAGGACGTGGGTGTCGGTGAGCTGGACGAACGTCAGATCCGGCCGCGTGCTCGCGGCGGCCCGGGGCGCGGTCACTTGCGGTCCGTCCTGATCAGGGCGGCGAGTTCGTCCTGCTTGGCGCGCAGCGTGGTGTCCACGTCCGCGCCCTGGAAGACGGCGCGCTCGACGGCGGCCATCATGCCGTCCCGGACCTGCAGGTAGCCCGCCCCCGGCATGGACACCCACGGCTGCATCCTGGCCAGCTGCTCCAGGTTGGGCTTGAGCTAGGGGTTGGCGTCCGCCCACGGCTTGAGCCCGGCGGCGTCGCCGACCAGCCCGGTGCGCAGCGGCAGGTAACCGATCTTGCTGGCGATGGTGGTGAACGCCCGCTCGCTCGTCAGGAACCGGATCAGCTCCCAGGCGGCGCGCCGCTTGGCCGCGTCCTTGGCGAACACGAACAGCGCCGCCCCCGAGTTGGTCGGGACCGCCTGCCGGCCGGCGAAGGCCGGCATCGCCGTCGCACCCAGCCGCCACTTGCCGGTCGACGCCTTCAGGAACGTGCCCTGCATCGAGCTGGATTCGAGGATCATGCCGATGTCGCCGCGCGCGAACCCGTCGACCGCCTGCTGCTGCGTGCGGTTCGGCATGGCGCCCGAGGCGACCAGGTGCCGCATGGTCCGGACCGCGCCGGCCGCCTGCGGATCGGCGAACGTCAGCCTTGTGCGGTCCTGGGAGATGACCCGTCCGCCGTTGGACAGCGCGAGCGCCTGGAAGCACCAGTCCTTGGCGGCCTTGGTGAGGCAGTCGACGTAGACGCCGTCCTTGCCGCCCTTCTCCTTGACGGCCAGCGCGGCGGTCCGGACCTCGTCCCACGTCGTGGGCGGTTTGGACGGGTCGAGCCCGGCCTT
This sequence comes from Actinomadura rugatobispora, assembly GCF_042656285.1. Taxonomy (GTDB): domain Bacteria; phylum Actinomycetota; class Actinomycetes; order Streptosporangiales; family Streptosporangiaceae; genus Spirillospora; species Spirillospora rugatobispora. The sequence continues at coordinate 11,774 of NZ_JBHSON010000086.1, read as the reverse complement.
GGCGAACAGGTCGGCGTTGAAGTACAGCATGGGGGTGGAGAGCACGAACGGCACGCCGTAGGTCTTGCCGTTCCAGTCACCGAGCGTCCGCGTCGTGGGCGCGTACGGGTGCCGGGCGCCGGCGAAGTTGCGCGCGACCTCCTCCTTGCCGACCAGGTCGTCCAGGGGCAGGGCCTTGAGCCGGTTGACCGTAAAGTCCAGATCGCTGAAGCCGAGCTGGGCGACGTCGGGCGGCCCGCCGGTGGCGATCTGGTTCTGCAGGCTGGAGATCGTGTCGGTGGCGGGGTTGGCGCTGTTGCCCTGCGGCTTCTGGGCGGTGACCCTGATGTTGGGATGCTCCTTCTGGAAGGCGGCGATCAGCTCGGTGAACGTGTCCGTCCACGCGCCCGCCTGCCCGAAGTTGTAACTCTCCAGGACGATCGAGACCTTCTGGTCCGGGGCGAGTGCGGAGACGCGGGCCACGGGATCGCCGGCCGCGTCCCCGCCGCCCCCCATTCCGCAGGCGGCGGCCGTCACGAGCACCGCCGAAAAAGCGCATGCCAAGGACAGGGGTTTTCTCATTGCGTGCTCCTTAGAGAAACGGGCCAGACAGAAAGGGGCGAAGCGGGCTCAGACGGTCGTCGCTTGGACGCCGGCGGGCCGCCAGACCAGCCGGCGCCCGCTTCCGGCGTCGAAGAGATGCAGGTGCCCGGGACGGGCCGACAGCCCCACGCGATCGCCGGGCGCGACTCCGAGCGGACGCGCCCCGCGCACGCTCACCTGCGCGGAGCCCACCCGGCAGTGCGCGACCTCCTCGCCGCCCAGGTTCTCCACGGACATGACCTCGGCACGGAACGGCGCGTTCCCGCGGGGCGCGAAACCCAGGTGCTCGGGCCGCACGCCCAGCGTCACCGCGCGGTCGGGCAGCCCGGCGCCGTCGAGACCGAGCGCCACCTCCACATCGGGGGCGCGGGCGACCAGGTCGGAGCCGGCCGCGTGCAGGGTCGCGTCCAGGAGGTTCATCGGGGGAGATCCGAGGAACCGGGCGACGAACACCGAGGCCGGCTCGTCGTAGACCTCGGCGGGGGTGCCGGTCTGCTCCACACGTCCCTCGTTCAGCAGCACGATCCGGGTGGCCATCGTCATGGCCTCCACCTGGTCGTGGGTGACGTACACGACCGTGGCGCCCAGGCGGCGGTGCAGCGCGGCGATCTCGGCCCGGGTCGTGGCCCGCAGCTTGGCGTCGAGGTTGGACAGGGGCTCGTCCATGAGGAAGGCGCCGGGGTCGCGGACCAGCGCCCGGGCGAGGGCCACCCGCTGCCGCTGGCCGCCCGACAGCTCACGGGGCCTGCGATCCAGCAGCCCGGTCAGCTCGACCATGGCCGCGACCTCGGCGACCTTGGCGCGGACGACGGCCTTGGGCAACCGCCTGGCGCGCAGCGGGAACCCGATGTTCCGGGCGACCGACAGGTGCGGATAGAGCGCGTAGCCCTGGAACACCATGGCCAGGTTCCGCCGTTGCGGCGGGGCGTGGGTGATGTCGGCGTCGTCCAGCAGCACCCGCCCGCCGGACGGCTCCAGCAGGCCGGCGATCATGCGCAGCAGCGTGGACTTGCCGCACCCGCTCGGGCCCAGCAGGACCAGGAACTCCCCGTCGGCCACGTCCAGCCACACATCGTCCACGGCGGTCACCTGGCCGAACCGCCGCGTCAGCCCTTGCAATCGAATACGGCTCACGGCGCAGAGTGCAGCAGCGGTCCGTGGACAAAGGGTGAACGCGGGACGCGGCCCGCCACCGCCCGATCGCGGCTATATGCGGCATGACCTGCGAGGACTCCGCCACTGCCGCTCCGGCGCGATAGGCAGGAGCGATCAACCGAGAGTGATGACCTCTCGCTGGCGCACGTCGTCGTCCGGTCCCGGCCGGCCGGGACCGGTGGGCCCGTGCCACTCCAGGAGGAGGACGGTGGCGTCGTCGTCGAGCCGGTCGGCGTGGTGGTCGAGGATGCCGCGGATGAGGCGGCGGAGGGTCTCGGGGACGGGGAGCCCGTCGGCGTTGTGGCGGATGATGAAGTCGACGAACCGGTGCAGCCCGAACTCCTGCTTCTCCGCGTTGCGGGCCTCGATGATCCCGTCGGTGTAGAGCAGCAGCCGGTCGCCGGGCTCGAGCTGCTCGGAGCACGCTTCGGCGGCGTCGCCGAGGCCGGTGCCCAGGGGACTGGCGGGCGGGCAGGCCAGCGTGGTGACCCAGCGCCCGCCGCGGATGACCACCGGCGGCGGATGGCCGTGGTTGACCCAGGACAGCAGTCCGGTGCGGGTGTCCAGGCTGGCAAGCAGCGCCGTGACATAGGTGCCGGAGTCGAACTGCCCGCTCAGGACCTCCCCGATCCTCCGCCCGGTCTCGACGAGGTCGGCGCCCTGGAGGCGGCTGTTGCGGCAGGCGGCGATGGCGAGGGTGGCGGTGAGCCCGGACGAGGTGTCGTGCCCCATCGCGTCGAAGATCGCCAGGTTGACGATGTCGCCGGCCAGCCCGTAGTCGAAGGCGTCGCCGCCGATCTGGTAGGCCGGTTCGAGGACGGCGCCGATCGACACCCGGTCGTTGGCGAAGGTGAGCGGCGGCATCAGCCGCCACTGCATCTCCGCCGACACGGACATGGGCTGGACGCGGACGAGCCGGGCGTGGGTGTCGCTGTAGGGGCGCTTGCTGACCACCATCAGCGCCACCAGGCCGGTCATGCGCCGCAGGATGTCCAGGGTCTCCTCGTCGGCGCCGTCCACGGTGGCCCGCACGACGCCGATGCGTTCGGTCCCGTCCAGCAGCGGCGCCCACCACACGTCGGTGCCGGCGTCCTGGCCCTGCGCCTGGACCAGGTCCAGAGTCCGGAAGGCGCGGCCCGCCAGGGTGCCCTCGACCCGCAGCTCCGCCGCCTCCCCGGGATGGACGGGCTGCCCGTCGCGTTCGGGCAGCAGCCGCAGCACGCTCTGCTGCAGGTCAGCCACGTAGATCAGCACGTTCCGGATGCCGGCACGCTCGGCGTGCTCGGCCACGGCGGTGGGGATCTGCTGCATCGACATCAGGTGGCTGGCCTCCACCAGGTCCCCCAGCAGCCGTTCCCCCCGGTCGGCTCCCATCACCTCTCCATCGTCGGGTCGCGCGGTCGGGCTCGCACGGGGGCGCGGTCCGTGATCGGCGGGCGTTCCGCGGCTTGTTCCTCCCCTGCCCTGCCGTACGGGTGGAAAAACCCCAGGTCGGGGGCCTGCGGCGAGGCGGTTCCCGAGGGATGATCTGATCCGCTGGATCAACACCTACCGCCGCTTCCGCCGGGGCGCCGGGCCTGCGCGTCTGGCGGCGGTGAGGTCGGCGCCGCGCCGGGAGCGCTAGGGGCGCGTTAAGCGGGTCCGGGTGGGCGCTAAGGGCGCGTCAAGACGGCTGGAAATGCGCCGATTGTGGCGTTTTACTGCCGGGGGCGTCCGTGATCGTCACCCCGCCCGCCGCGACCGCCACGGCGTCTGATCGACTAGATTTCGCCAGGCCGGAATCAGGGGAGTGTCCGGATGGGGGAGGTGAAGCCGGTATGGGCACGCGCGGCACCTGGCGCATCTACCTGGGCGCCGCACCCGGCGTGGGGAAGACCTACGCGATGCTGAACGAGGGGCGGCGGCGCGCCGGGCGCGGCACCGACGTGGTCGTCGGCTTCGCCGAGGCGCACGGGCGCGCCCGCACCGCCGAGCAGATCGGCGACCTGGAGGTGGTCCCGCGCCGCACCGTGCGGTACCGGGGGGCGGAGTTCACCGAGATGGACCTGGACGCGGTCCTGGCCCGCAGGCCCCAGGTGGCGCTGGTGGACGAGCTGGCGCACACCAACGTCCCCGGATGCCGCAACGCCAAGCGCTGGCAGGACATCGAGGTCCTGCTGGAGGCGGGCATCGACGTGATCTCCGCCGTCAACATCCAGCACCTGGAGTCGCTGAACGACGTGGTGGAGCGCATCACCGGCGTCCGGCAGCGGGAGACGGTGCCGGACGCGGTGGTGCGCCGGGCCGAGCAGGTCGAGCTGGTCGACATGACGCCCGAGGCGCTGCGCCGCCGCCTGGCGCACGGCAACGTGTACGGCCCGGAGAAGGTCGACGCCGCCCTCGCCAACTACTTCCGGACCGGCAACCTGACCGCGCTGCGCGAGCTGGCGCTGCTGTGGGTGGCCGACCGGGTGGACGAGGGCCTGGCCCGCTACCGCGACCAGCACGGGATCACCGAGCCGTGGGAGGCGAGGGAGCGGATCGTGGTGGCGCTGACGGGCGGGCCGGAGGGCGACACCCTCATCCGGCGGGCCGCCCGCATCGCGGCCCGCGCGGGACGCTCCGACCTGCTGGCCGTCCGGGTGGTGCACAGCGACGGGCTGGCCGAGGGCTCGCCGCGGGCGCTGGCCCGCCAGCGGGCCCTGCTGGAGAGCCTGGGCGGCACCTACCACCAGGTCGTGGGCGACGACGTGGCGACGGCGCTCCTGGAGTTCGCGCGCGGGGTCAACGCGACCCAGCTGGTGCTGGGGTCGAGCCGGCGGCGCGGCTGGCAGTTCCTGCTCGCCCCGGGGGTCGGCGCCGCCGTGGCCCGGGAGTCGGGCGAGCTGGACGTCCACATCGTCACCCACGAGCACGTGGGCAAGGGCCGCGGGATCGCCGGGACGGCCGGGTCGGCGCTGAGCCGGCGCCGCAGGGCCGCCGGGTGGGTGCTGGCGCTGCTGGGCCCGCCGGTCCTGACCGCCCTCCTGGCCGGCATCAGCGAGCATGTCGGGCTGGTCACCGACATCCTGTTCTATCTCGCGCTGACCGTCGGGGTGGCGCTGGCGGGCGGACTGTGGCCCGCGGTGGTCGCGGCGGTGCTGGGCACCCTGCTGGCGAACTGGTTCTTCACCCCGCCCTTCCACACCCTCACCATCGCCGGCCTGCAGAACACCGTCGCGTTGCTGATCTTCATCGGGGTCGCGATGTCGGTGTCGTCGGTGGTCGACCTGGCCGCCCGCCGGACCCGGCAGGCGGCGCAGAGCAGCGCCGAGGCCGAGACGCTGAGCATGCTGGCCACCAGCGTGCTGCGCGGGGAGAAGGCGCTGCCCGCCCTGCTCGAGCGGGTCCGGGAGACCTTCGGGGTGAGCTCGGCGGTGCTCCTGGCACGGGGCGGCGCCGGCTGGGAGGCGGTGGAGGCCGCCGGCCCGGATCCGTGCGCCGATCCCGGCCAGGCCGAGGCCCGGGTCCAGGTGGCCGAGGGCGAGGCGCCGGACGGGCGGGGGGAGATGGTGCTCGCCCTGCGCGGACGGGTGCTGCCCGCGGCCGACCGCCGGGTGCTCTCGGCCTTCGCCGCGCAGGCCGCCGCGGTGCTGGAGTGGCGGCGGCTGGACGAGCAGGCCGCCCAGGCCCGCCGGCTCGCCGAGGGCAACCGGATCCGCACCGCGCTGCTCGCGGCGGTGTCCCATGACCTCCGCACCCCGCTGGCCTCGATCAAGGCCGCGGTGAGCAGCCTGCGCGCCGACGACGTGACCTGGGCCCCCGAGGACGAGGCCGAGCTGCTCGCCTCCATCGAGGAGTCGTCCGACCGCCTGGACGGGCTGATCGGCAACCTGCTGGACATGAGCCGGCTGCAGACGGGCGCCGTCGTCCCGCTGACCCGTCCGGTCGCGCTGGACGAGGTGGTGCCGGGAGCGCTGCGGGGCGTGCCGGTGGACCGGGTCGAGGTCGAGGTGCCCGAGACCCTGCCCGCGGTCGCCGCCGATCCGGGACTGCTGGAGCGGGCGCTGGCGAACGTGGTCGAGAACGCCGTCCGGCACAGCCGCGAGACCGTCCTGGTGTCGGCGGGGGAGCTGCGGTTCGGCCGCGGAGCCGGCCGGGTCGAGATCCGCGTCGCCGACCGGGGGCCGGGGGTGCCCGACACGGCGAAGGAGCAGATCTTCGCGCCGTTCCAGCGGCTCGGGGACTCGCCCGGGGGCACCGGGGTCGGGCTGGGGCTGGCCGTCGCCCGCGGCTTCACCGAGGCCGTCGGCGGGACCCTGTACGCCGAGGACACCCCGGGCGGCGGCCTCACCATGGTCTTCGCCCTGCCGCTCGCCGCCGGGGACGGGGACGCGGCCGGTCCGCCGGACGCCGTCCCCGCCGGCGGAGCAACACCGGACCGACGGAGGGAGACGCCGTGACTCGCGTTCTCGTCATCGAGGACGAGCCGCAGATCGTCCGGGCCCTGCGCATCAACCTCAGGACCCGCGACTACGAGGTGGACACGGCTGCCGACGGCCGGACCGCGCTGGAGGCGGCCGCGCGGCGGCACCCGGACGTGGTGCTGCTCGACCTCGGGCTGCCGGACATGGACGGGGTGGAGGTGATCAGGGGGCTGCGCGGCTGGCTGAACGTCCCGATCATCGTGCTGTCGGCCCGGCACGCCTCCGCCGAGAAGGTGCAGGCCCTCGACGCCGGGGCCGACGACTACGTCACCAAGCCGTTCGGCATGGACGAGCTGCTGGCCCGCCTGCGCGCGGCGGTGCGGCGGGCGGCGCCCGCCGACCAGGACGCCGTGGTGGACGCGGGGGACTTCAGCGTGGACCTGGCCGCCAAGAAGGTGCACCGGGACGGCGCGGACATCCGCCTGACGCCCACCGAGTGGCACATCCTGGAGGTGCTGGTCCGCAACGCCGGACGGCTGGTCGGACAGCGGCAGCTGCTGCGCGAGGTGTGGGGGCCGGCGTACGAGAAGGAGACCAACTACCTGCGCGTCTACCTCGCCCAGCTGCGCCGCAAGCTGGAGCCGGACCCGGCCCACCCCCGCCATCTGATCACCGAGCCGGGCATGGGCTACCGCTTCGAACTCTGAACCACCGCGATGTCCCCGTCGCCCCTAATTCCCGCATGGGGCTCGAGGGGACGCGGGCGTACGAGGACGAGGACGTCGACGATCTCCCGCCGCTGGTCCGGCGGGCCGTGCGGGCGGCGCGCGGGCACGGGTTCGCGTTCTCGTGCAGACCCGAACAGGGACGGCAGCGTCGTCGTGGGAACGCGCCTGCCCACCGGCGGCCGGGCCCCAGGCGCGCACGTGCCGTGACACGAGGGGCCCGGTCGGATCGGACCAGTTTGGTCAGGCCCCGGCGGTGCGCCGTCTCAGGCGCAGGGCGGCGGGCGCCAGCACGATGAGGACGATCGCGGCGAGCAGGACGGCGGTGATGGGCTGGGTGAGGAACCCGGTGAGGTCGCCGCCGAAGATGCGCATCGACCGCCGGAACGACGACTCCAGCAGGGAGCCGAGCACGAAGGCCAGGACGAGCGGGCCGGGCTCGAAACCGGCCTTCTTCATCAGGTAGCCGACGACGCCCAGCCCCACCATCAGGAACATGTCGAAGACGCTCATCCGGACCGTGTAGACCCCGATCATCGTGATCAGGATCGTGAGCGGGGCCAGGATCGCCGCCCGGACGCGCAGGACCCGTACGAACAGCCCGATCAGCGGCATGCTCATCGCCAGGAGCAGCAGGTTCCCGACGTACATGGAGTTGACGACGCCCCAGAACAGGTCGGGCTTCTCGTCCACCAGCGTCGGGCCCGGCGTGATGCCCTGGATGGTCAGCGCGCCGAACATGACCGCCATGGTGGCGTTGGCGGGCAGGCCCAGCGTCAGCAGCGGGATGAAGGAGGAGGTGGCGGCGGCGTTGTTGGCGGTCTCCGGCCCGGCGACGCCCTCGACCGCGCCCTTGCCGAAACGCTCGGGCTTCTTGGCGACCCGCTTCTCCAGCGCGTAGGAGACCATCGACGACATCGTCGCGCCGCCTCCCGGCAGGATGCCGAGCAGGAAGCCGAGCACCGACCCGCGGCCGATCGCCGCCTTGGACTCGCCGATCTCCTCGCGGGACGGGTAGACCGAGCCCACCTCGGCCATCGGGGCGCCCGGCCGCCGCAGCGACTCCAGGTTGTGCAGGATCTCCGCGACGCCGAACAGGCCCATCGCGACGATCACGAAGTCGATTCCGTCCAGTAGCTGGTCGACGCCGAGGGTCAGGCGGGCGGCGCCCTCCAGCGGGTCCTGGCCGACGGTGGCCAGCAGCAGGCCGACCGTCGCCATGAGGCCGCTCTTCAGCCGCGACCCGCTGCCGAGCGTGGTGATCAGCAGGATGCCGAGAAGCGCGAGCGCGGTGTACTCCGACGGGCCGAAGTCCAGCGCGAACCCCGCCACCAGCGGCGCGACGAACGTCAGCGCGACGATCGCGACCGTGCCGCCGACGAAGGAGCCGATGGCGGCGAGGCCGAGGGCCGATCCGGCGCGGCCCTGCCGGGCCATCGCGTGCCCGTCCAGGGCGGTCACGACGGTGGACGCCTCGCCGGGCAGGCGCAGCAGCACCGAGGTGATCGTGCCGCCGTACTGGGCGCCGTAGAAGATCCCGGCCAGCATGATGATCGCCGCGGTCGGGTCGATGTTGTAGGTGATCGGCAGCAGCACCGCGATGGTGGCCGCCGGGCCGAGGCCGGGCAGGACGCCGACCAGCATGCCCAGGGTGACGCCGAGCAGGCAGTAGAGGAGGTTCTCCGGCTGGAAGACCACCCCGAAGCCCGAGATCACCGGGGAGAGGAAGTCCATGTCGTCGTCCTCACAGGCGGGTGCGGGGGTTCACAGGTGGATCAGGTGGGGCAGCGACACCCCGAGCCCGGTGATGAACAGCAGGTAGAGGGCCGCCGTCGCGACGACCGAGACCGCGGCGGTGACGCGCCAGCCCTCCCGGCCCAGCCCCTTCATCCACAGCACCAGGAGCGCGAGGGTGGGCACCTCGAAGCCGATGAGCTCGAACAGGAACGCGTAGCACAGGAGCGAGACCACCGCGACGGCGACCGTCACGACGTCCTTGGTGAACGGCTCCTCGTCGCCGCGCGGCCGCGACCGCAGGACCAGCAGCGCGGCGAGGACCACCATGACGACGCTGACGAGCAGCGGCCACAGCCCCGGCCCCGGGGCCGGCAGCGTGCCGACCCCGAGGTTCCAGGACATGACCGCGGCGACCACCCCGACCGCGAGCGGCACCAGCGCGGCCACCACGTTCTGCGCGCGTGCGCGCGGGACGTCGGGGGACGAGCCGGTCTCGTCCGCCGTCTCGTCCTCGGCCTTCGGCGTCACTGCTGCGCCTTGAGGTCGATGCCGAGCTGCTGCGACATGGCGGTGAACCGCTTGAGGCTCTCGTTGATCTGCGCCGCGGCCTGCTCGCCGTCGGCGTTCCACGGCACGATGTAGCTCGCCTTGAGCAGCCGGAGGTAGTCGGGCGAGGCGACGGCCTTGTCGATGGCGGCGCCGAGCTTGTCGCGGACGTCGGTGGGCAGCCCGGCCGGGGCGGCGACGAACCGGCGCTGGTCGACCAGGACCTGGTAGCCGGACTCCTTGGCGGTCGGCACGTCCGGGAGCGCCTCGTGCCGCTTCTCGGAGAAGACCGCCAGGGCGCGCATCTTGCCCGCCTGCACGTGCTTGAAGCCCTCGGCGATCTGGACGGAGGCGACGTCGACCTTGCCGCCGAGCACCGCGGTGACCGTGGGGGCGCCGCCGTCGAACGGGACGGGCGAGGCCTTGACCTTGGCCGTGCCGAACAGCAGTGCCTGCGAGAGCTGGCTGCCGGTGCCGGGCCCGGTGGTGCCGTACTTGAGGCTGCCCGCGCCGAGCAGGTCCTTGAGCGTGCGGTACTCGGAGGACGCGGGCACCACCAGGACGTAGTCCTCGACGGCGAGGCCCCTGACGAGGGTCATGTCCTTGACCTGGATGGCGTCGGGGTCGCTCAGCATCAGCGGGCCGATGGCGAACAGCGACTGCGGCATCACCGCGACGCGGTAGCCGTCGGGCTTGCTCCCGAACACGTCCTTGCCCGCGATCTTGCCGTTGGCGCCCGGCTTGTTCACCACGACGGCCTTCTGCCCGAGCGGCTTGTCGATGTTCTTGGCCAGGGCGCGGGTGAGCAGGTCGGTGCTGCCGCCGGGGTCCTGCGGCACGGTGAACTCGACGGGCTTGGCGGGGTAGCCGGAGGAGCCCTTGTCGGCGCCGCCGCCCTGGACGGAGCAGGCGGACGCGGCGACGGTGACGGTGACGGCGGCCAGGAATACGCCGATTCTCATTTCATTCTCCGTTTCACCAGCACGGAAGGGGAGGGCCGGACCTGAGCGTGGACTCGGCCGGGTTGCTGGGATGGGGGGTGGGCGGAGAGGGCGGGGGACGAAGGGCGGGGGTGTTGAAGGGGCGGGGGTAGTGAAGGAGCGGGGTCAGCGGGTGGCGCCGACGAGGGCCAGTCCGGTGGTCAGCAGGGTGTCGAGTTCCTCCAGATGCCGGGGGGCGGGGTCCATGAGGGGAGCGCGCACCGGGCCCACGTTCGCGCCGCGCAGCCTGGCCGCCGCCTTGACGAGGGAGACCGCGTACCCGGTCCCCCTGTCGCGCAGTTCGACGAAGGGCATGTAGAACTCCTCGAGCAGCCTGTCGACGCGCTCGTGGTCCTCGGCGTGCAGGGCGGTGAAGAAGGCCCGGGAGATCTCGGGGGCGAAGGCGTGGACGGCGGAGGAGTAGGCCGGGACGCCGATGGCGCGGTAGGCGCGCGCCTGCATCTCGGCGGTGGCCGCGCCGTTGAAGAACAGCCAGTCTTCGGGGGCGGCCAGCTTGATGCGCTGGAGCCGGTCGAGGTCGCAGTGCCCGTCCTTGACGCCGATCACGCCGGGGATCGCGGCGAGGGCGGGTGCGTCGGCGACCTCGATCCGCACCTGGGCCCGCTGGTAGACGATGAGCGGCAGCGCGGTGCTCGCGGCGACGCGGCGCACATGCTCGACCAGTCCCCGCGGCGGCGTCTCGACGAGGTAGGGCGGCAGGAGGAGCAGGGCGTCCGCGCCCGCGCGTTCGGCGATGGCCGCGAACCTGGCGGCCTGCGCCCAGCCGTAGCCCGCGCCCACGACGACCGGCACGGTGCCGGCCGCCTCCTGGACGGCGGCCGTGACGAGTTGCTCGTACTCGTCCTCGGCGAGGGAGAAGAACTCACCCGTCCCGCAGCAGGGGAACAGCGCGCCGGGACCGGCGGCGAGCTGGGAGCGCAGGTGGGCGCGGTAGGCGTCGAGGGCGATGCGCCCGCCAGCGTCCAAGGCGGTCAGCGGGAACGCGAGCACTCCCGCCGCCATGCCCCGGCGCAGCCGTTCGATCGTCTCGCCGTGGGTCGTCGTTACCGCCAACTTGTCTCCATATATAGTTGGATGACATGTGGCGAGCAGCTTGGCCGCATTTCGGTATGGGTGTCAATACTCCGGCCGCGATCGATTTCAGAGCCCCCCAAGAGGTGTGATGACTCCCCCCGCACGAGGGCGCCGGGCCGCCCGCCCCGGCCTTCGAGCGGACAATCTCCGTCGCGCCCGGACGGCCTGACGGGTGGACCTGTCCTCGGGCGCCCTGCTGATGGCGGCGGGCCTGGCCTCCGGGCTGGCCGGATCCATCGCAGGCCTGGCCTCCCTGGCCAGCTACCCGGCCCTGCTCGCCTTCGGGCTGCCGCCGGTCGTCGCCAACGTCACCAACACCGTCGCGATGTTCTCCACCACGGTCGGCGCCGCCACCGGGTCGCGTCCCGAACTGCGCGGCCAGACCCGCCGGGTCCTGCGGCTGGTCGCGGTGGCCGCCGCGGGCGGGTCCCTCGGCGCGTGGCTCCTGCTCACCACCCCCGCCTCGGCGTTCGAGGCGGTGGTGCCCTGGCTCATCGCGCTCGGATCGGCGCTGCTGCTGGCGCGCGACCGCCTGCGCGCGTGGGCCGAGGCGCGGGCGGCGCGCGCGG
>NZ_JBHSON010000085.1:0-52309 GCF_042656285.1 Actinomadura rugatobispora | reverse complement strand
CTGCGGTGTTGCTTGTCGGGGGGTGCAGGGGGGCGGAGCCCCTCCTGCCGGGGGTGCAGGGGGCGGAGCCCCTTGCCGGGGTGGGCGGCCCCGTAGCGAGCCGCCAGGCGAGCGAAGGGGCCGATCGCCCCGCCCTGGGGGTCTGGGGGGTGGCCCCCCAGGTAAACACAGCCCCCAGATCAGCGCTGCCCGGTGAGCCACCTCAAGGGGTTGTCGTGGAGGACTCGGTTCAGGGTGGCCTCGTCCGCGCCTGCGGCGCGGAGGGCGGGGACGAAGGTGTCGAAGAGGAAGCCGAAGCCGTGGCCGCCGTATCGGGAGATCTGCGTCATGCGCGAGATGCCGGTGCTGAGCAGCAGGCGGTCGGCGTGGCCGCCGTCGAGGAACTCCATCACGTTGCGGACGCGGGTCGCGAGCGCTTCGGGGCGGCCGGCGGCCAGGCCCAGGGAGCCGAAGGAGACGTAGGCGCCCGCCTCGGCGATCTTGCGGTGCGCGGCGGGCTCGTCCACCAGGTCCTGCTGGCCGACCGCGACGCGGTGCGGGGGCAGGCCGGCGCCGGTGAGGATCTCCAGCTGGGCCAGGCCGGCGCGGCCGTAGGTGGCCACCGACAGGCCGGAGTAGCGGCCGGCGTGGGCGGCGGCGCGCAGGCAGCGCTCCTCGTCCTCGGTGGGCGTCTCACCCCAGGTGCCGATCTCGCCGATCACGCCGGGGAGCGCGTTGGTGCCGTCGAGCCCGAAGCCGATCTCGGCGAGCAGCCGCTCGGCGAGGGCGTCGGCGTCGGCGTCCTTGACGTAGGCGGGGTGGAACGGCTGGGTGAAGAACCCCGTGCCGGCGACCACCGCGACGCGGGCGCCCGCGCCGATGCGGGCGAGGGAGGCGGCGCTGCGGCCCATCCCGGTGCACGTGAGGTCGACGACGAGGCCGAGGTCGTGCTCGCCCCGGAGGGCGGCCAGCTCGCGGGTGACCGGCTTCTCCTCGTCCAGCCAGCGGCGGGGGTCGGAGTCCAGCGTGGCGGGCCGGGCGGGCCAGCGCAGATCGAGCTGCAGATGCTCATGCGGCAGCACCGGCCCGGTGATGGCGGAGATCGGGATCGTTCCGGTCACGGTGCGCAGCCGCCCGGGCTCCTCGCGGGGGGTCATATCATGCGAGGCTACGACATATTTGGCCTTTTCAGGACCTAGAGTGGGGAGGTTTTTACCTTTCCCCGCCGCCACCTTCGGCCACGGATCCGGCCGAAGATGCCGCGGCAGGCTCGGGAACTGGGTCGATGTCCTGCGCGGCCGCGCGGACGGCGCGGGCCCGGGCCGTGTTCGCGCTCGGCCACCGCTGGTCGATCTCGGCGTTCAGCGCGGCCCCGATCAGCACCGCCAGCGCCGCCACGTACAGCCAGGCGAGCACCGCGATGGACGCGGCCAGCGACCCGTACACCGACACCCCGGCCAGCGACCCGGCCAGGTAGAGCCGCAGCGCGAAGCTGCCCAGGATCCAGATCAGCAGGGCCATCACCGCGCCCGGCACCTCGCGCCACCAGGACGTCCGCACCGGCACGCTCATGTGGTAGAGCATCGCCAGGAACAGGATCGACAGCGTCACCACCACCGGCCAGTACAGCACCGGCAGGAACCCGGCGCTCTCCGGCAGCGCCTGCCGGACCAGGGCCGGTCCCGCCACCAGCAGCGGGATCACCACGATCATCACCAGCAGCCCGAGCAGGTAGAGCACGAACGCGCGCAGCCGGGTCCGGATCACACCGCGCAGCCCGGACAGCCCGTAGGCGATGGTGATCGTGTCGACGTAGACGTTGGTGGCCCGCGAACCGGCCCACAGCGAGATCAGGAAGCTCACCGACACGATGTCGGGGCTGCCGCCGCGGATCACGTCGTCGATGAGCGGGACCACCACCGAGTCCACCGCCGGTCCGGTGAGCACGGTCTGCGCCCGCTCGATCAGCCAGGTGCGGATCTCGCCGACGGTGCCCGGCCCCAGCGCGCCGCGGAAGTGCCCCATCGTCCCGATCAGCCCGATGACCAGCGGCGGCAGCGACAGCAGGGCGAAGAAGGCGGCCTCGGCCGCCAGGCCCGTCACCCGGTGGCGGAACGCCGCCACGGCCGTGCCGCGGACCAGTTCCCAGCAGGTCCGCCGGGCGGCGTGCAGGGGGGCGCGCACGCGCCCGATCACCAGTGCCGGGAGCAGCAGCCCGGCGCGCAGGCGGCCGCCCAGCGCGGCCCGTTCCTTGCCGAAGTCCGCGTCGCCCTCCTCTGCCGGGGTCCCGGCGGGGTCCGAAACCGTGGTCACACCGATACACCGTAGAGTGTCACCGGTCCGTTACCTGCGGGGATCACCCATCTCGCGGACGTTCGGCGCATCGCCGGACGTCGGTGACAATGGAGAGGTGATCTGCCAGACGTGCCGCGACGGCCGCCACGGGGACTGCCGTGGCGGATCGTGGTGCGACTGCCAGCACCAGCCGTCCCCCGCGACGCGGCGCGCCGCACCGGGGACGGCGTCCGGGGGCGGCTCCGCGAGCGGTGCGGAGGACGGCGGCGGAGAGCGGTCCGAGCCGCCGGTCAACTGGAAGCGGCAGGGGTGAAGGCGGCGGGGATGACACTTCTCACCTGTCCGTATGCCGGACGCAACTGGACAGCCCGCGAGACGGCGTGTCAAAGTTCAGATATGACTGCTGCGGATCCGTTGCTGGTAATGCGCCGGCACGTCGACTTCCTGCGCGTCCGCAGCGCGATCTGTCTGTGACGCCCCGACCACGCCCCCTGTTTTAGCACCGGCGCGTGGTGCCCCGGCGTCACCTTTGATCGACCCCTGCTCAGCGTCGAGCCGGCTGTTCGCGATGCCCTGTGCGCCACGCGTCCCACCACCGGATGGATGAGGATCGCGCCGTGCCACCTGCGACCAAGCGCAAGAAAGGCGAGGGCCAGTGGGCCCTCGGCTATCGGGAACCGCTCAACAAGAACGAAGAGAACAAGAAGAACGACGACGGGCTCAACGTCCGCCGCCGCATCATCGACATCTACTCCAAGGCCGGGTTCGACTCGATCGACCCCGCCGACCTGCGCGGCCGGTTCCGCTGGTTCGGGCTCTACACCCAGCGCAAGCCGGGCATCGACGGGGGCAAGACCGCGATCCTCGAGGACGAGGAGCTCGACGACCGCTACTTCATGATGCGGGTGCGCATCGACGGCGGCCAGCTGTCGGGGCCGCAGCTGCGGGCCGTGGCCGACATCGCGACCACCTACGCGCGCGGCACCGCCGACATCACCGACCGGCAGAACGTCCAGTTCCACTGGATCGCCATCGAGGACGTCCCGGCGATCTGGGAGCGGCTGGAGGCCGTCGGGCTGTCCACCATGGAGGCCTGCGGCGACACCCCGCGTGTGATCATCGGCTGCCCGCTGGCCGGGATCGCCGACGACGAGGTGATCGACGCCACCCCGCAGATCCGCGACATCCACGACCGCTACATCGGGTCGGCCGAGTTCTCCAACCTGCCGCGCAAGTTCAAGAGCGCGCTGTCGGGCTGCTCCTCCCACTGCACCGTGCACGAGATCAACGACATCGCGTTCGTCGGGACGGTGAACGAGAACGGCGAGGCCGGCTACCAGGCGTTCGTCGGCGGCGGCCTGTCCACCAACCCGATGTTCGCCAAGAGCCTCGGGGTGTTCGTCAAGCCGGAGCAGGCGCACGAGGTCTGGAAGGGCGTCGTGTCGATCTTCCGGGACTACGGGTACCGGCGGCTGCGGCACCGCGCCCGGATCAAGTTCCTGATGAACGACTGGGGCGCGGAGAAGTTCCGCGAGGTGCTGGAGAAGGAGTACCTCGGCTACGCGCTGCCCGACGGCCCCGAGCCCGCCGCCCCGCTCACCCAGCGCGACCACGTCGGCATCCGCCGGCAGAACGACGGCCTCTTCTACGTCGGCTTCGCGCCGAAGGTCGGCCGGGTCAACGGCCCGCTGCTGACCACCATCGCCGACCTGGCCGAGCGGTACGGGTCGGGCCGGGTGGCCACCACGGTCGAGCAGAAGATGGTGATCCTCGACGTGCCCGAGGAGAACACCGAGCCGCTGGCCGCCGCGCTGGCCGAGCACGACCTGCAGGTCCGCCCCTCGACGTTCCGCCGGCAGACGATGGCCTGCACCGGCATCGAGTACTGCAAGCTGGCGATCGTCGAGACCAAGCAGCGCTCCATGGACCTCATCGACGAGCTGGAGAAGCGGCTGCCCCACTTCGACCAGCCGCTGACCATCAACGTCAACGGCTGCCCGAACGCGTGCGCCCGCATCCAGGTCGCCGACATCGGCCTCAAGGGCCAGCTGGTGGTGGACGAGAACGGCGACCAGGTGGAGGGCTTCCAGATCCATCTGGGCGGCCAGGTCGGGGCGACGTTCGGCAAGAAGGTCCGCGGGCTGAAGACCACCTCGGCCGGGCTGACCGACTACGTCGAGCGGGTCGTGCGCAAGTACGACGAGCAGCGCCAGGACGGCGAGACCTTCGCCGCCTGGGTCCAGCGCGCCGACGACACAGATCTCAAGTAACGGGCAACCGGAATGAGCGAACGTGCCGCGCCGTTCTACTGCCCGTACTGCGGTGACGAGAATCTCGAGCCGCGTGAAGCACCCGCCCCCGCCTCCGGCGACGCCGGGGGCCCGACGAAGTCCAAGCCCGAGGGAGCGGCGTGGTTCTGCCGTGACTGCCTCCGTTCCTTCATGTTGAAGTTCCTCGGTGTTGGAGCGCCCCGCACACACAAGGAGACCCTTCGGTGACGCTGCTGGAGACCGACAGACCGACCCTTGATCTCGAAGACATCGTCGAATCGGCCGCGGTGGCCCTGGAGGGCGCCTCCTCGCTGGAGGTCATCCGCTGGGCGGCGGCCACGTTCGGCGACCGGATCTGCCTGACCTCCTCGATGTCGGACGCGGCGCTGATCCATCTGGTGTCCAAGGTCAAGCCCGGCATCGACGTGCTGTTCGTCGACACCGGCTACCACTTCGCCGAGACCATCGGCACCCGGGACGCGGTCGAGGCCGTCTACCCGGTCAACGTGATCAACGTGACGCCGTCCCGCACGGTCGAGGAGCAGGAGGCCGCGCTCGGCCCCCGGCTGTACGGCCGCAACCCGGACCTGTGCTGCCACCTGCGCAAGGTGGAGCCGCTGGGCCGGGCGCTGGAGGGCTACATGGCCTGGTTCAGCGGGATCCGCCGGGACGAGACCGCCAGCCGCCGCGACCGCAGGGTCGTCGAGTGGGACCGCAAGCGCGGGATGGTCAAGGTCAACCCGATCCTGGACTGGACGCAGGAGGACATGGACAACTACATGTCCGACAACGGCGTCATCGTGAACCCGCTGCACTACGACGGCTACCCCTCGATCGGCTGCGCGCCGTGCACGCGTCCCGTCGCCGCCGGCGAGGACCCGCGCAGCGGCCGCTGGGCCGGGACGGGCAAGACCGAATGCGGCATCCACCTGTGACGGTGGGCCCGCCGATGGTCGCGGTGGCGCACGGGAGCAAGGACCCGCGCGCCGCCGCCACCGTGGAGGAACTGCTGTCGGCGGTGCGGGCGAGGCGGCCGGTGGTGCCGGTCCTGACCTCGTTCCTGGACCACGCCCCGCCCTCGCCCGGCGCGGTGCTGGACGGGCTGGCCGCGGGGGGCGCGGGCGAGGCGGTCGTGCTGCCGCTGCTGCTGACCGCCGCCTACCACAGCAAGAGCGACGTTCCGGGCGTGCTGACGCAGGTCAGGAGGCGGCATCCGCTGCTGGGCCTGCGCACGGCGGCGACGCTGGGCCCGCACCCGCTGCTGATGGCCGCGCTGGAGCGGCGGCTGGCCGAGGCGGGCGTGCCGATCGGCGACCCGGACACCGCCGTGGTGCTGGTGTCGGCCGGCTCCAGCGACGCGTCCGCGAACGCCACGATCGGGGCGATGGCCCGGGAGTGGCGGGAGCGGGGCTGGCGGGACGTGGTGCCCGCGTTCGCCTCCGCGGCCCGCCCGTCGCCGGGCGAGGCCGTGACGGCCCTGCGCGCGGCCGGGGCGCCGCGCGTGGTGGTGGCGTCGTACTTCCTGGCGCCCGGCTACTTCGCCGACAAGGTGCGGGACGAGGCCATGGCCGCCGGGGCGCACGCGGTGTCCCCGGTGCTGGGCGCCGCTCCCGAACTCGCCGCGCTGGTGCTGCGGCGCTACGACGAGGCGCTGGACGCCGGCCGCGCCGAAGGGGCCGGCGGAAGGGCGCCGGGGTCGCCCAGGGCGGGCGTGCTGGCCACGGCGTAGCCGTTCGCGGGCGTGTCCGCGGACACGCCCGTGGACACGGCCGGCCCGAGCGGAGTCGGCGCCGGACCGGTCGGACGGGGCGTTCAGCCGGCCGGAGGCGCGAGAACGATCGTCATCGCGTCGTCGGGCGACTCCACGACGCGGCCGCTCCTCGCCAGGTGCGCGACGACCTCGTGGGCGAGGTCGTAGAACTCGTCGCGGCGGCTGTTGTAGAGGGCTCCGGCGAGCTCGTCGTAGTCGTCGACGGTGATCTGCACGCCCCTCTCCAGCATGAAGCAGATCAGCTCGCCGTCCAGGGTCAGCCGCCAGCCGTGGGCCAGTTCGGTGACCGCGACGGCGTCCTGCCCCAGGGACAGCGTGACCGGGCGGCCGTCGTGCAGCAGCACCGGGACCCGCCTGGTCAGCTTGCCCATGAACGTCCGGACGCCGGTCCAGGGGAACTGCTTGCCCGACTTGCTGGGCGCCCCCTTGCGCTGGTCGCGGACCGCGTTCACCGCGTCCCGGATCAGCTGCTGCGGCGGCCGGGTCCCCTCCTTGACGAGGCGCTCCAGCTCCTCGTAGATGTCCAGGCGCAACTCCTGGAACGGCCCCATCTCGTTCTTGCGCAGCACGTCGACGAACAGGTGCGAGCGGGAGCGGCTCCCGTCCGCCGACGCGATCGCGTCCTGGCCCGGCGGCGGCATCGGGGACGGCAGCACCGGAGCGGTGACGCGGGCGCGGCCCGCCGGGGTCAGTTCCAGCACCGGATTGTTGTCCTCGCCCGAGGTGTGCGTGGTGACGGCGAGCCCGCGGTCGACCGCGAAGCCCACCAGCGTGGAGACGAACTTGGGCCGGGAGTTGAACGTGCCGACCTGCTTGCGGAACCGCGGATTGTAGGCGGTCAGGGCCTTGCGCAGGTCGGTCATCCGCATCCGCGCGGCGGACCGGCCGATCGCCTGGACCAGCGCGTCCACGGCCTCGTCGCGGGGCATCCACGCGTCGTCCCAGACCATGCCCTCGGCCGCCGCCTCCGCCGCGGGGGCGAAGGGCGCCAGGTGGACGAAGGTGACGCCGCCGAGCATGACGCCGAGCATCTCCGCCACGTTCTTCACGCTGCCGCGGAACGAGGCGACCGCCACCTCCCGGCCGTCGGCGCGGGCCTGGCTCACCCGCTGGTGGACGGCCGCGGCGACGGCGGCGTCGTCGGCCGTCTCCCCCACGTCGGCGCGGACGACGCCGTACTGGCCGTCCGCGACCGCCTGCGCGGCGAGTACGAGGCATTCGACCGCGGTGCCCGAGTTCCAGGGGTGCGCGTCGTGGAGCGCCCGGAGCACCTCGCCCTCGGTTCCCGCGTGCGCCCGGGTGAGATCGATCAGAAACCTGTCCATGGTCCCTCCGATTGCGCTGGGGACCTCATCACCGAGCGATGAGGTCCCCAGCGGAAGCTGAGTGAGCGGGATCGCCTATGGCCGATCCCGCTTGAGGAGGGCCCACCTCAGAAGGGCTTCGATCAGCAGACCCGCCAGCAGACTGATCGTCTGCTCCGGCAGGGTCACCGCCGCCACGGCCGTTCCGGTGAGCACCGCCGCACAGATCAGAAACTCGGTCTCTTGGTCCATCATCGCCTCTGACGCTTGTCGTTCCGGGCGACTCGAACGAAGACGCTGACTTCCTGACGGACGCCGACTTCAGGACTGGGACGTGGAACTACGACGAGAACATGAGGACGCCGACGCACGACGGGGACGCGTGACTGCGACTGCGCGACTGGGACTGCGGGACTTCGGACGCCGACTGCGGGACTGGGCACGCGCAGGCAACAGCGTTGCCTGCCTGTAGCCACCTTATCGCAGAACGTGACCGGCGCGCCAGCCGCGCCGGACGGCCCGCCGCCGGGGGCACGCATACCGCGGCCCCATCGGGTATGCGGACCACATGACTGATCGCGAGGAGCTCGGCCACGAGCCCGAGCAGACGCACGACGAACGGTTCGCCCCGGTCACCCGCGGCGGCGGCGCCTCCCGCGACCACCCCCGCTGACCGTCAGTCGCGGCGGGCCTTGCGCCCCTCCCACCAGGACGCCAGCGCCCGCCGCACGGGGGCGTGGTGCTCGTCGTCGACGATCTTCAGGTCGCCCATGACCACCTGCGCCTTCACCCGAACCAGCGGGACCCGCCGCCCCTCCCGGGCCTCCCGGACCTGCACGCTCCGGTCGCCCATCACGCAGTAGCCCGACATCTCGACGTTCACGCCGTCCGGCACGATGACCTTCACATCGCCCATCACGGCGGTGGCGACCACGCTGACCTCGCCGCTGGGCACCTGGGCGCCGCGCAGGTCGAGGACGATGTCGCCCATCACCGACAGCGCCTCCAGCTGCTGGTCGACCCGGCCGCTGATGCGCTCCTTGCAGTCGCCCATGATCGCGGTGAAGCGCCGCTTCACCTGCAGCGGCGCCGGGTCGGCGCCGGGCGCGCCCATCCCGGGCAGGTCGGCGGTGACGCTCTCCAGGTCGCCGCGGGTGACGGCCAGGTAGGCGGCCTCGGTGCGCTCGGCCAGTTCCTCGAAGGTCAGCCGGCCCTCCACCGACGCCACCCGCAGCCCCTCCACCACGGCCTCGCGCTCGGCGTCGGAGGCGCGGACCGAGCCTCCCGCCGCGCCGTCCGCCGGCGCGGCGGAGGTGTACGGGGACTCGGACGGGGCGGCCGGCCGGTGCTCGGATGGCCGTCGGCCCTGCGGCGGGGTGGGCTGACTCATGATTCAGAAAATATGCCCTCCGGGCCCGCAGGCAATCCGCCGCGCGGACGAGATCGCCCCGGCTCTTTGGGAGGACCCCGCGGCCGTGGCCCCCTCCGGCCTGGCCATGGTCCTGCCAGGTGTCCTGACAAAGCGTAAGAATAAGGACATGGCGCCGATCGGTTCCCCCTCGTCCCCGGCGCCCGCCTCGCTCAGCCCCATCGTGATCGGGTGGCGCCCGCTGGCAGCGCGGAACGTCTTCGAGACCGCGTACTTCACGGCCCTGCCGGCCGGCATGGCCCTCCTCTGGGGCGCGGAGTTCGGCTTCGCCATGCCGCTCTCGCTCGGCGCGGGCGCCGCGCTGGGAGGCGTCCCGGCCGTGGCGATGGTCCTCACGCAGCCCCACTGCGTCCTGGGTCCGGAGGGGCTGACCGTCGTGCGCCCCTGGGGACGACGCCGCGTGACCGTCCCGGCCTCGGCCATCGCCGGTGTGGGGATCCTGGACGCGGCGGGCCGGCCCCGGCTCGCCGTCTGGTGCGACGGCACCGCGGTGACCGGCCGGCGCTTCCCCGAACGGCTGCGGCCCGATCCCGACATCGCCGTGATCCCGCTGTGCGAACCCGGCTGGATGAACGAGGCCAGGGTCGAGCGGGTCCGGCGGCTGGTCCTGGCGGCCGAGCTCGGCGAGTGGTGGACCGGTGGCGACGACGGACGGCTGGCGCTCTCGCCCGCGGACGTCCAGCGTTCGGCGCTGTTCACCGCCACCGGCCTCCGCCTGGTGAGGAACGCCTACCAGCACGCCGGCATCGAGGTCGCCACGCAGGGCGACCGCGCGCAAGGGACATGCCTGCGCTCTCCCGAGGGCAGGCCCCTGCTCCACATCACCCGTTGGGTGGAGGGCGCCCGGCCCGTCGAGTACCGCGTCCGATGGCCGGACGGCACGGCGGTGGGCTCGGTCGTGGCGACGTCCCCCCGCTGGAGGCTGTGCGACCCCGAGGAGCGGGTCCTCGCCACCGCCCGCCGGACACGGAACAGGGGCCGCCATCCCCGCGGCGCCCTGGTCGTCCGCGACCCCGGCACGGCCGTGGTCGCCTCGGTCTGGCCGGCCAGGTCCGGGCAACGCGCCGGGCTGCGGCTCCAGGCCGAACCGGCCCCCGCCTTGCGCGCCCTGCTCATCGCCCTCCTCTCCGTCGTCGTCTGAGAGGCCGAACGCGGCTCGGTATCCTGCGGGTGGAAGCGGCCGGCGACGGTGTTGGGAGCGGTGCGGTGACGGCGACACACGAAGTGTTCAACCAGGTTCCCCCGCTGGCCGGCCATGACCTGGCCGACGATCCCGCCCTGCTGGACGGGCTCGCCCGGGAGGGCGCCGGCGCCGCCCTGGCCGAGGTGCACGCCCTCGGACGGCTCGCCGGGACCGAGGAGGCCCAGGAATGGGGCCGGCTCGCCAACGAACACCCGCCCGCGCTGCGCACGCACGACCGCTACGGGCACCGCGTCGACGAGGTCGAGTTCCACCCCGCCTGGCACGAGCTGATGCGCACCGCCGTGGAGCACGGCCTGCACGGCGCCCCCTGGGCCGACGATCGCGAGGGCGCCCACGTCGCCCGCGCCGCGAAGTTCTACGTGTGGCGGGTCGACGCCGGGCACGGCTGCCCGATCTCGATGACGTACGCGGCCGTCCCGGCGCTGCGGCAGGCCCCCGAGCTGGCCGCCCGGTTCGAGCCGCTGCTGGCCGCGCCGGTGTACGACTTCGGGCTGCGCGAGCCGTCCGGCAAGGCCGGGCTGCTGGCCGGCATGTCGATGACCGAGAAGCAGGGCGGCTCCGACGTCCGCGCCAACACCACGCAGGCCGCGCCCCGGCCGGACGGCACGTACCGGCTGGTGGGGCACAAGTGGTTCACCAGCGCCCCGATGTGCGACCTGTTCCTGACGCTGGCGCAGGCCCCCGGCGGCCTGACCTGCTTCCTCGTGCCGCGCGTGCTGCCGGACGGCGCGCTCAACCCGATGCGCCTGATGCGGCTGAAGGACAAGCTGGGCAACAGGTCCAACGCCTCCGCCGAGGTCGAGTACGAGAACGCGGTGGCGTGGCGGGTCGGCGAAGAGGGCCGCGGCGTCCGCACCATCATCGAGATGGTCAACATGACCCGGCTGGACTGCCTGATCGGCGCGGCCGCCGGGATGCGGCAGGGCGTCACCGTGGCCGCGCACCACGCCGCGCACCGCAAGGCGTTCGGCCGGTACCTGATCGACCAGCCGCTGATGCGCAACGTGCTGGCCGACCTGGCGCTGGAGTCGGAGGCGGCGACCACGCTGATGGCGCGGCTGGCGGGCGCCACCGACCGCTCCGTGCGGGGCGACGAGCGGGAGACGGCGTTCAAGCGGCTCGCCCTGGCGGTCGGCAAGTACTGGGTCTGCAAGCGCTGGCCCGCCCACGCGGCCGAGGCCCTGGAATGCCTGGGCGGCAACGGCTACGTCGAGGAGTCGGGCATGCCCCGGCTGTTCCGCGAGTCGCCCCTGAACTCCATCTGGGAGGGCTCGGGCAACGTGGCGGCACTCGATCTCCTCAGGGCCACTCTACGTGGGCCTCAGACACTGGATGCGTTTTTCGACGAAGTCGACCTCGCCCAGGGCGCCGACCCGCGCCTCGACGCCGCCGTCAAGGAAGCGAAAGACGCCTTCGCCGACATTGAGACGATCGAGTACCGCGCCCGCCGCGTAGCCGAACGTCTGGCCCTCGTACTACAGGCATCGCTGCTGGTCAGGTACGGTCACCCGGCCGTCGCCGACGCCTTCTGCACCACCCGCCTGGCCGGCGACCGGGGAGCCGCCTTCGGCACCCTGCCCCCAGGCTTGAACCTCGCTCCGATCATCGACCGGGCGACCCCGAAGATCGGCTGAGCCCACGCTCAAGCACCACCATTGAGGGCGCGGCGAGGCACCAGATCAGCGCGCCCGACCACAATCCCACTGAAGATCATCCGCTAACGTACCGGATAGTAGATAGCTGCTGCGCTGGGGTCCGCCCTTGCTGTTATTCATCTCAGTTCGGCCCCAGACTTGATCGTGGGCACGTCCAACTGGGCTCGTTTGCAGCGGTCAGAGTGGGACTCGAACCCACAACCTGCGGATTAAAAGCCCGCAGGGATCATGTCGCCTCGGTGTAGACGGTGTTGCTCTGTGCCGTTCTATCCGCGTCCAGCCCCATTTCGGTGCCGGGCCATGTCGTCGCGTGCCGTCCCGTACCGATCCCGCCGAGCCGACAGCGAGCCAACATGCCCGCCGGTGCGTGCGCAGGATGCAGTCGGTGCAGAGTGTTCGGGCGTCCCCTCAGCAGCGGACAACCGACTCCAGGTTCCCGAGGTGCCCCGGGTTGTGTGAAGTCCAGAATGTACACGCGCGACCTGGAGCACTGTCATTCGTCGACGGCGAGTCGTTCGATGGCTTTCTGGCGGTCGCGGCGGGTGGGCAGGCTGTAGCGGCGGGCGGTTTCGAGGGTGTGGCCCAGGAGTTCGGCGACGACGACGATGTCGGTGCCCTGGCGGGTCATGATGGTGCCGGCGGTGTGCCGCAGGACGCGCGGGGTGAAGACGCCGTCGCGGCCGATCGGCAGGTTCGCGGCGGCGGCGATGGCGCGCAGCACGGTGTAGGCCGAGCGGGCCGACAGGCGGCCGCCGCGGCGGTTAAGGAACAGTGCGGGGCTGGCATCGGCGCCTTTCCAGTCGGCCCGCTCGCGCAGCCACTCCTCCAGCACGGTGCGGAGCTTGGGGTGCAGGGGGATCTCACGGCATCTGCCGTTCTTGCCGGCCCGGACGATCAGATGGCCGTTGAGAGCCGGGGTGCGGACGTCGCCGGTGTCCAGGCGGGTGGTCTCACTGATGCGGGTGCCGGCGTAGAAGGCGGTGAAGGCGATCGCCTTGTCGCGCAGCGGGGCGCGGTCGGCCTCACGCAGCAGGGCGAGCTGGTCGCCTTCGTCCAAGGGCCGGGGTGCGGCCGGGGGGATGTCGGCGCGTTCGGCGGCGGCGGGGCCGAGTCCGCGGCGGCGGTAGAAGTCATCGACCGCGGTCAGGTGCGCGTTGATGGTGGCGGGTTTGCGTTTGAGCGCGGTCTGCAAGTGGGTGCGGTAGTCCCGGGCAGCACGGTCGCTCGCGCCGGGGTCGGTGAGCGGGTCGCCCTCGATCGTCCCGTCGGCGAGAGCGATGGCGAGCCAGGCCAAGTACTGGCGGACCCGGGAGGCATAGACGCGGACCGTATCGGCATCCAGTGATTCGCTCGGGAGGGCGATGCTGCGCTGGTAAGCGGCGAACACCGGCTGCAGGCCCTCGGGAAGCGGGGTCGGCCGAGCGCCCCGACGGCGCCCGGCCTGCGGAGTCGCGCCGTCGGACGGGCGCGGCGAGGTCTCGGAAGCCGGTACTGAGGAAGGGGAACCGGTCGGGGACGAAGTATCGGAAGTCATAACTGGAGGTTACTTCAGATATTTCGCGATATCGGAAGTTCTTGGAGTAGAATAAAGATATCCGGCAACGACGACATCCCCACGCTGAGGGTGACCCGCCACACCGGCTCACCCCGACAGGGGGTTGTACATGCCGATGTTCAATCGTGCTCGTCGACCCGACCGGCCCGGTGCAATTGCGGGCAAGGGGGTTTCCCGGATGGACCAGGTCCGGCCCGCAGTGATCGTGCCGGCCGCGATGATCGTGTTCGTCGTGTTCCTGGTCCTGGCCGGCCTGCCGATGGCGGTGGCCATGGCGCTGACGACCCTGGTGGCCGCCGCGATCCTGGTCACGCTGGTGACCGGAACCGCGTGGCTCACCCCGCTTCGCCGCCTCGTCCCGCATCTGCGGGAACGCCACTGAACCGTCCGGCCGGCCATCCCGATCACCATCCGCCCCGAGCCGCCACCCGGCGGCCCGGGGGAAAGGGCAACGACCCATGTGGACTCTCACTGAAACAGGAACAACGATCAGCCTCCCGCCGCCCTCGACACCACGGCTGTGCCTGCGGCCGCCGCGGGCCGCCGGCTCGCCACAGGCGCCGCTGGAGGGCGGATGGTGGCCACGCTCGGCCGACCCGGCCGCCGAACTGCCTGGGCTGGCCCTGGCCCTGCGCACCCACAACGCCAACCCGCCCGACGATCACCGGCCCGTCGCCCACATCACGCTGCGGGCCGCCGACTGGGACAGCCATCCTGCCAGCCTGCGCGTCGACAGCGCCGACGGCATCCGAACGGTGGGCCTGAGCTGGGTCGACCCCCTGCCCGCCGGGCTGCTCACCGCGATCTACGCCGACGGCCGGCACCTCGACCTGCTCACCGTCCCGGCACCCACACCCCACGCGGAGGCCCACGCAGCCATGGAACTGGCCGCCCACCCCGCCAACCATCTACACACCCCCGACCTGCTCGCCGCCCTCACCGCACCGGTCGGCCCGCGTGACCCGGCGGGGAGCGAGACGGCATCCCACAACGCCTGGGAGAGCGAGGGCGGGCGGCTAGACCGACAACCGGCGGCGCAGTGACCGGTCCGCCACCCCGGCCGGAGCGGCCGGGTCTGCACACCTGCGATCGGAGATCGCCATGACCATCATCCCGCCCGCCACCACCGCATCCACCGCGACCAACTGGTACGCCGGACACCCCGGGTTCACCAACCTCCGGCGCTCCCAGGCCGCGACCAAAGCGGACTTGCCCACCCATGGGCGCCCCGGCCACACCATCGTCGCCCTCCACGGCGAACTCGACATCGCCTCCGCCCCGGCGCTGCGCGAACACCTGCTCGGCTCACTGCACCACAGCGCCCGGCTGCTGATCGTGGACCTGGGCGAGGTGTCGTTCTGCGACGCCACCGGCCTGGCCGTACTGATCGGCATCCAACGCCGCGCCACCGGAATCGGCATCACCCTGCAACTGGCCAACCCCCGGCCGCAGGTCGCCAAACTGCTGCGCATCACAGGACTGGACCGCAGCCTTTCCGTCCACCCGGCCTCCACCCCAAGCGCCGAGCCCGCACTCCAAGCCTGACTCAACGCCTGCAGCCGCTGGCCGAACCGGCCGCATAAGCACCTGAACGCCGGGCACAGGACCGGCGATGCGACCAAACCGGGTGCGATCCAAGTGCCGCCGACCGAGCCCGGGCCCCGCCCGGGCCTGCTTGTGGACTCCGTGACCACCGTGCCCCATCACCACGCCGACGGCGCCGCACCACCGGTGCTGCGCACCGGCCGATGGCGACTGCCCAGCGGGCGGTCGGCGACCGCCCACACCCGCCGGGCGATCCACACCGCCCTGCGGCGGTGGGGACTGGGGCCGGCCGCGGACGCCCTCGCCCATCAGGTGGCGTCACTGATCCAAGAGTTGCCCACCCGCTCCGCCGCCCACTCACACGGCCCGATAGACCTGCGGCTGGAACTACGCTCAGCCGACCGCCTGCTGCTGGGCGAGATTCAAGCCGCCACCCCCGACCGGCTCGTCCCCGATGACCCGACACCCGCAGGCGGCCCAGAGCCCCGTCGCAGCATCATCGCCCTCACCTACGGGCTCCGCCCCGCCCGCAACGGCACCGCCACCTGGTACACCCACGCCTTCACCTGGTACCAGCCGGACGCCAACAGCACCGATCGCCAAACCGTCCCCCCTGCCTGATCACACGGCGGTCGGCCAGCTACCCGGAGGGCTCGTTGATCATTAACAGGTGCCTGACCCGGCATAACGCTTGGCACCGCGCGCAGCGCCTCCGGCACGCCCAGCTCCCGGCCGCGCCCTCGATCAGCTCGCTCACCGGTGACCACCACCTCTGCGGCGCTTCGCGCGCTGCGTCATCTCGATCGCGTGCACGCACGAGCGCGCCAGCTTCCCGCGGCTCAGCCCCGAGTGCCGCAGCCGCTCCAGCTGCTCGCGGATGGCCTGCTCGTGGTGCACCGCCTCGGCCGCCAACATGCGATCGAGACGGTCTCGCAACCGCCCCCGCCCCACGCGCAGCACACCGGCGGCCAACAGCGCACCGCAAGCCGCGCAGCTCACCGCGAGCACGAGCCTGCCCCTCCCGCCCCAGGACAGGCCGGAGGCGATCAGCGCGCCCAGCACCAGGCCACTGGCGGCGCCGCTGCACACAGCGATCGTCGCGGTCTGCCGCATGGTCCGCTCGTAGCGGACCAGGTCGCCCTGCAGCTCCCGCACCGGCCCGTGCGCCCGGCTCACCTCTGGGACCGATCGGTCGGTGATGCGCATGAGAGGCTCCCTCTCTTTCACGTGCCGCTGCCCAATCTCGAAAAAGCTTCTTTCCATCGCGCCGCCACTTGAGGCCATGCCTCTCCCTCGTTGCCGACCTCTGCCCGCCCGTTCGTCCCGCACCGGCTGAGCCACTCGGCCCTGACACATCTGGCGGCCGCCGGGCCACAGCGCCGCCGAACTGCGGACCGAGCCGCACCACGCCCGCCCGGGCAACGTCGACTTCTACGCCAAAGATCGGCAAGGAGGCCGCTGCCCACGTTCAACGCCAGATGTACGCGGTCATGAGCTTTCCCAATCATGATCTTGGTGTCCGTCGAGTGATGGGTGGGTGGTCGCCGAGGGCCGGGTCTGGGGTGCAGCTGCTCAGGTCCGGGGGCGAAGGTTCGGGTGTGCTGGTCATTGCTGTGTTGGGCTGCCGGCAGGCCCGTTCGGTGACCGGGGTGCGGTCGAGTCGCTCCCCCTCGGCCGGCGGTCGCGACGGCGAGAGCCGGGTCCGCTGCGCCGATCAGCGGAGCGTCCCGGCCCCGGGTGTCGGCGGCGATGACCGTGATCAGGTTTCCAGGACGGCCAGGTGGTCGGCGCTGCCTCCGTTCCACTCGACCAGCAGGAGTGTGGCGTCATCGGTGGTGATCCCGCGTCGTTCCCGCATGAGGCTGTGGGAGTACGTGCGTGCCAGCGCCTGGGTGTTCATGCCTTCGCGTGCGGCCCGGTCGATGACGTT
The DNA here is from genome assembly GCF_042656285.1 of Actinomadura rugatobispora. GTDB lineage: Bacteria > Actinomycetota > Actinomycetes > Streptosporangiales > Streptosporangiaceae > Spirillospora > Spirillospora rugatobispora. The sequence goes on along the minus strand of NZ_JBHSON010000085.1, from coordinate 35,372 downwards.
GATGAGACGCTGCTCCCCGAACTGCTCCCCACCGGCTTGGCGCTCCTCGACGAGCCCGTCGGTGAAGAACAACAATTGATCACCTTGCTGGAGCGCCAGCTCGCTGACCTGTGGCTGGTCGCCGCCGAACCCGACCGGCAGGGTGGTGGCGGATTCCAGGCTGCGGATCACCCGGTGATCGCGGATCAGCAGCGGGGCGGGGTGACCGGCGTTGACCCATTCCAGGCGCCCCGTCCCGACGTCCAGCCGCGCCATCTGCGCCGTGACGAACTGCTCGGGTTCGAACTGCTCGACGATCGCCGAGTCCATGAACGCGTACAACTCGGCCAGCCCGACATCGGCCCGCCGCGCATGGCGGTAGGCGCCGATGGCGACGGTGGCCAGGACCGCGGCGTTCAAGCCGTGCCCCATCGCGTCGATGACGGCCACATGCAGGATGTCGTCGTTGAGGGCGTAGTCGAAGCTGTCACCGGCGACGTTGTAGGCCGGCTCCAGCATCCCCGCGACCACGACCTGCGGGGTGGTCATCCTCAACGGGGGCAGCAGCGACCACTGGATCTCGGCGGCCACGCTCATCGGCTCGCGACGTCGCGCCTTGAAGAACCGATCGGTGTAGCTGTTCTTGGTGACCAGCATGTCGGCGACCAGACCGGCCAGCCGGCGCAGCAACCGCCGGTCATCGTCATCGACGGAGTCCAGCGTCAAAGCCAGCACACCGACCTGATCACTGCCGTCCAGCAGCGGCAGGAACACCCGGACGGCGGCGGCCAGCGGCTCTTCGACGATGACCACATCCAGGAAGGCCCTGCCGGCCACAGAGCCGTCGATCAGCTCAGGCTCACCGACCATCAGATGCCTGCCCGGCAACGGAAGCAGCAGCATCTGGTCATAGTCCTGCAGCAGGATGGAGACATCCCGGCCACCGATCCTCGCGACCTCCTCCGCGATCAACGGCGCGACCAACTGCGGCGGCATCTCATGCGCCCGGTCCAGCAACACGCCCAGCAACCGCTCACCGAACCCCTCGGACCGGTCCACCACAACCTTCTCCCGCTGCCCTTCCCATCCGGCCATGTCCACTTGATGCCCCGCACCGCCCCGCTCGCAGAGGCCGACCAGCCGCAGCCACGCAAAAGATCGTTCAAGATTGCCGGGAACCCTGTTCCCCCAACCGTCCCGACGGGCGAACCGAAGAATGCCCAGGCGGCACCACCACGGGCAGGCGAGAGTCGTCGAAGCGGTGCACCTGATCTCAATGGTGCAGGCGTGGCCGTGGTTCGCGCGGAACGGACCGGCCCGCCCGCAGCTCGATCGTCACCGGCCGCCCAGCGCGGGAACGTCCCGCAGCCGACGCCGGTAATGGCCATGCGTGCGGGACGGGTCCGCCGCACAACCGGGACACCGCACCCGTGGGCACCGTCCGGGCAGTGTCACCGAGATGATGACCAAGTACGCCTAGAGTGGTTCGCTGACCCAACGCCAGACTTCACCGTCGTGATGCGCGCGGACCAGTTGCGCCCCGCTGGAGTCGGCGAGTTCGGCGACCGCCCGGACCAGCCGACGATGGAAATCACCGGGTGGCCGACCGCGCGACGAGCCTTCCAGGAAGGTCACACTGACTCTGGCCTCATCACGGAGCTGGGCGGTCAGCCGACCGGCCTCGTCAAGGCGGAGCATCACGATCGCATCAGCACGGACCAGGTCGCGGCCATCGTGGCACTCGACCCACACCTCGGTCACCGTTGCATTCATGAGCCTCACTCCTCACGGCTTGTCCGTGTCCTATCCCACTTGTCCGTGTCCTATCCCACTTTCGCCCCCGGCCGCGGAAGCGTGCGATCCGGCCGGGATCGGCGAGCGATCCTCGTCATGGGGCGGGGCCCTGCCGAGATGCTCTCGCGGCCGTCCGCCCCCGTTCTCAGGCGTCCTGTGGTTCTCAGGGGTCTGGTGATGTCACATCCGGGCCGGTCGTGGCTGCCGATCCGGTCGGTGTGACGAGTGCGGCCGGCAGCGGCCGGCAGCTTGGGGGCGGGCAGGTGGTTGGAGTCGTGGGCGGCCAACTCCAGGGCCGATCGTGCCGCCGCGTGGGAGGTGTAGGGCGGGACGGTGAGCAGGTCGACGCGGTGGCCGTCGGCGTAGAGCGCGGTGAGCAGCCCGGTGGGCAGGGTGTCGAACCAGCTCAGCCGCACCACCCGGGTGTCGGCCGGGCCGTCGACGCGCAGCCGGCGTGGCCGGCTGTCCCAATCGGCCACTCGCAGCATGACATGGGTGATGCGCCCGCGGTCATCGGCGGGCCCGTCGGTGTCATCGGCGGGCCCGTCGGCCTGCGGCCCGGCTCGCAGGGCCAGGATCAACCCGGGCAGTTCGGCGACCGGGTCGGTCGAGCGGGGCCACCAGCCGCCGTCCAGCGGCGTCCGCGGCGAGCCCGCGGGGCCCGGCGGGCGCATCCGCAGCCGGGGGGTCGAGGGCGGCGAGAGGCTGATCGTTGTTCGTCGCTCGGTGATGGTGCGCATGGGGCACAGCCCCTTCTCCCGAGCCGCCGGGTGGCGGCTCGGAACGGTTGGCGATCGGGTGGCCGGCCGGAGGGGCCGGCCGGGTGGGTCAGCGGTGTCCCCGCGGATGCGGGGCGAGGCGATGAAGCCGGGTGAGCCATTCGGTTCCGGTCACCAGCGTGACCAGGATCGCGGCGGCCACCAGGGTCGTCAGCGCCATGCCCACTGCCATCGGCAGGCCGGCCAGGACCAGGAAGACGATGAACACGGTCGTCGCGGCCAGAGCGATCACAGCGGGCCAGACCTGGTCCGTCCAGGACACCTGCCCGTCCGGGATCGCTCCGGGCCGGTCGGGTCGGCGAGCACGAGTGAAGATCGGCATGTGCATTCCCTTGCCGGGGTGAGCCGGTATGGCGGGTCACCCTCAGGGTGGGGATGTCGTCGTTGCCAGATACTTTTATTCTACTCCTAGAACTTCCGATATCGCGAAATATCCGAAGTAAATTTATGGCTTTCGCGACCTCAATTCCGGCCGTTTCCCGGTCCGCGCAATCGGCTTGCGAGGTTTTCGCGGTACCCGCCCGGTCAGGGTTCCGCAAGCCCGGTGGCGCCGGGGCACTCGGCCCACCCGGCTTACCGAGGACCTGCGGGGCGGTGTTCACCGCTCACCCACGCGGCATCGTTACCGCGGTCGATGACTTCACCGCCACCGCGGGCCGAACCCCGCCGCCGGCCGCGCACCATTGCGCGGCAAGGCGACCACCTGCACCGCCTTCTATGCCGGCACCCGCATTTCGTGAAAGTGAGGCGATCGGCTTTGGTGATGGCCTTTGCGCGAACTGACGGTTTCCGGAATCTGGCGGGTGGTCTTGGTTGGGAGGTGGGCAGCCACGGCTGGGGCGGCTGCGCCGATATCCCAGGGTCGTCCGCGCCTCCGGGCGACGGACGGCCCTGGCCACGAGCCGTTCAGTTCGGATGAGGGCCTCATGAGCACCGAGCGTGTCACCGCGTCCCGGCCGAGCGAACGCGAGCGCCGTCGCGACGACCGCCTCGGCCCGGCTACCGATGGCCAAGGCCCGACCACCGCGCCCGAACCCGCCCAGCGCGGCCCTACCAGAACCGGCGCCACCAGCGGCGGCGTGATCGGACCGGCACAGCCGACGCGGCGCCCGCCCTGCCCCCTTCCCTCATGAGCGTCATCGACGGCCCCCGCAGCCGGTGGGCCGCGAACCGGCCCACCGTGGCGGGCCGGCACGGCCGACCAGCGGCAGACCTGCGGGCGAAAGTGCGAGGACGGAAGACGCACGACCGTGGTGCCCGCCGCAACCGCAGAAGACCGTATCCCGCCCGCCCTTGTGGACCCGGGTGACACCGCACGCACCGGCGCCAGAAAGAGCCTGATGACCACCACGGACCGTGATCCGGCCAGTCGCAGCCCTACGACCAGCCCGAACCGAGCCACCCCAGAACGGCAGCGAGTCACCTCACCCAGGGCCGCCACCCGCGCCCTCCCAGCCGGCCCCTTGCCGCCCACCGGTCTTCCCGCTCCCGCACCGGCGCAGGTACAGGAGGCGCGGGCCTACCTGACCCCTCGCTACGCCACCGGGGTGGACGAAGTCCTCTGGGAGGCCAGGGAACGGCCGATGCCCGACCGCGACGCCATCGACGCGATCATCACCGCCTCCGCCCGAGCTCAACGAGGCGCGGCTGATCACCCTGACCTGGTGGAAGTCGCCGCGGCACTCGTGGTGCTGGGCGCGGTCCGCCTGAACCTGGACCAGACCGAGGCACGTCTGCTGAACACCGCGCAAGCCTCGGGAATGAGCTTCGATCAGATCGCCGCGATCTTCGGTCTCAGCGCCGAAGCAGCCCTGGAACGCTACCGGCAACTCAAACCCCGCCTGGACGAACCCTCCGCCCCACCGCCCCCGCCGCTCCCCCGCCGCACCACCGCACGAGACGAACCCGCCTGGCCGCGGAGGCCGACCGTGGACCAGCCGATCTGGGACGAGTTGGACGACGAAGACTGGGGAACCTGAGCCGTCCCCAGAGCCGCCAGCCGCCGCACGGCCATGGGCGACAGGACCGAACGCGAGAAACGGGCCCTCCCGCTGATGATCTGGCCGCGGAGATCGCCGTGCGCGGCGGGCACATTCGACTGCAGTCGCCCCGGGGTGAGGATGACCCAGCAGGCGACGGCCATCAGGCGAGTCGCCGCGAGGGCGAGGATGGGGAATCGGCCGAATCCGGCGTGCACTGCGATGAGAGCAGGCTCACTCTGGTCAGACGAGGCGCTGGTGGACGTAACACCAACGCCAGCGCGATCCGGTTTCCACGTCGGCGACGAGCGGGTGGTCGGTCTCCCGGTAGTGCGCTCGGGCGTGCTGGTTGGGTGAGTCGTCGGAACAAGCCACCCAGCCGCAGGTCAAGCAGACCCGCAAGTCCGTCCAGATGTCGCCGCGGACCTGACACTCCGGGCATCCGTTCGATCGCGGGGTGACGGGCACCAGCCCGTCGAGGTGCTCACAGTGCGGCCAGTGCGGCGCCGATCCGTTCGGGCTGATCGGGGGCATGGACAAGGACATGTTCTGGTCGGTTCTCTCACGGCCGGCGCCCATGTGCGGCCCCCTTCCCCATCACTCGAACGAACGCCCCGGCTTGATCCTTGTCTCCCAGACAACTCCGTCGAGGCGGCGGGGGAAACGGCCAAGCCGAGCCCGGCCCATCACCAGGGCCGATCACCTCGGGGGGGACCTACGACCCTTCCTGCGATCCGGGTGGGGAAGTAGGATCGCCATGCCGCCCTGCGCATCCGGGTTCGGCCACCTGCCGGGTCCCCGAATGGGGGGCCAATCCTGGTACCAGCGGGTACGGGTGTGGTGGCGGGTGCCGGCGGTGTCGTTGCCAGGGAGGGTGGCGGGTGTGGAGCTGCGCCAGCTGCGCTACTTCGTGACCCTGTCCGAGGAACTGCACTTCGGCCGGGCGGCGGCCCGCGAGCACATCGTGCAGTCGGCGTTGAGCCAGCAGGTGCAGCGGCTGGAGCGTGAGCTGGGGGTCCGGCTGCTGGAACGCAGCACCCACCATGTGGCCCTGACCACCGCCGGGGCGTTGTTCCTGGTCGAGGCGCGGCAGATCCTGGCCCAGGTGGACCGGGCCGTCCGGGTGGCCCGGAGCGCGGTCGGTGCCTCTCCGGCGCTGCGGGTCGGGATCATCGACCCCAGCTACGACTCGATGCCGCAGATCCTGCACGAGGTTCAGGCCCGCTTCCCCGATCTGGTCATCCACCAGGTCGAGGCGGGGGTGCCCGAGCAGTACCAGCAACTGGTCGACGGGCGCCTGGACGTCGGGATCGGCCGGGCCTCGCTCGCCCCCGCCGCGATCGCCTCCCACCTGTTCCGCCACGACCCTCTCGGGGTACTGATCCCGCGCGGTCACCGGTTCGCCGACCTGGACGCGGTGCCCGTCGCCGCGCTCGCCCAGGAGCCGCTGCTGCTCGCCGAAGAGGCCCAGGCGCCGGAGTTCAACCAGTTCACCGTGGAGATGTGCCGAGCCGCCGGCTTCACTCCCGCCGTGTACGCGGGAACGGTGGAGAGCATTCGCGCGGCCGCCGATCTGGTCGCCCAGGGACGCTGCCTGTACTGCGTGCCGTCCTCCTGCCTCACGGCGATCGCCGGGACCATCTGGCGTCCGCTCACCGAGCCGGCCTCCTATTACCCCTGGTCGGTTCTCTGGCGGGCCGGTGACGACTCCGACCACGTGGCGGCCATCGTCGGCTGCGCGCGAGCCATGTCCCAGAGGCTGGGCTGGCTGGCCACCAACGATCGGACGGCGGAGCGGCCGGGGCCCCTCGATGCCACCTCTGACGACTAGATGCGAGGCCCGCGACCACCGCGCCGTCCTCGGCCACGGGGAGACGTCGGTTCAGCGGCGGCCAGGGCGTGTCCAACGACGGTGGCCGCCGCGAGCCCGGCGGTCGTCATCGAGTGAAGGGTTCCGCGTCGCGGAACCCTGCGAACGCGTGGAGTCCCTCTCGCCATTGCCGATGGCGTTGCCGTCGTCGATGGCGTCCTGGCGGCTGCGTGCGGGCGGACGGCCGGATGGCCGGCTGCGTAGCCCGTTCGGGCGCGCTCTGGCGCCTGTCAGCGACCGCAGCGCGAGTCCGGCCGCACCGGCGAGCATCAAGATGACACCCACGGTGTGCAAGTTCAGGCCACGCAGGGAACCGGTCAGGGCGAAGGTGAGGACGGCCCCGACAGTGAGGAGAGCGGTACCGGCGGCGACGGGCATCGTCCACCGTCCTTTCGGGTCGAAGGGCCGACGCGGACCTGCGCCGAAGGTGTAGCCGGTGATGTCATCCGCGCCCCGTCCAGTGGGCGGAGCGCCGGCCTGAGAACCCCGCCGATATCCGGCAGGCCCATCAGCGCGGCCGACCGGCAGGATGCCGTGCGTTTCAGTACTCCAGTCGGGGGCGCAGGGGCCCACCGACCGCATGCAGATGCTGCAGCCCTTCGGCGTAGGAACGGAACAGTCCTGTCTCGCAGTAGGAAATGCCGTTCTGAGCACAGAAGGCGCTCACCAGCCCCTGGGCGCGATGCAGGTTGGGCCGGGGCATGGAGGGGAAGAGATGGTGTTCGATCTGGTAGTTCAGCCCGCCGAGCGCAAAGTCGGTCAGGCGGCCACCGTGGACGTTGCGTGAGGTCAGCACCTGCCGCCGCAAATAGTCGATCTTATGCTCCCGGGCGAAGATCGGCATGCCCTTGTGGTTGGGCGCGAACGAGCAGCCCAGATACACCCCGAACAGTCCCTGCTGAACCAGCAGGAAGCACACGGCCTGAACCGGGGACAACACCCAGAGCAGGGCGGTGAGGTATCCGCCCAGGTGGACGATCAGCAGGCCGGCCTCGGCCGGCTTCGCCGCCCGCGAGCCGGTGGTACGGGTAAGGAGGGCGCGGACTCCGGCAATGTGCAGGTGGAACCCTTCCAGCAGCAGCATGGGGAAGAACAGCCAGGCCTGGTGGCGGGCGAGCCAAGCGCCGACACCACGGCGGGATCGGGTCTGCTCGCGGGTGAAGGCGATCGCGCCGGGCGAGATGTCGGGGTCGCGGTCGACCTGGTTGGGGTGGGCGTGGTGCCGGTTGTGCTTGGACGTCCACCAGCCGTAGCTGAGCCCGACCAGCAGGTTGCCGTGCAGGCGGCCGAGCAGGTCGTTGACGCGCTTGGAACCGGAGATCTGCTGGTGACCGGCGTCGTGCCCGAGGAACGCCGTCTGGGTGAACATCACCGCCAGGTACGCCGCCACCAGCAGCTGCCACCACGACGACCCGATCGCCGCGAACGCGACCCAGCCGGCGGCCAGCAGGAGCAGGTTCCCCCCGATCTTGACCGAATAGTAGCCCGGGCGCCTGGCCAGCAGCCCGGCCCGCTTCACCTCGCGGGACAAGACCGCGTAGTCACTGCCCCGGCCGCCTCCCGGCTTCCCTCCGGCATCGTCCCCGCCTCGGGCGACACCTTGGCTCACAGCGTCGGTGGCAACGGTTCTGGTCATGGTGCTCTCCTCGGGAAGGCACGAAATCCTGCTTCAGCCAAGGCAGGGCGCCTTCTTCATTCAGGCGCTCACGGCACGGTGCCCGTACCCTGCCGCGGCGGAACCGATCAAGTTCCAGTCAAGCCTGAAGCCGACCAAGGAGAAACCAGCAACCTGAGCAGGGCCCATCAGCGGAGGTGATCGCCCTCTGCGACCGGGTATGGCCGCGATGACACGGAAAGAGGCTTCGTCATGCCAGACAACGATGAACTGATCATCCGCTTCCACCCGGTCGGAGGCGAAGACATCACCGTCGCCACCACCGACTTCGACGATCCCGAGCAAGCGCTCGAGGCCGTCACCCGCGCCCTGGACCACCAACGATGCCTGACCCTGCACCAGGCTCGCTACAAGCGCGACCCCGATACCAACGCCGTGGTCATCAACCTGGCCAACGTCGTCTCGGTCCGTGTGTGCGGCAAGGACAGCGCCACGACCGGCCAATACCTCTGACCCGACCCATCTGGCTCTCGGCTCCACCCCGTTGCGCCCACAAGTATCAAACGCCACGTCAGGCAGGCTGCGCCGGCAAGCGACACACGCGCCCGCGGGCCTCGCCAAGCTGCCCGGGCTACGGGGGGAAGCTCACGTCACGTGCGGCATAGGGATGGGTGGCGATGTGACGGCGTATCTGAGCGGTTGCGTACGCGGCAGCCCTGGCCGCGTCCTCGCAGATGGGTGAGGGCGAGGCGTTCGACGACCCGGCGGGCGCTGCGCCTCCCGCCTGACCGCCGACCGGGGCCACGCCTTCGGCACCCTCCCGGCCGGCCTCGACCTCGCGCCCCTCATCGAACGCGCCACCCCGAAGATCCCCTGACCCGACTCCGGTTCCGGAGCGGGCCGGCTGAAGAATGCGCGATTACCGTCGCGGATAGTCGTGGTCCGCACGGCCATTTGTTTTTCCGCTTCCGCGGGAGTCCATGGACAATTCCCGCCGTGCCCCGGCCGAATACGGTCAAGCCCGTTCGGTCGCCGGGGTGAAGAGGACGAGGTTCACGTAGCGGCGGCCGGGCTTCAGCGCCTTGGCGAGCAGGCCGCGGTCGAGCTGGTGGGCGGTCGCCTCCTGGGCGGCCACCAGGTCCCGGAGGACGAGCGACGCCCATCGGCCGTCCAGCAGCACGTGCCCCGTGTAGCCCCAGCCCTCGAGCAGGTCGACGACCGGCCGGACCGGCGCGTGGCGCTCTTCCAGTTCGATCAGCAGGACCGGCCTGTCCCGCCGGATCGTCCCGGCGGCCCCGTGCAGCGCGTGGAGTTCGTGCCCTTCGATGTCCAGCTTGATGAAGCGGACGTCCTCCAGCCCCAAGCTGTCGATGGTGACCTTGGGGACCTGGACGGTGTCGCCGCCGCGCCGCCCGACCGAGGCGACGCCCGCGAACTCCCCCGCGGGCGGGATGGACAGATCGATGTGCCCGCACTCGTCGGACGCGGCGGCGTGCACGATCTCGCATCGGGGGAACGCGCGCTTCAGGAGGGCCGCCAGCGCGGGCGCGGCCTCCAGCGTCACCACCCGGTCGGCCAGTCCGGAGAGGCGGCGCGTCCAGGGGCCGAACCATCCGCCGACGTCGACGGCCGTGCCGCCCGCGGGCACGAAGTCGCGGACGCGCGCCAGTTCGGGCTCGACGCGCGGGTAGATCGTCCAGATGACGGCGGCGGTCAGCCGCGGGGGAACGCGGCGCGCCACCGCGCGCGCGAACCGCCCGCTCCGTGCGGCCTCGTCCTCCGCACCGGCCGTGGGCGCCCCTTCCGGCAGCACCATCACGGCTTCTCGCAAACATCACGTGCACCGCGCACAGGCGATCGCCTCCGACACCGACCCGAAACCAACAGCCGCCGCCGACGTCGGAGACAAAGAAGGAATGGGGCCTTCGCGCTCATACGTCGCATCGAGCAATCCGGACAGTAAGCCACGGAGTCAGTGCCGGGCAACATTGGCCCGGCCACAAAAGGATCACAGCCTATTCCACCGGACATGGGTAAACCGATCGGCCGATAAACGCGTCCGCGCACACATTGTTTCAACAGGGGTACGCTGCGGCCGTGCGACGGCATCTGTGCGTGCTCGTCCGGACGTGGCGCTCCAGGACTCGGAGTTCCTCGTACGGGAGGTGCTGTTCACCGAGACCATCGGCGACGGCTTCACCGTCCTGCGCCGCCTCACGCTGGCCGGCGGGTAGGGACCGCCCCCGGAAGCCGCGGCCCGTCTCCTGCGCGAGTCGGACGCCGCCCTGCACACCGTGGCCTAACGTTCCGGCTACGGCTCGGAGTACGCGTTCGCGAAGGCGTTCAAAGCGACCCCGCCACCTGATCCGCACGCTTCGATCAGCGAAACCGGAGGCCGCCCATGCTCCTCACGTCCCGATCCCATGCCGAGTACCGCGCGATGTTCGACCTCACCGACGACGACCTGGCGGGCGTCACTCTCGACTGCGGCGGCGGCGCGTCCAGCTTCGTCGCGGGGGCCGGCGCCGGCGGCGGCCGCGCGCTGGCGCTGGACCCTGCCTACGCGGCCGGGGCCGACGCGCTGGCCCGGCGGCTGTCCCGCGACCTGGACCGGAGCCGGGCGATCGGCATCGCGGGCGGCGACCGCTACCTGTGGGACTGGTACGGCTCCCCCGGCCGCCACCGCGAGCTGCGCCGGGCGGCCGGTGCCGAGTTCCTGGTCGACCTGCGGCGGCACCCGGGGCGCTACCTCGCCGGGAGCCTGCCCCGGCTGCCGCTCGCGGACGCCGGCGTGGACCTCGTGCTGTCCTCGCACCTGCTGTTCACCTGGGCCGACCGCTTCGACTACGCGTGGCACCGCGCGGCGATCCTGGAGATGTGCAGGGTGAGCCGCGGGGAGGTCAGGCTCTTCCCGCTGGTGCACCAGGGCGACGGGGCGCCCGTGGACTTCCTCGACCGGCTGCGGGCCGACGTCGAGGCCGCCCTCGGCGTGACCAGCGCTTGCGTGCGGGTGCCGTTCGAGTTCCAGCGCGGCGCCGACCGTATGCTCACGTTCGTCCTGTGATCCGGCAAGGAGTTCGCGTATGACCTACGACGTCACCGCCGTCCGCGCGCGGTTTCCCGCGCTGGAGGCGGGGTCCGCCCATTTCGACGGGCCGGGCGGCACGCAGACGCCGCGTCCCGTCATCGACGCCATCGCCGGGGCGCTGGCGGGTCCGCTGTCCAACCGGGGGCACGGCACGGCCGGGGAGCGCAACGCGGAGACGATCGTCGCCGAGACCCGCGGCGCGATGGCGGACCTGCTCGGCGCGGACCCGTCCGGGATCGTCTTCGGCCGCAGCTCGACGCAGCTGGCCTACGACTTCTCCCGCGTCCTCGCCCGGACGTGGGCGCCGGGCGACGAGGTCGTCGTCACGCGCCTGGACCACGACTCCAACATCCGTCCCTGGATCCAGGCGGCGGACAGGGCCGGTGCCACCGTGCGCTGGGCCGACTTCGACCCGTCGACGGGCGTGCTGTCCACGGACGCGGTCCGCGCGGTGCTCTCCGAGCGCACGCGCCTGGTGGCGGTCACGGCCGCGTCCAACCTGATCGGGACGCGTCCCGCGGTGGCTGAGATCGCCCGCGCGGTGCACGAGGCCGGGGCCCTGCTCTATGTCGACGGGGTCCACCACACCGCGCACGCCTCCGTCGACATCGAGGCGCTGGGGGCGGACTTCTTCGCCTGCTCCCCGTACAAGTTCCTCGGGCCCCACATGGGCGTGCTGGCGAGCCGTCCCGCGCTGTTGGAGACCCTGCGGCCGGACAAGCTGCTGCCGTCGACCGACGCCGTCCCCGAGCGGTTCGAGCTCGGCACCCTGCCCTACGAGCTGCTGGCGGGGACACGCGCCGCGGTCGACTTCCTGGCCGGGCTGGGCCCGCGGCGGCAGGGGTCGCGCCGGGAACGGCTTCTCTCGGCATTCACGGCCCTGGAAGGGCACGAGGACGTGCTGCGGCTCCGGATCGAGAAGGGGCTGGCGGACTTCCCGGACATCACCGTGCATTCGCGGGCGCCCGAGCGCACCCCGACCCTGCTGCTGACCATCGAGGGCCGCAGCACCACCGACGCCTATCGTTTCCTCGCCGAACGCGGGGTGGACGCGCCGTCGGGGTCCTTCTACGCGCTGGAGGCGTCCCGGCGCCTCGGCCTGGGTGATGAGGGAGGGCTGCGTGTGGGCCTGGCCCCCTACAACAACGCCGAGGACGTGGACCGCCTGCTGCAAGGGTTGTCAGACTTCCTCCGGCGGCCGCGCCCTTAAACTGGCGCCATGAGCGGAAACGCGCAGCTACTGGACGAATGCCGCCGCGCGCTGGAGGCACTCACCGCGCAGGCGGACACGGACTCCCTGCGGGCCGAGGCCCGGAGGCTCACCGAGATCCTGGCCGATCCCGCGCATTGAAGCGACGCCGAGGTCGCCGGCAGGCGGCTGCGGACCATTGAAACCTTCCTGCACGGTCTCGACGAGGCCGATTCCGAGCTGGACACGCTGGGCGGGCTGCTGGGACTGGCCGCTGACGACGACGCCCTGGCGGCGGAATGCCTGGCCGGGCTGCGCGAGCTGGCCGCCGTCCTCGACGACCTGCGCGGCCGTACGCCGGGCCCTGAGCTGGACGACCGCGAGGCCATCGTGCTCTTCAAGGTGGAACAGCACCCCGACACGTGGGGGCTGGACGAGCAACTGTGGCGCTGGTTCGTCAAGCGGGCCGAGCGGGACGGGCGGCCGGTGCAGGTCTACCACCAGTCCTGGCGCATGTTCTCGATGTCCTCGGGAGCGATGCGGATCGGCGGTGCGGGCGCCTACGGCGGCCTGGCCGGTGAGCGCGGACTGCACCGCCTGGAGTGGGACCACTTCCGGCGCGTCACGCCGATGGTGGAGGTGCACGTCGATGTGCTGCCGGTGGCCGCGTCCTATGACGGCATCCGCATCCAGGAGGAGGACGTGCAGGAGTGGGCGAAGGCGCTCGGGGACCACGGCGGCCCGCCCTTGAGCCCGGTCCGTACGGTGGGGCTCCGGCACGTGCCCACCGGAATCCTGGCCACCTGCACGGGGCAGGAGACGACACAGCGCAACCGCATGGGGGCATGGACCCTGCTGCGCTCGCAGCTGCTGCATCTCCAGCGCACGGCGGCGGACGGGCAGGACGCGCCGCCGCCGGTCAAGCACCATGATCGGCCTCTCGGGGTCTGGTGACGGCTCAGCGGCCGGTGATCCGGCGTACCAGGCCCTCGGTGTGATCCCTGGTGAACAGGTCGGCCGGACCGCTGATCTCGACCTTCCCGCCGGTGATGGGCGAGGCGACCTGCGGAGCGGACAGCACCTGCCCCTCGACGACGATGGCGATCCGGTCGGCGGGCGCCTGCGCCTGGGAGGCCGTCGTGGTCAGCTGGGCGAACGACCGGGCGTCCTGCGCGGTCAGGGAGATGGCCACCGTGAACCCGGTGCTGCCGCGCGCGGGGTCGGGCGGCTGGACGCGGATGTCGTCGACCCGGCCGATCGTCATGCCGCTCCCGACCTGCAGGCATTCGTTCTCGGACGCGATCGGCAGCCACTCCGCCGCGCAGGGGCCGGGCTGCGCCGCCCGGACGGCGAGGAACTGCACCGGCCGGCGCAGCACCGCGGGCCCGCTCGGAAGCTCGTCGTCCTCGTCGCCGGAGAGCACCAGGGCGGCCGTCAGCGATACCGCCGCGACGACGATCGCCAGCGCGACCACCAGGACGGGGATGAGCCAGATCTTGCGGGACGGCCCGGGAGGCGGCGGGGAGAACCCGGGCGGCGGAGTGTCAGAGGGGGGCGGCGGATAGGCCCCGGGGGGCGGGGGATCGCTCATCACAGGCCCAGTATGGGCACTGCCGCCGATTCCGGTCAGGCGGGGTCGATGCGGTGGTAGGTCTCGCCGTAGAGCGGCGCCGCCTGGGTGATGAAGTTGCCGGGGAAGCCGAGCTCGAAGTCGCCGGCGGCGTCGAGCCGTGCCACCGCCTCGCCGGGGAGGACGAGGTCGAGGGCGCCGAGGACGTCCTCCATCTGGGCGGCCTTGCTCACCCCCACCAGCGGGTGGACGGCCCGCGAGCGCGCCCGCGTCCACGCCAGCGCGACCTGCGCCGGGGTCGCGCCCACCTCGGCCGCGATGGCTGAGACCTCCTCCGCGGCGCGGCGGGCGGGCCCCTCCAGGGTGGCGGGGTCGTGGCGGCCGGCGAGCGTGCCCTTGGCGAGGGGGCTCCAGGCCGCGACCGTGAGACCGAGGTTCTCGGCCATCGGCAGCAGCTCGCGCTCGACGTCGCGTTGCAGGACGTTGTAGGGCACCTGGATGGCCGCGGGCCGCTCGTGGCCGTGCCACTCGGCCAGGGTGACGGCGCGGGCGACGGTCCACGCCGGGGTGTCGGAGAAGCCGACGTGCAGCACCTTGCCCGCGCGGACCGCGTCGTCGAGGGCGCGGACGGTCTCCTCGACCGGCGTGTACGGGTCCCAGATGTGCGCCCAGTACAGGTCCACGTAGTCGGTGCGGAGCCTGCGCAGGCTCTCCTCCAGCGACCGGACCAGGTTCTTGCGGTGGTTGCCCGCCGCGTTGGGGTCGGTGGTGTCGCGGGTCCAGGTGTACTTGGTGCCGAGGACGAACCGGTCGCGCCGCCCCTGCAGGAGCTCGCCGAGGTCCCGCTCGCTGTGCCCGCCGCCGTAGTTGTTCGCCGTGTCGAGGACGTTGCCGCCCGCGTCGGCGTAGACGTCCAGGATGCGGCGGGCCTCCTTCAGCGAGGCCCCGCCCGCCGCCTCTCCGAACGCGAGCGCGCCGAGGAACACCTCGGACACCCGCAGTCCGGTCCGTCCGAGCAGTCGGTAACGCATCGTCCTCCTCATGGTCCGGGCGGATCTTAGCGACTCGCAGGACCCTGGAACCGATTGCATACAATCTGGCGAATTTTCCTGGTCAAAGGCTAGCTTTTCCGCCAGATTGCGTGCAATCTAGGCGGACAGATGATCCAGGACGCTTTCTGCGAACGGGGTTGGCATGCGACGGCTCACGCGCCGAACAGTGCTCTCCGGGCTCGGAGCGGCGACCGCGGGCCTCGCCGTCATGGGCGGGGCCGGAACCGCGGCCGCGGCGGCCGGACCGGGGCGGAAGGGACGGAAAATGAAGATCACCAAGCTGGCGGACGGGCTGCTGTTCCCCGAGGGCCCGGTGGCGCTGCCGGACGGCGACGTGCTGGTGGTGGAGATCCACCGCGGCACGCTGACCCGGGTCCGGCCGGACGGCGCCACGTCCGTGGCCGCCGAGGTCGGCGGCGGCCCCAACGGCGCCGCGCTGGGCCCGGACGGGCGGGTCTACATCGCCAACAGCGGCGGCCTGCGGCGCTTCGAGGTGGGCGGGTTCGTCTTCGCCGGCGGCATCCCCGACGACTACACCACCGGCAGCATCCAGGCCGTGGACCTGGCGGACGGCTCGGTCGAGACCCTCTACACCGAGGCCGGCGGGGCGCCGCTGCGCGGCCCCAACGACCTGGTGTTCGACGCCCACGGCGGCCTCTACTTCACCGACTACGGCAAGAGCGACGGCGTGACCGGCGACAAGGGGCGGCTGTTCTACGCCAAGGCGGACGGCTCCTCGATCACGATGCTGGCCGGCGGGATGGAGGGGCCCAACGGCATCGGCCTCTCCCCCGACGGCGGGCGGCTGTACGTCAGCGAGACCTACACCGCGCGGGTCTGGTGGTGGGAGGTCACGGCGCCCGGCCGGATCAGGGGCGGCCGGTCGCTCGGCGGCTCGGGCGGCGGCAACTTCCTCTACACCGCCCCCGACTACACCAACTTCGACTCGCTGGGCGTGGACGGCCACGGCAACGTGTGCGTGGCGTCGATGGTGCATGCGGGGATCTCCGTGGTGAGCCCGTCCGGGAAGCTGGTGGAGTTCGTGGACATCGACGTGGACGACGACCCGGGGATCACCAACATCTGCTGGGGCGGGAAGGACCTGCGCACCGCGTACGTCACCGCGTCCAGCACCGGGCAGCTGTTGAAGGTCGACTGGCCGCGCCCCGGCCTCCGGCTCAACCACGCGGGCTGACCGGGCCGCGCCGGCCCGCGGGGATGCCCCGGGCCGGCGCGGTTCCGGACGCGGCGTCGCGGCTATGACGCCATCTTCCGCAGGATGCGGCGCGCGGTGCTCTGGATGTGGACCTCGTCGGGCCCGTCGTACAGGCGGGCCTCGCGGGCGTGCCGGTACATGCGCGACAGCGGGGTGTCGTCGGTGAGCCCCGCCGCCCCGTGCACCTGGACGGCGCGGTCGATCACGTCGTGCAGCATCCGCGCCCCCACGACCTTGATCGCGCCGATCTCGATTCTGGCCCCCTGCCCCAGGCTCAGGTCGCCCGCGTCGATCTGCTCGGCGGCCTGGAGGGTGAGCAGCCGGGCCGCCTGGATCTGGGTGTAGGAGTCGAACACGTGCTGCTGCATGAGCTGCTTGGCCGACAGCGGCCCGCCGAACGCGACGCGGGAGTCCAGCCGCGCGCACATCAGCTCGAACGCGCGCTGCGCCTGCCCGAGCCAGCGCATGCAGTGGAAGATCCGCCCGGGGCCGAGCCGCTCCTGGGCGATGACGAAGCCGTGCCCGCGCGGGCCGAGCAGGTTGTCGGCCGGGACCCGCACGTCCTCGTAGGCGACCTCGTAGTGGCCTCCGTGCAGGCCGAGCACCGGCGTCTCGCGGACGATCCGGTACCCGGGCGTGTCCGTCGGCACGATGATCATGCTGAACGCGCGGTGCGGGGACGCCGCGTCCGGCTCGGTGCGGCACATCACCGTCGTGTACGCGGCCTGCGCCGCCCCGGTGGTGAACCACTTGCGGCCGCGGATGACCCAGTGGTCGCCGTCCAGCTCCGCGGTGGTGCGCAGCCCGGTCGGGTCGGACCCGGCCACGTCCGGCTCGGTCATCGCGAACGACGGCGACACCTCGCCCTGGACCATCGGGGCCAGGTAGCGCTCGCGCCAGCGGGGGCTCGCGTACTGGTGCAGCATCAGCGAGTCCTGGAGCGTGAACGTGCCGAGCGCGAGCTGGCCCCACTCGCTGCGGCCCTGGACCTCGTTGACGTACACGTAGTCCAGGAACGGCAGCCCGCCCCCGCCGAGCCCGGCGGGATGGCCGAGGGCCCACAGCCCGGCCTCCTTGGCCTCGCCGCGGAGCCGGAGCAGCGCGTCGCGGGACTCCTCTCCCCCCGCGTTGAGCACGGGCTCGGCGGGTTCGACGCGCTCGGTCATGAACGCGTGCACCTCGTCCCGCACCTTGCGGATCCGGTCGGGCACGGGGAACAGCATCAGCCCTCCCCGGTCAGGTCGGCGGAGATGTCGCGGTCGCCGTAGCCCTCGGGCGCGGCGACCTCGACGACCGCCTCGGGACGGTCGTCGAACTCCAGCCGCAGCGCCCTGGCCATGGTGGCGTGCATCTCGTACATGCAGGTGATGTAGGTGAGCTGGAGGATCTCGCTGTCGGGCAGGTGCTCGCGCAGGATGTCGAAGATCTCGTCGGACACCCGCCCGCCGTCCAGGACGAGCGCGTCGGTGTAGGCCAGGACGGCGCGCTCCAGCCGCGAGTAGCAGTCGGCGGTCTGCCAGTGCGGGATCGCGCTGATCTTCTCCTCCGGCATGCCGAGCGCCCGCATCTGCTTGCAGTGCTGGGAGAAGACGAACTGGCTGCCGCGCGCCCAGCCGGCCCGGCACTGGCCGAGCTCGCGCAGGACGGGGTCGAGGGAGGCGTTGCGGTAGAGGGCGAAGCCGCGGACGGCGTGCCGGAAGACGTCCGGGGACTGGGCGAACACCGTCCACCAGTCGCCGGGCGTGCCGGTGGCCGTGCCGTGGTCGACGGCGGGGTCGCGGTCGGGGGCGAACAGGCGGTCGTAGAAAAAGAGGATCCGCTCGTCGGTGACCTCGGCGCGGGGGACCTCACGCAGGCGGGGCATCGTGCTCCTTCTCTAGCGGCGCGCGGCGGCGGGAGCGCCGTCGGCGGGGGCGGGGGCGGGGGCGGGCGGGACGGTGCGGTCGGCGGAGGTCCTCGGTTCGTGGGCGACGTCGGCTCCGGTGAACGACCGCGTCCAGCACGCGAACTCCAGCAGGATCCCATCGGGGTCCTGGAAGTAGAAGGACCGGACGAACACCCCGTCGTGCACCTCGCGCGACACCCCGGACGGGCTGTCGTCGTGGTTGAGGATCGGGCTGACCTCGACGCCCTTGTCCCTCAGCCGCCGCCGGTACTCCTCGAACCTGGCGGGCGGCACGTGGAAGGCGACGTGGTTCATCGAGCCGACGGCGCTGAGCAGCTCGCCCTGCTCGGGACGGGTCGCCGGGGCGGAGATCCCCGGCACGCCGTCGGGCGCGTCCGGGAACCAGAAGAACGCCACGCAGTCGCCGCCGCCGCAGTCGAAGAAGAAGTGCTGGCCCATCCCGCCGGGCAGGTCCAGCGTCTTGACCAGCGGCATGCCGAGCACGCCGGAGTAGAAGTCGATCGTGCGCCGCATGTCGGACGACACCAGCGCGAGATGGTTGATGCCGCCCAGCTCGAACTCGGTGTTCTGCGCGGTCATGGGACCTCCTCGGGAGCGGTGTGGCGCGCGCGCAGGTCCCGCTTGAGGACCTTGCCCGCGACGTTGCGGGGCAGTTCGGCGACGAACTCGACCCGGCGCGGCACCTTGTAGCCGCCCAGGCGTTCGCGCGCGAACGCGATGATGTCGCCGGCGGCGGCCTCGCCGGGCTCGGCCGCGCCGGGGCGCAGCACGACGGCGGCGTGGACCGCCTCGCCCCAGCGCGGGTCCGGGGCGCCGTAGACGGCCGCGTCCGCGACCGCGGGGTGGGCGTAGAGCACCTGCTCCACCTCGCGGGACGCGACGTTCTCGCCACCGGTGATGATCATGTCCTTGATCCGGTCGACGATGTAGACCATGCCCTCCGCGTCCCGCCGGACGACGTCGCCGGTGCGGAACCAGCCGTCGTGGAAGGCGGCGGCGGTCAGCTCGGGCTCGCGCCAGTAGCCCCGCGTCACCTGGTCGCAGCGGACCAGCATCTCGCCGGGCTCGCCGGGCGCGACGTCCTGGAACGCGGCGTCCACGATCCTGATGTCGGCGAGGTCCATGACGCGGCCGGCGGCGGCGAGCAGGTGCTCCTCGCCCGCGGCGGCGCGCCGGTGCTCGGCGATCCCGAAGTACAGGATGTTGCCGCCGAGCTCGGTCATCCCGAACCCCTGGTAGAAGTCGCAGCCGAGCACCCGCATGCCGCGCCGCAGCACCTCGGCGGGGATGGCGGACGCGCCGTACCCGATGGCCTGCAGGGTGCCCAGGTCGTGGTCCTCGATCCCGGGATGGTCGAGCAGGAACGCGATCATCGTCGGGGCCAGGCCGGTCTGGGTGACCTTCCACTCGGCGACCAGGCGCAGGAACGTCGCGTTGTCGTAGGCCCGCACGATCCCGACCGTCCCGGACCGCAGGTGGTTGACCAGCACCGCGTAGCCGCCCACGTGGCACAGCGGGAAGCAGAACAGGAACACGGTCTCGTCCGGGATCTCCCACTGCGCCGCCGAGCTCGTCACCCCGGTGACCAGGTTCCGGTGGGACAGCGGCACCCCCTTGGGCGTTCCGGTGGTGCCGCTGGTGTAGACGAGCCAGGCGGCGGAGTCCTCGTCGGCGCGGGGCGGCTCGGTGGCGGGCGCGGCCGCGACCAGGTCGGCGTAGGCGAGGTCGGCGGCGGCGTCCGGGCCGTCGAGGGCGACGAGGTGCTTCACGGTGGGCATCGCCTCGCGCAGCCCGCCCATCGCGGCGAGGTGCTCGGCGCTCACGATCAGCACCGTGGCCTGGGCGTGGTCGACCAGCGCGGCGATCTCGGACGGGTGCAGCCGGTGGTTGAGCAGGGTCAGCGCCATGCCCGCGGCCGGGACGCCGTAGTAGAGGTCGACGTACTCGGGCCGGTTCCCCGCCAGGACCGCGACCCGGTCGCCGGGCGCGGCGATCGACGGCAGCGCGTTGGCGACGCGCCGGACCCGGTCCCGCAGCCCGGCGAAGGTGATCGCCTCGTCCTCGAACCTCAGCGCGGTCCGCCCGGGGTGCTTGCGGGCCGCGTACTCGACGATGTCGTTGATCAGCATGGATCCTCCGGCCCGGTGCCGTCCATCGCGCCTCCTCGGAGTTGACTTGACAGTCATATCAAGTTGCTCGATGCTCGGATCCTGTTCCTGCCACCATCGGGTTGTCAACCCCGCCGGAGCGGCGGGAACGGGAGAGGGAGGACCACCACATGGGCAGCGGCGCGGATCCGGACCAGGCGCGGCCCGCGGACGGGGCGCGGCCGGCGGACGGGGGCGGGCAGCCGATGCCGCTCACCGAGCGCGGCGCCCGGACGCGGGAGCGGCTGCTCGCCGCCGCGCGGGAGGTGTTCGAGGAGCGCGGCTTCCTCGACACCCGGGTCGCGCACATCACCCGGCACGCCAAGGTCGCCTACGGGTCCTTCTACACCTACTTCCCGTCCAAGGAGGCGGTCTTCCTGGAGATCGCCGACCGCCTCTTCGAGGACATGACGCGGCACTCGGCCGTGCCCGGCCCCGGTTCCCGGCCCGCCGCCGACGGGCCGTCCGGCGCCCCCTCCCCCGCCGCGCGGATACGCCGCGCCAACCGCGCCTACTACGAGGCGTACCTGCGCAACGCCAGGATGATGGCGATCATCGAGCAGGTCGCGACGTTCAACGAGGAGTTCCAGGAGATGCGGCGCAAGCACCGCGCCCTCTCCGTCGGACGCTCCGCCAAGGCGATCGAGCGGTGGCAGCGCGCCGGGCTCGTCGCCGCCGACCTCGACCCCGAGACGACGGCCCGCGCGCTCGCCGCGATGGTCGACCACTCCCTGTACCTCTGGCTCGTCCAGGGCGAGGACCCGCCGGCCACGCGGCGGCTCCTGGACACCCTGGACACCCTCAACATCCGCGCCCTCGGCCTGCCGCCGGACGACTGACCCGCCCCATCCCCACGAGGAGACCCCGTGCACCAGGACCTCGCCGACCAGTTCATCACCGCCATCACGAGCGGCGACGCGGACACGCTCCGCGCCCTCTACGCGCCCGGCGCGAAGATCTGGCACAACGGGCCGGGCGAGGGCGGCGGGGCGGAGCAGGAGGTGGAGGACAACCTGCGGACGCTGCGCTGGCTCGCCCGCAACCTGGAGGACTTCCGCTACGAGGTGCTCCGCCGCGATCCGCTCCCGGACGGCTACGTGCAGCGGCACGTACTGCGCGGCCGCCTGCTGGACGCCGGCCGCACCCCGATCGAGGTGGCCGCCTGCCTGTTCGTCACCGTGGACGGCCGGGGCCGCATCGCGCGCATCGAGGAGTACGCCGACAGCAGGGGGGCCGACCCGCTGCACGCCCTCGCCGACGCGCAGCGCGCGGCCCGGTCATGACCGTGCAGGACGCGGCCCCCGCCGCCGGGACGGCCGAGGGGATCGCCGCGGCGCTCGCCGCCCTCCCGGCGCTGGCGGCGGAGGTGACCGGGCTGCGCCGGCTTTCGGGCGGGGCGAGCCGCGAGACCTGGGCGTTCGACGCCGGCGGCCGGGCCCTGGTGCTGCGCCGCGACCCGCCGGCGTCCCCCGACCCTGCGGCAATGGCCCGGGAGGCGGCGCTGCTCGCCGCCGCGGCGGCCGCGGGCGTGCCCGTCCCCCGGCTCGTGGACCACGGCCCGGACCTGCTCGGCCCGCCCTACCTGATCATGGAGCGGCTGGACGGCGAGACGATCCCGCGCCGCCTGCTGCGCGACGCGCGCTTCGCCGGGGTCAGGTCGCGCCTCGCCCGCGAACTGGGCGCCATCCTCGCGCGGCTGCACACGATCCCGCCCGGCGCCGTCCCGGGGCTGCCGGACGGCGATCCGCTGGAGGAGATCGCCGCGCGCTACGACGGCTTCGCCGAGCCGCGTCCCGCCGTGGAACTGGCGCTGCGCTGGCTGGACCGGCACCGTCCGGAGCCGTCCGCCCGCCGGTCGGTCGTGCACGGCGACTTCCGCAACGGCAACCTGATGGTCGGCGAGCCGGGCGTCCGCGGCGTCCTGGACTGGGAGCTGGCGCACGCCGGAGACCCGGCCGAGGACCTGGGCTGGCTGTGCGTGAAGGCGTGGCGGTTCGGCGCGCCCGATCCGGTCGGCGGCTTCGGCCCGCGCGAGGCGCTGCTGGAGGGGTACGCCGCGGCGGGCGGCACGCCGCCCGCGCCCGGGGCGCTGCGCTGGTGGGAGGTGTTCGGCACGCTGCGCTGGACGGTCCTGTGCCGCCACCAGGCCGAGCGCTTCCTGGACGGCTCCGACCCGTCGGTCGAGTACGCGGTGCTGGGCCGGAAGGTCTGCGAGCAGGAGCACGACCTGCTGCTGGCCCTGGGCCTGACCTCCCCCGTCACCGTCCCCGATCCGCTCGACGGCGACGGCGCCGCCGCCGGGGCGCGCGCGGCGTCGGTCCCGCACGACCGTCCCGGCGCGGCCGCCCTCATCGACGCGGCCGCCGCGTTCCTGGACGGCGCGGAGCAGCCCGACGAGCGGCTGCGCTTCCACGCCCGCGTGGCGGCGTCCGCGCTGCGCGTCGCCCGGCGCGAGCTGCTGCTGGGCGACGCGCACTGGGTCGCGCACCGCGAGCGCCTGCGCGCCCTGGGCTGCGCGGACGACGCGGACCTGGCCCTGGCCATCCGCACCGGCCGGCTCGACGGCCGGATGGAGGAGGTCGTGGCGGCGGTCCGCGCGTCCGTCGTGGACAAGCTGACGGTCGCCAACCCCCGCCACCTGTCGCTCCCCGCCTGATCAGAAGGGGCCGGCGCGGCCCAGGAGGGCGGGGGCGGGCTTGCCGAGCAGCTCGCCGAGCCAGATGCCCGTGGCGGCGACGGCCTCCATGTCGTACCCGGTGTCGATACCGCTGCGGTGCAGCGCGTACAGAAGGTCCTCGGTGGCGATGTTGCCGGTGGCGGCGGGCGCGAAGGGGCAGCCGCCGAACCCGCCGGCGGCGGCGTCCAGGACGGTGACGCCCTCGTCCACGGCGGTGAGGGCGTTGGCGTAGCCGGTGTTGCGGGTGTTGTGGAAGTGGAAGCGGAGCGGGGTGCCGGGGGCGGCCTCGCGCGTGCGCCGCGTCAGGTCGCGGACCTGCGCGGGGACGCCCACGCCGATCGTGTCGGCGAGCGCGATCTCCGAGGCCCCGGCCGCGTGCGCGCGGCGGGCGATCTCCGCGACCCGGGCGGGCGGCGTCTCCCCCTCGAAGGGGCAGCCGAAGGCGGCGGCGATCGTCACCCCGGCGGGCACGCCCGCGTCCGCGGCGGCCGCGGCGATCGCGTCCCAGGCGTCCAGCATCTCGGCGGTCGTGCAGCCCTGGTTGCGGACGCTGAACGTGTCGGAGGCGACCACGACCACGTTCACCTCGTCCACCCCGGCGGCGAGGGCGCGGTCGAGACCCCTCCGGTTGAGCACCAGGCCGCTGTAGGACACGCCGTCGCGGCGCGGCACGCCGGCCATGACCTCTTCGGCGCCCGCCATCTGCGGCACGCGCTTGGGGTTGACGAACGAGACGGCCTCGATCCGGCGCGCCCCGGCTTCCACGCAGCGGGTGATGAACGCGATCCTGTCCTCCGGGGACAGCGTGCGCGCTTCGTTCTGGAGGCCGTCCCGAGGACCGACCTCCAGCACTGTTGTATGCAATCTGTCTCCCAAGCTCGCAGTTTCCCTGTTCTTTCGACTATATTGCATGCAATACGTCAAGGAGTATCGATGGCCCGCGCCACTGACACCGCCTACGAGGCGGTGCGCCAGATGATCCTGTCCGGGGAGGCCGAGGCGGGCAGCAGGCTCGGCGAGGCCGAACTCGCCGAGACGCTGGGCCTCTCCCGCACCCCCGTGCGGGAGGCGCTGCAGCGCCTCGGCGCCGACGGGCTGGTCGAGGTGCTGCCGCACCGCGGCGCCCGGGTCGTGCGGTGGACGCGGAACGACCTGGCCGAGATCTTCGAGCTGCGCTCGCTGCTGGAGCCGTACGCGGCGGCGCGCGCGGCCCGGCTCGGCCAGGACGAGGCCGTCCTGGACGCTCTTCGCGGCCAGTGCGCGGCGATGGAGCGGGCCGCGGCGGACGGCGACCTCGGCAGGGTCGCCCAGCTGAACTCCCGCTTCCACGCCGCGGTCATCGACGCCTCCGGCAACCGCCGGCTGCCGGGGATGCTCACCTCGGTCATGCACGCCCCGCTGATCCTCGGCACCTTCCGCCGGTACGACGCGGACGCCATGGCCCGGAGCATGAACCACCACCGGGAACTGGTCGCGGCCATCACCGCGGGCGACCCGGACTGGGCCGAGTCGGTGATGCGCGCCCACGTGCGCGCCGCCGCGGCCCATCTCCGCGGCGCGACCGCCGCCGAGGACACCAGCGACCGGGAACGATGAACGACAGGGAACGATGAGCGAAGACACCTCCCCCCGAGCCTTGGGCGACCTGCGGGTCGTGGAGATGGGCCAGCTGCTGGCCGGCCCGTTCTGCGGCCAGCTCCTCGGCGACTTCGGCGCCGAGATCATCAAGATCGAGCCGCCGGGCGCCGGCGACCCGATGCGCGAGTGGGGGCGGGAGAAGCCGCACGGCAAGTCGCTGTGGTGGCCGATCCTCGCCCGCAACAAGAAGTCGGTCACCTGCGACCTGCGCACGCCCGAGGGGCAGGCGCTGGCCCGCCGCGTCATCGCGCGCGCCGACGTCCTGGTGGAGAACTTCCGCCCCGGCACGCTGGAGCGCTGGGGCCTGGCGCCCGCCGACCTGCACGCCGAGAACCCCGGGCTGATCATCACCCGGGTCACCGGGTACGGGCAGGACGGCCCGTACGCGCCCCGCGCCGGGTTCGGCTCGATCGGCGAGGCGATGGGCGGGATCCGGTACGTGACCGGCGATCCGGGCATGCCGCCGTCCCGCGCCGGGATCTCGCTCGGCGACGAGCTGGCGGGCACCTTCGCGGCGCTCGGCACCCTGGTCGCCGTGCACGCGCGGCACCGCACCGGGCGCGGCCAGGTCGTCGACTCGGCGCTGTACGAGGCCGTCCTGGCGATGATGGAGTCGCTGATCCCCGAGTGGGAGATCGCCGGCTACCAGCGCGAGCGCACCGGCTCGGTGCTGCCCAACGTCGCGCCCAGCAACGTCTACCCCACCAAGGACGGGCCGGTCCTCATCGCCGCCAACCGCGACACGATCTGGCGGCGGCTGGCGGCGCTGATGGACCGTCCGGAGCTGGCCGACGACGAGCGGTTCGCCACGCACGGCGCCCGCGGCGCCCACGCCGAGGAGCTCGACGACCTCATCGGCGCGTGGACGGCCGGGCAGGACTCGGCCGCGCTGCTGGAGCTCCTGCACGAGAACGGCATCCCGGCCGGGCTCACCTACCGTGCCAAGGACATGCTCGCCGACCCCCACTACCGGGCCCGCGAGGCCATCATCCGGATGGCCCACCCCGACTTCGGCGACTTCCCGATGCACAACGTGTTCCCGAAGCTGTCGTCCACTCCGGGCGAGGTCCGCTCCCTGGGCCCTGCCCTCGGCCAGCACAACGCCGACGTGTACGGCGGCCTCCTGGGCCTGGCGGACGAGGAGGTCGCCGCCCTGGCCGCCGCGGGCACCATCTGATCCGGCGGGCGCGGGCCCCGGGTCAGGTCGGCCGCGAGCAACGGTTCCGGCATCCGAGATCTCACGTTCATTCCGTAGTGCGTGGTAGATCATGAAACATCCCTATTTTCCGGATGTGACACACCGAACCACCTCGTGGACGCGGAAGGCCGCGCTCGCGGTGCTGACCGCCGCCGTCGCCGTACCGCTCGCCCTGGCCGGGCCCGCGCACGCCGCTCCCGAGCGGACCGCGCCCTTCCCCTATCCCGACGCCGAACTCACCCTCGTCAACCACCGCGGGCTGTCGCCCGGGTTCCCGGAGAACACGCTCGCCGCGTTCCGCAACTCGATCGCCATGGGCGTGGACGCCATCGAGATCGACCTGCGCCTCACCAAGGACGGCCAGATCGTCATCCTGCACGACGACACCGTCGACCGGACCACCGACGGCACCGGCCGGATCGGCGACCTCACGCTGGCCCAGGTCAAGGCGCTGGACGCGGGCGGCCACGCGGGCGAGGAGTTCGCCGGGGAGCGCGTCCCGACCTACACCGAGACGTTGGAGGCGGTCAAGGGCAGCGGCGTGCGCCTGCTGCTCGACATCAAGGACGCCTCGCGGGTCCCGGAGATCGTCCGGATCACCCAGGAGCACGGCATGGCCTCGCAGGTCATCGTGGGTCCGCGCACGGTCCAGGCGCTCGGCGAGTTCAAGCGGCTCGACCCGGGCCTGACCACCCTGGGCTTCATCGCCACCGCCGCGGACGCCGGCGCGTTCATCGACGCCGGCGTGGACTACATCCGGCTGTGGCCGGAGTGGATCACCGCGTCCCGGGACACCACCGAGTGCAAGGCCGACTACGCGGCCCGGGTCGCCGCCTACCAGCGCGGCGAGCGGTCGCATCCCGGCTCCGCCTCGTGCGCGGTGGAGGACGTCGTGTCGCGGGGCACGCCCGTCTGGTCGACGACCAACGACGCGGGCTACGAGGCGATGGACGAGCTGCTCGGCCTGGGCGCGACCGGGCTGCTCTCCGATGTCCCGGCGGTCCTCAAGCAACTGCTGGACGACATCGACGCCAAGCGGTTCACGACCGCGGCCCCGCAGATCGCGGAGCTGCGGGCGCACGTCAAGGCCGACCGCAAGGACCGGCACGACCGCGCGCTCAAGCAGGTGGAGAAGAACCTGAACCAGGCGCGCAAGTACGTGAGGGCCCGCGACGCCGGCCGCGCGTGCGGCGCGCTGCACGAAGCCTCGCGGGCAGGGTCCGGTTACGCCGGCGACATCGCCTCCGTCCGTTTCACCTTGGCCTGCTCGCGATTCGCCTAGCCAGGCGACCGGCATGATGAGAGGCCGATGAGGGCTTCTTCATCTGCGTTCGCCCGCGCCCGCTCGCTGACCTGGGAAACAGCGGACGGGCACGGGCGAAGGGCGAGGGCCCGCGACGAACGCGGGGGCGTTCTCCTCATCATGCGCCGCTAGCTTTCCGCGCCATGACCCCTCAGGACGCCCTTGGCGCACCTCCCGTCAGGCACGGGTCCCGGCCGGCGGACACGCCCCGCCGGCCGGGACGCGCCGTGCTGCCGATCGCGGCCGGGATCACCGCCGCGCTCGTCGCCGCCGATCTCGCCATCCGCGGCTTCCACCACTACGTCGAGCCGGTGCCGGCGCTGAGATGGGCGTTCAACGTCGGCGCCGAGGCGAACCTGGCCACCTGGTGGAACAGCACGCTGCTGCTCTCGGTGGCGGGGACGGCGCTCGTGGCGGCGGTGCTGTCCGGCCGGGACGCCCGTCCCGGCCGCCGCTCCTGGCCGGCGCTGGAGGCGGCGGCCGCCTGGCTCAGCATCGACGAGACGGTGCAGGTGCACGAACGGCTCGCCGGGCCCGGCCGCGCGTGGGCCCGCGAGCTCGGCCTCGCCCTCCCCACCTACGCCTGGGTCCTGCCGGGCGCGGCCCTCGCGCTGACCGGAACGCTCTGCGCGGTGCTGTGGGCCCGGCGCCTGCCGCCCGACCTGCGTCGCGGCCTGCTCGGCGCCCTGGCCGCCTACCTGACGGGCGCGCTGGTGGTCGAGAGCTTCAACGGATGGGCGCGCCGCCAGGGTGCCGACGTCGTCTACGCCGTCGGGACCAGCGTCGAGGAGGCCCTGGAGATGGGGGCGTGCCTGCTGGCCCTCGCCGTGCTCGCCAGGTTCGTCCTGCTCGGCCGCGACGCGCACACCGGACGCGTCGTGGTGCGCCTCCGCTGACCGCCCGCCCCTTTCACCGGGCGGGACGGCGCTGCGCTTCGAGCTGCCTCCGGAACCAGTGGTAGGACGCCTTGGGCGTGCGCTCCCACGTGGTGAAGTCGACGTGGACAAGCCCGAACCGCTGGTCGTACCCCTCGGCCCACTCGAAGTTGTCCAGCAGCGACCACACGAAGTAGCCGCGCACGTCCACCCCGGCCTCGACGGCCCGGTGCAGCGCGCGCAGATGGCCGTCCAGGTACTCGATCCGCTCCAGGTCGGGGCGGCCGGGCTCGTCCCGCGCCGAGCACCCGTTCTCGGTGACCAGGATCGGCGGGAGGGCGTCGCCGTACCGGTCGCGGAGCGCGACCAGCATCTCGCGCAGGCCGTCCGGCACGACCGGCCAGCCGAACGCGGTGGACGGGTAGCCCTCGATCGGGGTGTCCTGGAAGGGCAGGCCCGCGCCGTCGAGCCGGTCCCCGACCTCGCCGAGGACCGAGGCCCCGGACGGCCCGGACGGCGCGGGCGCCGTGTGCGGGGCGGCGACCATGGTCGGGCTGTAGTAGTTGACGCCGAGCCGGTCGATCGGGGCGGAGACGGTCCGGAGATCGCCGTCCCGGACGAACGGCGGGTCGCCGATCCCGAAGGCGGTCAGGTCGGGCAGGCGGCCCAGCAGCACCGGATCGGTGAACAGCCGGTTCTGCAGGGCGTCGAAGGCGGTGGCGGCGGCGCGGTCGGCGGACGAGCCGGTGGCGGCCCAGACGGGGCTGTAGTTGTTGGTGATCGCGATCTGGCCGGAGGTCCGTTCGCGCAGCGCGGGCACGGCGAGCCCGTGGCCGAGCAGCAGGTGGTGGGCCGCGGGCAGGGCGTCCAGCAGGAGCGCCTCGCCCGGTGCGTGGGTGCCGAGCCCGTAGCCCTCGGTCATGTGGACGAACGGCTCGTTCAGGGTGATCCAGGTCGGCACGCGGTCGCCCAGCCGGTCGGCGACCAGGGCCGCGTACTCGGCGAAGCGGTGGGCGGTGTCGCGGTTCATCCAGCCGCCGTCGTCCTGCAGCGCCTGCGGCAGGTCCCAGTGGTAGAGGGTCAGGGCGGGCGCGATGCCGCGTTCCGCGAGGGCGTCGACGAGGCGGTCGTAGAAGTCCAGGCCCGTGGCGTTGGCGGCGCCGCGACCCTCGGGCTGGATCCGGGGCCAGGCGACCGAGAAGCGGTAGGCGTTCACGCCCAGCCCGGCCATCAGCGCGAGGTCTTCGGGCCAGCGGTGGTAGTGGTCGCAGGCGATCGCGCCGGTGTCGCCGTTCTTGATCCGGCCGGGTGCGGCGCAGAAGGCGTCCCAGACGCTGGTGCCGCGGCCGTCCTCCGCGACCGCGCCCTCGATCTGGTACGCCGAGGTGGCCGTTCCCCAGAGGAAGCCGCCGGGAAAGCGGGGAAGCGCGTCGATGGTCGGCTCCTGCACGGTCCGCTCCTGCCTGCTCCGCCCCGAGACAACGTGAGAGACATTCATATTAGGCCACTGGGGCCCGACCGTTAACATGAGCCTTATTCACTTTCTTCCGGATCGGTGATATCCCTGCACCAACGGCCGTGGAACGATCCTCCACGGGACGCTCCCCCACGTCGAGGTGCGCATGTCCGACATCCGCCCCCTGTCGCGTTCCGCTCTGGCACCGCTCGCCCTGACCCTCGTCGCCCTCCTGCTCGCCGTCCTCGCCGCCCCCCTGCAACCCGCGACCGCCGCCGCGACCGCCGGACGGGTGCCCGAACCGGGCACCGGCGCGACCGGCGCCCCCTTCAAGGGGACGACCCCCGACGGGGAGGTGCGCGGGTACGTCGACGCGCACACCCACCTGATGGCGTACGAGGCGTTCGGCGGCAGGCTGTTCTGCGGCAAGCCCTTCGACCCCGCCGGCGTCCAGGCGGCGCTGCGCGACTGCTTCGACCACGCCGGCAACGGCGCCCTGGCCTGGTTCGAGAACTTCACCAGGCACGGCACCCCGCTGGGCACCCACGACCCGGTCGGCTGGCCGACGTTCAAGGACTGGCCCGCCTGGGACTCGCGCACCCACCAGCAGGCGTACCACACGTGGCTGGAGCGATCCTGGCGGGCCGGCCAGCGCGTCCTGGTCAACCACCTGGTCGCCAACCGGCAGATCTGCGAGATCTACCCGATCAAGAGCAACACCTGCGACGAGATGGACATCGTCCGGCTCGAGGCCCGGCGGATGACCGAGATGCAGGACTACATCGACCGGCTGAACGGCGGCCCGGGCAAGGGCTGGTTCCGGATCGTCCGCGGCGCCGCCGAGGCCCGGAAGGTGATCGAGGACGGGAAGCTGGCCGTGGTCCTCGGCGTCGAGGCGTCCGAGCCGTTCGGCTGCCGGCAGGCCGGCGGCCGGCCGGGATGCACGCGCGAGCAGATCGACCGGGGCCTGGACGAGATGAAGGACCTCGGCGTCAGCTCGATGTTCCTGTGCCACAAGTTCGACAACGCGCTGTGCGGCGTGCGGTTCGACTCCGGCACCACCGGCGTCATCGTGAACCTGGGCAATTTCCTGGGCACCGGGCGGTTCTGGCAGGTGGAACCGTGCACCGGGACCGAGCACGACAACGCGATCCAGCCGTCCGGCGCGCTGGGCGACCTGCTCCGGGGGCCGCTGAGCGGGCTCGGCCAGGCCGGGCTCACCCTGCCGCTGTATCCCAGCCCGCCGCACTGCAACGTGCACGGCCTCAGCGAGCTCGGCGAGTACGCGCTGAAGGGCCTGATCGACCGCAACATGATCGTCGAGATCGACCACATGAGCGTCAAGGCCGCCGACCGGACCCTCGCGATCCTGGAGGAGCACGACTACTCGGGCGTGGTGTCGTCGCACAGCTGGATGGACGGGAACTACGCGCGCCGCCTCTACCGGCTGGGCGGGATGATCACGGGGTACGGGCACGCGGCGGACCAGTTCGTCCGGGAATGGCGGGCCAACAAGGAGCACCGCGCCCCGGGCCGCGCCTTCGGGTACGGCTACGGCCTGGACGCCAACGGCATGGGCGCGCTGCCGCCGCCGCGCGCGGGCAACGACGGGAACCGGCTGCAGTACCCGTTCACCTCGCCGGTCGACCCCGGGGTGACGCTCGACCGGCAGCGCACCGGCCTGCGCACCTGGGACGTCAACACCGAGGGCGTCGCCAACTACGGCCTCGTCCCGGACTGGATCGCCGACATGCGCACCCTCGCCGGACCCGAGATCACCGAGGACCTGGCGCGCGGCGCGGAGGTCTACCTCCAGATGTGGCGGCGCGCCGAGACCGGGACCGGCTGACCGCGGGCGGCCCGCCGCTCATGCCCCGAAGCGGCGGGCCACCTCGTGGAAGGCCTCCTTCGGCTCCCACCGCCCGGGGTCGTCGGCGGACACCTTCACCACGCCGAACCCGGCCATGTCGAGGTCGCGGCCCGGGTCGGCGCGGTGGGGGAAGTCGCGCATGGCGAAGGTGAACACGAAGCAGCCGTCCACGCCGTGCTCGCCGTACAGGCCGATGAGGTCGGAGAGGTAGGCGGCCTGCGTGCGCTCGTCGCGCACGTGGCCGTCCCGGACGCGGGGCGGGTCGGCGAACCAGCGGACGATCCGGAACGACCCCGGCCCCATCAGGTCGGCGCCGGTGAACGCGCCGCAGCCGAACTCGGTGACCACCACCGGCTTGCCGTCGTCCCGCCGCAGGGCGCGCAGCCTCTCCTCGTAGCCGGCGTGGTCGGTGCCCAGGCGGTAGAGGTTGATCCCGACGATGTCGAAGCCCGACCAGTCCACGTCCTCCCAGAAGCCGGCGGCGTAGGTGACGGGACCGCGGAAGGAGCGCCGCGCGGTGGCGAGGGCGTCGGCGAGCAGCGCGTTGAGCCCGCGGGTGACGCGGCGGTCGAACAGGCGCCGCAGCCGCGGCCGGACCAGCACCTGCAGGCGGACGAAGACGCGCGGCCCGGGGAGCATCCCCGGCGCGGTGAGGGAGAACTCGCTGCCCACCAGGAGCGTGACCCGGTCCGGGAACCGGGCGCGCAGTTCCTCGGCCGCGGCCGCCGTGGCGGCGAGGTGGTCCAGCAGTTCCCGGTGGGGCCGGTCGGGGAGGTAGGGCCTGATGTAGACCGCGAGCCCCAGTTCCAGGGCCTGCCGGGCGGCCTCGATCTGCCGCGCGGTGTCGGTGCCGATGAGCATCACCGTCGTGCAGTGCAGCGCGTCGCGGACGGCGGCCAGATCGCGGCGCACGACCTCGGGCGGCAGCTCCTCGACGGTGTAGGAGATCCCCTTGATCGTCAGCGGCATGCCCCGACGCTAACCGCACCGGTCCGGGTGGACGACCGCCTTCCGGCCACGGCCCATGGACCAAAGTCGAGGGGCGGAATCACCCGAAACCGGCGATGCACGTGCATATGCACGTTACATCCGGTCGGCGAAGGCGATCACTGGCCTTAAGCTGACAACCATGTCCGACGGCCGCCCCGCCTGCGCATGCATCATCTGCCACGACTACGGCGATCGCGACCGCCTGGACAACTTCCAACTCCGCACGATCGTGCACATCACCCAGTACGGCTGGAGCGTCGTCCTGGTCCCCGCCGGCGACTCGGCGCCGGGCTGGGCGTACACCATCGGGCTCTGGCACAGCCACCGCTCCCCGGAACTGGCCATGTTCGGCGGCGACGTGTACGAGATGGAGGAGATCCTCAACTCCCTCGGCCGCGCGGTCGCCGAGGACAGCGCGCCCGCCGACGGCGAGCAGCGCGACGACGTCGTCCGGGGCCGCCCGGCCGCCTTCCGCTCCGTCGACACCCGCTGGTACGAGGGCGCCTTCGGCGGCGCCGTCGCCTTCTACCGCCGCCCGCCGCTGCCCTTCCTCCAGGTGGTGTGGCCCGACCAGAACGGCCTGTACCCGTGGCAGCCCGGCACCGAACTGCCCTTCCGCCGCGCCCAGCCCTGGCTGTGGCTCGACCCGCGCCAACACCCCGAGGGCGCCTGGACGCACCGGCTGTCCGCCCCCGCCACCGGGGCCTAGGGCCTGGGCATAGGGTCGGCGGGTGCACCGGCCGATCACCGAGACCGTCGAAACGCCGCGGCTGCGGCTCGAACCGCTGGCCGTCCACCACGCCGAGGAGATGGCGGACGTGCTCGGCGACGCCCGGCTGCACCGCTACATGGGCGGCGCCCCGCTCACCCTGGAGGAACTGCGGGCCCGGTACGAGCACCTGGCCGCCGGCCCCTCGCCGTTCCACCAGGAGCAGTGGCTCAACTGGATCGTGCGGCGGCGCCGGGACGGCCGCGCCGTCGGCACCGTCCAGGCCACGGTGACCCCCGGCCGGGACGGGCCGCGGGCCTCGGTGGCGTGGGTGGTCGGCATGCCCTACCAGGGGTTCGGGTTCGCGTCCGAGGCCGCCCGCGCGCTCGTGGACTGGCTCACCGCGCACGGCGTGCGGCACGTGGCCGCCAACGTGCACCCCGCCAACCTCGCCTCCGCCGCCGTCGCCCGCCGCGCGGGCCTGCGCCCCACGGGTGAGTTCGCCGGGGACGAGGAGGTCTGGAGCGACGAGCGGGACTCCTGAGCCCCCGAAAAGGGGGAAATTTCCCGCTCTGGAGGCGGCGCTACCCGCCCGGCCGGCCGTACCTCCAGGTGAGCCGGTCCCTTTCGGCCTTCCGCTCACGGAGAGGAGTCGGCCCATGGCCTCCCGAGCCCCGGACGTTCAGCGCTCCCCGCGGGAAGACCCCCTCGCGGTGCTGGGCGCCGTCGTGCTGCCGGGCGTCGAGCCCGCCGTCGCGCTGGTGCGCCGGTACGCGCGGGCGCTGCTCGGCCCGGGCTTCCCCGGACTGTACGAGCTCACCGTCGTGGCCAGCGAACTCTTCACCAACGCCGTGCGGCACTCCCGTTCGGGGCGCCTCCCGGGGGACGGCGGCGCCGGCCAGGTCACGATCACCTTTCTCACCGGTGAGAACCTCCTCCGGCTGGAGATGGCCGACCAGGGGGGAGCCGGTTCACCGCGGCTGCGCGCCCCCGACGACAATGGTGAGAGCGGGCGCGGCCTGCACGTGGTCGAGGCGCTGAGCCTGGCCTGGGGCGCGGAGCGGCGGGGGCGCCACACCGTGGTGTGGGCGGAGTTCGCCCTCGGCGGCCGCGGCCCGGCGCGGTGAACCGCCCCGTTCCCCGCGTGCCGGTCCCGGTGGTCCGGCGGGTAGGGGAAAATCGAAGGCCGGGACGGTGGCAACTCGTGCCACGCCGGACCCGAAAGGTGGGGAGATGCAGGAGGTGTGGCCCGGCGAGGCCTACCCCCTGGGCGCCACATGGGACGGCACCGGGACCAACTTCGCGCTGTTCTCCGAGGCCGCGGAGCACGTGCAGCTGTGCCTGTTCGACGCGGGGGGCCGGGAGACGCGCCACGACCTGCCCGAGGTCGACGGGTTCGTCTGGCACGGCTACCTGCCCGGCGTCGGCCCCGGCCAGCGCTACGGCTACCGGGTGCACGGCCCGTACGAGCCGCGCGAGGGCCACCGCTGCAACCCGTCCAAGCTGCTGATCGACCCGTACACCAAGGCGGTGGAGGGCGTTACGCGGGGCGAGCTGCTCAGCTGGCATGAGTCGCTGTTCTCCTACCGCTTCGCCGACCCCGACGCCCTCAACACCGACGACAGCGCCCCCTACATGCCGAAGAACGTGGTGATCAACCCGTTCTTCGACTGGGGCGACGACCGGCCGCCGCGGGTGCCCTACCACGAGAGCCTGATCTACGAGGCGCACGTGAAGGGGCTGACCAGGCTGCACCCGGCGATCCCGGCGGAGCGGCGCGGCACCTACGCGGCGCTGGCCCACCCGGTGATGATCGACCACCTCACCGATCTCGGGGTGACGGCGGTGGAGCTGATGCCGGTCCACCAGTCCGTCCCCGAGCACGCGCTCGTGGCGCGCGGCCTGACCAACTACTGGGGCTACAACACGCTGGGCTACCTGGCGCCGCACAACGCCTACAGCTCCTCCGGGCAGCTGGGCGAGCAGGTGCTGGAGTTCAAGGCGATGGTGCGGGCGCTGCACGCGGCGGGCATCGAGGTGATCCTCGACGTGGTCTACAACCACACCGCCGAGGGCGACCACCTGGGGCCGACGCTGTCGTTCCGGGGCATCGACAACGCCGCCTACTACCGGCTGCGCGACGACGACAAGCGCTACCACCTCGACTACACCGGCTGCGGGAACTCGCTGAACGTGCGCAGCCCGCACGCGCTCCAGCTGATCATGGACTCGCTGCGGTACTGGGTGCTGGAGATGCACGTCGACGGGTTCCGGTTCGACCTGGCCTCGGCGCTGGCCCGGGAGCTGCACGACGTCGACCGGCTGGCGGCGTTCTTCGACCTGGTCCAGCAGGACCCGGTGGTGTCGCAGGTCAAGCTGATCGCCGAGCCGTGGGACGTGGGCGAGGGCGGCTACCAGGTCGGCAACTTCCCGCCGCTGTGGACCGAGTGGAACGGCAAGTACCGCGACACC
>NZ_JBHSON010000084.1:0-52647 GCF_042656285.1 Actinomadura rugatobispora | reverse complement strand
GAGCTCGATCTCCTTGGCGATCGACACACCGTCATTGGTGATCGTCGGAGCGCCCCACTTCTTCTCCAACACCACATTGCGACCCTTGGGACCAAGGGTCACCTTCACGGCATCGGCGAGCTGATTCATCCCGCGCTCCAGACCCCGACGGGCCTCCTCATCGAACGCGATCATCTTTGCAGCCATAGGCTCCAGTCCTCCCGGAACAAGACGGCCTGATGGATCGAGCCGACGCCCGCGACGGACGACCTCCCCGACGACTGCCATTCCGCCGCCGGACTGAGGCCTCGTCGCCTCGATCCAGACTGTGGGATTGTCACTCTCCACAGTAGAGTGCCAACCGTTTTTTAGCACTCTACCCTGTCGAGTGCAAGCGGCAACCATCGTCACCAGGGGATACCTCGTCCACCATGCCAGACTTGCCCTGACCTGGGGCGGAACCGTCCGGTGCCCCGGAGGGCAGCATAGCCACCGAGTGCCCGGCCCGAGCCGCCACGTCGGCCGCCGGAACGCCGCCGTTCAGCCACAGCGTCAGGCGGGCATGCCGGAGGTCATACGGTCGCTTCGCGAGGGGCGTCTTGAGCTGGGCATCAGTGAGCACGAGCCCGCCGCCGCACGGATTCGTCGCTGACAGGGGCGAGCCGGTTCCCACCGCTGGGCACGGAACAGCCGCCTGTCTTCCGCCGTCCGAACCCTGCGACGTGCGTGAGGAGGATTGCCACCAGCTCCGGTGAGGCCGGGACCGGCCGCTTCGTGTCCTCGTCGCGTGCCTTGAGGCATCGCGGAGTCAAGAGGGCGGCGTGGGCGCCGGTCTCCAGCGGCGCGCGGCGCGCCGCGCATCGGCGCCGCCCCGGCTCGTCGCCCGGCTGACCGGCGGTCACGGGGGCGCGCCACCGCCCGGCAGAATAGGGCCATGACCTGGCGATTCTGGGGGGCTGGGCTGGAAGGGTGCGGTGCCCCGCCGCCGCTGGGGACGCGGTGGTCCGGTTCACGGGCGGCGATGTCGCTTTGCCTGGTCGCGCGTGCGCTGGAGCCAGGCCGTGGGATCGGCGTCGTACTCGCGGCAGGCGACCCGCCAGCACGCCAACTCTCGCGCGATGTGGGCGTCTGGATGGACGTAGCGCCCTCGGCCTCCATGGCCGATCATGTTCGGCGCCTCAGGTGTTGCGGTCATGTCGAAGCCGTGGAGCCGGAGCAAAGCGCTCCAGACCATCGGGTCCGTGACGGTCGCGTGCTCGCCCTCCACCCACTGGAGCGTCCAGGCGTGCACCGCTTCCCGAGTGGCCGACCCGGTCGTCAAGGCGATCCATCGGGCTTCCACCTCGGTCCGGGAGGGAGGGGCGATGCCGTCCATTGGCCAAGCTTCCCAGGCCGCTGGTCCCTCCGGTCTTCGCGTCGCCCTGGGACGACGCGAAGACCGGAGGTCACGCCCGCGGGATCAGGTGTCGTTGGCGGGCTGGGTGTAGGCGCGGCCGTCCAGGGTGGTCGTCAGCGTGCCCGTGGCCTGGAAGAAGTTGGTGAGGACGTCGATGGTCAGGTGGAACCCGTCGGGGCTGGACTTCTTGGTGCCGTGCACCCGGCCGTCCCGGCCCGTCTGGACGAGGTCGGAGTACCAGTCGACCTTGTTCAGGGTCGGGGTGGGGTTCTGGACCCCCACCTTCTCCGTGCCGTTGAGGATGCGGGCGCCGTCGTCGGAGTAGTTCGTGTAGCTGACGGCGACCGTGCTGATGATGGTGCGGCCGGCGTTCTCGGTGATGGTCACCTTGGCCGAGCCGGACTTCTTGCCCTTCAGGGTGTAGGTGCCCTGCGGCGGGTACGGCCGGGCCGGGGTCGGGCTGCCGGGGACGTACGGCGTGCCCCACGGAACGGTGTCCGAGATCGGGGCGACGGGCTTCGGCCGCAGCGGCGTGCGGCTGGTGAGGCGGGCGATCATCATGCGGGCGGTCCGTCCGCCGGGCGCGGTGGACGGCCGGCACGGGAGCGGGTTGTGGCCGCCGCAGGCGGGCGGGACGGTGAGCGCCTGCCAGTACACGATGCTCGTGCCGTCGGGCGACCACTTCGGATCCGCCCTGCCGTTCCACTCCGGGTCGTTCACGCTGCCGGGGCTGCCGTCGCCCGCCGCGTTGATCCGCTGGCCCTGGTAGGAGCCGCGGTCGCCGTACCGGTCGATGAGGTAGGGCTGGAAGAACCGCCGCTGCCCGTTGTTGCGCGTGGACGAGGTGGCGCTGGTGGTGATCAGGTCGGTGACGGGCGGGATGCCGCGCATGCCGGCCAGGAACATCTGGCGGTCGGTGCCGCGGGTGTCCATGACGGCCGTCCACCGGTCGTCGGGTGAGATGTCGACCGGGTCGACGTACTCGGGGTGGGCGGTGAGCCGGCGGACCTTGCCGGTCTTCAGGTCGGCGGCGAAGACGTCGATGTTGGACGACTCGCCCGGGTACCCGACGTAGGTGACCTCCCGGCCGCTGCCGGAGAAGCCGCGCAGTTCGCCGACCGTGATGGCCTCGGGGTTGATCCGCAGCCGGTCGGGGTGGCGGGGGTCGACGCTGACGGGCTGGGTGTCGGCCGGGTCGAACAGCCTGGTGACCTTGACCAGGTCGTAGCGCGGGGCCCGCGGCGTGCCCGTCTCGGGCGCGGGGTTGAACTTCAGGCGGGCCAGGTAGCCGTACTGGTTGAACTTCCCGTTGGTGACGGTGGCGACGTTGAAGCCCAGGTGGACGTTGTCGGGGTGCAGGCGGAGCTCGCGGATGCTCCCGCCCGGCCCGGAGCCGTCGGGGGTGACGTTCCAGCGGATGGGGTAGATGTGGGTCCGCTCAGGGGTGCACGCCTGGCTGGTGAGGCGGTGCGGGCCGCAGTCGATGATGTTCGTGCCGGCGAGCAGGCGCCTGCCGTCGTCGAAGGTCTGGGGGTAGTCCATCGCTTCGCTGCGGCCGACCGCGTTGCCGTCGGGCACCCCGCAGGTGACGCACTTCCAGGCGTCGCCGCCCGGGAAGGTCGTCCCGTCGGTCTTGACGATGATCAGCTGCCGGCCGGTGTAGACGCTCGCCGGGTCGGGCGCGGCGGGTGCGCCCGCGAAGTCCACGGTGGCGGTGACGTGCCTGCCGTCGGGCAGGAAGTCCCCCGACTGGAGGTCGACGGAGCGGCCGATGCATCCGGTCCGGTGCGGGTTGAGCGCGGGGGTGCACGCGCCTTCGCCGGTGGACGGCGTGACCGGGGGCAGCGGCAGCTCGGTGACCTTGATCGGTTCGGGCTTGGGAGCGGGCGGGCTGACGGGCCTGCCGTTGCCGGTGGCCGCCGCGGGCGCCGCGTCGACGGGCTGCCAGGCCGCGCCGCCGAGGGTCAGCGCGCCGGCCAGCAGCACGGCCGCCCAGCCCCGTGACCACCTGGTTCTTCGGCTCGTCATCGTCAGGTACGGCATGAGCACGTCCTCTCAAGGGGGGGTGGTGAGTGACCGCGGTCACACGGCGCGAGCCCAAAATAGAATCGCAATTCGGAATTCGCCTGTCAAGAACCCCGCTCTCGGTGGACGAGAACGCCATCCCGCCCAGTCCGGGCAGGGGGGAGCGCCCGGCGGGTACGCCGCTTCGCGATCCCGGTGATCTCGCGCGGACGTAGACTGCGCGCATGGAACTCAGAGACGCTGCGGGCATGCTCCTCGCGGAGTCGGCCGCCCATCCGGAGCTGCTCCGGCTCTCGCGGCACGCCTACGACGAGCTCGCCGCCGGACGCGCGGTCGACCACACCGTGCTGTCGGAGATGCTCCGCGAGGGCGCGCGCAAGGACGTCTACGGCGTGCTCAAGCGCAAGTACGGCGAGCAGGCCTTCGAGAACATGGTCATGGTGCTGGCCCGGGAGGTCGACCGGCAGGCTCCGGTCGTCGTCCGGCGCTGACCCCGGGCACGGCGAGGGCCCGGCTTCGGGGAAGAAGCCGGGTCCCGCGCGCTCGATCTATCGCCGGTCAGATGGTGCGCACGGACTCCGCCTGCGGACCCCGGTCGCTCTGCGTGATCTCGAATTCCACCCGCTGCCCCTGCTCGAGGCTGCGATAGCCGTCCATCTCGATGGCCGAGTAGTGGACGAACACGTCCCGGCCGCCGTCCACCGCGATGAAGCCGTAGCCCTTGTCCGCGTTGAACCACTTGACTGTGCCCTGCGCCATCAGCAAAACCCGCCGCTCGTCCGTGGCCCCCGGCCACGGTTGATGCTTCGGACCGACGCCCCTTCTACCGCGCGGCCCGGCGAAACCTCGACCGCGTCCCCACCGTTCTCGAAGGACCGTGACGGAGGTCGACGCGGCGTGATCGGGGTCGACCATATAGGCGCCGTGATAGGGACGACAGCCCTTATGACCGAAGACCGGACGGCCGGTAATGGTCACCGTGCGAGGCGCGTACGAGAGGGCGGACTTCCTCCTCCAGACGCCGGGATATCCGTATCCCGTAGCGGGTCTCCAGCCGGTCCCTGGCGCGTACGAATCGGTCGGCGGCCTCTTCCAGGGTGAGCGGAAGCGGCCGGATTCCCATCGGTTCGAGAAGGTGCCGGTTCATTGTGAGGAGTTCTCCACGGACGCGATCGGTCATTCCGTGGTAACGCTTGCTCACCAGCCACAGTGACCAGTCCCAGAAATGGGAATCGATCGCCGCGAGGGTGTCGGGACCGACCCGCCACGGCGGATTCCGGCTGCGCGCCACGTCCGCGAAGAGGAGATCGACCTTGACGGGGCCGGGAAAGATCAGCAGATAGGACTCGCAGTCGCCCAGCGGATCCCATTGGGCCGCGAGCGGACCGTGGGGCGCGACGATTCCGGGGAGATCGGCCGCCACTTCACCGAAGTCCTCGGCGACGACGCGGAAGTCCCAGTCGGACGCTTCGGTGGCGGTGCCGCGCGCCCGGGACCCGATGGGCTCGATCACGGCCACCCCGGGATGCGCCCCGACCGCTTCCGCGATGTCCTCCGCAACTCCCATGCCAACCCTTTACCCGGCCTAGCAGGACAAAAGCCCCCTTTCACGGGTGTTCTCGGAGAGCGACGACGATCGCCACCCGGGCACACCCGTGAAAAGGGGCCTCAGAAGTACGGCATTAGGGGCTTCCCGTTCGGGAGGCCCCCCCACCGGTCAGCCGCCGGCGACGGCCGGGATGATCGAGACCTGGGCGCCCTCGGGGGTCGGGGTGTCCAGCCCCTCGGCGAACCGCACGTCCTCGTCGCCCACGTACACGTTGACGAAGCGCCGGATCTTGCCGTTGTCGTCCAGGACGCGGGCCGCGATGCCGGGGTGGTTGGCCTCCAGGTCGGCCACCACCGCGCGCAGCGTGGCGCCCTCGGCCTTGACCTCGGCCTCGCCGCCGGTCAGGTTCCGGAGGATCGTCGGGATCCGCACGGACACGGTGCTCATTGCTGGCTCTCCAAGATGCTCTCTGGATCGGACAGGACCTACGACGACGGTACGGCGGGTCAGGCGAGACCCGAGGCGCGGAACGCCTCCAGCGACGGCGCGATGTTGGCGCTCGGCCCCACCTCGCCGGAGATGGCGTCCAGCGTCTTGAGCCCGTCACCGGAGTTGATGATGACGGTCTCGGCGGACGGGTCCAGCGCGCCGCTCTCCACCAGCTTGCGCAGCGTGGCCACGGTGACCCCGCCCGCGGTCTCGCCGAAGATGCCCTCGGTGCGGGCCAGCAGCCGGATGCCCTCGACCACCTGCGCGTCGGTGACGTCCTCGACCGCGCCGCCGGTGCGCCGGACCACGTCCAGCACGTAGGGGCCGTCGGCCGGGTTGCCGATCGCCAGCGACTTGGCGATCGTGGACGGCTTGACCGGCCGTACGACGTCGTGCCCGGCCTTGAACGCCGCGGACACCGGGTCGCAGCCGGCGGCCTGGGCGCCGAAGACCTTGTACGGCTTCTCCTCGACCAGCCCGAGCTTGATCAGCTCCTGGAACGCCTTGTCGATCTTGGTGAGCTGGGAGCCGGACGCCACCGGGACGACGATCTGGTCCGGGAGCCGCCAGCCGAGCTGCTCGGCGATCTCGTAGCCCAGGGTCTTGGAGCCCTCGGCGTAGTAGGGGCGCACGTTCACGTTGACGAACGCCCAGTCCTCCTGCTCGCCGGCGATCTCCGAGGCCAGCCGGTTGACGTCGTCGTAGTTGCCGTCCACGGTGATGAACGTGCCGGCGTACACCGCGGTGGTGATGATCTTCTGCTGTTCCAGGTCGGACGGCACGAACACCGCGCTGCGGATCCCGGCCCGGGCCGCCGCCGCGGCGACCGCGTTGGCGAGGTTGCCGGTGGACGGGCAGGCCAGCACCTTGAAGCCCAGCTCGCGGGCCGCCGCCAGCGCCACCGCGACCACGCGGTCCTTGAACGAGTGCGTCGGGTTGCCGCTGTCGTCCTTCACCCAGAGCCGCGACAGCCCCAGCGACTCGGCCAGCTGGTCGGCCCGGACCAGCCGGGTCAGGCCGGGCTCGGTGTTGGGCGTCTCGGCGACGTTGGACGGCACCGGCAGCAGCCCGCGGTAGCGCCAGATGTTGCGCGGCCCCGCCTCGATGCCCTCGCGGGTGACTCCCCCGAAGTCGTAGGAGATCTCCAGGGGGCCGAAACACTCCTCACAGGCGTAGAACGGGCCGAGCTCCCTGCTGTGCCCGCATTCGCGGCACGTCAGGGCGGTCGCTGGGCCGAGGTTCACGGAGGGGTCGCCGGAGCGGGCGGAGTTCGTGCTGGCAGGCGTGAGTGCCATGGAGCGAGGCCTTTCTCCCCATCTTCCCTGTGCCACCTTGGTCACAGGCCGGAGTTGGCACCATCTCCCGGTCGGCCCCGCAGGATCGCGAGCGCGTACGAACCAGGTGGTTGCCGGGGCTTCGCAGGGCCGGTCCCTCCACCCCTCTGGATGAGCGTTATGAAGTTGTGTGGGGCTGAGCTGGAAGACCGGCCCTTTGGCCACTGTGCTCCCTGCACCCCTCTGGTTGAGCGTTATGAAGTTGTGTGGGGCTGAGCTGGAAGACCGGCCCTTTGGCCACTGTGCTCCCTGCACCCCTCTGGATGAGCGTTATGAAGTTATGGGTTATGGATACACCAGAACCCCACCACCGACTGGGCGGTATCGGGTTCTCTGCGTGACTTTACATGATCTGACCGGTTGCCAGACAGGCGGGTCTCACCCGATGAGACGTTACCCGGCCTCGACCTTGATCATTCTTCTCTTTGACCTTGATCGCCCGTCCGGGGGGTCAGCCGACGGGGCGGCGGCCCCGGCGGAGGCGCGCCCGGTGGCGGCGGGCCGCCTCGGCCCGGGCGGCGGTCGTGGCCTCGCTCTGCGTCGGGTCGAGGAAGACGTGCCGGACGATCGGGAGGTCCTCCTGGAGCCGCCGGTCGATCTCGCCCGCGATGTCCTCGGCCTCGTCGGCGCTGATCTCGTCGGAGAAGTGCACCTTGGCGGCCACCAGCACCTCGTCCGGGCCGAAGTGCATGGTGAACAGCTCGTTCACGCCGGTCACGCCGGGCGCCGAGGCGATCTCGGCGCGGATCCGGCGCTGGGTCTCCGGCTCGACCGACTGCCCGATCAGCAGGTTGCGGCTGTCGCGGCCCAGCGCGAACGCCACCACGACCAGCAGCAGCCCGATCATGATGGAGGCGAGGCCGTCCCAGAACACCGAGCCGGTGATCTCGCGCAGCGCCAGCCCGGCGGCGGCGAACGTCAGGCCGATCATCGCGGCGGTGTCCTCGAACAGCGCCGCCTTGAACGTCACGTCCGGGGTCCGCCGCACGTGCTCCACCAGGTCCCGGCCGCTGTCCCTGGTCTCCCGGCGGGCCTGCACGTACGCCCGCAGCCAGGAGGTGCCCTCCAGCAGCGCCGCCAGTCCCAGCACGGTGAACGCCAGCCAGACGCTCTCCCCGCCGCCGGCCTCGTGGCCGGTGATTGTCAGGACGCCCTCGAAGATCGAGTAACCGGCCCCCGCGACGAAGATCCCGAACGC
Organism: Actinomadura rugatobispora; assembly: GCF_042656285.1. Taxonomy (GTDB): domain Bacteria; phylum Actinomycetota; class Actinomycetes; order Streptosporangiales; family Streptosporangiaceae; genus Spirillospora; species Spirillospora rugatobispora. Next base: position 44,677 of record NZ_JBHSON010000084.1, on the reverse strand, counting down.
GGCCAGCAGCGACCAGAAGTAGCGCTCGTTGCCGTACCCGAACGGGTGGCGCCGGTCGGGCGGGCGCGCGCTGCGCCGCAGCGAGGCCAGCAGGAACCCCTGGTTGAGGGTGTCGGCGACCGAGTGCGCGCCCTCGGCCAGCATGGCGCTCGACCCGGACACGACTCCGGCGAGCAGCTTGGTGACGGCCAGGATGAGGTTGGCCGTCCCCGCGACGAGCACGGTTTTGGTGGTCTCGGACCTGCTCATCCGCGACCGGTACCCGACGGCGCGTCGGTTAACCGGCGGCCCGCGGCCTCCCGTGGCCGCCCGCCGAAGTACCCGGCGGGCGACATGGTGGTTTCCTCCGGGCCACTTTGATGGGCGCGGTTCGCAACTGAGACCCTGCCGGTATGAGCCAAGTGCTGGTGGCGTCGAACCGGGGTCCGGTGTCGTTCTCGCTGTCGGACGACGGTGCGCTGACCATGCGGCGCGGGGGCGGCGGGCTCGTGTCGGGGCTGGCCGGCGTGACGGAGGCGGGCACCGCGACGACCACGGACGGCGAGAAGGCCCCCGAGGTGCTGTGGGTGTGCGCGGCCCTCGGCGTGGGCGACCGCACCGCCTCGCGCCGCGCCCCGGACGGACGGCTCGACCTGGCCGGGCACGACGTGGGCCGCGCCGCCGTGCGGATGCTCGACATCCCCGCCGCGACCTTCGACCGCGCGTACAACGGCGTGGCCAACGCGACGCTGTGGTTCGTCCACCACCTGCTGTACGACACCCCCAGCGCGCCGCACTTCGACGCGAAGGCACGGCGCGACTGGCAGTCGTACGAGGCGTACAACGCGGCCTTCGCCGACGCCCTCGCCCGCGACGCCGCGCCCGGCGCCAAGGCCGCGATCCAGGACTACCACCTGTCGCTGGCCCCGCGGATGCTGCGCGACCGGCGGCCCGACCTGAGGATCGTGCACTTCTCGCACACCCCGTGGGCCCCGCCCGAGTACTACGGCCTGCTGCCCGACGGCATCGGCGAGCGGGTGCTGGACGGCATCCTGGGCGCCGACCACGCGGCGTTCCTGTGCGACCGGTGGGCGGAGGCGTTCCTGGACTGCTGCGCGGCGCGGCTGCCGGGCGTCAAGATCGACCGCGCCGCCCGTACGGTGACCCGCGGCGGCCGCACCACCACGATCGGCGTGCACGGCCTGGGCGTGGACGGTGAGTCGCTGCGGCGGCGGGCCGCCGAGCCGGACGTCGCAGCCCGTTCGCTGGCACTGCGCGAGCAGGTCGGCGACCGGAAGCTGATCGTGCGGATCGACCGGACCGAGCTGTCGAAGAACATCGTCCGGGGCCTGGCCGCGTACCGGGAGCTGCTGGTCGACCACCCCGAATGGCGGGGCCGGGTCGTGCACCTGGCGTTCGCCTACCCCTCCCGGTACGACCTTCCCGCGTACCGGGAGTACACGGCGGCGGTGCGGCGGACGGCCGCGCGGATCTCCGAGGAGTTCGGCACCCCATCCTGGGAGCCGCTGATCCTCCAGGTGAACGACGACTATCCGCGCTCGCTGGCGGCCTACGGCCTGGCGGACGTGCTGCTGGTCAACCCGATCCGCGACGGCATGAACCTGGTCGCCAAGGAGGGCCCGGTCGTGTCGGAGCGCGGCTGCGCGCTGGTGCTGTCACGGGAGGCGGGCGCGGCGGCCGAACTCGCCGGCGACGCGCTCATGGTCAACCCGTACGACGTGTCGCAGACCGCCGAGGCACTGCACCGGGCCCTCCTCATGCCGGGCGAGGAGCGCGCCGCGCGCTCCCGGCGCCTGGCGGACGCGGCGACCGCGCTTCCGCCGCAGCGCTGGTTCGCCGACCAGCTCGCCGCCCTCGACTGACCCCTCGCGCTACGCGAAGCGGTCGGGGACACGTGGGGCGGGTATGCGTGGGGCGGGGACGGCCGGTGCTTCTGGAGCGCGGGGCGCGGGCACGAGCGGCGCGGCGGCCGCCGGAGGCACCTGCGGGCCGGTGGCCGCGGGAAGCAGGCAGCGGACCGGGTTGGGTTCGCGGCGGCGCCGCCTGCGCTCCTGCAGGTCGGCCTTGCGGTGCGCCAGCCTCCGATGCGCGCTGATCTTCGTGAACGTGGCGAACTGCCTGGCGGACGGGCGGCACGCCTCGTCGCCGGGCTCGTAGCCGTACTCGGCGAGCCGCTCGCCGAACGCGGCCTCCGCCAGGCCCGCCTCCCACGGCTCCAGCCGTCCGGCCCAGGCGCCGACCCGGGCCGTGCCGACCGGCGACAGGGTCAGGTCGTGCCACACCTTCTGGCTCGGGACGACCCACGGCGCCGGGTCCTGCGGCTCGATCATCGCCGGGTGGAAGTCCTCGCCGAGGAACTCGCACAGGCTGGCCAGCTCCTCCACGGGGTCGGCGACGAGCCGCTCGTACTGCAGCTCGTAGTAGGCGTCGGGGCCGAGCCACGCGGCCAGCCCGCGGCCCGCGTCGATCGCCTCCCGCCACATCGCCACGGCGTGGTAGACGTCCTTCCGGAACCAGGGCATCTCCTTGAGCGAGGCCACGCAGTCCCGGCCGTCCCGGATGAGATGCACGAACTGGGCGTCCGGGAACAGCCGCAGCAGCGTGCCCGCGTACCGGACGTGGCCGGGCCGCTTGTCGCCCCAGCGCTGCCTGCCGAACCGGCGGGCGTACGCGCGGAACACGATGCCCAGCGCGGAGCCGAGCGTGGGCGGCCCCTCGACGATCTCCTCGGTCACCGCCGCCGCGTCCAGGCCGAGATCGCCGAACCGGCCCGCCTCCCGCCCGGTGATCCACTCCGCCAGCGCAAGCCTGTTGTCCCTGTCCTCCAGGTCACCGAACTCGCACCGCGCGGTGTAGGCCGCGAGCAGGAACCGGTTCTCCGCCGGGATCGCGATCCGCGGATGGGAGTGCAGCATCAGCTGGAGCAGCGTGGTTCCGGATCGGGGACATCCGATGACGAACACCGGCCGGTCGGACGGGCCGTCCAGGCCGAGGCCGCCCGGGAACGGATCGTCCAGGCCCAGGCTGCTCATGCCTGCCGTGGTTGAGGAGAGCATGAACGCATGCTGGCGGACGCCCCGGCACCCCGTCCGCCGCCTGGCAGACGGTTGCCCGGGACTTGCCGTTGCTTGACGCCCCGGCCCCGGCCCGTACCGCTCCCTCAGCCGCCCCTCAGGTGTAGGACTCGCCCAAGGTCTGCCGCACCTGCTTGCGCGCCTCGTGGATCCGCGACTTGACCGTGCCGAGCGGCAGCTTGAGCTGCTCGGCGATCTCCGCGTACTCCAGCTGGGAGACGTCGCGCAGCACCAGCGCCTGGATCAGGTCCGGCTTGCGGGCCTCCAGGTCCTCCATGGCGTCCAGGATGTCGACGCGGGAACCCGCGATGACGCTGGTACGGCGCGGGTCGGGGCGCTGCTGGGGCAGCTCGCCCGCCTGCTCCACCGACCGCCGCTTCAGCGAGCGGTACGTGGAACGGGCCGAGTTCGCCACCACGACGTGCAGCCAGGTGGAGAACCTGGACCGCCCCTCGAAGCGGTGGATGTTGCGCGCCACCTGCAGCAGCGCGTCCTGGCAGGCCTCCTCGGCGTCCTGCCGGCAGGGCAGGAAGCGCGAGCTGTGCCGCAGCACGTCCGGCTGGATCTTGCCGAGCAGCTCGTTGAGGGCCGCCTGGTCTCCCTGGGCGGCCTTGACGGCCAGCTCCTCGGTCCTCTCATCGAATGCCATCGCCGCGCCCCATGCTCGTTCGCACACACTCCCCGTTTGTTGGGCATGATACGGGAGTGTCCTTCCCTCCTACGGTCGGCCGTTACCGAATCGATCGCGTCCTCGGCTCGGGGGCGTTCGCCTCGGTGTGGCTGGGCCACGACGACGCCCTCGACTCCCACGTCGCGATCAAGGTGCTGTCCGGAAGCCTGATCGACGACCTCGACGTGCGCAATCGCTTCCTGGAGGAGGCGCGGATCCTCCGCCGCGCGGACTCGGCGCGGCTCGTGCGGGTGCACGACATCGGCGAACTGCCGGACGGACGGCCCTACTTCGTCATGTCGTACGCCGACCGCGGGACACTGGCCGACCGGATGCGAGAACGGCCACTTCCGGTCGCCCAGGCCCTTGCGCTCGCCGAGGAGATCGCCTACGGGGTCGAGGTGATCAACACCCTCGGGGTGATCCACCGTGACCTCAAGCCGTCCAACGTGCTGTTCCAGTCGGCTCCGGACGGCGGGGAGCGGCTCCTGATCGCCGATCTCGGGCTGGCCAAGGCGCTCGCGCACGCCTCGGGCGCGTTCACCCTCCCGGTCGGCACCCCCGGGTACATGTCGCCCGAGCAGGCGCGGTTCGGGGGCGGTCTGGACGTGCGGGCCGACGTGTACGGCCTGGGGGCGCTCACCTACCACATGCTCACCGGCCGTCCGCCGGGGCCGCCGCCGGTACGGGTCGCGCCGAGTTCGCTGCGGGAGGATCTGCCGCCCGCGTTCGACCAGGTCGTCCTGCGGGCGCTCGAAGTCGAGCGTGAGAAGCGCTGGCCTACCGCCGAGGCGTTCGCGGAGGCCCTGTCGACGCTGCGGCCGACCGTGACGCCCTCCGCCTCGCAGCCGATCCGGCCCACGCCCCCGCCCCCGCCCGTGGAGCCAGAGGCGCCGCAGACGATTCAGGACCAGTTCTACCCGCCTTCCTACTCGCAGGGGCCGAGCCAGGGGCCGCCCCCGCCGCCGACCGGCCATGGTCGTCCCGGCCCTCCGCCTCCGCCGCAGCAGGGGCAGGGTTACCAGCAGCCTCCCCCGTCCCAGCCTCCCGGGTATCCCGCCCCGGAGCCGCCCACGCGCGAGGACGCCCCGAGGTCGGAGGATTCGCTCCGTACCTCGGAGATGTCGCCCCCGCCGAGCCAGAGCCAGAACCCGAGGACGTTCGTCGACGACCAGGACCAGACGGTCGTCGACCACCCGAGCAGCCAGTACCGCCAGCCCCCTCCCCCTTCGCAGGGAGACGTGGACGACGGCCGTACGGTCTCGCTCCCCATGCCGCAGCCCCCGCATGGACCCCAAGGCCCCCAGGGGCCGCAGGGACCGCAGCCGCCGGAGGACGGGAAGACCGCGGTCTTCCCCGTTCAGGGCCCCACGGGCGGCCCTCCCCAGGGGCAGGGTCCTGGCCCCGGTCCTGGCCCCGGTCCTGGGCCTGTGCAGGGGCCGCTTCCCACGGGGTTCCAGCCTCCTCCGCCGCAGGGCGGCACGCCGTCCGAGGGCGGCCTGAAGGGACGGCTCAAGAAGATCGGCCTGCCCGGGCGTCCCGGCGGCACCGCGGGGCCGGGCGGCAAGAAGAACAGGGCGCCGCTGATCATCGGCGCGGTGGTGCTGGCGATCGCCCTGGTCGGCGGGCTGGCGCTCGGCACGGTGCTGAACGGGGAGGACAAGCCGACGGGGCCGGAGAAGCCGGCCGTGCCGAAGGACTTCGTCCAGCTCGCCGACGCCAGCGGCAAGATCAGGGCGGCGGTGCCGAAGGTCTGGCCGCGCGGGCAGGAGTCCACCTGGCCCCCGTCGACCGTCGGGCTGGCCGACCAGCAGCCCCGGCCGGTGCTCCGCGCCACCCCGAGCGTCCAGGGGTTCGTGGGCGACGGCAAGACCCCCGGCGTCTTCATCGGCCTCACCACCGACCTGACCGCCGGCAAGCTGCCGCCGCCGAGCGCGACCCGCCACGGCACCTGCACCAAGGGGACCCCGGAGAACTACACCTCCCCCGACAAGGCGCTGACCGGCACGATCACCCGGTACACCGGCTGCCAGGCCGGTACCCCGACGGTCGTGGAGGTCGGGCTGCGCGACAAGAGCGGCAAGTTCGGGGCGTGGGTCCGGGTCAAGGAGACCGACAACCGGAACGCCACCAAGGACATCCTGGACAACCTCAAGCTCGCCGCTCCCTGATCGAGCCTCGCACCGCTCCCTGATCGCGTCTCGCCGCGGGCAGCGGGGTCGAGCGCTGCTCCCCTGCTGATCGTCCGGCCTGCGGTGTGCCCTGCGCGCACACTGCGCCGCACACCGCCCTCTGCCACCGCATGCTGTCCGCTGTGCGCCCTCTCACGCCCTCTCCCCGTCTCGGAGTTGCATCGCGAGCGTTCACCGATATATCGTTAATGCATCGCAACCGATCAGATCAGAGGAGACTGCGATGAGACACGCACGATTCATCACCTCGGAGGAGCGGCCCCGCCGCGGCGACCCGTTCGGCCCCTGGGGCGGCGGGCCCGGCTTCGGCCACCACGGCGGCCGGGGACGCGGCGGCCGCGGCCGGCGCACCCGGCGCGGCAACGTCCGGGCCGCGCTGCTGGCCCTCCTGGCCGAGCGGCCCATGCACGGCTACGAGATGATCCAGGAACTCGACGAGCGCACCGGCGGCGTCTGGCGTCCGAGCCCCGGCTCGGTCTACCCGACGCTCCAGATGCTGGAGGACGAGGGCCGGGTCACCAGCCAGGAGCAGGGCGGCAAGCGGCTGTTCGCGCTGAGCGAGAGCGGCCGCGAGGAGGTCGCCGCGCAGCCCGCCGCGCCCTGGGAGGAGGTCACCGAGGCCGCGGGCGAGAACGCGCTGCGCGGACGCGAGGCCGTGGGGCAGCTGATGGGAGCCCTGCACCAGGTCATGAGCGTCGGCAGCGAGAGCCAGAAGGCCCGCGCGCTGGACGTCGTCAACGACGCCCGCCGCCGGCTGTACGGCATCCTCGCCGACGACCCCGAAGCCGAGTGATCACCTCGCGCCGGGCCGCCGGGCCCGGCGTCCACCGGGGACTCGACGCGCGAAGGGCCCGGGCCATGCGGCCCGGGCCCTTCCGTGCTCGTTCGCGGAGCGCGGGCGGCGGTCAGCGCGGGAAGGGCGCCTCCTTGGCCAGCCGGTCCGCCATGTAGAGCTGCTTCCAGATGTAGAGGCGCAGGTCGGACCGCCTGATCCCCTTGGCGACCGGCACGTCCACCGTCGCCCGTACGAGATAGGACGCTCCGGGCGGCATGTACCTGTCGCCGCCGTCGCCCGGCTCCAGCCGCCCGCCGGAGAGCGTCCGGACGACCTCGCTCCTGATCGGCGGCGTGCACATGGTCTCGGGCACCCCGGCCTGCCACATGCAGCGGCCGCGGGCCTGCGGCGCCACCAGGGCGCGGCGGAGGAAGACGTCGCCGGGGAAGTCCAGCAGCACCCGCTGCCGCGACGGGTTGGTCAGCACGTAGTCGATGTACGGGGAGGACGCGCGCACCGGCGCCGAGGACTGCTGGGGCGCCACGCCGCCATCGTCGGCGCCCGCCGTGACGGCCGCGATCCGGTACCGGGACCCGTCGGCGGTGCCGACCTCGACCGGCGTGCCCGTGCGCGGCGGCCGTCCCTTGGAACCGGTGCCCGGAGCGGTGCCCGAGCCGGTTCCGGAGGTGCCGCCGACCGACTGCGGCTCCGGCCTGACCTCCACGCCCGTCGACCTGGGCAGCAGCACGATCGCGCCGGCGACCAGCGCGGCGGCGGCGATGCCCGACACCAGTCCGGCGACCGCGAACGTCTTGCGCCGCCGCCTCCGCGGGCGGGGCCCCGGCCCGGGCCCGGGGTCGCCCGGCCACCCCGGGGGCGGCTGCCGCGGTGGGACGGCGGGAGCATGGTCACGCGAACGGTCGCGGCCGCGGTTCTTCTGGCCGCGTCCTCCGCGCGTGCCCAGGCGCACCTGGACGCCGCTGGTCTCGCGGGCGCCGAGCGCGCTGGACGGGCGGGCGCGCCGCGCGGGAGGGACGGGCGGTGTCACCCGCCGCTGGTCAGGGCCTCGCGGCCGACGGCGCGGATCTTCAGGCAGGCTCGGCGTTCCCGGCTCCGTGTCCACCTCACGCTCCTCTTCCTCTCCCCCCGACAGCGCACAGTCTTGCGCAGTCAGCACTCTTCACCTGCACGACCCCCCGAAGTAACGCAAAAAACGCCAATCGCACATTTCACTCTTGTGCGGATCCGACAAATCCACCGGGCGGGCGTCAGGGGTAGAGAGCGGGCGGTGCTCAGGCGGGGAGGAGCGTCCCCAGGAGGCCGACCACCCCGGCGGGGCCGTCGACCACGAGGTCGGCGCGTTCGGCCAGGGCGGTCACCTCGGCCGAGCCGCTGCAGACCTTGACCCCGGGCACCCCCTCGGCACGGTAGGCGTCGACGGCGTCGTACGCGGCCAGATCGCCCAGGTCGTCCCCGGCGAACAGCACCGCGGACGGGCCGCCGCCCCCGGGCCGCAGCCCGTCGACGAAGTCGCGCAGCGCCCTGCCCTTGTCCATGCCGGGCGGCCGCAACTCCAGGACGAACCGGCCGGGCTCCACCACCAGACCGGCACGCTCGGCCAGCGCGTCCAGGAGGCCGCGGAGGCGTTCGAGCGCGACCTGGGGCTCGGCGCACCGGCGGGTGTGCACGGCCAGCGCCTGCCCCTTGTCCTCGACGAAGACCTCGGCGGGCGCGCCGGACGCCTTCAGGATCTCGGGCACCTTGGCGCGGGCCTCGGCCACGCCGGGCGGGGGCTCGGGCACGGTCAGCTCGCCCGACTCCCAGCGTTCCAGGCCGTACTGGCCGAGCACCACGAGCCCGTCGATGCCCGCGAACCCGCCGTACTCCACCGCCACGGCGGCGGGCCGGCCGGTGATGATGACCAGCGCGCCGACGCGCGGCGCCAGGCCGGCCAGGGCGGGGGCCGCCTCGGGGTGGGCGCGGGCCGCGGCCGGATCGTCCACGATCGGCGCGAGCGTGCCGTCGAAGTCGAAACCGAGCACGGCCCGGGCCGGGTCGTCACGGAGGGCGTCGAGGCCGGCGGCACCGGCGGCCGTGAGGGGATGCGAAGGGTTCACATGACCAGTGTTGGTCACGTCAGGGCCGGATGCCGAGGCGGCGCGCGGCACGTTGCCGCTGTCGCTGCGAGCGCATCCGGCGCAGGCGCTTGACCAGCATCGGGTCGTGCTCGAGCGCCTCGGGCCGGTCGATGAGGATGTTGAGCAGCTGGTAGTACCGCGTCGCCGACATGTCGAACAGCTCGCGGATCGCCTGCTCCTTGGCGCCGGCGTACTTCCACCACTGACGCTCGAAGGCGAGGATCTGGCGGTCGCGCTCGGACAGCAGATCGGCCGGGAAGGCTTCGTCGGCTTCCAGACCTTCGGTCACCGGTTCCAGGGCTGAGCCATCGTTCATGCTTCCGTCCTGCCGGGGACTCTCTCCGGGGCCTGGCGCCTCCCTCATTGAGGTCCCCTCTGTGGTCACTAATCCCGGGTCGTCCGGGTTCGGCGGTGCCATGCTACGCGTCCCCGCCGGCATCGTCCGGCGTTCGCGCGGAACGGGCAGGGCCGTCCCCGAGAAGGGGTGTAACGCTTCCGGAAGGACGGGAACCAGGGAAGTGCGGGGTCCGTTTGAACACATGCAGGCTACATGCGTCATGCTGGGTACAACACGGGCGACGAACGCGCGGTGAACGGGAGACCATGGGAACGACCAGGGAGAACAGCTCGGCGGACGCCTTGCCCGCGGAGTTCTCCGACCCCGCCGGGCAGGCGCCCGACCCGGTGACCGACATCTCCATCGCGCTGTTCCATCTCAGGCGCGTCTGGGTCAAGCCCGATCTGATGAAACGGATCCGGGCGCAGACCTCCGCCGGTCCGGGCGGCCGGCCGCTGCAGCAGTCCAACCTCATGGTGGTGCACGCGGTCGCCGCGCTGAACGCCGCCGCGGCCGGCCCCGGCGACGAGGTCACCGTGGGCGCGGTCGCCGAGCGCCTGGAGATCGACCCGTCCACGGCCAGCCGGCTGGTCGGGCACGCCATCGACGCGGGCCTGGTGTCGCGGCGCCCGTCCCCCGTCGACGCGCGCCGCGCCAACCTCGGCCTGACCGACGCGGGCGTGCGGGTCAAGCAGGTCGCCGACCGGTTCCGCCGCGCCTACCTCGCGGAGCTGATGGCCGACTGGAGCCCCGAGGAGCGCGCCGGCTTCGCCCGCCTGCTGACCCGGTTCGCCGACGCCGCGGCGCAGGCGCCGATGGACCCCGACAGCGTCGACAAGATCTTCAGAGAGGCCATCGCCGACTGAGCCGCCCGGGTCATGTCCCGTAGCGGAGGGCCGACAGGCGGGCCTGGTACTCCTCCTCGTCGATCTCGCCGCGGGCGAAGCGCTCGGCCAGCACCGAACGGGCCCGCGTCATCGGGTCGGACGCGGCGGCCGCCGCCGCGGCGTTCGCGGTGATCCGGCGGCGCACCAGGTAGAACACCCCGATCGCCACGGCCACCCAGAACAGCCCGAAGGTGATCGGGAACACCGGCCACCAGGCGGGGGCGTCGGCCGCCCCGCCCTCGTGCCACGGCCCCGGACCCGGGCCGGGGTGGACCTGCGCCGCCAGCGCCGTCAGCGTCGTCATCATGGTCATCGACCTCCTCTTTCGCGGATGAGTCGATGCTCGGCGACGGGTCAGGCCCGCGGCATCGTCCGGCCGGAGACTCCGCGGCTACGCCCGCCGTAGTAGCGGGACGCCGCGCCCCGCGCCGCGATCACCACCAGGGCGACCGGTGATCGCCGTCCTCGCCGGACCGGGGCCGGTGGCCGTGCTCGTCCTCCGGGCGTACGGGCGGCGGAGGGTCGTGCGGCGGGGGCCGGTACGGGTCTCCCGGGCCCTTCTCCTCCTGGGGTACGCGGTCGTCCTCGTCGTCGAGACCGGAGCCTTCGAGCGCGCTGCGCCGGAATCTCTCCCACTCCTCGTCGTCGAGGATCGTGTAGTCGGTGTTCCCGGCACCGCCCGCGGGCGCCTCCTCGTACGGCGGCGGCTCCTCGTACCGGACGGGCTCCTCGTACGGGGGCGTCGGCCCGGCGGCGGGCGGCGGGGCGCCGGAGCCGTTCAGATTCGCGAGGTTGTGCGAGCCATTGACGGCGTGCCCGTTCGTCTCATGCCGGTTCGTCTCGCGTCCGGCCGGGTGCTCGGGCAGGTACGGGCGCAGCTCGCTGGGAACGGGCGGCTGCGGCCACGACGACACCGGAGGCTCCGGCGGCTGCGCGGCCCGTGGTGCCTGGAGCGGCTCGTGGGTGGGCGTCCGCGGCGGCGTCGGCCAGGGCGGGACCGCGCCGTTCCGGTACGGCGGCGCCTCCGCCACGCGGTCGGACGCGGCGGGCGGCATCCCCGAGTAGACCTCGTTGCTCTGCCAGAGCGGCGCGTTGACGGGGGCCGCCGCCTGCCGGTGCGGTGGCATCCCGTGCCCGGCCACCGCCCCGGCCTGCGGGGACGGGCGCCGGGCGCCCAGGCCGTAGTCGTCGAGATCGTCGCGGTCGTACTCGTCGTCGTAGCCGTCGTAGTCGCTCTCGGGCCTGCGGCGCTGGCGCCAGGCCAGCAGCACCCCGACGGCGACGAGCGCCCCACCGCCCCCGAGCACCGCGGCCAGCAGCCACCCGCCGTCCTCCTCGGCGGGCTCGACGGCGGGCGCCGGGGACGCGGAGGTCGCGGCGGGCTTCGCGCCGGGGCCGTGCGCGGTCTGCTCGATCCGCCCGGCGGCGGCCAGGGCGCGGACCGCGTCCAGCGGCCCCGCGCAGGCGGGCGAGCCGGTCGGCCGGTTCGGGACGACGCCCTTCACCAGCGCCTGCCGGACCTCGTCCGGGGTGAGCCTGGGGTGGCGGGCGCGGACCAGCGCGGCGACCCCGGCGACGATGGCCGAGGAGGGGCTGGTGCCCGTCCCGATGACGTACCCGCTGCTGGAGTCGGCGCTGACGATCTCGACGCCGGGCGCGCAGACGGCCACGTACGGGCGCCGGTTGCTGTCCTTCCACATCCGCAGCCGCCGGTCGAGGGCGCCGACGGCGATCACGCCCTTGTAGGCGGCGGGGAAGTTGTTGCGGTTGGGGCCGGCGCCGTCGTTGCCGGCCGAGGCGATCAGCACCACGCCCCTGCTCAGCGCGTACCGGATCGCGCTCTCCTCGGTGGAGTTGCCGTCGTAGAACAGCCGCCCGCCGCCGAGGGACATGTTGATGATGTCGGCGCCGTGGTCGACGGCGTACCGGATGCCCTGCGCCACCGCGTCCCGGTTGCGGGCGACCTGGCCGCCCTCCTGGCGCTGCGGGTCGTCGTTCTCCCAGGTCACCCGGATCGACAGGATCCGGCTCTGGGGGGCGACGCCGATGACGCCGCGCTGCTGGCCGGGGCCGTTGCCGTGCCCGGCGATGATGCTGGCCATCGAGGTGCCGTGCAGCCCCCAGAACCTGCCGCCGGGACGGCGCGTGCCGCCGGTGAGGTCGGGGCCGGTGGTGACGCGGCCGACCAGGTCGGGGTGGCGGCGGTCGACGCCGGTGTCGAGCACGGCCACGGTGACTCCGGCGCCCTTGGACAGCCGCCAGGCGCGCGGGACGCGCATCGCGCTCAGGTGCCACTCGCGGGCGCGGATCTGGTCGACCGGCGCGGCCCCGGCCGGCTGGGCGGGATCGCCGGGGGCGGCCCGCCGCGCGGCGGTGGCGGTGTCGTCGGGGAGCATCGCCGCCGGGACGGCGAAGGCGGCGACGAGCGTGAGGGCGGTGGTGGTGGCGGCGAACGCGACGCCGGGCAGGACGGTGCGGCGGGCTCGTGCGGATCGGCGACGACGACCGGCATACGACACGCCAGCGCACCTCCTCCCGGCCGCAGTACGTCGGTGGAGCCTCCCGCGACGGGCCGGCACCCGCCCGCGGGATCACCGAGCGCACCGGCCCCTGGGGCGCGGCCCCTCGTCCCGCCCCGTCGAGCCCGTGAGGCAGGAGCCAACATTGTGCCATGGGCCGGTGTCCGGGCCCGGTCACCCGGCGCATTCGGGCACGCTCCAGGACAGCGGGGGCCTTCCGCTCCCACGGCCACCTGCCCCGACCGGGCCGCCTCTGTGATCTAGTTCACCCGCCGTGCCGTTCACCCCGCGGCCGACGGGCGCCCGCCGCGCGGGCCGCCGCCCTGCGTCCACCCGGCGTTTAACGGGCCGCGCCGCGCCGGCGGCTAGCGGTATTGTGAGCCCGTCGGCGCCCGCGCCGGCAGGCCCCTGTAGCTCAGCTGGCCAGAGCAGCCGCCTTGTAAGCGGCAGGTCGCCGGTTCGAACCCGGCCGGGGGCTCCACCAGTACCTTTCTCCCGGCCCGTCCTCGGGCTCGGCCCGGCAGCCCCCGGGCGGCGATGCCGCAGGCGGCGTGCGGGCATCCGGCCTCGGCGCGGTTAGTATCGGCGTGACCTGTGGGTTCGCGGTCGCGCAGCGGTTCGCGGGAACACAGCGATTACAAGTGTCGTTGTCACCGTTGATGCCCGTTCGCCCCAAGAGAGCCATGGAAACCGATCTACCGACCCCCGCACGGACCCTTGCCCCCGACCCGCGGGCGGCCCGCCGGTGACCACCGCGCTGTCCCTGCTGCTGGGCGTGACGGTGGTGCTCGTGATCACCGCCGCGACCGGCTACTTCGTCGCCCAGGAATTCGCCTACATGGCCGTGGACCGGTCGCGGCTGAACGCCCGCGCCGGCGGCGGCGACGCCGCGGCCGGACGCGCCCTGGCGGTCACCCGGCGCACCTCGTTCATGCTGTCGGGCGCCCAGCTGGGCATCACCGTGACCGGGCTGCTGGTCGGATACGTCGCCGAACCGATGATCGGCCGCGCGCTGGGCGACGTCCTCGGCGTCGCGGGCGTGCCGGCCGGCACCGGCGTCGCGGTCGGGACGCTCCTCGCGCTCCTGCTGTCCACGCTGGTGCAGATGCTGTTCGGCGAGCTGTTCCCCAAGAACCTGGCGATCGCCCGTCCCGAGCCCGTCGCGCGCCGGCTGTCCCGGTCCACGCTGATCTACCTGAAGGTGTTCGGCTGGCTGATCTGGGTCTTCGACCAGTCGTCCAACCTGCTGCTGCGGCTGCTGCGGATCGAGCCGGTGCACGACGTCGAGCACGCGGCCACCGACCGCGACCTCGAGCACATCGTGGCCGACTCCCGGCGCAGCGGCGACCTGCCGCCCGACCTGTCGATGCTGCTGGACCGGATCCTGGACTTCCCGCGGCGGGACGTGGAGCACGCGATGATCCCGCGCTCCCGCGTCGACACCGTCGACGAGCACGAGCCGATCGCCGAGGTGAGGCGGGCGATGAGCACCGGCCACTCGCGCTACCCCGTGCTCGGCGAGGACGAGCGCGTCGTCGGCGTGGTGCACCTCGACCAGGTGCTGACCGCGGGCGACGGCACCCGCCCGGTGTCGACGATCATGCGGCCCGCCACCGTGCTGCCCACCCTGATGACGCTGCCCGACGCGCTGACCAGGCTGGCCGGGGAGCGGCAGCAGCTGGCCTGCGTGATCGACGAGTTCGGCGGGTTCGCCGGCGTCCTGACGCTGGAGGACCTGGCCGAGGAGCTGGTCGGCGAGATCACCGACGAGCACGACACCGGCGAGGAGGAGCCCACCGCCACCGCCGCCGGGAACGCCTGGATCATCCCGGGCGGCTTCCACATCGACGAGGTGGAGCGGACCATCGACCACCGGCTGCCCGAGGGCGACTACGAGACCATCGCCGGGCTGGTGATCGCCGCGCACGGCGCGCTGCCCGAGGTGGGCGCCGAGCTCGACATCCGGCTCCCGGACGACCCCGCGGACCTGGCGCGCAGCGACGATCCGCCGCCGCGGCACATCCGCGTCCAGGTGCTGGAGGTCGACAACCACGTGCCCTCCTCGATCCGGCTGGAGATCGTCGCCGGGAGCCCCGAGGACGCCGCCGGGCGGGAGCGTGAGGAACGTTGAGCAACCCGTGGGTCGTGCTCGCCGCGACCGTCGCGATCATCGCGGCGAGCGCGTTCTTCGTCGCGATCGAGTTCGCGCTGATGGCCGCCAAGCGGCACCGGCTGGAGGACGCGGCGCCGTCCAGCCGGGCCGCCCGCGCGGCGCTGCGCAGCGCGTCCGAGCTGACCGTGCTGCTGGCGGGCGCCCAGCTCGGCATCACCGCCTGCATGCTGGCGCTGGGCGCGATCACCAAGCCGGCCATGCACCACTGGCTCACCCCGCTGCTGGAGTCCTGGGGGCTGGCCCTGTGGGCGGCGGACGTGGCCGGGTTCGTGCTGGCGCTGATCATCGCCACGTTCCTGCACCTGGTGATCGGCGAGATGGCGCCCAAGTCGTGGGCGATCGCGCACCCCGAGCGGTCCGCCACGCTGCTGGCGCTGCCGATGCGCGGCTTCATGCTGCTGACCAGGCCGCTGCTGCGCGCGCTGAACAGCGCCGCCAACTGGTGCCTGCGCAAGGTCGGCGTCGAGCCCGCCGACCAGGTCGCCGCCGGGCAGGACCCGGACGCGCTGCGCCATCTGGTCGAGCACTCCGCCAACGTCGGCGCCCTCGACGCCGCCTATTCGGCGCGGCTGTCGGAGGCGCTGGAGCTCCAGGACCTGCGGATCGGCGACCTGGTCGTCACGGGCGCCGAGCTGACCGCCGTGGCGCCGTCGGCCACCGTCGCCGACGTCCAGGCCGCCAGCCACGCCTCCAGCCACCTGCGCGTCCTGGTGCGGGCGGACGGCACCGACTGGGGCGTGGTCCACGTGCGCGACACGCTGACCGAGCCCGACGACGCCGGCATCGGCCGGATGGCCCGGCCGGCGTTCCTGCTGCCGGCCGACACGCCCGTCTACAGCGCGCTGACGCAGATGCGCGAGACCAGCAACCAGCTGGCGCTGATCACCCAGGACGGCCGGGTGCTGGGCGTGGTCACCATCACCGACATCCTCCACCGCCTGTTCTCCCGGGCGGGATCGCGGCCCCTCCCGGCCGCCCGCTGAGCCGGGCCCGCGTCACGCCCAGGCGAGGTCGGCGCCGGCCGTGCCGGTGGGGTCCGCGATGGCGGCGGCGTCGGGTTCGGCGGCGCGGCGCCGGCGCGCGGACAGCCGGGTGAACGGCTCGACGCGCAGCGACAGCCGGCCGCGGGACCGCCGCTGCCGCCACACGCCGGAGATCTCGCCGTCGACCAGCAGGACGCCCGGGTTGGCGGCGGTCCGCCACACCTGCTTGCGCTGGGCCGGGTCCGGGACGAGCAGCTCGCGGTCGGCCGGTTCGGTGACGGGATCGTAGGGCGGCAGGAGGCGGACGCCGTCCGGGGCCGGCGCCGATTTGAGGGCCTCCTGGTGGTCGGCGTGCGTCCAGTACTTGGCGCCGTCCACCGTGACGGGGGTCAGCTCGGCGGCGACCGGCTCCCACCAGCGGCGGGCGGCGGCCGGGGTGAAGGCCAGCCAGGATGCCAGCTGGGCCGGGCGGGACGGGCCGGACGTCGCGAGGAAGGCCCGGACCAGTGCGGCGCGGGCGTCCGCCGGGTCCGCGGGCTCGAACGGCTCGGCCGCGCGGAAGCGGAACCGGCTCGGGAGGTCGTGGTCCACCTCGATGACCAGGCCCGCCTGGAGGGTGGCCATCCGGAACAGCTTGTCCTGGACGTGGTGCACGCCGCAGCCCTCGCACCAGGGCGCGAGCGGCGCGGCGACCCGGGGGCTGACCGTCCCGCTGAGCTCGCCCTTGGTGGGCGAGCCGCCGCCGGCGACGGCCTCGCGCATGGCGGCGGCGACCTCGTCCAGCGCGGCGCCGAAGGCGATGCCCGCGCCGGCGAGCTCGGCGCCGAACGGGCCGATCGCCTGGGGCGGCAGGTCGCGGCCGTCCTCGACGCGCAGCGCGGCGGCCAGCCGGGCCAGGTCGGCGGCGCGGTGCAGGTGCATGGCGCCCCGGATGGAGTGGACGAGCACCGTGGACGGACCGGAGGGATCGGCCGTGCCGGTGCGCAGCCGCAGGGCGGGCACCGCGGTACGGCCGGGCGGGTAGTCCTGGAGGCCGGTGGCCAGGACGGTGTCGCCGCGGCCTCCGCCGGGTGCGAGGTCGTGCGCGGTGTACCGGTAGGCCAGCACCTGCGCGCGATCCACGGCGCTCATGCCGCTGTGTTGCAGAGTCCCGGCCTACGGCGCTCGCCTGGCGGCTCGCACCTGACCGGGCCTGTGCGAGCGCGGCGTCGCTTCGCGATCCGGCCGCTGAGGCTCGCCTTCGGCGTCGCCTCACCGGCCAGGTGACGCGCTCGCGCGGTTGTCGGCATGCCCTCACGATACGGCTGGGCGGGGTGGTCCGGCGGCGTGATCGTCGTGGCGGTCCGGCCGGGCCCTTGTGGCGCCCCGCACAGTGGACTACTGTCCAGTAACCCAAAGTCTGAAGAATCTTCATGTCTCGGCGGGGCGCCGCCTCCCCCCACGTCCTCCCCACGCCCCCGGGAGGCGAGCGGCGCCGCGTTCACCCACCCCGGAGGTAGAAGATGCGCTTCTCGACGTTCCGGCGCGCCCCCCGATCCGCCGTGCTGGGCGGAGCCGTCCTGGCCGCGGCGGCGGTGACCGCCGCCACCGCCGCCCCGGCCGGCGCGGCGGCCCCCTCCCAGGCCCCCTCCCAGGCCGCCGCCCAGGCCCGGGGCCAGGCCCCCGCCCAGGCCCCGGGCCGAGCCCCCGCCGCCGCGCTGCGCGAGGTGATGTTCGTCGGCAACAACTGGGACGGGACCGCCGACGTCATCCGGTCCAGCGGGACCTTCGCCAGGATCGGCCGGATCAACGTCATCCCCGACAAGGACGAGCGCCTCCGCGAGATCTACTCCGACCCGATCCGGCTCGCCTTCTTCCTCGGCATCCGCCAGACCGTCGGCGAGGGCCACGACCAGTACGTCGACGACATGTACTCCACGCCCGACGGCTCCGCCGTCGTGGTGTCCCGCCCCAGCTTCGCCGACGTGGTCTCCGTCGACGTGACCACCGGCCGGGTGAACTGGCGCTTCCCCGTCTCCGGGTACCGCTCCGACCACATGGCCGTCTCGCCGGACGGGACGCGCGTCGCGGTGTCGGCCTCCACGTCCAACACCGTCCACGTGCTCGACATCCGCACCGGCCGGCAGGCGGGATCGTTCAAGACCGGCGACAAGCCCCACGAGAACGTCTTCTCCCGCGACGGCCGGTACATCTGGAACATGTCGATCGGCGAGGTCAACACCGACTTCGACGCCCCCTGGCTGGACTGGACCAAGGGCGACCGCCGCATCACCGTCGCGGACGCCGCCACGTTCCAGCAGGTCAAGGTGATCGACATGCGGCAGCGGCTGGACGCCTTCGGCCGCTCCGACATGTCCGACGCGGTCCGCCCGGTCGCCTTCACCCCCGACGAGTCGAAGCTGTACTTCCAGGTGTCGTTCTTCAACGGCTTCTTCGAGTACGACGTCGCCACCGACGCGATCACCCGCTGGAAGACGCTCCCGGAGAACCCGGACACCAGCGACGACCGCACCACCTTCGTCAACGACTCCCGGCACCACGGCCTGTCGATGAGCCCGCGCGGCGACAAGCTGTGCGTCGCCGGGACGATGGACGACTACGCCACCGTCGTCGACCGGGCCACGCTGCGGGAGGGCCCGCTGGTGACCGCGGCCAAGCCGTACTGGGCGACCGTCAGCGGCGACGGCCGGGCCTGCGTGATCTCCGAGAGCGGCGCCGACCAGGTCACCGCCATCGACTTCGGCACCGGCCGGAAGATCACCTCGGTGCCGGTGGGCGACCACCCGCAGCGCGTGCGCGTCGGGCACGTCCCGGCGGACTGGACCGGCCCTGCCGCCGGGTAGTCCGCCGGGACGCGCGGTCATCCGCTCACCAGGTGACGGGGAGTTCGACCGGGCCCTGGATGAGCTGGTTCGTCCGCCACCGGACCTCGGCCGGGTCGACGGCCAGCCGCAGGCCGGGGAAGCGCCGCACCAGGCCGCCCAGCGCCGTCCGCAGCTCCGTGCGGGCGAGCTGGGAGCCCAGGCAGAAGTGCGGCCCGTGCCCGAAGGTGATGTGCCGGTTGTCGACGCGGCCGAAGTCCATCGTCTCCGGGTCGTCGAACACGGCGGGATCGCGGTTGGCCGTGATCGACGAGGCCGCGACCATGCTCCCCGCGGGAATCGGCACCCCGCCGATCTCCGCGTCCCGGAGGGCCATCCGCGGGCTGGAGACCGACACCGCCGGGATGAGGCGCAGCAGCTCCTCCACCGCCGACGGCACCAGCGACGGGTCCCGGACCAGCCGCGCGTACCGCTCCGGCTCGACCAGCAGCGCGTGCACGCTGCCGCCGAGCTGGTTCAGCGTGGTCTCGTGCCCGGCGATCAGCAGCGCGATCCCCAGGCCCACCAGCTCCGGCTCGGTGATCCGGTCCTCCTGGTCGCGGACGACCAGCAGCGCGCTCAGCAGGTCGTCGCCCGGTTCGGCGCGCTTGGCCGCGACCATGTCGGTGAGGTAGGCGTGCAGCTCGCGCCGGCACCGGCCGACCTCCTCCTGGGAGCGCCCGGTCCACGACATGATCGCCTCGACCCATTCGCGGAAGGACGCGTGGTCCTCGTACGGGACGCCGAGCAGCCGGCAGATCTCGGTGAGCGGCAGCGGCGTGCACAGCACCTGGACCAGGTCCACCGGCGGCCCGGTCTCGACCATCCGGTCCAGCAGGCCGTCCACGGCCGCGGCGATCTCCTCCGCCAGGCCCTGGACGCGGCGGCGGGTGAACTCTCTGGCCACCACGCGCCGCAGCCGGGTGTGCTCGGGCGGGTCCATGTTGAACAGCGAACTGCCGGAGCCGACCTGCTTGCGCGCCAGTTCCCTGGGCGCCCCGGGACGCATCACCGCCGCGCGGCTGAACGCCGGGTCGGAGAAGAACTGCTGGGCCTCCTCGCAGCGGGTCACCAGGTAGCCGGGGTCGCCCGACATCATCCGCACCCGCATGACCGGCCCGACCTCGCGGACCTCGGTGATCAGCGGCAGGGCCTCGGCGGCCGTCGTGTCGCTCATCGCACCTCCCTCCCTCGCGGCCGCGGCGTGCCGCCGGGCAGGTTCCACGTGATGATGCGCGCGGCACGGATCCGGATGAGCTCGTCGTCGTGGTGCGGCGCCAGCCGCTCCTCCGGCCCGCGGACGGTCCGCGCCTCGGCGCTGCCGCGGATCTCGATGCCCCGGCCGAACCCGGGGCTGGGCGCCTCCGAGCCTTCCGGGGCCACGTCGTCGAGGACGAACGCCGCGCGCGGGTTCGCGAGCAGGTTGTGGTACTTCTGCGTGGTGGCCAGGTGCTTGCCGCCGATGTCGAAGGTGCCGTCGCCGGTGTTGAACCGGAAGGCCACCGGCCGCACCTGCGGGGCGCCGTCGGGACCGACCGTCGCCAGCCGTCCCAGCCGGTGCTCCCGGATGTAGCTGATCTCCCCGTCGGTGAACGGATTGCTCGTCTCGCTCATCTCTCTCCCTCGTCTGCCCTCTCCCCCGGGGCGCCTCGGGGCGCCGCGGACCGCGGTCACCAGGCGCCGAGGACGGCGCCGGTGGAGGTGAAGAGCACGGTGTGGAACGCGGCGTCGATCATGATCAGCGGGCGCGGGCGCTTCTCGAACACCATCGAGCTCGCCAGCGCGCCGCCGGCGATGCCGACGCCGGTGAGCAGCCCCGCGAGCGCACCCGCGGCCAGGCCCGCGTCGCGTCCGAGCAGGAGCGCCAGGACGAAGGCGCCGGCCACCGAGGTCAGGAACGCGAACGCGAACAGGCGGGGCAGCCCGCGGCGGCGCATCGCCGTGGAGTCGAGCCCGACCATGTGCTCCCACGGCCGGCCGAACAGGAGCGGGGAATGCCACAACCCGGCGAGCGGCACCCGGATGGCGGCGGCGGCGAACACCGCGAAGTAGTTGACCTCGTCGAGGGCGGTCAGCGTGTTCATCTGGCCTGTCCTTCCAGTCGGTCCGCCCGGTCCGGGCGGATGTACATGTGGGTCACGCGGACCGGGTCGCCGAGCGCGCGGCTCGCCTCGGCGAGCTCCCGGTGCTCGGGGCTGCGCAGGAAGCGCTGGAACGCCTCCTCGCCCGTCCAGTCGCTGATCACGTAGAAGAGGTCCGCGTCGGTGCGGTCGCGGGACAGCGACTGCGCGAGGTTGTCCGGCCACGCGAAGATCGGGGTGATCAGGCGCCGCCACGTCCGCTCGTACTCCTCGCCGCGGCCGCCGTTCACCCGGAACTCCAGGACCACCCGGAAGGTCGCGGGCGGCGGGCCGGACGACCAGTGGTAGAACTCCGTGGCCTGGGCCTCCCGCATGCTCGGGATCGCGGGGTCGTACGGGGTGAGCAGCTCGGCCATCCGCTGGTCGATCTCGCGGAACAGCGGGTCGTCGCGGGAGGCGAACATGTTGTCCTGGAGGTTCCGGTCGCCCTCGATCAGGTGCAGGTAGAGGCCGTGGTAGTGCAGCAGGGTGCGGGCCCTGACGCCGATGCGGGCCGGCAGGTCGGTGCGGTCGTGGTCGCCGAACGCCGCCGCCACGGCGTCCAGGTTCGCCGGGTCGACCCGGCGGATCATCAGCGCCCGGTGGGTCGGCCGCGATGTCTTGTCGAGCGGTGCCATGTCGTCCTCCTTGCGGGTGGGTCGCGGGTGGGTCGCGGGTGGGTCGCGGGTGGGTCGCGGATGGGGCGGCTACCAGGTGATGGGGAGCGAGAGCAGGCCGCGTCCGAACGACGCGCGGTCCCACTCCAGGTCGGCGGGCGGCACCGCCAGGCGCATCCCGGGCAGCGTGTCGAGCAGCGCGGAGATCGTGATGCCCAGTTCGGCGCGGGCGAGCTGGGCGCCCAGGCAGCGGTGGGTGCCGTGCCCGAACGCGAGATGGCCGCGGGGCCGCCGGTCGACGCGGAGCTCGTCGGGGTCGGGGAACACCTCCTCGTCGCGGTTGGCCGAGTCGATGGCCGCGATGACGGTGTCGCCGGCCTTGATGACGACATCGCCGATCGGGACGTCCTCCAGCGCCACCCGCGGGAAGCCGCCCACCGCGATCAGCGAGGTGTAGCGGACGATCTCCTCCACCGCCGCCGGGATCAGCTCCGGCTCGTCGCGCAGCCGGTCCGCCATGCCGGGGTGGGTCATCATCAGGTAGGCCGTGTCGGCGAGCTGGTTGGCCATGGCGTCGTGCCCGGCGACCAGGATGGCCATCACCAGCAGGATCGCCTGGTGCGGTGCGGCGTCCTCCCGGTCCACGGCCTGGACGAGGGCCGACACCAGGTCGTCGGCGGGGACGGCGCGCCTGGCCTCGATGAGCCGCGCCACGTACTGCCCGAGCCGCTGCCGGGTCGCCTCGATCTCCTCGCCGGCGTCGGCGGTGGACAGCAGCGCGTGCGACCACTCGATGAACCTGCCGTGGTCGGCCTCGGGGACGCCGAGCAGCCGGCACAGCACGCTCATCGACAGCGGCTGGGCGTACCCGGAGACCAGGTCGGCGGGCGGGCCCTGCCGCGCCAGCCGCGTCGCGAGCCGTTCGGCCCGCTGCGCGATCCACGGTTTGAGGTCCTCGACCCGGCGGACCGTGAACGTCTTGTTCACCAGGGCGCGCACCGCGGTGTGCTCGGGCGGGTCCAGGGCGAACAGGGACCCGGCCGGCGGGTTGATGCCCTGGAAGTCGTCCTTGTTGGCGCACGAGGCCGCCCGGCTGAGCCGCTGGTCGGCGAACACGCGGCGGGCGTCGGCGTGCCGCGTGACCAGCCACGCCCGTCCTCCGCTGGGCAGCCGCACCTGGAGGACCGGGCGCTCGGCGCGCAGCCGTGCGTACGCGGGAGCGGGATCGACGCCTTCCCAGTCGCGGAAGGGGAAGGCAGGGCACTCTTCGGCGGCGGTGGTGGTCGGGTCGGTGTCGGTCATGCGGGATCTCCCGTTCTGATGTCGCCGTCCTCGGTGAGCCCGGCGAGGAACGCGGTGTCGTGCGAGGCCTCGGAGAAGCGGGGGTGCCGCAGCACTTCGCGCAGGAAGTCGCGGTTGGTCCGGACGCCGGGCCCGGTGATCCGGCACTCGGCCAGCGCCCGGTCCATCCGCGCCAGCGCGCCCGCCCGGCCCGGCGCCCAGACCACGACCTTGGCCAGCAGCGGGTCGTACTCGGCCGGGACGGCCGACCCGGCGCTCACGTGCGTGTCGACGCGGACGAACGGCCCGGCGGGCAGGGCGACCTCCACCAGCCGGCCGGGGGCCGGGCGGAAGTCGCGGGCGGGGTCCTCGGCGTTGATCCGGCACTCGATCGCGCAGCCGCGCACCCCGTCGGGCGCCCCCTCGCCGGTGGGCCCGTGCGCGACGAGGGGCTCGCCGGCCGCCACCCGCAGCTGCTCGTGGACGAGGTCGACCCCGGTGACCATCTCGGTGACCGGATGCTCGACCTGGATCCGGCAGTTGGCCTCGATGAACCAGTACGCGCCGTCCGGCTCGACGAGGAACTCGAACGTCCCGGCGCCGTGGTAGCCGATCCCGGCGGCGCAGCGCACCGCGTCGGCGGCGATGCGGTCGAGCAGCTCGGCGGGCAGCGCGGGCGCCGGGGCCTCCTCGACGATCTTCTGGTTGCGGCGCTGCACCGAGCAGTCCCGGCTGCCGAGGTGGACGACGGTCCCGTGCCGGTCGCCGAGGATCTGGATCTCCACGTGCCGGGCGCTGCGCAGGAACCGTTCGACGAACACCCGGTCGTCGCCGAAGAGCGCGGCGGCGGCGGACCGCACCCGGGCGAGGGCGGCGGTCAGGTCACCGGGGGCGTCCACCGCCTCCATGCCCCGGCCGCCCCCGCCGGACGCCGCCTTCAGGATCAGCGGGAAGCCGGTCCGCGCCGCCTGCGCGCGGACCGCCTCGGCCGAGCCGACCGGCTCCGGCGAGCCGGGCAGCACCGCCAGCCCGGCCGCCGCGGCGACCCGGCGCGCGCTGATCTTGTCGCCCAGCGTGCGCAGCGCCTCCGGCTCGGGGCCGACGAAGGCGAGCCCGGCGTCCCGGCACGCCTCGGCGAAGTCCGCGTCCTCCGACAGCAGGCCGTAGCCGGGGTGCACGGCGTCCGCGCCGGTGATCCGCGCGGCCTCCAGGATCGCCGGGACGTTGAGGTAGCTGAGCGGAGCGGGCGGCGGCCCGATCCGCACGGCCCGGTCGGCGGCGGTCACGTGCGCGGCGCCGTCGTCGGCGGCCGAGTGGACGGCCACCGTGCCGAGGCCGAGCTCCCGGCAGGCGCGGATCACGCGCAGTGCGATCTCGCCGCGGTTGGCGACGAGCACCCGGGTCACCATGGCGCACCCACCCCCTCAGCCCGCGGGCCGGATCGACAGCAGCGGCTGGCCGTACTCCACCGGCGTCCCGTCCTCGGCGTGCACGGCCGTGACGGTGCCGGCCACCGGGGCCTCGACCGGGAGCATCAGCTTCATCGCCTCCACGATCGCGATCTGCCGGCCCTCCGCCACGGTGTCGCCGACCTCGACGAACGGCGCGGCCGACGGCTCGGGGCGGAGGTAGAAGGTGCCGACGTTGGCGGCCTTGACCTGCACCACGTCATCCGGTGCGGGTTCGTCGCGCGGTGCGGATCCGGCGGGCGGCGCGCTCCCGGCGGGCGCCTGGAGCGGCGGCGCGGGATCCTGGACGGGGCCGGGCCACTCGATCTCCAGGCCCGGCGGGTCGAGGTGGAGCACGATCCGCAGGGGCGGCCCGGGAAGGGCCTCGACGAGCCGCAGCACGTTGCGGCACATGCCGTCCAGGGCCTCGTTCGGATCGTTCTGGGGGCGGCGGCCGCGGGCGGATCCGCCCTCGGCGTCGCGTTCGGTCCTGGTCGCGTTGCTCACAGGCATGGGGCACCGTTCCCTTCCGTGCCCGCCGCCACGAGCTCGCCGTCGGGCGTTCCGGGGTCGGGCCCCGGCATGGCGGGGGCGTCGTTCTCGAGGAGGCCCGCCAGGCGCCGCTCGACCAGGTCGGCGGTCCCGCCCAGGTGGGCCAGCTCGGCCGCGACCGCGTCGCCGACCGCCCGCATCACGGCCTCCCGGTCCGGACGGCCCGCGGCGGTCACGGCCTCCGGGACGACCCCGTCGACCACCCCGGCGCGCAGCAGGCTCGCCGGGTCGAGCCGGAGCGCGGCGGCGGCCCGCGGCGCGGCCGCCTCGCCGCGCCACAGGATCGCCGCGCACCCCTCGGGGCTGATGACGGAGTACACCGCGTTCTCCAGGATCAGCAGCCGGTCCGAGACCGTCAGCGCGAGCGCGCCGCCGCTGCCGCCCTCGCCCGTGATGACGGCGACGATCGGCACCGGCAGCCCGGCCATCAGCCGCAGGTTCGCGGCGATCGCGCCGGCCTGGCCGCCGTTCTCGGCCTCGACCCGCGGATCCGCGCCGGGGGTGTCGACGAAGGTGACCAGCGGGCAGCGCAGCTTGGCGGCCAGCCCGGCCAGGCGGGCGGCCTTGCGGTAGCCCGCCGGGGTCGCCATCCCGAAGTTGCGGTCGGCCAGCTCGCCCGGCGTCCGCCCCTTCTGGTGGCCCATCACCACGACCGTCCGGCCCCGGAAGCGGGCCGGGCCGCCGACCAGCGCCGGGCAGTCGGCCCCGGTGCGGTCGCCGCGCAGTTCGTGGAAGTCGGTGCAGAGGTAGGCGATGTAGTCGAGCGTTGTGGGCCGGTCCAGTTCGCGGGCGCGCCGCACCCGGTCCCAGGGCTCGGCGGGGACGAGCAGGTCCGGGTCGCGGATCACCCCGCCGTCGCCCGCGTCGGCGGCGCGGGCGGGCGGGGCGTCGCCGTCCCGCCGCGCGCACGCGAGCAGGGACGCCAGCACCGGCCGCAGCGACCGCCGCGGGACGACCCGGTCGACGAGCCCGAGGCCGGCGAGCGACTCGGCGGTCTGGAAGCCCGGCGGCAGCGCGGTCCGCGTGATCTGCCGGACGACGCGCGGCCCGGCGAAGCCCATCCGCGCGCGCGGCTCGGCCACGATGACGTCGGCGAGGGTCGCCACCGACGCCGCCACGCCCCCGTACGTCGGGTCGGTCACCACCGTGACGGTGAGGATCCCGGCGCGGTCGAGACGGGCGAACGCCGCCGCGATCCGCGCCATCTGCCGCAGCGAGAAGATCCCCTCCTGCATCCGGGCGCCCCCGGACGCGGTGACGGTGACCAGCGGCACCCCGCGCTCCAGCGCGGCCGCGGCGGCGTCGCACAGCCGCTGCCCGGCGGCCATGCCCAGGCTGCCGCCGAGGAAGGCGAAGTCCATCGCCGCCACCACGGCGGGCCGGCCGCCGATCTCCCCGGCCGCGGCCACGACGGCCTCGTCGATCCCGGTCGCGTCGCGGGCGCGGCGGAGCCGTTCGGGGTAGGGCAGGGTGTCGTGGAAGCGCAGCGGGTCGTCCAGCGCGCTCGCGGCCCCGGGCAGCGGCACGGCCGTGCCGGGGTCGAGGAGCTGCCCGAGCCTGGCCCGCGCACCCACCCTCAGATGCGCGGCGCAGCCGGGGCACACGCGCAGGTCGCGGGCCAGCCTCGGGGCGTACTGCGGCGAGCGGCAGGCGGGGCAGAGCAGCCACTGCGGCTCGGCGGAGGTACGGCCGTTCATCTCGGCTCCTCCGTTTCCCCGGTCTCCTCGGCGGGACGGCATTCCAGGACGGTCCAGTGGCCCTCGCCGGGCCGGTTGACCAGCTCGAACCCGCACCGGCCGAGGAGCAGCCGCCATTCGTCCAGCCGCCGCTCCCGGCCGCCGAAGAGCACGAGCATGTCCAGGTCGAGGAACTTGGCGTGGTCCCAGCGGTTCCCGCCCGACACCACCTGCTCGACGACGAACAGCCGGGCGTCCCGGTCGCCGATCGCCGTCCGCACCGCCCGCAGCACCCGCTCGGCCCGGCCGTCGGGCAGGCCGTGCAGGACGGCCTTGAGGACGTAGGCGTCGCAGTCGTCCGGCAGCGGGTCGGTGAAGAAGTCCCCGCCGACGCGCAGCACCCGTTCGAGGACCCCTTCCGCGGCGAGCGTCGGGTCCACCCGCGGGATCACGCCGGGCTGCTCGAACAGCACGCCGGACGCGTCCGGGGCCCGCCGCAGCGCCGCCGCCAGGAAGTGCCCGTGCCCGCCGCCGATGTCGGCGATGCGGCCGAACCGCTCGGGCCGGACGGCGTCGAGATGCCGGTCGGTCTCCCACCGGCCCAGGTCGGTCATGACCCGGTCGAAGCACTCGCCCTCGTCGGGGTGGTCCTCGAAGTGGCGCCAGATGTCGGAGCCGAGCGCCGCGGTCGTCGCGGGCTGTCCGGTGCGGACGCTGTAGGCCAGCGCGCCGTAGGACATGGTGACGAACGGCTGCGCGCTGAGCTCGGCCAGCGGTAGCAGGCTGAACGGCCGGTCGGAGCGCAGCGCCTCGGCCAGCGGCGTGCTCTCGAACCGCCCGTCGGGCAGCTCGGCCATGATCCCGACGGACGCGGCGCAGCGCAGCACCCGGTACAGCGCGTCCGGGTGCGCCCCGCTGAGCTCGGCCAGCTCGGCGACGCCGCGCGGGCCGCCGCCGGTCAGGTCGGCGATGCCCAGCTCCGCCAGCGCGGTCACGACCGCCGCCAGCCGCAGCCCGCAGGTCAGGTACAGCAGCCGCTGCGCGTGCAGGTCGCCGGGGCCGTGCTCGGCGCCGTCCCGGGCGCGGCTCTCCAGCACCTGCTTGATGTGCGCCATCTGCACGGCCGTGTTGCGGTTGAGCCGGTCCCGCATGCCGTCCTCGGTGATCGGGGACGTGCGCTTCACCGCGAACTCCTGGATCCAGCGCATCGCCACGCCGGCCGCCTCCTGGCGGTACTCCCAGCGGATGTCCATGAACTCGAACGGGCCGGTCTCGATCCGGTGCGCCCGCACGGTGCGGGTGGCGGGGTCGGGCGTGCGCCGCGACACCCACGACCAGACCGTCCCGTCCGGGTCGGGATGGGTGGTGAGCCGGAACGTCACCGAGTCGCCGTCGTGCTCGAGGATCTCCGCGGCGGCGTACTCGGTGAACAGGTCCGGCCAGCCGGCGACGTCGTTGGTGTGCTCCCAGACAAGGTCCATGGGGGCGTTCACCAGGATCTGGTTGTCGATGCGAACGGGCATCCTCATGCCTCCCCGGTTCCGGACGCGGCGCGGTTGAGGTAGCGGACCAGAGCGGCGGGGGTGACCTTGTCGGCGAGCTCCTCGTCGTCGAGGTCCAGGCCGAAGCGCTCGGCCATCCGCGCGGAGGTCTCCAGCAGCGCGATGGAGTCGTAGCCGAGCTCGGTGAAGGTGCGGTCGGCGATGTCGCCGCCCAGGTCGACGTTCTCGTCCTCGCCGGCGCATTGGCGCAGCACGGTCACCAGGTCGGTCAGCGTGATCCGGCCGTCGTCGGTCATCTCGCCTCCTTGGGTCGGTTCCGCGCGATCCGCGGAAGCGTGGAAGGGCGCGGGGTCGTGGAAGGGTGCGGGGCCGTCGCGGCACCCGGGGGCCCGACGGGCCGCGTGGCCGCGTCAGGGCGCGTGACCTCGGCGGGGCGGGCGGTCTCCGCGGAGCGCAGGGCCCGCGCGGGGCGCGGCGCGGGCGAGGGGTGCGCGGCGCCGTGCACGGGGCAGGGCCGGGTGAGCACCAGCGCGCTGTTGAAGCCGCCCTCGCCGCGCGCCAGGATCAGCGCCCGGTCGATCCGGGCCGGCCGGGGCCGCCCGGTGACCAGGTCGATCCGGTACGCGGGGTCGGGCCGCACGCCCGCGGTGGGCGGGACGATCCCGTCCCGCATGGCCAGCAGGCAGGTCGCGACGTCCACCGCCGCGCCGCCCGCCGACAGCCGCCCGGTCATCGCCTTGGGCGCGGTCACCGGCACGCCGCGGTCGCCGAACAACCCGGCGATGGCCTCCGCCTCGACCCGGTCGAGCGCGGGCGTCCCGGCGGCGTCGGCGAACACCACGTCGATGCCGTCCGGTTCGACGCCGGCGTCGGCGAGGGCGAGGGCGGCGGCGGTGCGCAGCGTGGACGGGCGGCCCGAGCCGGGCGGCGGGTCCAGCGTCGCCGCGTACCCGGCGACCCGCCCGTAGCGGCGGCGGGCGCCGCGGGCGCGGGCGCGGTCCTCGCGTTCGAGGACGAGCACGGCGCCGCCCTCGCCGATCACGTACCCGGCGGCGCCGGCGGCGAACGGCAGGTACGCGGTCGCGGGGTCGTCGCCGGTGGACAGGTGGGGCAGGGCCAGCTGCGCGGTGACGCCCCACGAGCACACCGGGGCCTCGAACCCGCCGGTCAGCACGCCGTCGGCGCCGCGCCGCAGCGCGCGGCGGGCCTGCCCGATCGCGTCGAGCCCGCCGGCCTGGCCGCTGACCAGCACGCCGCTGGGGCCGCGCAGCCCGTGCCGGATGGAGATCTGGCCGGTGTTGACCGCGTAGAACCAGGCGAACGACTGGTACGCGCTGACCTTCTCCGGCCCGATCGACCACAGCTTGCGCAGCTCGTTCTCGCCGAACTCGAAACCGCCCGCCGAGTTGGCCGTGATGACGCCGTAGCGCAGCGACTCCTCCGGCGACGGGGACAGCCCGGAGTCCTCCATCGCCCAGTCGGCGGCGGCCAGGGCGAGCCGGGTGAGGTGGTCGGTCTGCGGCAGCAGCCGTCCGGGGAGGTGCTCGCGCGGGTCGAAGCCGGGGACCTCGCCGGCCAGCCGCACCGGGTAGCCGCTCGCGTCGAACCTGGTGATGGGGCCGATCGCGACGTGTCCGGCGAGCGTCCCGGCCCAGTGCCGCCGGGTGCCCAGCCCGCTGGGCGAGGCGATGCCGAGCCCGGTGACGACGGCGTGGTCCTCGCAGGCGCCCGCCACGGGCGCGCGGGCGGTCACGACCGCCACCGCCCGGGGGCGCCGAGCACCATGGCGCTCTGGAAGCCGCCGAAGCCGCTGCCGACGGTGAGGACCGTGTCGACCCGCAGTTCCCGCGCCGTCCCCGGGACGTAGTCCAGGTCGCATTCCGGGTCGCGGTGCCGCAGGTTCGCGGTGGGCGGCACGACGTCGTGCTCGATCGCCAGCGCGCTGGCCGCCACCTCGATCGCGCCGATCGCGCCCAGCGAGTGGCCCACGACCGACTTGATGGAGCTGACCGGGACGCGGCGGGCGTGGTCGCCCAGCGCGCGTTTGAACGCGGCCGTCTCGTGCCGGTCGTTCTGCTTGGTGCCGGAGCCGTGCGCGTTGATGTAGTCGACGCCCTCGACCGGGATCCGCGCCTGGTCCAGCGCCGCCTCGATCGCGACCGCCATCTCCGCGCCGTCCGGCCGCAGCCCGGTCATGTGGTAGGCGTTGCACCGGGACGCGAACCCGCGGATCTCGGCGATGACGCGGGCGCCGCGCGCGAGGGCCGCGCCGGGTTCCTCCAGGACGAACATCGCGGAGCCCTCCCCGAGCACGAACCCCGACCGGGTGGCGTCGAACGGCCGGCAGGCCCGCACCGGGTCGTCGTTGTCGGGCGAGGTCGCCTTGATCGCATCGAAGCAGGCCACCGTGATCGGCGAGATCGGGGCGTCGGTCGCGCCGGCCAGGACGATGTCGGCGGACCCCTCGCGGATCAGCTCCATGCCGTGCGCGACGGCGTCCAGCCCGGAGGTGCAGCCGGTCGAGACCACGCAGACGGGGCCCTCCGCGCCCGCGTCCCAGGCGACCTCGCGGGCCAGCGACGCCGGGACGAAGTAGTCGGGCAGGTGCCGCGAGGCGTAGCCGGGGTCCACGACCGGGAGCCGGCCGCCGTCGCTGACGATGCTGTACTCGCGGTCGAGCGACACCGTGCAGCCGACGGCGCTGCCGACCGAGACGCCGGTGCGGGCGGGGTCGAGGTCGCCGGGCGCCAGCCCGCTCGCGGCCAGCGCCTCCCGCGCGGTGACGATGGCGAACTGGGCGGCCCGGTCCATCCGGCGGCGCTGCCGGAGCGTCAGCCCGTGGTCGCCGGGGTCGAAGTCGATCTCCGCCGCCACCCGGGACCGGAACCGCGCCGGGTCGAAGGCCGTGATCGTGCGGAACGTGGGCCTGCCGCCGGTGACGGTCTCCCAGAAGCCGCGGGCGCCGGGCGCGCCAGGGGTCAGCACCCCGATTCCCGTGATCGCCACGCCGCGGCCCGTGCCGCGGCCCGTGCCGCGACCCGTGCCCCGGGTCATGGCAGGTCCCCGACGCGCGGCGGGACCGAGCCCGGGGACTGCGGCTCCTCGGTCTCCACGTGCCCGAGGTCGGGCCGGGGCGCCGTCGGCCCGAGGAACAGCACGGCGGTCACGGAAGTGCCGCCGCGGTTCTCGTACCGGTGCCGGGCGCCCCGGCGGATCAGGACGGCCTCCCGCTCCCCCACGGCCAGCTCGGCACCGTTGACGATCACGACCAGGTCGCCGCCGGCGACGTAGACGTGCTCGTCGGTGTACGGGTGGTAGTGCTCGCTGACATGCTCACCGGGCTCGAGGTCGAGCAGCGCGAGGAAGCCCGCCGTCGACAGCGCCGAGCCCGGGGACAGGAGCACCCGGGTGGCGCCTCCCAGCCGGCGGTTCGGCTCCACCTCGCGGGCGGTCACCCTGGTGGCTTCGAGATGGGTCTGTGGACGCTTCACTTCGTCGTCTCCCCATGCTGTTTTCCCTGGTCGGACGGTGTGCCGCCCACCTGGAACGACGCTAGGCAGGGCCGCCGACGGACCGCCGACGCGTCACCGACCGTCCACCGACACGCGGCGAGACAAACCGCAGGTCAGCGCGTTGCGGAGGGGGATGCGGGGGTGCGCGGGCAGCACGGAACGAGGTGGAACGAGGCGGAACGGGGCGGAACGGGGCGCGGCCGGTCAGCCCTCGCGGCCGCGGTACTGGGAGGCGTGGATGCCGACCAGGCCGGACACCCGGTAGCGGGACTCGCCGCCGCCGGAGTCGACCGGCTCGACGAGGTTGGCCTCGACCAGCCGGTCGAGCGCCTGGACGCCGTCGCCGCCGGCCAGCGCCAGCGCGGTGGCCTCGACGAACTCGCCGCCGCGCAGCGCGCCCAGGCGGCGCAGCAGCGCCCGCGCCCGGGGGTCCAGGGCGGCGTAGCTGGCGTCCAGGACGGTGCGCATCTGCAGGTCCTGGGTGGCGAGCTCGTCCAGCCGCCGGGTCTCGTCGCGCAGCGACCCGGCGAGCCGGGCCAGCGACTGGGACGGCCGCAGCGCCAGCCGCGCGCCCACGATCCGCAGCGCGATCGGGAGATGCCCGCACAGCGCGGCGATCTCCTCGGCGACGGCGCGCTCCCGGTCGATCCGCCCGGCGCCGATGAGCCGTTCCAGGAAGGCGAGGGCCTCGTCGGGGGCGAGCGGGCCCGGCCTGACCCGTTGGACGCCGGGCAGGTCGACCAGCCGGTGCCGGCTCGTCAGCAGGACGCCGCAGCCGCGCGTCCCCGGCAGTACGGCCGTGGCCTGGGCGGCGTCGGCGACGTCGTCGACGACGAGCAGGATCCTGCGGTCGGCCAGGCGCTCGCGCAGCAGGGCGGCGCGGCCGTCCAGGTCGCCGTGCCGGGCGGCGGACTCGCCCAGGCCGTCGAGCAGCTCGCCGAGGGCGTCCCACGGGTCGCGGGGGCGGCCGGTCGCGCCGCCGAGCCGCACGTACAGCTGGCCGCCGGGGAACCGCTCGCGCAGCGCGTGCGCGGCCTTCACCGCGAGCACGGTCTTGCCGACGCCGGGGCTGCCCACCACGGCCACGATTGGAACGGTCCCAGCACGACTGCGATCAGCGAAGTGGGCCGCGATCGCACGCAGCTCCGCGGCGCGTCCCACGAAGTCGCCGATCTCGGGCGGCAGCTGGCACGGCGCGCCCGGCCGGATCTCCCAGCGGGCGGCGGGCACGCGCACCTCGCGGTGCGGCTGCGGGCCGGGCAGCTCCACCGCGCGCCGCAGGATCGCCTGGTGGAGGTCGTGCAGCTCCTGCCCCGGGTCGAGGCCGATCTCCTCGCGCAGGACGGCGGCGCACGCGTGGTAGCACTCCAGCGCCTCCCGCTGCCGCCCCTGCCGGTAGAGGGCCTTCATCAGCAGCGCCCACAGCCGCTCCCGGAACGGTTCGGCGGTGGCCAGCTCCCGCAACTCGCCGATCACGTCGCCGCCGCCGTCGAGCTCCAGTTCCAGCTCGTAGCGGCGCTCGGCGGTGCGCAGCCGCTGCTCGACCAGCCGGGGCACGTCGCTGCGCTGCACGTGGTCGGACGGGACGTTGCTGAGCGGGCGGCCGCGCCACAGCGCCAGCGCCTCCCGTAGCAGCACGACCTCGCGCCGGGGGTCCTCCTCGCGCCGGGCCCGCTCGACCAGCGCCACGAACCGGGCGAGGTCGAGGTCGTCGTCGGCCACCTCGATGACGTAGCCGTTGGTGTCGGTGCGGATCATCCGTCCCACGGCGCCGCCGGACGCGCCGAGCGTGCGGCGCAGCCGCCCCAGGTGCACCTGGGCGGTGCCGCGCGCGTCGCTCGGCGGGTGCGCCCAGAGCCGGTCGATCAGCTCGTCGACGGTCACCAGGCCGTTGGCGTTCAGCAGCAGCGACGCGAGCAGGATGCGCTGCTTGGTCGAGCGGATGGGCAGGCGCCGGTCGCCCACGGTCACTTCGAGTGGGCCCAGCGCGCGGAAGAGCTGTTGGGGGTTCCGGTCCATCCCTTCGGGGATTTCTCTCGAGGGCGGATGTCCTTCTGGATATGCCCCACGGAGCGCAATCGGAGAGTCACCGAGGGTAGATCATTGGAAGATCTGACCAGGTGGACGACGGGGCGTCAGCGCTCCGCCGAGGCGTCCGCGACCAGCTGGGGCAGGACCCGCTCGATCAGGTTGAGCAGCACCTCCTGGAGCAGGAAGTGCACCTGGGCCCGGGTCAGCGCCTCCCGATTGAGCCACTCGCGGGTGGTGGTCACGGCCATGGCCGAATAGGCGCGGAACGCCGACCGGATCTCGGGGTGGACGCGCGACAGCGGGGTCAGGCCGACGACCTCCGTCATGTGGTCGACGGCGCGGTCGCGGGCCTCCTCCAGGATGTGCTCCAGATCGGCGTCACCGCCGGAGGAGGTCATGTCGAGCGCGGTGACCCACGTCCCGCGGTTGCGCTCCAGCAATTCCAGCCAGGCGTCGATGCTCTGCGCCACGCGCTCGCGGACGCCCGCGCCCTCCACGAACGCCGGGATCGGGATGGGCGGGACGCTCATCATCTCGCTCACGGCGGCCAGGTACAGGTCGCGCTTGGTGCCGAAGTAGTGGTTCAGCAGCCCGCGGCTCACCCCGGCGGCGGCGGCGATCTCGGTGTTGGAGACCGTCCCGTACGGGCGGCGGCTGAACAGGTCGCGGGCGCAGGCCAGGATCTGGTCACGCCGCTCGTCGGGCTCCTTGCGGACGCGGCGCGGCGCGGCGCCGCCCGGCGTGCGCTCGCTCATCGTGTCCTCACCGCCCTCCCCGCCTCGACGATACAGGCGCGCCCGGCGCCGGCCGGGCCAGCGATGTTAGCAGAGTGCCAGTAATCACTGGCACTAAGACAAGCGCACCCGATGACCGCCGCGGGCACGCGAGGACCGACGTGCCGCGTCCACAACGGCATCGCCCGCGTAGCCGCAGGACCGGCACCGGAACTAGGAGCGGATGCGGGCGACCTCGTAGAGCGCGATGCCGGCGGCGACGCCCGCGTTGAGCGACTCGGCCCGCCCCGGCATCGGGATCGTCACCAGCATGTCGCAGGTCTCGGCGACCAGCCGGCCCAGGCCCTTGCCCTCCGACCCCACCACCAGCACGAACGGCCCGGTGGCCAGCTCCAGATCGGCGACCGCGACACCGCCGCCCGCGTCCAGCCCGGCGACGAAGCAGCCCGCCTTCTGGTACGCCTTGAGCTGCCGCGACAGGTTCGTCACCTGCGCGACCGGCACCGACGCGAGCGTCCCGGCGGACGCCTTCCAGGCGCCCGCGTTCACCCCGGCGGCGCGCCGCTCGGGCACCACCACGCCCTTCGCGCCGAACGCCGCCGCCGACCGCACGATCGCGCCGAGGTTGCGCGGGTCGGTGATGCCGTCCACCGCGACGATCAGCGGCGCCGACCCCTTGAGCAGGTCGTCGGCGTGGGCGTAGCGGTACGGCCGGACCTGCAGCGCGACGCCCTGGTGGACGGCGCCGTCGGTGAGCCGGTCGAGCTCGTTCTTGCCGGTCTCCAGCAGCGGGATGCCGCGGTCGGCGGCGATCTGGATCGACTCGCGGATCCGCTCGTCGCCGCCGGACATCACATACAGCGCGGTGCCCGGCACCCCGGCGCGCAGCGCCTCGACCACCGGATTGCGGCCGGTGACCAGCTCGGGCGCCTCACCGCTGGCGCGGCGCGCGCCCGCCGGACGGCCCTGCCGCGCGGGCTCGGCGGGCTTGCCGCGTCCGACCGGCCCCACGGTCGGGGTGCCGGTCCGCTTGGCGGACTTGACCGCACGGGCCCGCTGCCGCTTGGCATGCCAGTGCCGGTCCTCCGCCTTCGGAGTGGGACCCTTGCCCTTGCCCTTGGCCATTTCTCGGTACGCCCCTCGCGCTTGCGTCTCGGCTCAGGGCGGCGCATCGGCGGACGCCCCCAGAACACTCGATTCTAGGCGCCGCGGCCACCTGGAACGTTCAGCCCCGCTTCAGCTCCCACCGGGGACCGTTCGGGGTGTCCTCGACCAGGATCCCGGCCGCCGACAGCCCGTCGCGGATGGCGTCGGCCGCGGCGTAGTCCTTGCGGGCACGGGCCGCCTGCCGCTGCTCCAGCGCCACCGCGACCAGCGCGTCCACCACCGAGCGCAGGTCGCCCTCGCCGGCGTGCGACCACTGCTCCGACAGCGGGTCCAGACCCAGCGCGCCCGTCATCGCGCGCACCACGGCCAGCTGCCGCCGCACCGCCTCCTCGTCGCCGGACGCCAGCGCGTTGTTGCCCTCGCGCACCGCCTCGTGCACGACCGCCAGCGCCTGCGGGACGCCCAGGTCGTCGTCCAGCGCCGAGACGAACGCCTCCGGCAGCTTCTCCGCCTCGGCGCCCGCGCCCACCACCTCGGCCGCGCGCGTCACGAACCCCTCGATCCGCTGGTACGCCGACACCGCCTCGGCCAGGGCCGCGTCCGTGTAGTCCATCAGCGACCGGTAGTGCGCGGAGGCCAGGTAGTAGCGGACCTCGGCGGGACGGGCCTTGCCGAGCAGGTCGGGCAGCAGCACCACGTTGCCGACCGACTTGCTCATCTTCTCGCCGTCCACCGTCAGCAGCCCGTTGTGCAGCCAGTAGCGGGCGAACCCGTCACCGGCCGCGCGGGACTGCGCGATCTCGTTCTCGTGGTGCGGGAAGATCAGGTCGACGCCGCCGCCGTGGATGTCGAACGCCGGCCCCAGGTACTTGGTCGCCATCGCCGAGCACTCCAGGTGCCAGCCGGGACGCCCCTCGCCCCACGGCGTCTCCCAGGACGGCTCGCCCGGCTTGGCCCCCTTCCACAACGCGAAGTCGAGCGGGTCGCGCTTGAGGTCCTCGTTGGGCGTGTCACCGGCCGAGCGCATGTTCTCCAGCCGCTGGTTCGACAGCGACCCGTACTGCTCCGCCCAGGACCGCACGTCGAAGTACACGTCCCCGCCGGACGCGTAGGCGTGCCCCCGCTCCACCAGCCGCCGCATCAGCACGATCATCTCCGGCACGTGGCCGGTGGCGCGCGGCTCGATCGTCGGCGGCAGGCAGCCGAGCAGGTCGTACCCCTGGGAGAAGACCCGCTGGTTGCCCTCGGCCACCGCGAACCACGGCACGCGTTCCTCCGCCGCCACCGCGATGATCTTGTCGTCGATGTCGGTGACGTTGCGGGCGAAGGTCACCTCGTACCCGGACCGGCGCAGCCAGCGCAGCAGCACGTCGTAGATGACGCCCGAGCGGAGATGGCCGATGTGCGGCGCGGCCTGCGGCGTCGCACCACAGACGTACATCCCCACGCGGCCCTCTTCCAGGGGCTCGAACGCGCGGACGGTACGGGTGCTGGTGTCGTAAAGGCGCAGGCTCACACGACCAGGTTATGGGATGGCCCGCGCACGCGCCGGGACTAGCGCGTGTAGAGGCGTTCCGCCGTCACCCGCACGATCACCCGCTCCGCCGGGCCGTGCTCCTGCCACGGGTTCCCGGTGTACGCGCGCGACAGCTCGTCGATCAGCGCGCCGTCCGCGTCGTCGGTGATCGTGGCGGTGCCGCGCACCTCGGCGTAGACGTAGGGGTCGGCGATGTCGAACACCGTCAGGTTGATCCGCGGGTCGCGCAGCAGGTTGGCGTGCTTGCGGCGGCCCTTCACGGTCGAGAACAGGATCGCGTCGCCGTCCGTCCTCGCCCACACGACGCTGGCCTGCGGCGCCCCGTCCGGGTCGACGGTCGCGACCGTCACGAAGTTCGGCGGGCTGAACAGCGTGCGGGCCTTGTCGTCCAGGGGGCGCGGCATGGTTCTCTCCTTCGTCGCTCTCGCCGATCTTGACACAGGGAATGCTACGGACGCGGGACCGCGTCCTCGTCCTCGCCGTCTCCGACGCCCGCGCCGACCTCTTCACCGGCGGCCAGAGCACGGCACAGCTCGACGAACGCGACCGTGTTGGGCACCTGCGCCGCGATCGCCGTCAGCGAGCAGACATCGTCGCGCGTGCGGACGTACACCACCCCGTTGTCGACGCCCGCCTCCCCCAACGCCGGCCACGCGAGCCGCTCGCCCTCCTTCTCGACGGCCTCCGCGCAGACCTCGAACGGCCCCATCCGCACGGTCTCACCGCCCCGCACCCGCTCCAGCAGCCTCGGCAGCGCCCGCCCGGCCACCTCCATCAGCACGGTCTCACCGAGGTCGCGCACGTCGGGAAGCCCCCGGTCCAGCACGATCTCGCTCCCGTCGGCCGCGACCACCAGGAACCGGTACCTGGTGCGCCCCTGCGTGGCGTGCCGCACCCCGGAGACGCCGACCGACACCAGGTCGTCCCACCCGTACGCGCCGCCCGGCTCCACCACGAACCCGCCGCCGAACAGGTACACGACCCGGTTCCTGGAGCGCAGCTCCGCCGGCACCCGGACGGGCTCGATCCCCCGCGACCGCGCGAAGGAGACCACCGCGCCCGCGGCTCCGACGGCGAGGACGGCCGACGCCGTCCCCAGCGCCGAGTGCCCGGCGGCCAGCAGCACCACCGCGGCCAGGACCAGCACCGGTCCGGCCAATACGGCGGGCCCCGCCCACACCAGCGCGCGCCTGAGGCCGACACGCCCGTCAAAAGCCCGTACGGGCTCCCCGAGCTTGCGATCGGCCGCCCGTTCCAGGACCGAAGGGGGAAAGGACATGGAAGTGCGACTACCCGACTCTCTACAGTTAACGGGGAAATTCGTACGACGCTAGCGCGTTATCCGGCCGCACGCGCCCACGTCCAGGCGTATTCGGGGTCCTCGCAGCGCCGCGCCGCCGGTCCGAGGCGCAATGGCCGGAATGTGTCGATCATGACGGCCGTCTCCGTCGTCCGGTCGTGGCCCTGCCTCACCGCCTCCACCACGGCCTCCACCGCACCCGGCTGCGGCCCGTGCGTGAACCCCGACGGATGCAGCGAGACCGACCCGATCCCGATCCCCGAGCCGCGCCGGGCCGAGTAGTCGCCGCCGACGTAGAACATCATCTCGTCGCTGTCCACGTTGTGATGGTTGTACGGGATCGGCACGGCCTCGTCGTGGAAGTCCAGCGGCCGCGGGCAGAACGAGCAGATCACGAAGTTCGGGCCCTCGAACGTCTGGTGCACCGGCGGCGGCGCGTGCGTCCGCTTCACGATCGGCTCGAAGTCGCCGATGTTGAACGCGTAGGGGTACAGGTAGCCGTCCCACCCCACCACGTCGAACGGATGGTGCCGGTACGTCAGCCGCGACAGCCCGCCCCGGTTCCGCACCAGCACCGGCACGTGGTCGCCCTCCACCAGCAGCGGCTCGCCCGGCCCCCGCAGATCCCGCTCGCTGTAGGGCGCGTGCTCCAGGAACTGCCCGTACTGCGACAGGTACCGCCTGGGCGGCCGGATGTGCCCCCGCCCCTCGATCACCAGAGCCCGCACCGGCCCCCGCGGCACCCACCGGTGCACGGTCCCCGTGGGCACGACCACATAGTCGCCGCTCCCGACCTCCAGCACCCCGAACGCGGACTCGAACCGCGCCGCCCCCTCCTGGACGTACACGACCTCGGCGCCCGTCGAGTTGCGGTACAGGTCGCCGACCCCGTCCCCCGCCACGAACGACAGCCGCACGTCCTCGTTCCCGAACAGCACCTGCCTGCCCCGCACCAGATCACCGCCCGCGGGCAGGTCCTGCGTCCGGTAGGCGCGCGGCTGCAGCGGATGGTTGGGCACCAGATCCGACCCGTCCGGCGCCTCCTCCACGCCCTCGCTCTTCACGATCGCCGTGGGCGCGTACCGGTGATAGAGCAGGCTCGAATCGGACGAGAACCCCTCCTCGCCCATCAGCTCCTCCGCGTACAACCCCCCGTCGGGGCGGCGGAACTGCACGTGGCGCTTCCGCGGAACCTCTCCCACGACCCTGTAGTACGGCATCGCTGCCTCCCCACGGGAACCGAACCCTCTCCCATAACGGTACGACCCGCCTCGTACCCGATACAGCGCGAGAAGATCACTCCGAAGTTAGGAGTATGCGTCCCCGAGGCTGGCTAATCTCGCCAGGGAGATCACGTGCCACGCCCCCGGAGACGAACCCGCATGGACCACCGCCCCCGCCCCCTCCTCACTGCGGCCGCCGGCCTCGTCGTGGCCGTCCTGCTCGGCGGCGCGTTCGCGCTGACCTACGACCTGCTGCGGGAGTTCGCCCTGGCGGGCCGCGCGAGCCGCCGCTGGGCCCCGGTCTACCCGGTCATGGCCGACGCGCTGGTCGTGATGACCATCCTGTCGCTGATCGTGGCCCGCAACGCCCCCTGGTGGTCCCGCTGGCTGCGCGGCGCCCTCCTCCTGCTCCTGGTCTCCGGCACCGCCGCGATCGCCGTCCAGCACGCCCTGTGGGGCTTCACGTCCC
This sequence comes from Actinomadura rugatobispora, assembly GCF_042656285.1. GTDB lineage: Bacteria > Actinomycetota > Actinomycetes > Streptosporangiales > Streptosporangiaceae > Spirillospora > Spirillospora rugatobispora. Next base: position 4,959 of record NZ_JBHSON010000084.1, on the reverse strand, counting down.
TCCCCGCCGACCCGGTACGCGCCGGCGTCGCGGTGGCCCCCCACATCATGCTGATCATCGCCGTCTGGCTGTGGTTCCGCATGATCAAACACCTCCGCCCCACCCGGAGCACCCCGGCTCCCCAGGAACCGGCCCCCAAACCGACGCCCCCGCCCCTGGCCCTGGACCCCACCGACGCCGCACCCGAGCCCAACACCACCCAACCCGACATGATCATGCCGGTCACCCTGGACAAGCACACCCCGAAGGCCGACGAACAAGACGAAGACGAAGAAGACGAGCCCGACCCCACCGAGACCACGGGAATCGACACCTCGGCCGACCTCCCGATCTGGGACTGGGACCCCCCATCAGGCTCCGTCAGAAGCTCCCCCACCCCACCCACCGACTAGCCGACGGTCATCGCACGGCGTTGATGCCGCCCTCCGCCAACGCCCCGCGACGACCGCGACGGCGACCGCGAAAACTGCCCGGCCCGGGGCGGAGGGACGGGACAGGCGCAACGATCCCGCAGCGAGCCCCCAGGCGAGCGAAGAAGCGCCCCGCGCCGTCCCATGGCTTGTGGAGGTCTCCCCCACAATGACAAGCCCCGCAACGACCGCAACGGCGACCGCCGAAAACTGTCCGGCCCGGAGCGGAGCGCTAGCGGAGTGTAGGGACGGGCAGGCGGCGGGGAGCGGGTCCGCAGCGAGCCCCCAGGCGAGCGGAGGAGGCGTTCACCGCCGTATCGGGGGGTGTGGGGGGTCGTCCCCCCACAATGACAAGACGAGAGCCACGGCCGTCGCGGCCAGGCCTTCGCCTCGGCCGGTCAGGCCCAGGCCGTCGGTGGTGGTGGCCGAGACGCTGACGGAGGCGCCGCCGAGGGCTTCGCTCAGGGTCTTCTCGGCTTCGGCGCGGCGTTTGCCGATCTTGGGGCGGTTGCCGATGACCTGGATGGAGACGTTGCCGATGGTGTGGCCGGAGGCGGTGACCAGGCGGGCGACCTCGGCGAGGAGGTCGGGGCCCGAGGCGCCGGACCAGCGGGGGTCGGCGGTGCCGAAGACGGCGCCGAGGTCGCCCAGGCCGCAGGCGGAGAGCAGGGCGTCGCAGGCCGCGTGGGCGGCGACGTCCCCGTCGGAGTGGCCGGACAGCCCTGGGCCTTCGCCGGGCCATTCGAGGCCGGCGACCCACAGCGGGCGGTCCGCGTCATGCGCGAACGGGTGGACGTCCGTTCCGACGCCCACCCGTGGCAGCCCGATGTTCAACTCAGCTGGTGAGGATCTCGTCGAGCAGTGCCTCGGCCTTGTCCTCGTTGGTCTTCTCGGCCAGCGCGAGCTCGCTGACCAGGATCTGGCGAGCCTTGGCCAGCATCCGCTTCTCGCCCGCGGACAGGCCACGCTCCTTGTCGCGCCGCCACAGGTCACGGACGACCTCGGCGACCTTGTTCACATCTCCGGAGGCGAGCTTCTCAAGATTCGCCTTGTAGCGCCGCGACCAGTTGGTCGGCTCCTCGGTGTAGGGTGCGCGCAGCACCTCGAACACCTTCTCCAAGCCTTCCTGGCCGACGACGTCCCGAACGCCCACGTCCTCGACGTTCTCCACTGGAACCTGCACTGTCAGGTCGCCCTTGTCGACCTTCAAGACCAGGTAGGTCTTTTCCTCACCCTTGATGGTGCGAGTCTCGATGGCCTCGATCCGAGCAGCCCCATGGTGGGGGTAGACGACGGTGTCGCCGACCTGGAAAGTCATGTGACAAGTACCCCTTCCGCTACTACCAGGGTAGCACGGGCCCGGCGGTGACCGCACCGACCTTATCGACATATCCGCAGGTCAACCCACATATTGGGGTCTTGACAAAGGGTATGGAGGGTGCATTCGGGCCTTGTTCGACGGCGAAATGGCAACGGAAACACCCCCGTCACGCACCGCTTCCGGGGTCCGCGCGGGGCGTGCGGAACTCGTGCCGGTTCCCCCCTGCCGCTGCGGCGGATGCGGCTCATACTGGAAGGTGAACATGGCGGGTCGCGCGGGTACGAAGCGCCCGTAAGGGCCAGAAGGGGTATTGACGCGCGGGCGGCCCGAGGATAGTGAGGTGCGGCGTGAGGCCAGACGGCGACCCCGATCCCGACGACTACGGGCTCCCCCGGGTCGACGTCGTGGTGCCGGACGACGCCCGCGAGCTCGACCGCGACGTGGTCGCCTACCACCGCGAGGAGCGCCGCCGCAGGCGCCGCGCCCGCAACCGCCGGCTGCTGCGGCCGGTCAGCCGGTACGGGGTGGCCGTCCCGATCATCGCGGGCGCGCTGCTGGTCGCGCTGATCAGCGGGGCGCTGATGACGGTGTTCGGGCCGCGCCCCGCGCCGCGTCCCACCACCGGCCTGCTGGCACCGCACCCCTCCGCGCCGCCGGGACGGGTCAACGGCATCCTGCCCGCCGGCAACGTCGCCGAGGTCGGCGGGGAGCGCCGCACGGTCGCGCTGCGCGAGCTGCGCCCCGGCGTGATCGGGATCGTGCCCCCGTCGTGCGGATGCGAGCGGATCGTGGCCGAGCTGGCCGCGCGCACCCGCGAGTACGAGCTCAACTTCTGGATGGCCGCCGACCGCCGCAAGGACCCCGCGCCCGCCGCCGAGACGCTCAAGGACCTCCAGGCGCTGGCCGGCAGCGCGCACGGCGGCACGCCCAGGGTCGTCGACGACGGCCAGGGAATCCTCGCGGGCACCTATGGCAGACCACCCGGCTCCCCGGGTCTCACGGCGGTCCTCGTCCAGCCGGACGGGGTGGTGACGCACGTGATCCACTCGCCCCAGCCGGGCGCCGATCTGAACGAGAAGATCAAGTCGCTGAGCTAGCGTCCCGTACCGCGCGGAACCGGAAAGTACCCCCCGAACCGGATCACACGCCTGACCTCGCTAGGCTTCCCCTGGCGTATCTCGCCAACCTGACAGCCTTCCAACGCCCCCTCGCGAGGAGATCGACGCCCGTGATCCGAAACAGCCGTCGAGTGGTCGCACTCGCCATCGCGGGTGCCGTCGCCATCGCACCGGTGATCTCCGGCTGCGGCGCCGGCAGCGAACCCCAGAGCGCCGCACCCACCCGCCTGACCGAGGGGGTGAACGCCTCGGTGCCCGAGAACGCCGCCCCCGCCCAGGTCGACATCCGCAACATGTTCCTGCTCGGCCCCAAGCCCGACCAGATGTTCAACGCGGGCGCCTCGGTGCCCCTGTACGGCACGATCATCAACCAGGTCAAGGGGCGCCAGGACCGGCTGGTCGGCGTGAGCTCGCCCGACTTCGCCCAGGTGCGGATCACCGGTGACGCCGTCACGCTGCCGCCCGCGCGGCCGTCCGGCGAGGGCGTGCCGGTGGCGCTGACCGGGCAGGCCCCGGCGGGCCCGCCGACCGGGCGGCCCACCGGGACGCGCTCGTGGCGGCCGGAGGGCTCGCCCTCCGCCCAGCCCACCGGCGGGACGACCGCGCAGCCGACCGCCCAGCCGAGCGGCGGCGCGACCGCGCGGCCCACCGGCGAGGCCACGGGCCAGCCGACCGGGCGGCCCGAGGCCGGCGCGACGACGTCCCCGTCGCCGGGCGGTTCGCCCGCGGCGACCGGCGGGACGGCGACGGCGCAGCCGGGTGCCAAGGCGCCGCTGATCGTGCTGTCGGGCCTGAAGGAGCGGCTGCTCGGCGGCGAGCACATCCGCGTGCAGCTGCGGTTCGAGCAGGCCGGCGGGATCGAGCTGATGGTGCCGGTGGTGCCGCAGCAGTTCGAGTACGCGGGCCTCACCGCGGTCTCCGAGGGCGTCCCGGCGCCCGGCGCGTCCCAGGGCCACGGCACCCCGGCCCCCGAGGGCCCGGGCGGGCACGGCACCGCTCCCGGCGGCCACGGCGCGAGCCCCTCGCCCGGCGCCTCGACCGCGCCGGCCTCCCCCGCCCCCGAGGGCACCGGCGGCGCGACCCCGGCCGGCGGCGGCTCGGAGAGCCCGGCCGCGGGCGGCCACTGACCTGCACCCGGCACGGCCCGGACGACGACGGGGGCCGGACGGCGGAATCGCCGTCCGGGCCGCGTCGTTTCGCCGTGCCCCTTAGGGCTCGAACTTGTAGCCGAGCCCGCGGACGGTGACGATGTACCGCGGCGTGGACGGCGTCTCCTCGATCTTGGCGCGGAGCCGCTTGATGTGGACGTCCAGCGTCTTGGTGTCGCCCACGTAGTCGGCGCCCCACACCCGGTCGATGAGCTGCATGCGGGTCAGCACGCGGCCGGCGTTGCGCAGCAGCACCTCCAGCAGCTCGAACTCCTTCAGCGGGAGCTGCACGCCGTCGCCGCCGACGCTCACCACGTGCCGCTCGACGTCCATGCGGACCGGGCCGGCCTCCAGGATGGCGGGGGCCAGCTCCTCGACCTCGCCCTGGCGGCGCAGCACGGCGCGCATCCGGGCGATCAGCTCGCGGGTGGAGAACGGCTTGGTGACGTAGTCGTCGGCGCCCAGTTCCAGGCCCACCACCTTGTCGACCTCGCTGTCCTTGGCGGTCAGCATGATGACCGGCACGTTCGAGCGCGCGCGCAGCTCGCGGCACACCTCGGTGCCGGGCAGGCCGGGCAGCATGAGGTCCAGGAGCACGAGGTCGGCACCGTTGCGCTCGAAGATGTCCAGCGCGTCGGGGCCGGTGGCCGCCACGGCGACCTCGAAGCCCTCCTTGCGCAGGTTGTACGAAAGTGCGTCGCTGAACGACTCCTCGTCTTCGACGACGAGCACACGGGTCACGGTGTTGCCTCCCGGGCGGTCTCGCTCACGGCTCCCCCTCGGGGCCGGTCGCTCTCGTTGATCGCGAACTCGGTGAACGCGAACGCGGCGTCCATGACTGCGGTGGCCGCGTTCGCCGCGGTCACGGTCGGAGTGTTCATGAGTGCCTGGTCATCGCGCCGGTCCTTCAGGGTCTCAGGGGAATCGGGGTTCGGGGTCGGGACGTTCAGGGGGCGGGCGGG
>NZ_JBHSON010000083.1:0-52776 GCF_042656285.1 Actinomadura rugatobispora | reverse complement strand
CAGCTCCTGCTCGACCGCGGCCGTGGTCGGCTTGTCGGACTCGGCCACCACAGCCTCCGTGCTCGTTCCGGTTGTCATGTGTCACTCCATGATCAGGAGTTACACCGAAAACCGTACAGTCCCGGAGGAGGGGGCCGACCGGGACGGTGGTCACCGCGTGCACGAGCAGTTCGGCCAGTTCCCTCGGACGGCTGAGGAACGGTGAGTGCGAGGCGTCGATGGTGAGCGGCTCGACACCGAGCCGCCGCACGACGGCGTCCGAGAGCCAGCGGGGTTCGGAACTGTTGGCGGGAGAGTGTTCATGAGTGTCCATGAACAATCAGGAATGCCCGTGGTGGCGTGCCGCCACAGTGTACGAGCAATCAAATCGATTGCACGTTCGAACAGCCTCACTTAAAGTGTTCGCCATGTCGCGTTCCGCTTCCAGGGTGGTGGTCGCCGACGAGACGGCCCGCGGCGATGCACCCGCCCCCCGAGTCCGCGCCGCGTCCGGCATGCGTGCGGCGTCCGGGGTGCGTGCGGTTGCGGCGCCGTTCGTGGCGGCGGGCCCGTCGGGGGTGGCGGTGCGTGACCGTTTCAGGGCCTGACCGCTGCCGACGAGCAGGTGCTACGGCTGGTAGGAGCGCATCTGGGTTCGCAGGCCGCCCGGGATCTGAAGGCCCGGTGCGGCGACGGCCTGCACCATGATGCGGATCGGTGGGCGGCGCGTAAGCGGGAGTTGACCGGGGTGTCGTCGGCGCGGTGGGCCGGTTCGATCACCAAGGCCACCCATGACCAGTGGGCCCTGGCCCGGCGCGCCCAGCAGGCCCACATCCAGGGCCTGGAGGCGGGGGTGCGGACGCTGGAGCACCGACTGTCCCTGCCGATCGGGGCCGAAGGCACCAAGCGCGCCCCGGGCGGGTACCGGTCCCGGCGCGAGTGGTTTCACAAGTCCCGCCGCCTGGGCGTCCTCAAAGACCGCCTCACCCGTGAGCGGGCCGACCGGGACGCCGGGATCGTGCACGTGGTGCGCGGCGGAACCAGGCTCGCCCGCACCCGCCACCACCTCGACGCCGCCGGGCTCACCGAGCAGCGGTGGCGGGAGCGCTGGGAGGCCGGACGCCGGTTCCTGCAGGCCGATGGCGAGAGCGGGAAGCGGTACGGCAACGAGACCATCCGCCTCACCCCCGACGGCCAGGTGTCGATCCGCCTCCCCACCCCCCTGGCGTCCCTGGCGAACGCTCCGCACGGCCGCTACGTCCTCACCGCCCGCGTCGCGTTCCGGCACCGGGGAGCCGAGTGGGCCGACCGCATCGAGGCCGACCGTGCCGTGGCCTACCGCATCCACCACGACCCCGAACGCGACCGCTGGTACCTGACCGTGTCCTGGCAGCGCACTCCTTCCCGCACCCTCCCCCTCCGGACGGCGTATGCGCGGGGTGTGATCGGGGTGGATGCCAACGCCGACCACCTGGCCGCATGGCGGCTCGACCCCTGCGGCAACCCCGTCGGCGACCCGCACCGGTTCGACTACACCCTGACCGGAAGCGCCTCGCATCGCGACGCGCAGATCCGGCACGCTCTGACCCGCCTGCTGCACTGGGCCGCGTCCTGCGGCGTCACCGCCATCGCCATCGAAGACCTCGACTTCACCGACGGCAAGACCCGGGAGAAGCACGGGCGGCGCAGGCGGTTCCGCCAGCTGATCTCCGGCTTCCCACCGGGAAACTGAAGGCACGGCTGGTGTCGATGGCGGCCGAAGCGGGCTTGGCGGTCGTGGCCGTCGACCCGGCCTACACATCCAAGTGGGGTGCCCAGCACTGGCAGCAGCCACTGCGCACCCCTGACCGAGAAGTTTCCCGGCACGATGCCGCGAGCATCGCGATCGGGCGACGCGCCCTCGGGCACCCGATCCGGCGACGGACGGCACCGCCCCCTGCCCACCAGAGCGATGAGCAGGGGCATCGGACCGCCCAGGCCCGACCCGGCGCACGCGAGCGCGAGGGAACCCGCCCACCCATCACGGAACGTGCACACGATGCACCCAGCCGGACGGGCAGACGAACGCGGGCGACCAGCGCATCCAACACCGTTCGGGATACGCGCAGTACCCAGAGCCGACATCAGATGTCACTCCTGGACACTGTTTAGGAACGGTTTCGCCCGGTCCTGGTCCGCCTCCCAGAACCGGGGAATCGACACCGTGGCGCTGTGGTAGTCGCCGAACGACTCGGGCGTGAGCCGTTCGAACGCCCATCGGGCGGTCGGCTCGTCGCAGTCGTGGTGGAAGAAGTCCCGCGCGCCCTCGTAGTCGGCGAACTCCATCCGCCCGTCGTCGTGGAAGCGCAGGTACCGCAGCATCCCGGTGACGTCGCCGTCGATCTCCCCGTCCTCGGCGTCGCGCATCGTCATGGCCTCGGGGATGGTGCGGCCCTCGCGCGGCAGCCCGGCCGCGAGGTACACGACGTGGCGCACCAGGCCGGTCGCCGCGTCCGCGGCGACCGTCGCGTCGTAGCCGCCGCCCGAGTGCCCGACCAGGACGTCGCCGGGCCGCAGCACGGACACGATCGCGTCCCGGCGGTCGCCCAGATCGCCCTCCTCGTCGCGGCGCTCGCCGTGCCCGGGCAGGTCGACGGCGACGGCCCGGTGCCCGAGCCGTTCCAGTTCGAGGATCGTCCGGCTCCAGCACCACGCACCGTGGAAGCCGCCGTGGACCAGGACGAATCTCATGGGCGGGGGGTCAGGACCGCGGGCCGGGGGTGAAGGTGATGGGCACCGACAGCGGGGCGCGGTTGAAGGTGGAGTGGAAGTCGATGTCGGCGTCCGGCTGGAGCCTGACGTCGACGAGCCGCTGCGCGATCTCCTCCAGGGCGATGCGCAGGTTCATGCGGGCGAGGTTGGAGCCGACGCAGCGGTGCGGGCCGGCGCCGAAGGCGATGTGGCGGTTGCTGGTGCGGTCGAGGTCGAAGGAGTCGGCGTCGGGGAACTCGGCCTCGTCGCGGTTGGCGGAGGCCCAGTAGATGAGGATCTGCTCGCCCTCCTTGATCTGGTGGCCCTCGAACTCCACGTCGTGCCTGGCCGTCCGGCCGATGCAGATGAACGAGCCGTCCAGGCGCAGCAGTTCCTCCACGGCGGCGGGGATCCGCTCGGGGTTCGCGCGGAGCTCCTCCAGGATCTCGGGGTGCTCGCAGAAGCGCTGCATCGCGGCGCCCAGCACGCCGGCGGTCGTCTCCAGCCCGCCCAGCACCAGCAGCTGGACGGTGCCGATGACCTCCTCGTGGGTGATGGGACGGCCCTCGACCTCGGCGTTCATGACCGCGTCGACGACGTCGCCGCGCGGCTCCTCCTTGCGCCGCCGCTCGATGAACTCGCTGATCCATCCGGCGAGCTTCATCAGGCAGTCGCGCGACTCCTCGATGTGCGGCAGGGAGGCCATCGTCGCGTAGTGGTTGACCTCGTCCAGGTCGTCGGAGGGCGCGTGGAGGGCGAGGTCGAAGAACGCCAGCCCGGGGTAGGGGCGGGCGAAGTCCTTCATGAAGTCGCACTCGCCGCGCTCGATGAAGTCGTCGATGAGCCCGGTGACCAGCCGCCGGGTGGGCTCCTCCCACGGCGCGATCTTCGCGGGGGTGAAGTGGACGTTGATCAGCCGTTTGAAGGTGCGCTGCAGCGGCGGGTCGATGGTGACCGGCAGGACCTTCATCCCGGCGCCGAGGTTGGGCACCGTGATGCCGAGCTCGGAGCTGAAGGTCTTCCAGTCCTGCGCGATGCGCAGCACGTCCTCGTACTTGGTGGCGTACCAGAACCCGCCGTACTGGTCGCTGTGCGCCACGGGGCACTTGGCGCGGGCGCGGGCCAGCGTCGGGTGGAAGTCGCGGGCCAGCTCCGGCGACAGATGGTCGAAATGGCGCTCGACCCATTCGTCGGTGATCGGTCCGCCCGACGCGCTCGTCTCCATCAGATCTCCTTCTCCGGCGGCCCCTTGCCGGCCGCTGTTCATAGCTTCGTCATTCATCCTGTCGCCGCCGTGCGCCGGTGGTGCCGGCCCCGGCGGCGTCGAGGCCCAGTTCTCGCAGCACCTCGTCGGTGTGCTCCCCGAGCCCGGGTATTCCCGCGGGGGCGGGAGTTTCGGGGCCGGGGCCGACGCGGGGCGGGAGGGCGGGCTGGTCGACCCTGCCGCGGGCGCCCCAGCGGTAGCCGACCACGCGCCCCAGGCGCCGGTTGACCGGGTCGTCGACGAATCCCGCCGCGAACTCGGTCCGGTCGGCGTCGGGGACGGGTTCGACGGGCACTCCGGCGGCGCGGAGCGCGGCCGTCCAGGCGGCGGCGTCCCTGGTCCGGAAGGCGTCTTCCAGAAGGGTCTCCTCGGGCTGCGGGCCGGAGGGCCCGGTGCGCAGCGGTGGGGGCGTCGCGGGCAGGCCGTCCAGCCCGGTGACCTCGCGCAGGCAGTTCCACGCCCGCTCGTCGGGCACGGCCAACGCGAACCAGGCGCCGTCGCCGCCCTGGTAGAGGCGGTAGGCGGCGCCGTAGCCGGTCTGCTCCGCGTCCAGTACCGGGCCGCCGACGACGCCGTCCGCGGTGCGGAACGCGCCCGACTTCAGGGTCAGGGCGGCGCCGAGCAGGCTGCCGGCGACCGACTGCCCGCCGCCGCGGCGGCGGCGGGCGTACAGTCCGGCGAGGATGCCGCAGGCCGCCAGCCAGCCGCCGGTGACGTCGACCGCGCCCCACACCAGGTACGTCGGGGGACGGCCGTCGCCGCCCTGGGCGGCCTCGACCCCGGCCAGCGCCTGCATCAGCTGGTCGTTGGCGGGCAGGAGGGCACGGGGGCCACGCTCGCCGAAGCCGCTGGCGAAGCTGTAGACCGCGTCCGGGTTGGCCGCCCGCACCGTCTCCTCGTCGTAGCCGAGCCGTTCGGCCGCCCCGACCCGGGAGTTGTGGTGCACCACGTCGCTCCAGCGGAAGAGCCGTTCCAGGACGGCCGGGGCGCCGGGCGACTTCAGGTCGAGGGCGAGGGCGCGCTTGCCGCGCTGGCCGGCGGCGAACATCGGCTCCATGCCGCGGTGCGCGTCGCCGCCGGGCGGTTCGACCTTGACCACGTCGGCGCCGAGCCCGGCGAGGACGAGCGGCGCGATCGGCCCGGCCAGGTAGGCCGACAGGTCGAGGACGCGGACACCGGCCAGCGGGCCCGCGGCGTCTCCGGCCGTAGGCGCCCCGCCGCCCCGGGGTGCGCCGTCGCGGGTGCGCGTGACGCGCACGACCGGCCCCAGTGCCGTGATGGCGCCGCGGTCGGGGTCGTGGTGGTCGGCGCTGAGGCCGATCTCGCGGACGTGGGGGTCGCGCAGCGCCTCCCCCGGCCGCCACACCGGCTCGCAGCGGAAGTTCTTGCCGCTCAGGTCCTCGACCCACCGGTCGCGGTCGCGGGTGGCGAACATCGCCGCCCACCGCTCGCCCCGCTCGACCATGGCGCCGCTCATCAGGTCGGCGTTGTAGCCCTTCTCGCTGGGCGGGTCGCCGACATGGTCGAGGAACGCCTCGTAGGCGCCCTTGGCGCCGAACCAGAGCTGCACGTACTCGCCGTCGGCGCAGCGGTAGGACAGCGCCTCGGCCGGGCCCTGCTCCTTCCAGAGCAGGGTGGTGGACGGCGAGTGGTGCTCGACCCTCCCGATGATCATCGGGAGGAGGGCCTGGAGGCCGTCGTACAGCGAGGTCTCCACCCAGCCGCCGAGGCCCGTCGACTCGCGCTCGTAGAGGCGGGCGAGGGTGCCGGCGGTCGCGGAGAGCCCGGCGCCGGCGGAGGCGACGGTGAGGTCGCCGAAGACGGGGCCGGGCCGGTGCCCGCGGATCTGGGTGAGCAGGCCCGCCCGGGCGTGGACGAGCAGTTCCAGGTCGGGGACGGGGCCCAGCGCGTTGTGGCTCGGCCTGACGCGCGTCACCACGAGCCGCGGGCTCTCCCGGGCCAGGTCCTGGTAGCGCAGCCCGCGCCGCTCGACCGCGTCCTCGGCGCCCGCGACGACCAGCACGTCGGCGTCCCGGGCGAGCGCGGCCACCGCGCCCGCGGCCCGGCCGGGGTCGTCGCCGACCTCGACGATCTCCTTGCCCCGGTCCCAGACGCGGTCGAACTCCACGCCGGCGTCGAGGGTGGAGCGGCGCGCCGGGCGCACGCGGGTCACCTCCGCGCCCAGGTCCCGCAGCAGCGTTCCGGGCAGGCTGACGGCCGGGCCCGCGCCCACGGCGCTGATGCCGAGCGCGGCCTCGACGACGCGCAGTCCCTCCAGCGGTGCCATGGCGTCAGCTGCGCAGGAGCCGGCCGGGGGCCACGTCGGCGACGTCCTCGCCGCCGGTCCGCGTCGCCACGCCGTTCACCCACATGTGCTCCACGCCGGTGCTGCGCACGACGAGGCGGTCGGCGCCGCCGGGCTGGTCGTCGACCCGTTCGACGGGCGTGGTGCCGACGGTGCCGGGGTCGAAGGCGACCAGGTCGGCGTGGAAGCCCTCGCGCACCAGGCCGCGGTCGGCGATGCGGAACGCCTTGTGCGGGTGGCCGGTCAGCCGCCAGACGGCCTGTTCGAGGGTGATCGCCCCGCGCTCGCGCACCCAGTGCCCGAGCAGGTGGGTCGAGTAGCAGGCGTCGCACAGCTGGGTGGCGTGCGCCCCGGCGTCGGACAGCCCGAGCAGCGTGCGCTCGTCGGCGAGCAGCTCGCCGACCTCGTCGTCGCCGTCGTTGTCCAGGACGATCCGGAACCGGGTGGCCATGCCGTCGCTCAGCGCCAGGTCGATCAGCAGGTCGAAGGGGGTGGTGTCGCGCTCCTTGGCCAGCCGGTCCAGGGGGATCCCGACCGCGTCGGCGTGGGCGCGGGTCTCCTCGACGCTGGTCTTGGGCCAGCGGTGGCTCCACGCCTCCAGGGTCTCCGGCCGGGCCCGCTCCCGCCACGCCTCGTCGCGGTAGAGGTCGGCGCGCTCCTCGCGAGGACGGGCCAGCACCTCCTTCCAGGCGTCGATCTCGCCGAGCGGGGTGGGGTCGGTCATGGCGATCTGCATGACGATCGGGCGGCAGGCGATCTGCGGGTAGACCTCGCCGGGGAGCTTGCCGCCGCGCTCGACGGTGCGCAGCGCGGCGCCGGGCTTGTCGGCGCGCGCCACCAGCGCCGTCCAGGTCACCGGGACGCCGTAGCGGACCGCGATCTCGGAGAACTGGTCGACGAACATGCCGGGGCCGATCGAGATCTGCATGACGCCCTTGCCGAGCTCGCCCAGCACCGACGCGACGGCGTAGATCTCGTCGGTCTCGGCGAACCGGCTCGGCACCGGGCGGCCGTAGGCGCCCTGGTGGGCGGGCTGCCGCGAGGTGGAGAACCCGATGGCGCCGGCCTCGATGGCCTCGCGGACGAGCCCGCGGAGGGTCTCGACCTCCTCCTCGGTGGCCGGGCGCTCCTCCCCGCCGACGGCGAACAGCCGCAGCGGCGAGTGCCCGACGAACGCGCCGACGTTGAGGCGCTTGCGGCGCCGGTCGATGGCGGCCATGTAATCGGGGAAGGTCTCGAAGCACCAGTCGATGCCCGCCTCGAGCGCCTCCATCGACATGCCCTCGACGTTCTCCAGGGTCCGCACGATGATGTCGCGGTGCTCGGGGCGGGTCGGCGCCACGCCGAACCCGCAGTTGCCCATGACGACGCTGGTCACGCCGTGCCAGCTGGAGGGGGTGAGGTCGGCGTCCCAGAGGATCTGCGCGTCGTAGTGGGTGTGGACGTCGATGAACCCGGGCGCCAGGACGAGGCCGTCCAGGTCCACCACCTCGGTGTCCGGGAGGGGGGTGAGCTCGCCGGGCGACCGGACGGCCGTGATGCGGTCGCCCTCGACCGCCACGTCGGCGGGCCGGGCCGGGCCGCCGGTGCCGTCGACCAACGTGGCCCGGCGCAGGAGCAGATCCATCGACACTCCGATCGTTGCGTTTCGGTCAGGCTCTCCGCCGTGCGGCGGCTCAGGCGAGGTGGGCGGCCCAGCCGCCGTCGACCGGGATGACTGCACCGGTGACGAACGAGGCCCGGTCCGAGGCGAGGAAGGCGGCCACCTCGGCGACCTCGTGCGGCTCCCCCGCCCGCCTCAGCGCGGCCTTCTCCACCATGTCCGGGAAGTCCCTGAGGCCCGCGGCGCCCATGACCTCGGTGAGGATGAAGCCGGGGCAGAGGGCGTTGGCGCGGACGCCCTGGGGGCCGTACTCGACGGCCGCGGCCTTGGTGACGGCGATGACGCCGGCCTTGGCGGCGGAGTAGACGCTGGTGCCCTTGGTGGACCCGTTCAGCCCGCCCACCGACGACCAGTTGATGATCGTGCCGCCGCCGGTGCGGAGCATGGCCCGGATGCCGTGCTTCATGCCCAGCAGCACGCCGCGCAGGTCGACGTTCATCGTCGTGTCGTAGTGGTCCATGGTGAGGTCGGTGATGGGCAGGCCCACGCCGATGCCGGCCACGTTCAGGACGGCGTCGACGCGCCCGAAGCGCTGCACGGCGGTTTCGATCATCGCCGCGACGTCGTCCTCCTTGGTGACGTCGCAGTGGACCGGCAGGACGGCCTCGCCGACCTCGGCCGCGGTGTCCTTCTGGGCGCCGCTGATGTCGGCGGCGACCACCCGGGCGCCCTCGCGCACGAAGACCTTCGTCGACGCCTTCGCCATCCCGGATCCCGCGCCGGTGATGACGGCGACCTTCCCATCCAGCAGGCCCATCAGTCCCCTTCTCGGGTTCGCGCTCCGGCCGCGTCCGGCTGCGCGACGAACCTAACGGCCACCGCGAAACCTTGGCAAGTGAGCCTTCACATACTTAGATCGGATTATAGCGGGCGTTCACTCATCATGTTAGGTTGTGGGCCCCTTGGCCGAGGTGGGAGGCAGCGTGGAAGACCGGCTGATGTACCGGCGGGAGTTCTACATCGGAGGCGACTGGGCGGCACCGGCGGGCGGGGAGCGCCTCGGCGTGGTGTCCCCCTCCTCCGAGGAGGTCGTCGGTGAGGTCCCCGTCGCCACGACCGCCGACATCGACCGCGCCGTCGGCGCCGCCCGCGCGGCCTTCGACGACGGCCCCTGGCCGCGGATGGCGCCCGCCGAGCGGGCCGACGTCCTGGCCCGCGCCGCCACCGCGCTGCGCAAGCGCGAGGGCGAGATCGCCGGCGTGACCGTGGACGAGATGGGCTGCGCCGTCAGCCAGGCGCCCCGGGCCCAGACCGGCCTGGTCGCCGCACTGTTCGACTACTACGCCGAGCTCGCGCGCACCTTCGACTTCGAGCGCGAGGTGACCGCCGGCGACCGCAGGGCGCTGGTGACCAACGAGCCGGTCGGGGTGGTCGCGGCGATCGTCCCGTGGAACGCCCCGGTCACCCTGTCCTCCTGGAAGACCGCGCCGGCGCTGGCGGCGGGCTGCGCGGTGGTGATCAAGCCGCCGCCCGAGGCCCCGCTGAGCAACTACCTGCTGGCCGAGGCCCTGGAGGAGGCGGGCGTCCCGGCGGGCGTGGTCAACCTGGTGCCGGGCGGCCGCGAGGCCGGCGAGCACCTGGTGACGCACCCGGGCACCGACAAGGTCGCCTTCACCGGCTCCACCGCGGCGGGCAAGCGGATCATGAGCCTGTGCGGGGAGCAGGTCAAGCGCGTCTCGCTGGAACTCGGCGGCAAGTCGGCCGCCATCGTCCTCGACGACGCCGACGTGGCCGGCGTCATGCCGACGCTGGTGGGCGGGGCCATGCACCTGTCCGGGCAGGTCTGCGGCGCCCACACCCGGGTCCTGCTGCCCCGGTCCCGGTACGCGGAGGCCGTCGAGGCCGCGGCCGCGGCCGCCGCGAAGGTGACGGTCGGCGACCCGCACGATCCCGCCGTCCTGGTCGGGCCGCTCGTCGCCGAGCGCCAGCGCGAGCGGGTCGAGGGCTACATCGCCCTGGCCGCGGCGGCGGGCGCCCGCATCGCGGCGGGCGGCGGCCGTCCCGCCCATCTCCCCAAGGGCTGGTACGTCGAGCCGACCATCCTGGCCGACGTGGACAACTCCATGCGGGTGGCGCGCGAGGAGATCTTCGGGCCGGTCCTGTGCCTCATCCCCTACGACGGCGAGGACGAGGCGGTGCGGATCGCCAACGACTCGCCCTACGGCCTCTCGGGCGGGGTCTGGGCGGGCGACCCGGCGCGCGGGCTGGCGATCGCGCGGCGCGTCCGCACCGGGAGCATCGCGATCAACGGCGCCTACCCGCCGTTCCCGCTGGTGCCGTTCGGCGGGTTCAAGGAGTCGGGCCTGGGACGGGAGCTGGGCCCCGAGGGGCTGCGCAGCTTCCTGGAGCCCCGGAGCATCGGCATCCCCGCCTCGCTCGGGTAGGAGCGCGGGGACCGGAACCCCCGGAATATCCCTTGGACGCCGTGGCCGCCGTATGGTGCCGCGGCGTCCTTTCTTATGCTGTGTGTTGGTGCTACCATACTAACTGAGTGAACACTTACTTGATTGGTGGTGGATCGTGGCGCAGACAGCCTCCCTCTCCGGTCCGCGTCCGGGCGAGACCTTTCTCCCGGCCACACTCGACTCCGTCCACCGCTGCCCCGCCCGCGCGGACTACATCGAGCTGTGTTTCACAACCCCCGAAGGCCCGATGAAGTGGTGCTTTCCAGAACCGCCCCGCCAGGCGGCGCGCTCCACCGGCCCGCTCGCGCTGACCATCGGGCCGTACGGCATCCAGGTCCGCGAGGTCGGCGAGAACGGCCTCGGGCTCGCGCTCGAGAACGCCTCCGCGCTGTCGATGATCCTCGCCGGCGCCGAGGTCTACATCGCGCGCAAGCTGGTCACCGCGAACCGATGACCGCCCGATGACGGACGTGCCCGGCACGGCGCCACCGCAATGCCGGGCACACCCCTCGGGACCCGATGCCGCGCGCTACTCGATGAGCTCGTAAAAGGTGACCACCGGCGCCGGGTCCATCTGGAGCGCGTCGCTCATCTTGATCTGCCCGGAGATGCTGCGGGCGCGCAGCTCCGCGAGCGGGGCGGCCAGGTCGTCCGCCTCGATCTCGTAGATCGCGAGGTAGGACGGCCCCGCCCCGCCCTCTCCCCCGCCGTCCCGCACCTTGTAGCGGCGGGCGCCCACGAAGCCTGGCACGGCGCACACGTCGGCCAGATGCGTCTTGCCGTACCACTCGTTGTACTCGTCCTCGCGCGCGGGATCGCTCGGGCCGGACTGGACGACCATGATGCCCTTCGGCATGCGCCTGCCTCCTGGATGTCGGTCACGGATGTCGGTCACGGATGTCGGTCACCCTAGGCCGGCGGCACGACCTCTTCCCGCACGGCGATGAACCACGACCGGCGGACGAGGTCCTCGTTGGCCTGCGCGGTGACGTTCTCCCGGAACCACTCGATCCGCTTCCGCAGGCCCTCGACGTCGTCGAAGTAGACCTCGTTCACGGCGTCGTAGGCCCACTCCCCGTTCGCCCGCGGGCTCGGGTGGTTCTGCACGTACGCCTGGCCGCGGGCGTCGGCGGGGATGGCGGCGGCGCCCGCCGGCCCCGCCCGCCCCACCCGGCCCGCGTGGTTCCGCCAGCGCTCGGAGAACTCCGCGGGCGTGAGCCCGGCGGCCCGCAGCGCGAGGGCCATGTGCTTGAGCCTGGCGCCCCCGTCCCGCCAGCGCCGTTCGAGCCAGTCCTCTCCGCGCATGACCGACTCCTCGGCGACGACCACCGGGCTGGCCCGGTACTCGACCAGCTCGACCGCCCTCCGCAGCAGCGTCCGCCCGCCGGACGACTCCAGCAGCCACGCCTGGTACCCGCGCAGGTGCCCGGCGTCGGCGAACCACTCGATGCCGACGCCGTCGTGCCTGGGCGCGGCGCCCTCGAGGCCGGGCACGGTCGTGCAGACCGCGACGCGCGACGGCCGGACGTCCGGCGGGGCGTGCGCCGCCCCGGCGACCACGCCCGGCCAGGCCTCCGCGAACTCCGCGGCCGACACGCCCTTGCCCCGGGCGGCGCACCGGATCCGTTTGATCATGCGCGCGGCTCCGCCGCGGCCGCCGGTGCGGTGAGCTCGGCGACCCGCTTCCGCCACGCCTCCAGGTTCCCGTCCTTGATCTCGGCGTAGCCCTTGACCGACAGGACGGACCCGGCGACGGCCACCCGCGTCTCGTACGGCAGCGCGGCCTCCGGCCGGAGGATCTCGCCCACCAGCCGCTCGTACTCCTCGATCAGGGCGCGCTCGGTGCGCCGGTCGGGGATCCAGCCGAAGACGTCGAACGGGGTGCCGCGCAGCCGCCTCATCCGGCGGAGCCCGCGGAACGCGATCTCGTACGGCCGGCCCATGGGCAGCTTCCGGTCCATCCCGAACCTCTTCAGGACGGGCGGGTGGAGGTGGTAGGTCACCGCGTAGGCCCCCTCGATCCCCAGCTCCCGCGCGACCCGGTCGTAGTCGACCTTGAGGTGCAGGCGCGCCACCTCGTACTCGTCCTTGTAGGTGAGGAGCCTGAACCACGCCTCCGCGACCGCCGTGGTGAGCGCCCAGCTGCGGTCGGCGCCGTCGCGGGCCGCGGTCCGCTCCACCAGGTCGAGGAACCGCCCGGCCCGCTTCGCGTCCTGGTAGTCGACCGCCTGCGCCGCGCGCCGGATGAGCAGGTCGTGCAGCTCGGCCGGCAGTGCGCTGCGGCCGACGAGCGCGGCCGCCGTCTCCAGCGCGTGCGGCGAGGGGTCGTTGACGTTCTCCGCTCCCCCGCCGTCGCCGTCGCCGGTGCCCTGGAGGGCCGCCTCGACGGCCGCCGGGTCGTGCACCGCCCAGCGGCCCCAGGCGAACGCCTCCCGGTTGGCGTCGGCGGCCCGGCCCCGCATCGCCCGCTCGACGTCGCCGAGCGCGACCGGCAGGCCGCCGAGCTGGAACGCGGCGCCGAGCAGGACCACGTTCGCGAGCAGGTGGTCGGCGAAGACGGCCTCCGCGATGCGCTGGGAGTCGAGGAAGGCCACGCGCTCCTTCCCGGCCCGCTCCGCGATCGCCTGCTCCAGGGCCGGGAGCTCGGGCGGGGCGACGTCGCTCTGCAGCATGGCCGCGGTCGGGGTGAGGTGCCGGTCGACGACGGCGACCGTGCGGCCGGGGCGGATCTTGGCCAGATGGCCCTCGGCGGCGGCCTGGATGATGTCGCCCGACAGGTACAGGTCGGCGCCGCCCTCGCTCACCGAGGCCGAGCCCAGGGCGTTCCTGCTCTCGGCCAGGTGCAGGTGCGACACGACCGCGCCCGCCTTCTGGGACAGGCCCGTCTGGTCCATGCCGCCGACGACGAAGCCCGCGGACTCCGCGGCGGAGGCGATGATGCGGTTGGCGGTGACGACCCCGGTGCCGCCGATGCCCGTGAAGTAGACGCCGTACTGCCCGTCCACCGAGGGGAGGGCGGGTTCGGGCAGCGCGCCCCGCGGCAGCGACGGCCGCGCCGTCCCGCCGTCCTGCGGCGCCCGCACCCTGCGCCGGCCCCGGCGCTTGGGGGTGACGGTCACGAACGACGGGCAGTTGCCGTCCAGGCAGGTGTAGTCGCGGTTGCAGGACGGGTCGTGGATCTGCCGCTTCTCGCCGAACTCGGTGTCGACCGGCAGCACCGACAGGCAGTTGCTCTTGGTGCCGCAGTCGCCGCACCCCTCGCACACCGCCTCGTTGATGACGACCCGCCGCGGCGGCTCCTCCAGCTCGCCGCGCTTGCGCAGCCGCCGGGACTCGGCGGCGCACCGCTGGTCGTAGATGATCACGGTGACGCCGGGGACGCCGCGCAGCTCCTCCTGCACCTCGGGCAGCCGGTCGCGGCCCAGCACCTGCACGCCCGAGGCCCACCGCGCGCGGCGGGGGTAGCGCCCGGGCTCCTCGGCGCAGACGACGATCCGCTCGACGCCCTCGGCCTCCAGCGCCCGCGTCATCGCGGGCACGTCCATCAGCCCGGTGACGTCCTGGCCGCCCGTCATGGCCACGGCCGCGTTGTAGAGGATCTTGAAGGTGATGTCGGTCCCGGCGGCGACGCTCGCGCGGATGGCCAGCGTCCCGGAGTGGCTGAGGGTGCCGTCGCCCAGGTTCTGGATCACGTGCGGTTCGGCGACGAACGGCGACAGGCCGATCCAGGGGACGCCCTCGGCCCCCATCGGCGTCGGCGGCAGGCTGCGCAGGTCCTGGTGCCGCGCCTCGAAGTACATGATCCCGTGGCAGCCGACGCCGCCGCCGACCAGCGCGCCGTCCGGGGCGACCGTGGACCGGTTGTGGGGGCAGCCGCTGCAGAACCCCGGCGCGCGCGAGGGGATCTGGACCATCGGCAGCCGCGTCTTCCGGGGCGCCTGCGCCGCCTGCGCCGCCTTCTCGGCCTCCCGGCGGCGGCCGAGCCCGGGACGGATCCGGGTGAGGATCGCCGCCACCGCGGACGGGTCCAGCTCGCCCACCGACGAGGCCAGCGCCTTCCCCGAGCGGTCGCGCTTGCCCGACACCGGCACCGTGCTCCCGGCCCGGTGCAGGACGGCCCGCAGGTGGGTCTCGATGAACGGCCGCTTCTCCTCGACGACCACCAGCTCGCCGACCGAGGCGGCGAACTCCAGGACCGTCTCCTCGACCAGCGGGAAGGTCATGCCGAGCTTCAGGATCCGCACGCCCGCGGCGGCGAGCCCGCCGGCGGTGACGCCCAGGTCGGCGAACGCCTGGATCACGTCGAAGTAGGTCTTGCCCGCGCAGACCACGCCGAGCGGCGCCCCCGGCCCGGCGCCCACCACGCGGTCCAGCCCGTTGTGGCGGGCGTAGGCCTGGGCGGCGCGGAGCCGGTGCTCCACCACCAGCGCCTCCTGGCCCGGCACGGCGTGGGGGCCGATCGTCTTCTGGGGGCGGTGGCGCCACGGCGAGCCCTCGATCACGACCCCCTCGGGGTCGCTCGGCGCGTGCCGCCCGGGGTCGAGGTCGACCGTGCCGACGCCGTCGGCGACCGAGGTGACGATCTTCATCCCGACCCACGCGCCCGAGTACCGGGAGAGGCGGAAGGCGTGCACCCCGAAGTCGAGCACGTCCTGCTGGTCGCCGGGGAACAGCACCGGGACGCACGCGTCCTCGAAGGCGTGGTGGCTGTCGCACGCCAGCGTGGACGACTTCGAGGCCGGGTCGTCGCCGCAGAACATCACGGCCCCGCCGTTGGGCCCGGCCCCCATCGCGTTCGCGTGCTTGAGCGCGTCGCCGGAGCGGTCGAGCCCGGGGCCCTTGCCGTACCAGGCGCCGACGACGCCGTCGACGCCCTCGGCGTACTCGATCACCGCGCCCATCTGGCTGCCCCAGACGGTCGCGGCGGCGAGTTCCTCGTTGAGGCCGGGGCGGTGGACGATGCCGTGCTCGGCGAGCGCGTCGCCCATGCGGTCCAGGGTGAGGTCGAAGGTGCCCAGCGGCGAGCCCGGGTACCCGGAGACCATCGTGGCCGTGGTGAGGCCGTCCCTCTCGTCGAGCCGCCGCCGCAGCAGGAGCAGGCGGGCGAGCGTGTCGACGCCGGACAGGATCGCGGTATCCGTCCGGTCCGGCCGGGTTTGCGTCACGGGTAGACCTCGGGGTTGACGTACGCGAAAGCACCGTCCTTGAGCACGGCCCTGCGGAGCTCGGGCCGCTGCAGGACGGTGATGTCGGCGGTGGGGTCGCCGTCGACGACGACCAGGTCGGCCAGGTAGCCCTCGCGGACCTGCCCGATGTCGAGCCCGCTGGCCGGTCCCATGTTGCGGGTGGCGGTGTGGATCGCCTCCGCCGGCGTCATGCCCGCGAGCTCGACGTACCTCTGCAGCTCGGCGGCGTAGGTGCCGTGGCGGGTCCACTGGTGGCCGAAGTCGCCGCCGGAGAGCATCCGGATGCCCGACTCCCGCAGCCTGCGCATCCCCTCGACCTGGGACCGCAGCTCCTCGCGGTAGCCGGACGCCTCGATCCGCTCGGGCGTCATGCCCCACGGCTCGGCGTGCCCGTTCACCATCGCGTACAGGTAGTGGAGGCCGGGGCACACCCAGACGTCGTCGCGCCGGGCCTCCAGCGCGCGCAGCGCCGCGTCGTCCAGGAAGCACGCGTGGTGGATGATCCGGACGCCGGTGCGCGCCGCCATGGCGACGCTCTCCGACCCGCGGGCGTGGACGGTGATGAACGCGCCGTGCCGGTCGGCCTCCTTGACGGCGGCGTGCAGCATCTCGTCGTTCATGTACACGTCGTCGGACGGGTGCGCGGGCACCACCCCGTCGCCGGAGATGAACAGCTTGAGCGCCCGCGCGCCCATGTCGCACTGGCGGGCGACGATCTCGCGGAGGGCGTCGGCGTCGGCGGCGACCTCCATCAGCTCGCCCTCGGCGCCCAGGCCGCCGACCTCGGCCACCATCGGCCCGCTGGGGATGATCCGCGGCCCCGGGATCAGCCCCCGGTCGATCGCGTCCCTGGCGAGCAGGTCGTCGCGCGGCTGGGTGGTGCCGGCGCCGATGATGAAGGTGTAGCCGCTCTCCAGGAACGTCCGCACCACGGCGGCGACGTCGAGCATGTGCTCGGCGGGCGGCGCCGCGGCGACGCCGGCGTGGTCGAACACGAAGTCCAGGGGCCAGCTGATGTGGACGTGCGCGTCGCCGAGGCCGGGCAGCACGGTGGCGCCCCGCAGGTCGACGGTCCGCGCCGAGGCGGGGTCGGCGTCGAGCCGGCCCTCCACGACCCTGGCGATGCGGTCGCCCTCGATCAGGACGTCACCGTCGAACGGCTTCTCCGACGCGTCGCCGGTGCAGGCGAGCACGCGCGCGTTCTTCAGGAGTGTCCGCTGGGCCATCTGCGTCCTCCCCGGTGGAGCGGGTGTCTGGGATGTCGGGGCGCCCGTTCAGGTCGCCGGGCCCAGGCACGGACCGGGCGTGAACGAGATCGGGAGGCTGTTCGGCGAGCGGGTCATGCCCCGGTGGTACCCGATCTCCGCGCCGTCCTGAAGCCTGATGTCGTCCAGGCGGCCGAGCAGCTCCTCCAGGGCGATCCGCAGGTTGAGGCGGGCGAGGTTGGAGCCGGCGCAGCGGTGCGGCCCGACGCCGAAGCTGAGGTGCCGGTTGCGCTCGCGGTCGAGGTCGAACCGGTCGGGGTCGGTGAACTCCTCGCCGTCCCGGTTGGCCGAGGCCCAGTGGATCAGGACCTTGTCGCCCTTCTTGATGCTGCGGCCGCCGAGCTCGGCGTCCTGGACCGCCGTGCGGCCGACGGACACGAACGACGGCTCCAGCCGCAGCAGTTCCTGGATGGCGTCGGGGATGAGCTCCGGCCGCTCGCGCAGCAGCGCGGGGATCTCCGGCTCGGCGCAGAACCGGGCGAACATCAGCCCCAGCGCGCCGGCGGTGGTCTCCAGGCCGCCGAGGATCAGCAGCTGGACGGTGCCGATGATCTCGTCCTCGGTGATCGGGCGGCCCTCGATCTCGGCGTTCAGCACGGCGTCGACCACGTCGCCGCGCGCGGGCTGCGTGCGGCGCTCCCGGACGAACTCCTTGATCCACTCGTACAGGCCGCGCCAGCACTCGGCCGCCTTGGGGTCGTCGGGCACCGAGGACTTGGACGCCAGGTAGGCGACCTTGTCCAGGTCCTCGGGGGGCGCGTTGAGGGCGAGGGTGAAGAACGCCAGGCTGGGCAGGGGCCGGGCGAAGGCGTCCATGAACTCGCAGGCGCCGTCCTCGACGAAGTCGTCGATGAGGCGGGTGACGAGGTCGCGGGTGGGCCGCTCCCACCGCGCCACGGCGGCGGGCGTGAAGAAGGGGTTGATGAGGCGCTTGTAGATGCGCTGCTCGGGCGGGTCGGCCTGGACCGGGAGGTTGCGGACGACGGTCGGCGCCTTGGACACGCCCAGGCCGTGCGCGGAGCTGTACACCTCCCAGTTCTGGGCGACGCTCAGCACGTCCTCGTACTTGGAGACGATCCAGAAGCCGCCGTGCTCCTCGCTGTGCGCGACGGGGCACAGGTCGCGCATGCGGGCCATGGTCGCCGGCATGGTGGCGGCGAGGTCGGGGGACAGATGGTCGAAGTGGCGCGAGCACCAGTCGTCGGGCATGGAAACGGCTTCCGACGTGCTCTTCTCCATCGATGTCCCCCTACGTGATCCGGGCCGTGCGGGCGACCGATCGGGCCTTCGCACTATAACAAGGTGAGTGATTACTTTCTAGAGTGCGCGAGCCCGGCCGCCCCGGTCGCGACCCTGGTGGCGAGCGTCGCCATGGAGGGCGCCCGACCGCCGACCAGGCATTAGTGAGTGAATACTCTTTTATAAGGGCGCGGGCGTCGCTACAGTGAGCCCCACGACGGCGCAGCGTCACGAAGGAGCACCCATGCCGACGCTTTCCCACCCCGGTACGCCGGCACTCCCCTTCCTCGACGGCCGCCCCAAGAAGCTGCTGATCGGCGGCCGGTGGGAGGAGGCGGCGTCCGGCAGGACCTTCCCCAGCGTCAACCCCTCGACCGGCGAGACCGTCGCCGAGCTGGCCGAGGCCGGTTCCGAGGACGCCGACCGCGCCGTCGCGGCCGCCCGGGCCGCGTTCGAGGGCCCCTGGCGGCGGCTCACGCCGCGCGACCGGCAGGCCCTGATGTGGGCGCTCGCGGACGCGGTGCAGGAGCACTACGAGGAGCTGCAGCTCCTGGAGGCGCTCGACATGGGCGCGCCGATCGGCAAGCAACGCTCCGGCCGGACCCCGCCCTGGGAGGCGGAGGTGCTGCGCTACTTCGCCGGCTGGGCCACGAAGATCCACGGTGAGACCCTCCAGAACTCCATCCCGGGCTCGGTGTTCAGCTACACCCTCAAGGAACCGGTCGGCGTCGTCGCCGCGATCGTCCCGTGGAACCGCCCGATCAGCAACGCCATCTGGAAGATGGCGCCGGTGCTCGCCACCGGCTGCACGATGGTCCTCAAGCCGGCCGAGGAGGCCGGGCTGGCCGCCCTGCGCATCGGCGAGCTGCTGACGGAGATCGGCCTGCCCGACGGCGTCGTGAACATCCTGACGGGCTACGGCGAGGCCGGTGCGGCGCTCAGCGGGCACCCCGGCGTCGACAAGGTGGCCTTCACCGGATCCACCGAGGTCGGCCGCCGGATCGTGGAGGCCTCGGCCGGCAACCTCAAGCGGGTCTCGCTCGAACTGGGCGGCAAGTCCCCCGACGTCGTCTTCGCCGACGCCGACCTGTCCCGCGCCATCCCCGGAGCGGCCTGGGGCGTGTTCTCCAACTCCGGCCAGATCTGCTGCGCGGGCACCCGCATCTTCGTCGAGCGCCCCGTCTACGACGAGTTCGTCGAGGGCGTGTCGAAGTTCGCCGACGGCCTCAAGGTGGGCGACAGCCTGGACCGCACGACCAAGATCGGGCCCGTGGTGTCGGCGGAGCAGCTCGAGCGCGTCACCGGCTACCTGGACCTGGGACGCGAGGAGGGCGCCCGCACCACGGCCGGAGGCCGCCGCCTCGAGGACGGCGACCTGGCCAAGGGCTACTTCGTGGCGCCCACCGTCTTCGCCGACGTCCGCGACGACATGCGGGTGGCCCAGGAGGAGATCTTCGGCCCCGTCGCGTGCGTGCTGCCGTTCGACTCCCTGGAGGAGGTCGCCGCCCGGTCGAACGACACCTCCTTCGGGCTCTCGGGCGGCATCTGGACGCGCGACGTCGGCAAGGCGCACCGGCTGGCCCAGGAGCTGCAGACCGGCACGGTCTGGGTCAACACGATGCTGCTCTTCGACCCCGCCGTCCCCTTCGGCGGCTACAAGGCCAGCGGCTACGGCCGGGAGATGGGCCAGCACTCGCTCGACGAGTACCTCAACGTCAAGTCGGTCTGGATCGACACCGCCTGAGCACCGCACCACCCGACCACCCCACCCCTGAACACACACCCCCAGCCCACCCCCGAACTCCCCACCCCCACCCCTGACTCCGAAGGCCCCGACGCGGTCCCGACGGCCGAGGCCGCCTTCCGCCTGCCGACGACCCGTGCCCGCTCGCCCCCGGTCGTGATCGGCGTCCCCTTTCCGAACAACCCCCGCGGCACCACGCGCCCGCGAACTCGACGCAGGGAACGCCGGCGGCGATCCCCCGCCGGAAGGAGAAGCGTTGACGGAACTATGGCAGTTCGCCCTGGTCGGCCTCGCCGGAGGCGGGGCCTACGCCCTGATCGCCCTCGGCATCGTGGCGGTGTACCGCGGCTCGGGAATCCTCAACTTCTCCCAGGGCGCCATCGGCATGATCGGCAGCTACGCCTTCTGGGACCTGTACGAGGGCGGCCGGGGCTCCCTGCCGGTCCTGCCCGCCCTGGCGATCGGCGTCGCCGTGGGCACCGCGCTCGGCATGCTCTTCTATCTGGTCATCGTGCGCTTCCTGCACAACTCCTCGGAGATGGCCAAGGTCGTGGCGACCCTCGGGTTCATGCTCCTGCTGCAGAGCGTGGCGGTGAAGATCTACGGCACCCAGCCCCATCTGCTCAAGCCGCTGTTCGGCTCCGGCAAGATCACGATCTTCGGCGGCATCGTCACCCACGACACGCTGGCGATCCTGCTCATCACACTGGCCCTCGGCATCGGGCTCTCGCTCCTCTTCCGGCGCACCCGTCTCGGCATGAACGCGACCGCGCTGCGCGAGAACCCGCAGGCCGCCGCCGCGATCGGCGTCTCGCCGCACCCGACGGGCATCATCACCTGGGGCATGGGCGGCGCCATGGCGGCGTTCGCCGGCATCCTGCTCATCCCGGTCACCGGGCTGACCCCGGGCGCCCTGACGCTCCTGGTCCTCCCCGCCATGGCGGCCGGCCTGGTCGGGCGGTTCGTCGGCATCTGGCCCACGATCGCCGTCGGCCTGGCGCTGGGCGTCCTGCAGTCCGTGATGCGCGAGTTCGAGATCAACTCCGGGATCATCTCGTCCGTGCCGTTCGCGCTGATCATCATCGCGGTGGTGCTCGGCGGCTCGGCGCTGCCCGGGCGCGGCGAGACGCTGACCCGCCGCCTGCCCCGGGTGGGGACCGGGCGGCTCAGGCCCGCCACGGTGGCGATCTGGGCCGGGGTCGCCGTCGCCGTCTCGGTGCTCCTGTCGCCCACCTGGGCGTCCGCGCTGATCAACACCGCCGTCTTCGGACTGCTGGCGCTCTCGGTCATCGTGGTCACCGGCTACGCCGGGCAGATCAGCGTGGCGTCCGCCGCGCTGGCCGGATTCGGCGCCTTCGTCGCCGCCCGGAGCAGCAGCGACCTGGGCCTGCCCTTCCTCGTCTGCGTGCTTCTTGGAACGCTCTCGGCGATCGTCCTCGGCCTGCTGATCGGCGGGCCCGCGGTGCGGGTGCGCGGGGTCAACCTGGCGATCGTCACCCTCGGCCTCTCGCTGGCGGTGGAGAACCTGATCCTGCTGCAGCCCACGATGACCGGCGGCAGCGACGGCGTGGTCATCTCCAACGCCACCCTGTTCGGGATCGACCTGAACCCGGCCGCCTATCCGGACCGCTTCGCCGTCCTCTGCCTCATCGTCCTGGCCCTCGGCGCGGTGGCGGTGCTCAACCTGCGGCGCGGCGAGTCCGGCAGGCGTTACCTCGCCGTGCGGGCCAACGAGCGGGGCGCCGCCTCGGTCGGCGTCTCGGTCGCCGGCGCCAAGCTCGGGGCCTTCGCGATCTCCGCCGGGCTGGCCGGCCTGGCGGGCGCGGTGTCGGCGTTCCGGTTCAACATCGCCGACTTCTCCAGCTACACCGTCTTCCACTCGATCTCGACGCTGGCCTTCACGGTCGTGGGCGGCGTCGGGTACGTCGCGGGCGCCGTGTTCGCCGCCGTCACCGCGCAGGGCGGCGTCGTCGCCAACTTCGTCAGCAACGACCTGAACCTGTCGTCGATCGACGCCTGGCTCGCCATCGGCTCGGGGCTGCTGGTCCTGGACGTGATGGTCCGCACCCCGGACGGCATCATCCTGCAGTTCGCCGCCATGAGGAGCCACCTCGCCCGCGTCCTGCCGGTGAAGCGGCGGCCGTCCGCGGCGGGCGCGCACGCGAAGGCCGCTCCGGAGGCGGGCACGGAGGCGGGGCCCGAGCCGGAGAGGACGACGGCGCTGCCGCGCGTCTCGGGCGTCACGCCGGGCACGCCCGTCCTCACCGCGAGCGGCATCCGGGTCACCTACGGCAGCACCGTGGCCGTCGACGACGTGTCCCTCGAACTGAAGGCCGGCGAGGTCGTCGGCGTCGTGGGGCCCAACGGCGCGGGCAAGACGACCCTCCTGGACGCGCTGACGGGCTTCTCCCCCTCCGCCAAGGGGACGGTCGAGTTCCGCGGCCGCGACATCGGCGGCCTGCCGGCGCACCTGCGGGCCCGGCTCGGCATGGGCCGGACGTTCCAGAACCTCGAACTGTTCGACGACCTCAGCGTCCGCGAGAACATCCTCACCGCGCTCGACAGCCGCAGCCGGCTGTCCTACGCGCGGGACCTGGTCCTCCCCCGCCGCCACGACCTGAACGAGGCCACCGGGGCGGCGGTGTCCATCCTGGACCTGGAGAAGGACCTCGACACCGTCGTGGCGGACCTCCCGCAGGGCCGCCGCCGGATGGCCGCGATCGCGCGGCTGGTCGCCCAGGAGCCCGCCGCCGTCCTGCTGGACGAGCCCGCCGCCGGGCTCAACGGCTCGGAGCGGCGCACCGCCGGCGAGCTGTTCCGGGCGCTGGCCGACGAGCTCGGCGCCGCGGTCCTGCTCGTGGAGCACAACATCGACGTGGTCGCGGCGACCTGCGACCGGGTGATCGTGCTCGACCACGGCCGGACGATCGCGTCCGGGCCGCCGGCGGACGTGCTGCGGGAACCGGCCGTCCGCGAGGCCTACCTCGGCCGCTGAGCCGATGACGAGGAGAAGGAGCCCGGGATGAGGCGGCGCGTGCCGAAGCGGTGGGACGATCTCACGCCCGAATGGATGACGGCGGCCCTCGCCGCCGAGCATCCGGGGGCCAGGGTCGGGGAGATCTCGGTCGTCGCCCGCGACGACGGCACCAACCGGCGCGCCCGCCTCGGGCTGTCCTACGCGGCCGGGAGCGGACCCGGCACCGTCTTCGTCAAGGCCCACAACGACGCGCACCGGATCGTCCACCTCCGGAACGGGAACCTGTTCGGCGAGGCGCGCCTGTTCGGCTCGGGCGTCACGCTGCCGCTCGAGCACCCCGTGGTGTACCGGGCCGTCGTCGACCGCCCGCACCTCGACTTCCTGATCGTGATGGAGGACCTGAAGGCCCGGGGAGCCGATCCGCGCGACTCGACCCGTCCGATGACCACCGAGCAGGTGGCGAACGGCCTGCGGGGGCTCGCCCGCATGCACGGCGCCTACTGGGGCCTGTCGCGGGCGACCCGTCCCGGCCTCCGCTGGGTGAAGACGTGGAAGCCCACCAAGGGATGGCAGGTCGGCCTCAGGAAGCGGGTCCCGGCCGGCCTGGAGCGGGCCGCGGACCGGCTTCCCCAGGAGGTGGGGCGCCTGGACGCGGACGGGCTCGTGGACCTCTGGGTGCGCTACGTCGAGACCCTCACCGACGGTCCCATGACCCTGCTGCACGGTGACACCCACATCGGCAACACCTACGTCCTGCCCGACGGCGAGGTCGGCTTCCTGGACTGGCAGGTCGTCCGGCGCGGGAACTGGTCGCACGACGTGGGCCACTTCCTGATCGGGGCGCTGCCCGAGGAGGACCGCCGGGACGCGGAGACCGGCCTGGTCGAGGAGTACCGGCGGTCGCTGGAGGCCGCTGGAGCCGCTGGGCCGTCGGCGGAGGAGGCGTGGCTGCGATACCGGGCCTCGGCCGTCTACGGGCTGGTCATCTGGCTGTCGACGCTGGGCTCGGCCGGGTACCAGCGCCCCGAGGTCTCTCTCGCGCTCGTCGAACGGTTCTCGGCCGCATACGCCGAACTCGAGGCCGAGGACGCGCTCGCCCGCCTGCGGAGCGGCGGAGCCTGACCGGCCCCTCCCCTGCCGGGCTCAGTCGACGGCGAACTCCCACTTCTCGCCGCGGACGACGATCCGTCCGGCCGTCGGGCCGGGGAAGTGGGTGCCGATGACGAGGGCGCCGTCGTCCAGCCGCGCGCTGCGGAAGCGGCGGCGGGTGGCCTCCGACCCGGCCCGGTCCGAGTCCGCGGTGCTGCACAGCTGCGGCTCGGCGAACTGGACGGGATGGTGGGCGAGGTCGCCGGTGATGAACGCCCGCTCCCCCTGGCTCTCGATGCGGACGCTGACATGGCCCGGCGTGTGCCCGGGGGTGGGTTCGAGCCGCACCTCGTCGCAGAGCACGTGGTCCATGTCGACCAGGTCGGCCTGCCCGGCCGCGACCACCGGCCGCACGGTGTCGGTGAGATCGACGACGTCGCTGGCGGCCTGCTGCCAGTGCTCCCATTCGCGGCGCGCGAACAGGTAGCGCGCCCGCGGGAAGGTCACCGTCCACGCGCCGTCGACCAGGCGGGTGTTCCAGCCCACGTGGTCGAAGTGCAGATGGGTGCACACGACCGTGTCGATGTCCTCCACCGCGTAGCCCGCGGCCTCCAGCGCCTGCGGGAAGGCGCTCGGCATGCCCGGCATCGCCGCCGTCTCGCGCATGTCGCCGATGCAGGTGTCGACCAGGACGCGGCGCGCGCCGGTGTCGATCACCAGGCCGTGGATCGAGGTCCGCGCGGCGCCGTCGCCGGTCACGAAGTGCGGGACGAGCCACGGATGGTCCCCGGCCGGATCCGGCGGGACGCCGGTCAGCAGGCCGTCGAACGGCACCGCGAACTCGTGCTCGACGACCTTGGTCACCTGGACGTCGCCTATGGTCCACCGCATCGTGCCGCCTCGGCCTCTCGCATCTCAGTGCATCCCGGGTCTCAGGTGAGGGGGCGCCGGGTCGGGGGGCGCCCGGTGGACCCGTCGGCGAAACCGGCGTACCGGCGGGTCAGCCCCCTCGGGTCGACGGTGCCGGTCATGCGCGGCCCCCAGGCGACCATACCGCCGTCGGCCCGGATCGCCTCCCCGGTCACGAACGCGCTGTCGGGCCCGGCGAGGAACAGCACGAGGCCGGCGATGTCCTCGGGACGGCCCAGCCGGGGCCACGGCTGGAACGTCGCCATCCGCTCCAGGATCGAGTCCTCGTCCTTGCCCATCACCAGCGGCGTGTCGACGAGCCCCGGGCAGACCGCGTTGACCCGGATGCCGTGGCCGGCGAGTTCGACGGCGGCGTTGGCGGTGAAGCTGACGACCGCCGCCTTGGCCGCCGAGTAGGCGAGCGGGCCGCCGCCGCCGACCAGACCGGCGACGGAGGCGTTGTTGACGATCGACCCGCCGCCGCCACCGGCGATCATCGCCCGCGCGGCGTGCTTGGTGCCGAGGAAGGCGCCGCGGCCGATCACCGCGAAGGTCCGGTCCCAGTCGGCGGCGTCGATCTCGGTCAGCGGGCCGAACGCGCCGCCCACGCCGGCGTTGTTGAACATGACGTCGAGCCGGCCGAACCCGTCGGCCGCGGCGGCGACCAGCGCCGCCACCTCGCTCTCCTCGCAGACGTCCGCGCGGACGAAGCGCAGCCGCGAGCGGTCGTCGACCTCGTCCAGGAGCCGCTCGGCGTTCCGTTCGTTCAGGTCACCGAAGACCACGCGGGCGCCCGCGTCGAGGAAGCGCAGCACGGTCGCCCGGCCGATCCCGCTGGCGCCGCCCGTCACCACGGCCACCCGGCCGTCCAGTTCACCGGCCACGGTGGTCGACCAGTCCGGGGGTGCGGGGGTGCGGCATGCTGTGCACGGGCGGCGCCGGGTGCTGCACGACGGTGGACGTCACGCGGTGGGCGGCGGCGCCGTACTCGGCCATGAGCGCGTCCTCGGTGGCGTAGTCGAACCGGTCGGTGAAGGAGGGGCTCGTGCCCGCGTCGAAGCCGGGCCGCGCCTCGTACCAGGCGAGGAGCTCCTCCAGCGCCTCGACCGGGTCGACGGCGGGCCGGTAGTCCAGCTCGCGGCGCGCCCGCTCGGTGCTCAGCACGCAGTGGGCCGCCGTCGTGCCCGCCAGCGGGAGCAGCGCGGTCGTGGCCTCGAGCGCGATCTCCCGCGGCACCGCCACCATCTCCAGCTCCGCGCCCATCAGGCGCGCGACCGTCTCGGCCCAGTCGCGCAGCGACCAGTTCACGGGGTCGCCGCAGTTGTAGATCCGCCCGGCGGCGGCGTCCGCGCCGCGGACCGCGGCCAGGACGAACGCCGCGGCGTTGCGGGCGGCGCACCGGGTGTGGATCTGCAGTCCCCCGTCGGGCAGGATCATCCGCCGCCGTCCGTCGCGGACGCGCCGCACCACCGACCATTCGTGCGGACGGGCGTTGTCCGGGCCGTACAGCATGGGGAACCGCAGGATCGTCGCGCCCGGGTGGCGGGCGAACACGGCGGCCTCGGCGTCGGCGAGCCTGCGGGAGAACCGCAGCGCCGGGTCGCCGGAGGACTCGGTGACGACCGGGTGGTCCTCGGTCACCGGCATCGGGAGGGCGGCCTCGCCGCCGCCCGGGAAGTACCCGCGGTAGACCGGCACCCCGCTGATGCCGACGTAGCGGCCGCACCGCCCGGCGAGGGCCGGGGCGAGGTGCCGCACGCGCCCGTACATGGCGACGGCCAGGTCGAACGAGCGCGTCCCGAGGGCCTCGTCGATCGAGTCGCGGAAGTGGGGGTCGCCGTGGAGGTGCTCGACGTCGGCGAGCCCCGGCGGCTCGTGCGTGCCGCGGTGGAAGATCGTGACGTCGTGGCCGTCCTCCAGCAGCCCCCGGACGATGTGCGGGCCCGTCGGCCCGGTTCCTCCGATGACCAGTACCTGCATCGCGTCCCTCCCGCACCGCGTGGGCCGGCCGTGCTGGATCGTGGTGGAGCGTGGTGGTGAGAGCCCGGGGCACGCGGGCGGCGGAAGGAGCGCCCGCGTGCCCGGGGGCGTGTCAGATGCGGTAGAGCTTGGCTGCGGTGTCGCCGAGGACCTTGCGGCGGGTCTCGGGCCGCAGCGCCGACATCCGCTCCTCGACCGCGGTCAGCGGGTCGGGGTACAGGCAGGTGGGGTGCGGGAAGTCGGTCTCGAACATCACGTTGTCCTCGCCGACCTTGTCGATCAGGTACTGCAGGTCGCCGCCGTTCTCCTCGAACCAGAACGTGGCGTACCAGTGGTCCTTGAAGTACTCCGAGGGCTTGCGCGACAGCTCGGCGGCCTGCTCGGGGGCGTTCTCCAGGATCTCGTAGTCGGCGGTCTCCATCATGAACGGCACCCAGCCCATGCCGCTCTCCACCGACACCATCTTCAGCTTCGGGTGCCGGTCGAAGATCCCGGCGTAGATGCTGTTGATCACGACCCGGGCGTTGTTGAGGAACAGCATGCCGCCGCCGACGGCGGGCTTGAGGTTCTGGTGCAGCGACGGCCAGAAGTACTTGCCGTAGAAGTTCAGCGAGGTCAGGCTCGCCCCGATGTGGAAGTGCACCGGCAGCTGCAGGTCGGCGCACGCCGCCCAGAACGGGTCCCACTCGCGGCTGGCCAGGTCGGGGGCGCCGGTCTCCTGCGGGTCGGAGGTCATGTTCACCCCGCGGAAGCCCGCGGCGGCGGCGCGCTGGGCCTCCCGCACGCACTCGTCGACGCTCCAGGCGGGCATGATCGCCATGGGCAGGAAGCGGTGGCCCGACCAGTCCTGCAGCTCGCCCAGGTAGTCGTTGAAGATCTCCACCGTCAGCCGGCGCAGCACCGGGTCCTGGACGTTGTTGGAGATGCCCTGGCCGCCGATGCCGATGGCGTTGGGATAGAGGACCTGGGCGTGGAAGCCGTTCTGGTCCATGTACTCCAGCCGCGCCTCGTGGTCCCAGGCGGCCCGGTGCACCCAGTCGATGCCGTTGTGCTTGCTCTCCTCGAACGGGAACTTCTCCCCGTTGAGGCTGACCACACCGCCGCCGCGGGCCGGGCCCAGCCGCCCGTCCTTCTCCACGATCCACCAGGGGGCGCCGTCGATCTCCACCACGCGGGGGACGCGGTCCTCGTATCCCTTGGGAGCGCGCGTGGTGAACAGATCATGTCGTTCGGTGAGATGCGTGTCGGCGTCGATGACGCGCACCTCGTCAGCCAGCTTCACCATCTGCCCTCGTCTCCCCGCGCCACGCGACCGCCGGGGTCGCAGGCGAGGCTTTCATCGCATTCATCGCACTTCGAACCAGCTCGCGGTCCGAATCTATGGGGCGGCACAATCAAAAGCAAGCATTCACTCTCTACGGGCGGACGGCCGGCGCCGCCGGCGGCCGGCCGTCACCCGGTCACGCGGCGTCGTCGAGACCGCCGAGGTAGATGCGCTCGATCTCGTCCTCGCGCTCGGCCAGCTCCGCGCCGGGCATCTCCGCGCGGATCAGCCCCTCGTTCATGATGAGGACCCGGTCCGCCACGCTCGCCGCGTAGTGGATGCCCTGCTCGACGAGCAGGACCCCCACCCGGGTGGTCTCCGCCACGTGGCGCAACCGCGCCAGGAGGCGCTCGCACACCGTGGGGGCCAGGCCGAACGACAGCTCGTCGATCAGCATGACCGCCGGATGGCGGCACACCGTGCGCGCCAGCGCCAGCATCTGCTGCTCGCCGCCGCTCAGCACGCCCGCGCGCAGCGCCAGCTTCGGCCGCAGCTCGGGGAACAGCTCCAGCGCCTCGTCCCGGTCCGCGCCGGCCAGCTCCAGGTTGTTCGCGACCGTCAGGGACGGGAAGACGCTGCGCCCCTCCAGGACGATCCCGACCTGGCCGCGGCTGCGCTTGTAGGCCGGGCCGCGCAGCCGCACGTCGTCGACCTTCACCTCGCCCTCGCAGCGCCCCAGGAACCCGGCGATCGCCATCAGGGTGGTCGTCTTGCCGGCCCCGTTGCGCCCGAGCAGCCCGACGATCTCGCCGTGGCCGACCGAGAGCGTCACATCGTGGATGACCGCCATGGCGCCGTACCCCGCGGTCAGCCCGCGGACCTCCAGCGCCCTGACCTCGGTGGTCTCCGTCATCGTCCGTCCCTTCAGGTGGCCGCGAAGCCGGGCGCCCCGGGGCGGGAGCCGCCCGGCACGCCGTTCTCGGCCGCCGCGAGCGCGGCGTCGAATCCCCGGTGCAGGTGCTGCGGAGCAGGCTCGTTGCGCCCGAACACGACCGTGTCGAGCAGGCCCGTCCGGACGCCGGGCTCGGTCCGGCCGGCGACCCAGAAGTCCTCCCCGTCGACCACCGTCTCGCAGATCCACGGCGCCATGTCCACGACCTTCGCGCGCTCCTCCTCGCTCAGGTCGGGCCGGAGGTAGGCGGTGTGCACGACCTCGGAGCCGGCCTCGTCGACCGGGAGGATCTGCCAGAGCTCGATGTGCCTGCTGTCGAAGGTCAGGCTGGTGTTGGGGAAGAGCGCGTACTGGTAGCTGAAGTGCTGCGCGACGTCACCCCACCGCTCCTCGGGGATCTCCTTCAGCTCGTCGATGGAGCGCAGCGCCGAGCAGTTGCGCAGGTGCGGCCCGAAGGCGTCGAAGGTCAGCACGCCGCCGTAGGCGTAGGAGGCCAGCGTCCGCCGGTGCAGGTAGTTGAAGTGGTAGTTCTCGCGGAAGGTGTCGAGGGTGACCTTCCAGTTGGCGTTGACGCGGTGGACGTGCGGCTCGCCGTGGGGCGCCCAGTCCTCGAAACCGAACATGGCGAGCTCGTCGGTGAGGCCCGGCCCCAGGTAGTCGTCGACGTCCAGCTCCGGGCCGGGGCGGAGGCGGCCGATGATCAGGCCGTACCCCTCGGCGACCGGCAGCTCGACCAGCCCCTTGTCCTCCAGGCACATCCCCTCGAACGCCTCGGGGACGGGCACGCGGACGAGGCGACCGTCCAGCTCGTAGGTCCAGGCGTGGAACGGGCAGGTCAGCCTCTTGGCCTTGCCCGCCCCGTCGGCGACGCGCACTCCCCGGTGGCGGCACGCGTTCGCCAGGGCGTGGACCTTGCCCGCCGCGTCCCGGGTGAGCAGGATCGGCGTCCCGCACAGGTCGACCGTGTGATAGGTCTCCGGCCCCGGCAGCGCGCCCGACAGGCACAGCACCAGGGGCTGGTCGCGGAACAGGACCTCGACCTCCCTGTCGTGGCGCGCCCGCGAGTAGACGTCGGCGGGCAGCTCCATCAGGTCGTCGGCGAGGTCGGTGGTGCGGTTCTCGATGTGGTCCAGCAGCCGCCGCGCGAGGCTGCGTTCCAGGGCTTCCCTGTCCACGGTCATCCTCCTGATCGGCCGGTGGGGCGTCGGGGGCTAGGGGTTCTTGAGGGTGAACGGCTTGGGGTCGGTGGAGACCAGCCTGCCATCCCGGATCTCGCCCTTGCTCGCCGAGATGTTCTTGACGCGCGGCATCCCCGGGACGGGCGAGGCGGTGAAGTCGATGGGGGCGGTCACGCCGCCGGTGTCGAAGGCGGTCTGCTTGTCCAGCCAGGACTTGATCTTCGCCGCGTCCGGGCCCCCGGCGGCCGGGATGACCTTGGCCAGCAGCTTGACCCCGAGCCAGGCGTTGACCGCGCTGTCGGCGATGGTGTTGTCGATGCCGCCGACCTGGCGCCCGTACTTGGCGACGTCGGCCCCGAACCCGTCGAAGGCGGTCTGGCCGAAGGCCATGACGGTGGTGTTGGGCTGCTTGAGCTCGGTCACCGTCTTGAGCACCTGCGGCGTCATCTCGATGCTCGGGATGACCCAGTGCAGCCGGTTCAGGCCGATCTGGTTGCAGGTCTGGATCAGGGAGGGGATCTGCGCCGGGTTGACGGCGATCACGGCGGTGTCGGCGCCGCTCTGCTGGACCTTCAGGCAGGTGGGCTGGAAGTCGGTGGCGGTCGGCGCCACCGTCAGCGGCGTGATCGGGATCGTCGGCGGGAAGTACTTGGCGGAGGTCTTCTGCCCCTCCTGGGCGACGACGGTGTCGGCGGAGATGTAGGCGACGCGCTTGGTCGCGGGCGACAGCATCTGCGGGACGATCTTGTACTGCGCCAGGACGGGCTGCAGGACGTAGACGCGGTCGCTCTTGAGCGAGTCGAGGCTGGCGCCCTGGCTGGACCACGAGATCGTCTTGGCGACCTTGAGCGTCGGGATGAGGCCGGGCTCCATGGTGCCGTCGTTGCCGACCATCATGAGGACCTTCTCCTGCACCAGGAGCTTCTGGGCGCAGAGGGCCGCGCCCTG
Source organism: Actinomadura rugatobispora (assembly GCF_042656285.1). Lineage (GTDB taxonomy): Bacteria > Actinomycetota > Actinomycetes > Streptosporangiales > Streptosporangiaceae > Spirillospora > Spirillospora rugatobispora. The sequence continues at coordinate 21,699 of NZ_JBHSON010000083.1, read as the reverse complement.
CGGGGTGCCGTGGTCGTCGCAGAAGCGGATCTCCACCTTGCGCCCCATGATCCCGCCCGCGTCGTTGATCGCCGCGGCCGCGATCTTGGCGGCCTGCGGCACCCACGGGTGCGAGATGGCGTTCGTCTGCACCCCCGCCATGATGCCCAGTTTGATCGGCCCGTTGCCGCTGGAGCTGTCCGCCGAGGCGCCGCATCCGCTGGCGACGACCAGCGACGCGGCGGCGAGCCCGACCATGAACCGGTTGCGGTTGCGCATGTCACTCCATCACAGAAGGTGATCGGGATCACATTCGATCCTGGTCGGAGCTTAGATCAGTAATCACTCACTCCGCAAGAATCAATCATGCGAGCCCACCTCGTCTCCGGCGGCCGACCCGCCGCCGTTCGGTGTGTTCCACCGGTCGGCACGCCGCGCTATCGGAAGCATTGACGCCATGAGGGCCGCGACTTCCCAGCTCACCCCTCCTTCCCGCATCCCCCCGGCCAGGCGGTCCCGCGGACCCGGCGCACACCTCGTGGGACCGCTCCGCGCCCACCCGTCCCGAACCAAGAGAGTGAAGACTTGCTCAGTTACCCTCGGCGACCATATTCTCATGCCGAAGCCAGGCCGGCACGGGTCACGGGAGCCGGACGGCCGGAGGAAAGGGACGCGCGTGAAGCGGATTTCGCACTGGATCGGCGGCAAGGTCGTCCCGGGCGCCTCGGGGCGCTCCGGCCCTGTGTGGGACCCCGCCACCGGCGAGCGGCAGGCCGAGGTCGACCTCGCCTCGGCCGCGGAGGTCGACCGCGCGGTCGCGGTCGCCGCGGACGCGTTCCCCGCCTGGCGCGCGACCAGCCTGTCGCGGCGGGCCGAGATCATGTTCCGGGCCCGCGAGATCATCTCCGCGCACGGCGAGGAGATCGCCGCCCTGGTGTCCGCCGAGCACGGGAAGGTGCCCTCGGACGCGCTCGGCGAGGTGTCCCGCGGCCTGGAGAACGTGGAGTACGCGTCCGGGATCCCGAACCTGCTGAAGGGCGGCTACAGCGAGCAGGCCGCCACCGGCCTCGACGTGCACAGCGTCCGCCAGCCGCTCGGCGTGGTGGCCGGCGTCACGCCGTTCAACTTCCCGGCGATGGTCCCGATGTGGATGCTCGCCAACGCCCTCGCGTGCGGCAACACCTTCGTCCTCAAGCCGAGCGAGCGGGATCCCTCCGCGTCCATGTTCCTGGCGGAGCTGCTGAAGCGCGCCGGCCTGCCGGACGGCTGCTTCAACGTGCTGCACGGCGACCGGACCGCCGTCGAGCGGATCCTGGAGCACCCCGGCGTCGCGGCCGTCAGCTTCGTCGGCTCCACGCCGGTCGCCCGGCACGTCTACGAGGCCGGGACGCGCAACGGCAAGCGCGTCCAGGCGCTCGGCGGGGCCAAGAACCACATGCTCGTGCTGCCCGACGCCGATCTCGACCTGGCCGCCGACGCGGCGGTGAGCGCCGCGTACGGCTCGGCCGGCGAGCGCTGCATGGCGATCAGCGTGGTGCTCGCGATGGACGCCGTGGCCGACGACCTCGTCGCGAGGATCCGGGACCGCATCCCGGGCATCGCGGTGGGCGCGGCGGGCGAGCCCGGCAGCGAGATGGGACCGCTCATCACCGCCGAGCACCGCGACCGGGTGGCGGGGTACCTCGCGGGGGCCGCCGACGAGGGGGCCACCCTGGTCGTCGACGGCCGCGAGGACGTCCCCTCCGCCGGCTTCTTCCTCAAGCCGAGCCTCATCGACCACGTCAAGCCCGGCATGCGGTGCTACGACGAGGAGATCTTCGGGCCCGTGCTCACCGTCGTCCGGATCGGCGACTACACCGAGGGGCTGCGGCTCATCGACGACAACCCGTACGGCAACGGCGCGGCGATCTTCACCCGCGACGGCGGCGCGGCCCGGCGGTTCGAGTTCGACGTGCAGGCCGGCATGGTCGGGGTCAACGTGCCGATCCCCACCCCGGTCAGCTACTACAGCTTCGGCGGGTGGAAGGCCAGCCTGTTCGGCGACCAGCACATCTACGGTCCCGAGGGCGTCAACTTCTACACCAGGACGAAGGTCGTCACGAGCCGCTGGCCCGACCCCGCCACCTCGTCGGTCGACCTCGGCTTCCCGCGCACCCGCTGACCGGCACGGGCGGCACGCGCGTCACGCCCCCGGGGGCGGTGGGCCCGCGGTGAAGGTCTCCCTGACGAACCTCAGGAACTCCTCCGCGTCGATCCCCTCGGGCTCCTCGCTGATCACCGGGTCCATCAGGGTGAACCCGTCCAGCAGCGCGCAGCACAGCCGGGCCAGGGCCGGCGGGTCGCCGGGACGGATCGTGCCGTCCCGCTGCCCCTCCTCGATGACCCTCGCCAGCAGGCCGACGATCTCGGCGTAGAAGTCCTTGTAGACCTCGGGGACGCCGGCGCCGGACCGTCCGCCGATCTTGGTCATCTGGGCGTGCAGCTGGCCCCAGGCCGGGTGCGCCCGCCGGCGATCGACCTGCGCCTTCACCATCGCGATCAGGCGCGCGCCGGCCGGGCCGTCCCCGGCCGCGATCCGCTCCATCTCCTCGCGCTGCCCGGCCCCGCGCCGCATGAGCACCGCCAGGTAGAGGGCGTCCTTGCTGTCGAAGAAGGAGTAGATCGAACCGACGGAGAACTCGCAGATGTCGGCCACGTCCTTGAGGTTCGTCTCGTAGTAGCCGCGTTCCGCGAAGAGCTCCTCGGCGGTCTCCAGCAGCTGCTCCCTGCCGAGCTCGATCCGCTGCCGACGGCGTATCTCACGGGGGCTGAGCCGCTCCGCCGGCGCCGGCCCGGTCCCGCCGCCCCCGCCCGGCCCCTCGCCGCTCTTCACCCCAGCGGCCTTTCCACTCGTCACACGCACCTCCCAGCCTCTTCCGTGATGCGGATTCCGCAAATCTGAGCCCATCATCCCTCAACTGAACCGTCGCTCAGTCTAAGTCACACCGAGTTTGACGGCCGTGCGGCGCGGCGAGTCAGCCGCGGTGAAGGCGGCTGAGGGTAGGCGAGGGTAGCCGAGGGCGCGCGGCCGATCGAGGCGGCGCAGCTCACAGGGGACGGCTCAGCGGGACGTCGCCGAGCTAGAAGGAGGGGGAAGGAGAAGGAGAAAAAAGGTGGAGAGAGCGGGGCGAGGGGTTCGGGAGGGCTCAGCCCCCGGCCGGCGCGCCGGCGTCGTCCTGCACCATCGCCACGAGCTCGCGCCGCAGCACCTTGCCCGTCGGCGTCGTCGGCAGCTCGTCGAGGATCACGACGTCGTCGGGCGTCTTCGAGCCCCGCAGGCGCTCGCGCACCCACTCCCGCAGCTCCTGCGCCTCCGCCCGGTGCCCGGGCCGCGGGACGACGAACGCCGCGATGCGCTGGCCCCACTCCAGGTCGGGCACGCCCGCGACCGCGCACTCCAGCACGGCCTCGTGGCGCGCGAGGACGTCCTCGATCTCGGCGGGCGCGATGTTCTCCCCGCCCCTGATGATGGTGTCGTCGGCCCGGCCGCGGACGAAGAGGAAGCCGACCTCGTCGAGGTAGCCGCGGTCGCGGGTGGGGAACCAGCCGTCGTCGCGGACCAGGCTGCCCGCCTCGACGTACTCCCCCGCCACCTGCTCGCCGCGTACGACGATGTCGCCCACCTCACCGGGCGGGCAGGGCTTGCCGTCCTCGCCGTGCACCTCGATCTCCACCGAGGGCAGCGCCCGGCCCACCGACCCCAGCCGGGCCCGGACGGCCGGGTCGGAGGAGGCCGCGGCCTCGCGGTGGTCGTCGGGCCCCAGCACCGCGATCGAGGAGGCGGTCTCGGTCAGCCCGTAGGCGTTGACGAACCCGGTCTCGGGGAACAGCCGCAGCGCCTCGCCGACGACCTCCTCGGCGATCTTCGCGCCGCCGTAGGAGAGCGAGCGCAGGTGCGCGGGCCCCTGCCGCCCGGAGGTCTGCAGCTCGGCGACGATCCGCGCCAGCATGGTGGGCACGACCATCGCGTGGGTGACGCCCTCGCGCTCGACCGTGCCGAGCCAGCCGGTGGCGGTGAAGCGGTCGAGGTAGACGATCCGGCGGCCGGAGTAGAGGTTGGACAGCGCGTTCGCGACCGCGGCGATGTGGTACGGCGGGACGCTGACCAGGGTGGCGTCGGTCTCGGCCACGGACCCGAACTCGACCGAGCCGAAGAGGTAGGCGGCCAGGTGCCGGTGCCGCAGCACCGCGCTCTTGGGCGCCGCGGTGGTGCCGCTCGTCATGAGCAGCACGGCGATCGAGTCGGCGTCGATCTCGTACGCCTGGTGCGGCGCGGGCCCGCCGTCGGGCAGCCGCAGGAACTCCTCGACGCCGATGGTGCGCGCCCCGGGCGTCCGCTCCGGGGTGTCGGTGACGACCAGCGGGGCGTTCTGCCGGCTCATGATCTCGTCGAGCTGCTCGCCGCTGAGCCGGTAGTTCAGCGGCAGGAACGGGACCCCGGCCAGGGTGGCGGAGAACAGCGCCACCGGGAAGACCGGACCGTTTCCGCCCAGGTAGACCAGCCGGTCCGCACCCGCGGAGACGATGTGCGCGGCGCCCGCCGTGGCCCGCGTGCGGAGTCCGGCGCCGGTGAGCCCGTCCTCACGGCCGCCGAGCAGGACGCGGTCGGCCATTCCGTCGGCGACCATGTCGAGGATCATGGCCAGGTTCATCGGAGGGCTCCTCACCGGTCCGGCCCCTGCGGCGCAGGTCAGGCTGTGCGGGGATCTCAGGTCGAGCGGAGATCTCCGACGTGATTGGAAATCGGACTCTCGTTAAATGAGATTATTACTTTCGTGCCGTGGCCGCAACGGCCGCACGGCCGCGCACCGCGTCCGCCGGCGACGATCCGGCGGGCGCGGCACGGAGCGGGAGGGCCGCTCAGGCACCGGCGGCGCGCAGCGACTCCCCGCGGCGGAAGGTCTCGGTGACGACCGCGGCGCCGTGGGACGGGGCGGCGGCCGCGGCCAGGGCCTGGGCCTTGAACGCCCGCGCGGCCACGCTCAACCGGTGCAGCACCGGGGAGTCGCCGATGCCGTCGCCGAGACCCGCGGTCTTCTGGTCGCCCCAGAGCCGGACGTCGGCGAGGCCGTCGTCGATGGCCTTGAGCACGATCTGCCGCACGCGGGAGTCGGATCCGCACGAGTCGGCGCCCACCGCGATCGCCTGGGGCGGCCACGGCCCCTGCACCGGCGACGACAGCGCGCACTCCAGGTCGACGGCGTGCGCCCCCAGGATCCGCAGCGGCCGCAGGTCGCCGTGGTCGGCCGTGAGGACCAGCACCTCTTCCCCCGCCATCACCCGGTCGAACAGCCAGCCGCCCGCGAACCGGACCGCGTCGACCATGTTCGGCGCGACCACCAGGATCCGGGGCCTCAGGGCCTGTCTGGCGGAGGAGCGAGCTGACGGCCGAGCGACCCGGTGTACTCCTTGAACACCTGGGTCAACGGAATCGAAGGGTCGAGCAGCCATAGTGACTCCATCCCGTTGATAAAGGCGACGATCTCCACGGCCTTGACGGCCGGATCCAGGTCGGTGCGGTACCGCCCCGCGCGCTGCCCCTTGCGGAGGACCCTGGCGACGATGTCGACCGCCGCCCGGTACCGGTCGACGAACCGGGCGTGCAGGGGGGCGTCCGGGTCGATGTTCTCCATCATGAGGACGGCGAACATGCCGACCAGGTCCGGGACCTCCTGCATGCGGACGGCGGCCCGCTGGACTTCCACGACGATGTCGCCGGACATGTCGGCATGGGACTCGTCGTAGGCGTCCCGCTGGTCGAGCGCCGCGTGGAGCAGGTCCTCCTTGGAGGCGAAGTGGTGCAGGAGACCCGCCGACGTGACCCCCGCCTCCCGGGCGATCTGCCCGAGAGTGACGCCACGCCACCCGTGCAGCCTCAGCAGCCGCTGCGCGGCCACCAGGATCTGCTGCCTGCGGTCCTCGCCCTTGGCGAGGAGAGCGGCGTACGGCCGTTGATCCGACACGGGCTCGTCCTCCAACTCACCAACTGAACATACAGTAGGTTGGTTTTCCGCGTGTGACAAGGGTCACGCGGGCGTCATGCGGGAGTCGCGCCGGGAGTCATGCGGAGGGTCGCACGGGACCCTCGGTCGTCTCCTCTCCCCCCGGGTCAGTCGGAGGCGGGGAGCGGCTTGGCCGACTTGAGGCTCAGCGGGTCGCCGTCGCCGGTCAGCGCGCCCGTCCCTGAGGCGGTGCACAGCAGCTCGAGCGTGCCGGCGGCGTCGACGTAGCGCTTGCCGATGAGCGTGACGGGGTCGCCGCCCGCACCGGCGGGCGGCGCGGCGGGCGCGGAGGCCGCGGCGACCATCGGCTCGCCGCCGCAGGCGATCAGCGGCCGCCCGTCGGCGGGCGCGCGGACGACGACGACCCGCGTCGCGCAGACGGTGCTGGCGAGCTGCTCGCCGGGACGCAGGGCCTGTGCCGGTGCGGTCATGCTGGTGATTCCTTTCGAGACCGTTCCATCATGAAGTCGTGGGCGCGTCGCGATGGTAGGCGCCCGTGCCGGGCTCGAAACCGTGGGCCCCGCGGGGCCGCCCCCTCGGGGCCGCCCTCGGGGCGTCGCGACGGGCGGGCGGGGCGTCCGCTCGGAGAGATCAGCCGCCGGCCCCGGAGGGCGTGTGGCCTGCGCGGCGGTGGCGTGGACCTCGGCTCATCTGTCATTCTCCTCCCAGTGAGTGGAAACTAGCTTCTCCAGAACAGAGAAGCAAGAATGCGTAGGGAGCAACCCAGATGGGGCAGCGCCGTGGAACCGCCATCGCCATGACCGGGGAGGAGCGGGACGTCTTCCTGCGCGAACAGCCCATCTGCCGGGTCGCCACCGTCGGCCCCACCGGGCACCCGCACGCCAGCGCCCTGTGGTTCGCCTGGGACGGCGCCTCCCTGTGGCTCAACTCGCTCGTCCGCAGCCGCCGCTGGGCCGACCTCGACCGCGACCCGCGGCTGAGCGTGATCGTGGACGACGGGGGCACCGACTTCCTGCGCCTGCGCGGCGTCGAACTCCTGGGGAACGCGCAGATCGTCGGCGAGGTGCCCCGCAAGGGCGACCCCGTCGAGGACCTCACCGCGCCCGAGCGGCTGTTCGCGGACAAGTACGCGGGCGGCGGGGAGTTCCGGTACGACGGCAAGCACGGCTGGCTCCGGCTGACCCCGGAGAAGATCGTGAGCTGGGACTTCGGCAAGCTGCGCCGATGAAGGTTGACGACGCCGCCGCACTCATGGAAACCTGACATCCAGAGTTAGAGAATAATATTCTCGCGACCGGCGGAGGCGCCGGCCCGAGCCTCCCCGCCCACGCCGGAAGGGACCCACGATGCGCGTGCCCCCGCCACAGAACGACACCTGGGACGAGCACGCGCGCACCGCGCTGGCCGTCCTGTCCGACGGCGACCGCGGCGACCAGGGCGACCGGGACGAGCGGGACGAGCGGCGCGATCGGGGCGAGGCCGGTGACGCGCTCGCCACCCTCGTCCGCCACCCCGACCTGGCCGAGGCCCTCCTCACCGTCAACACCCACCTGCTGCTGCGCTCCACCCTGCCGCCCCGCCTGCGCGAGCTGGCGATCCTGCGGGTCGCCCGGCGCCGCGGCTGCGAGTACCAGTGGACCCATCACGCGCGGCTCGCGGCGGAGGCGGGGCTGACCGAGGCGGAGATCGAGGCGGCGGGACGGGGCGAGGCCGCCGACGCGCTCGAGCTCGCCGTGCTGGACGCCGTCGACGAGCTCGACGACGACTCGGCCCTGTCCGGCCGCACCTCGGCCGCGCTCGGCGAGCACCTCGACGAGCACCAGCGCATGGACCTGGTCTTCACGATCGGCACCTACTGCATGCTGGCGATGGCCTTCAACACCTTCGGCGTCGAGTCCGGAGGCGGGCCGGGCGCGGGCCGGCAGACCGCCCCGGCGGCCGACTCCCGGACGTCGGCCGGCCGTTGAATTCGATGGCGGGGATGTAAGGTTCTCAGTTTGGGAGAGTAAGAATCTCGTATTAGTTCGGAGATACGCGATCGGAGCTCAGGTGGCCTACCGGTACCGTGCAGTAAGGTTCTGCATATGGCGCAGAGGACGGACCCGCCCGTGAGCACGACGAGCGAAGAACCGGCGTGGAAACAGCGAGCGGTCGAACGCTCCACCAAAGCCGCGAAGCTCCGCGCGGAGCAGAGAGTGCAACGCTTTCTGGACGCGGCTCAGGCGATCATGAGCGAGAAGGGCACCACCGACTTCACCGTCCAGGAGGTCGTCGACCGCTCCCGCCAGTCGTTGCGCAGCTTCTACCAGCACTTCGACGGCAAGCACGAGCTGCTGCTGGCCCTCTTCGAGGACGCGCTGCGGCGGTCGGCCAACCAGATCCGCGCGGCGGCGGCCGGTCACTCCGACCCCCTGGACCGGCTCAAGGTCGCCGTCCAGCTGCTGTTCGAGCTCTCCCGGCCCGACCCGGCCGCGCAGCGCCCGCTGTTCACCGACTTCGCCCCGCAGCTGCTGATCTCCCACCCCACCGAGGTGAAGGTCGCGCACGCGCCGCTGCTCGGGCTGTTCACCGAGCTGATGACCGAGGCCAAGGCGGTCGACCGGATCCGGACCGACCTGAAACCGCATCGCGCCGCCGCGCTGACGATGCAGACGGTGATGTTCATCGCCCAGTCCGCCACCGGTGAGAGCGACGAGGCCGGGCATCCCATCACGGCCGACGAGGTCTGGGATTTCTGCGCGACCGGCTTCGCGAAGCTCTAGCGAGCGGCCCTTTACCCCCTTCTCCGGAGAAGCTCCCCTCTCGCTCCGGAGGGGACTCTTCACGATCGGTGCATGACCGATGCCATGCGAAGGCGACGGTCTCGATCGTCGACCGTAATTTCGGTCACACCTCGATCACTTCCCACCTCCGCCGGCGCCCATGAGGCCCCGCCGGGGATCGCGCTCCGTTCGTCCGGGCGGGTGCCGGTCCCGGCGGGGCCTCTCGCCTTCTCCGGCCGCCCGCGTCGCGCGCTCCCCACGGCGCCCCGGTTTCGGCGCGGCGCGCGTGCGGGCCGATTCCCGCGCCGGGAGGAGTTCCACCGGAACGCACCCGGAATGTCCCAGAACGACCGCCCTCGGAACGCCATTCCGGACCCTTGCCAATCATCGCGAGAATGATATTCTCGGATCGCTAGAGCCTTGCTTGCTAGAAAGGAAAACGTTGATGGAGATCAGTGGCAACTCCGCGATCGTGGTCGGCGGGACCGGGGGCCTGGGGGAGGCCACCGTCCGCCGCCTGCACGCGGCGGGGGCGAAGGTGGTCGTCGCCGACCTCGCCGACGACAAGGGCAAGGCGCTGGAGCAGGAGCTGGGCATCCGCTACGTGCGGACCGACGCCACCGACGAGGAGTCCGTCCAGGCGGCGATCGCCGAGGCCGAGGCCGCGGGACCGCTGCGCATCTCGGTCGACGTCCACGGCGGGCCGGCCAGCGGCGGGCGGCTGCTCAACAAGGACGGCTCTCCCCTCGACCTCGCGGGCTTCCGGACGACCGTCGACGTCTACCTGACCGGCGTCTTCAACGTGATGCGCCTGGCCGCCGCCGCCATCGCCAAGCAGGAGCCGCTCGACGAGGGCGCCCGCGGGGTCATCGTCAACACCGCCTCGATCGCCGCCTACGAGGGCCAGATCGGGCAGATCCCCTACGCCGCGGCCAAGGGCGGCGTCGTGAGCATGACCCTCGTCGCGGCCCGCGACCTGTCCCCCGTGGGCGTCCGCGCGGTCACCATCGCCCCGGGCACGTTCCTGACCCCGGCCTACGGCAAGGCCGGCGACCAACTCGAGGCGTACTGGGGCCCCCAGGTCCCGCACCCCAAGCGGATGGGCCGCTCCTCCGAGTACGCCTCGCTCGTCCAGCACATCTGCGAGAACGACTACCTCAACGGCGAGGTGATCCGGCTCGACGGCGCCCTGCGGTTCCCGCCGAAGTAGGGCGGCGCCCTCCCGGCCGGGGCACCGGAGCGCTCCGGCCGGCCGCGGGTCCGCCCGCCCGGGTCAGTGGCCGCGTCCCGAGAACCGGAGCGCGTGCTCGACCAGCGCGACCAGGACGTCCCGGGCGAGGTCGTGGCGGCGCACGTCGCAGAGCATGACGGGGACGTGCGGATCGACGTCCAGCGCGTCCCTGATCTGCTCGACCGTGTAGCGGCGGGCGCCGTCGAAGCAGTTGACCGCGACCAGGAACGGGATCCCGCGCTGCTCGAAGAAGTCGATGCCGGCGAAGCTCGCGGTGAGCCGCCGGGTGTCGACCAGCACGACGGCGCCGATCGCGCCGTAGGAGATCCGGTCCCACATGAACCAGAAGCGCTCCTGCCCCGGCGTGCCGAACAGGTAGAGCCGGATCCCGCCGGGGAAGGTCAGCCGGCCGAAGTCCATGGCGACGGTCGTCGTCGCCTTGCGCTCCACGCCGCGCAGATCGTCCACCGCGTCGCCGACCTCGGTGAGCTCCTCCTCGGTGCGCAGCGGCCTGATCTCGCTCACCGCCCCGACGAGGGTGGTCTTGCCGACGCCGAAGCCGCCGGCGACCAGGATCTTCAGCGTGTGCCGCGGGACATCGTCCTCCACCCCCCGCGGCGAGCGGGACGAGGAGTCAAAGGCGGCGAAGTTCATCGAGCAACCTCATCAGAATGCGGGGGTCGGGCCGGCCGTCCTGCTCGTCCTGCACGGCCTGCGGCAGCTCCTCGATCAGCCCGTACTGGTGCAGGTCCTCCAGCAGGATCTGGACGACCCGGAACGGAAGGTCGGTCTCCGAGGCGAGGTCGGCGGGGGTGGACGGCCGCCGGCACAGCTCCAGCAGCGTCCGCTGCTCGCGCGTCAGCCGCACCCGCCCGTCGGGCCCGCGGCCGGTGGCGACCAGGATGGTGATCAGATCGATGGCGAGCCCGCGCGGGCGCACCCGCCCGCGCGTGACGGCGTACGGCCGCACGATCGGCCCGGCGTCCCGGCCGATCCAGCGCTCCTTCGGCGATTCCACGGGATCATCCCGGTGCGGCCGGGCCGCCCGGCGCCGGCGGGTCCGCGGCGCCCGGGACGGGGCCGGAGGCGGGCCTGGGCGCCGCCGCCAGCTGCCGCCGCAGCCGCTTGATCAGCACGGTGGTCTCGTAGGCGACCAGGCCGGCGTTGCCGCCCGCGTCGCTCAGCACCGCCAGGCAGCTGCCGCTGCCGGCCGGGATGACGAAGAACAGCAGCCCGTCCAGCTCGACGACGGTCTGCCGCACGCGCCTGGACTCGAAGTGCTCGCGCGCCCCGTTGGCCAGGCTGTGGAACCCCGACGACAGCGCCGCCAGGAACTCGGCGTCCTGCCGGGTGACACCGCCGGAGGCGGCCATCACCAGCCCGTCCCGCGACAGCAGCACGGCCTGGCGCACCTCGCCGACCCGCTGCACCAGATCGTCCAGCAGCCAGTCCAGCTCGCCGGAGGCCCGGGTCCCCTGCTTCATGATCGCCCCCATTCGTCGAGCTGATCGTTGTCGTCCGGATCGTCGTCGTCCCGGCCGCGCTGCCATCCGGACTGGAGCGAGCTCATCAGATCGCGGCTGACCTCGGGGCTCGGCTCGTCGAAGTCGTCGTCGGGCGCGGCTCCCCGTCCCGGCCGGGGCGCCGGACGGCCGCGCAGCTGCGGGGCGAGGTGCTGCTGCCGCACCCTGCGGGGCAGCTCTCCCGTGACCTCGCTCGACTCCGGCTCGGGCGGGCCGCCTTGGAGCGGACGGTCCAGGCCGCCGGGGGGCATGCCCCAGACCGAAACCTGGGGCGGGGGCGGCGGTTCGTGGACCGGGGCGCCCGGGAGCGCGGGCCTGATCGGAGGGTCGAGCCGGTGGGCGGGCACCGGGACGGCCTCGGCGGGCCGCGCCACCGCCTCCGGCCCCGCGCCGTTCAGCGGCCGCCGCTGCTCGTCATGGGTCACCAGCGCGTACGGGACCAGCACGATCGCGGTCGTCCCCCCGTACGCCGAGGGCTGCAGCGTCACCTGGACGCCGTGCCGCGCGGCCAGCCGCGCGACCACGAACAGGCCGAGCCGGTCGGCGTCGGCCAGGTCGAACTCGGCGGCGTCGGCCAGCCGCCGGTTGAGCTCGGCGCGCTCGTCCGGGTGCAGGCCGACCCCCCGGTCCACCACCTCGATCGCCAGCCCGTTGGCGACCGTCTCCACCTTCACGGTGACCTCGGTGGTCGGCGGGGAGTAGGCCGCCGCGTTCTCGATCAGCTCCGCCAGCAGGTGGATGATGTCGGCGACGACCCGGCCGGTCACCGCGGAGGACGAGGAGCCCGCCACCTCGACCCGCGTGTAGTCCTCCACCTCGGCGATGGCGGCGCGGACCAGGTCCTCGGCCGCCACCGGATGGTCCCACGCCCGGACGGTCGGCGCGCCCGACAGGATGACCAGGCCCTCGGCGTGGCGCCGCATCCGGGTGGTCAGGTGGTCCAGCCGGAACAGCGCCTCCAGCTCCTCGGGGCTGGACGCCCGCCGCTCCATCTGGTCCAGCAGCCGCAGCTGCCGGTGCAGCAGCGACTGGCTGCGCCACGACAGGCTGACGAACACGCGGTTGATGCTCGCGCGCAGTTCCGCCTCCCCGACCGCGGTGCCGATCGCGGTGCGCTGGACGGCGGCGAACGCGTCGGTGACCAGCGCGACCTCCCGCGTCCTGCCCGCGGCGGGCCGGGGCGCCTCGGCCTCCACGTCCACCCGCTCGCCGCGCCGCAGCCGCGCCACCACCCGCGGCAGCCGCTCGTGCGCCAGCTCCTGGGCGGTCCGCTGCAGGGTGCGCAGCTCGTCGGCCAGGCGCCGCGCGAACAGCAGCGACAGCACGATCGAGGCGACCACGGCCAGCAGGCCCACCCCGCCCGCCAGGTAGAAGCGGGTCATGATGCCCCGCTCGACCGGCTCGATCTGCCGCCGGGTGAGGATCTGCCCCGCCTGCTGGCTGACCTGCAGCCACAGCGGGGCCAGCGTCGTCATCGTGCCGCGCCACTCGGCCGCCCGCGGGACCGTGCCACCGGTGACGACACCCTCCTCGAACCCGCGGTAGGCGAGGTAGGACGGCGCGCCGGTGAGCCGGCCCAGGAACCGGGCGATCTCGCCGTCGGCCGTGGCGAGGCCCGTCCTGAAGAACTCCCGGCCGCTGCCGGCCCACCGGGCGAAGGCCGCGCGCTCGGCCGCGGTCATCCTGCCCCGCTGGACGCTCGACAGCAGCAGGTCCTCGCGGAGCATGAAGTCCCGCGCCCAGTAGACGTTCAGCAGCGACATCGTCTGCTGCTGGACGGCGATGTCGTCGATCCTGGTCAGGGTGGTCAGCAGCATGGTGGTGGCCGTCACGACCTCGCTGTACTCGTCGATCAGGCGCAGCGGCGCGCCGTCTCCCGAGCCGGCCCGCGAGCGCAGCGCCGCCAGGCCGCCGAACGCGCGGTCGAGGTCCTGGTAGCGGTGGGCGGCGGCGCCCTCCCGCGGCCCCCACGCCTCCGGCGTGCCGGCCGCCTTGCGGACCGCCGCGATCGCCGTGTCCGTGGCGGTCACCCGTTCCCGGAACCGTGCGGCCTCGCCGCCGGCGGGGTCGGTGACCAGCGCCACGGCCGCCGCCCGCTCGTCCTGGAGCGTCTGGGCCAGCCGGCCGAGGGGATTGCCGACGCGGTCGTAGACCGTGGCGAAGTCGAGTCGTTGCAGCGCCGCCGACAGCGTCGTGGACGCCGAGAACACCCACAGCGCCACCAGCGACGTCAGCGGAATGACCAGCAGCAGCGCGATCCTGCGGCGGATGGGCCGCGTGCGCGGCCTTCCGCGCGAGCCTTGGACATGCTCGGCGTTGAACACGGTCTGCTCCGTGGGCTCAAAGGGGGTGGGGTCCCAGCGGTCAACTCAGCCGTTCTTCTGTTTCAGCCGTTCATCTCAGTCGTTCATCTCAGTCGTTCATCTCAGGCGTTCCTTCATCACCTTGCCCGTGGCGTTCAGGGGCAGTTCCTCGAGGAACGCCACGGACCTCGGCGCCTTGTAGCCGGCGATCCGGTCGCGGCTCCAGGCGATCAGCTCCTCCTCCGACACCTGGCCGCGGCGCACGACGAACGCCCGGCCCACCTGACCGAGCCGGGCGTCCGGGACGGCGACGACCGCGGCCTGCGCGACCGCCGGGTGCTCCAGCAGGCAGCCCTCGACCTCGGCCGGGTAGACGTTGAAGCCGCCGACGATGAACATGTCCTTCTTGCGGCCGGAGATCCGCAGCAGGCCCTTCTCGTCCAGGGTGCCCAGGTCGCCGGTGTGCAGCCAGCCGTCGGCGTCGACGGCGTCGGCGGTCGCGGCCGGGTCGTCGAGGTAGCCCTTCATGACCGTGTAGCCGCGGACCAGCACCTCGCCGTCGTCGGCGATCCGCACCTCGACGCCCTCGCAGGGGCGTCCGACCGTGGTCGCGATGTCCTCGAAGGAGTCCGCGGGCCCGGTCGTGGTGACCGTTCCCGACGCCTCGGTGAGCCCGTACCCGGTCATGATCCTGCGGAACGGCAGCTCGCCGCGCATCCTGCGGACCAGCTCCACCGGAATGTCGGCGGCGCCCGTCACCGCGACGCGCAGGGACGACAGGTCGCGCCGGCCCGGCGCCTCCAGCAGCGAGTGGTACAGCGTGGGCGGCCCCGGCAGCATCGTCACCCGCTCCCGCTCCACCAGTTCCAGGACGCGGTCCACGTCGAAGACCGGGACCGGGATCATCGTGGCGCCGCGGATCAGGGAGGCGATGCACCCGGCCTTGTAGCCGAACACGTGGAAGAACGGGTTGACGATCAGGTAGCGGTCGCCCTCGCGCAGGTCGGCCCGGTCGCACCACTCCGAGTAGAGCCGGAGCGACTGCCGGTGGTCGCACATGACGCCCTTGGACCGGCCGGTCGTGCCCGAGGTGAACACGATGTCGCTCACGTCGCCGCCGCTCATCGCGCATTCGTACGGCGTGCCGCTCTCCAGGAAGCCCGACTTCAGGTCGAAGACCGGCACGCCGGGCGGGACGGGGAAGTCCAGGCCGAGGAAGCCCTTCTGGACGAGCACCGCCCGGGCCCCGCTCCGGCGGATGACCTCGCCCGCCTCCTCGGCCCGGTACCGCGTGTTGACCGGGACCAGGACCCCGCCGGCGGTCTGCAGCCCGAACGCGGCGATGATCCACTCGGCCGAGTTGGGCGCCCAGACCGCGCCCCGGTCGCCCTTCCGGATCCCCGCCGCCGCGAACGCTCCGGCGGCGGCGCGGGCCCGGTCGGCCAGCTCGGCGAAGCCGAGCCTGAGCGGGCCGTCCACCACGGCTTCGGCGTCACCGAAGCGGTCGGCCGCGCTCAGCACCATCTCGGGGATGGTGTCCCAGCTCATGCCGGTCTCACACGCCGACGAGCTTGGCGAGGTTGCCGCCCATGACCTTGGCCTTGTCCTGCTCGGTCAGCCGCTGCAGCTCGTCGACGTAGGTGATCGGGTCGGCCAGGCCCTCGGGGTGGGGGTAGTCGGACCCGAACAGCACCCGCTCGATCCCGATGAGGTCGCCGAGCTCGGCCATGTCCTCTTCCCAGAACGGGCTGACGTTGATGTGGCGCTTGATCTGCTCGACCGGGTTCTCGCCGAACTCGTGCGGCATCTTCTTGTAGAGGTCGGTGAGGTTGTTCAGCAGCGGCGCCACCCAGGAGGCGCCGTTCTCGATGACCGCGATCTTCAGGTCGGGGAAGCGGGTCAGGGCGCCGTGGCAGACCAGCGAGCCCACCGCGTCCTCGACGGGGCGCCAGCTGCTGAGCTGCCGGAAGGCGTTCGGCTTGAAGGGCAGCATCTCGTTGCGCTGGCCCTCCCAGTCGCTGATGTAGCGGGCGTAGCCGCTGTCGGAGGAGTGCATGGCGACCAGCACGCCGGTCTCCACGACGCGCTTCCAGAACGGGTCGAACTCCGGCAGCGCGAACGAGCGCGGGCCGCGGTAGCCGGGCACCGGCGCGGGCCGGATCAGCACCGCCCGCGCGCCGCGCTCGACGCACCAGTTGAGTTCGTCGATCGCCTTCTCCACGATCGGGAGGGTGATGACGGGGGTGGTGTAGATGCGGCTCTTGTAGTCGAACGACCAGGTCTCGTGGAGCCACTCGTTGAGCGCGTGGATCACCACGTGGGTGAGCTCCGGGTCGTCCCGCATCCGCTCCTCGATGAGGCTGGCCAGCGTCGGGAACATCAGCGACTGCCGGATGCCCTGCTCGTCCATCAGCTCGAGGCGGGGGGCCGGCTCGCGGAAGGCGGGGATCGACTTCATCGGCTCGCCGAAGATCTCGCGGCGGGTCTTCCCGTCGGGGTTGCCGACCCGGTAGTACTCCTCCATCGCGCCGGGGCGGGCGACCACCTCGAAGGTGGGGTTGGGGATGTACTCGCTGATCTGGCCGCGAACGGCGATCTTCGTCCGGCCGCGCACCTGCACGTACTCGATCGCGCCGCTGTACTCCTTGGGGAGGTACTGGGTCAGCGCCTCCGGCGGCTCGTACAGGTGGTTGTCCGCGTCGAACAGGGGATACGACAGCTCACGCGACGCCATGGAGATCCTCCCTCGTCAGTTTGGAGAAGCATATTCTCTTAATGAGAGCATGGCAATATCGACGCGGGGGGCGTGAGCGCCGGAGCGGCGGGACGTCCCAGGCAGGAGGCCCGGGACGCCCCGGCGCGGCCGGGTGGCGGCGGGGTCAGGTGACCGCGCCCGCCTCCTTCAGGGCGATGATGCGCTCCCAGTCCAGACCGAGCTCCAGGAGGACCTCCTCGGTCTGGGCGGCGAACTCGGGAGCGGGGCCGAGCTCGGGCGCGGTGACGTCGAACTGCACCGGGTTGGCGACCAGTTCGAGCTCCCCGGCCGGGAGGATGTACTCGTTGGCCCGGATCTGCGGGTCCTCGCCCACCTGCAGGGAGTCCTGCACCGGGGCCCACGGCCCGGAAAGGGTGGCGAAGCGCTCGGTCCACTCCGCGAGGGAGCGCTCCGCGATCGCCTCGCGCAGGATCTCGACGGCCTGCTCGGTGTTGGCCGCGATCAGCTCCGCGGTGGCGAACCGGGGATCGTCGACCAGCTCGGGACGGCCGATGTGCTGGACCACGTCCGCCCAGTACCTGCCGGGCTGCAGCATCACCAGCGACAGGAAGCGGCCGTCGGAGGTCCGGTACAGACCGGACAGGGGGTTGTTCGGCGAGCCGTGCGAGCCCGGGACGGGCGCCACGCCGGGCTCGCCGAGATGCTGGGACAGCCCGATCAGGTGCCCCATGGCCCACAGCCCGCTGCCGAGCAGCGAGACGTCCACCACCGACGGCTCGCCCGTCCGCTCGCGCTTGAACAGCGCCGCGCTGATGCCGCCCGCGAGGTTGGTGCCGGAGATGGTGTCGCCGTAGGCGGGCCCCGGCGGGCCGATCAGGCCGTCGATGGTGGGCGGGGTGATGCTGGCGGCCGTGGACGCCCGGCACCAGAACGCCGTCATGTCGAAGCCGCCGCGCTCGGACTCGGCACCGCGCGGGCCGAGCGCGCTCCCCCGGGCGTAGATGACCTTCGGGTTGAGCGCGCGGACGTCCTCGACGTCGATGCCCAGCCTGCGGCGGGCCGCGGGCAGGAAGTTGGTGAGGAACACGTCGGCGCGGCGCACCAGCTCGTCCAGCACCTCCTTGCCCTCGGGGCTGGCCACGTCGAGGCCGAGGCTGCGCTTGCCGCGGTTGGCGTGCTCGACGTTGGGGTTCGGGTCGCCCTCGACCTTCATGGTGCCGGTCTGCCGGAGCCCGCGCTGCGGGTCGCCCTTGACGGCGTGCTCGACCTTGATCACCTCGGCTCCCCAGTCGGCGAGCACGGCCCCCGCCGACGGGACGAAGCCGTACATCGCGACCTCCAGGACGCGGATGCCCTCCAGCGGCTTCACGCGACCACCACCGCGAGGGTCTTGCGCTCCTGGAACTCCTCGAGCCCGGCCACGCCCATCTCCCGGCCGATCCCCGACTGCTTGAAGCCGCCGAACGGCGCGTCCGGCGCGAACCACGCGCCGCCGTTGACGCCGATGGTGCCGGTGCGGATCCTGCGCGCCACCGACAGGGCCCGCTCCTGGTCGGCGCCGTACACGCCGCCGGACAGGCCGTAGATCGAGTCGTTGGCGATCCGGACCGCGTCATCGTCGTCGTCGAACGGGATGACCGCCAGCACCGGACCGAACACCTCCTCCTGGGCGACCTCGCTCGACGGGTCGACATTGCTCAGGAGCGTGGGCTTGTAGTAGTAGCCCGGATCGACCTTCTCGCCGCCGGTGACCAGCGTGGCGCCCGCCTCGACGGCCCGCTTGACCATGGCGTCGACCTTGTCGCGCTGCCGCTCGCTGATGAGCGGCCCCATGTAGTTGTCCGCGTCGGACGGGTCGCCGTAGCGCACCTGCCCGAGCATGGCCGCGACCTGCTCGACGATCGCGTCGTGGTGCGCGCGGGGCACCAGCATCCGGGACGTGATCGCGCAGCCCTGCCCGGAGTGCGAGCAGATGGTGAAGGAGGCGACCATCGCGGCCAGGCCGAAGTCGGCGTCGTCCAGCACGATCATGGCGGACTTGCCGCCCAGCTCCAGGAAGACCTTCTTGACGGTCTCGCTGGCGGCGGCCATGATCTTGCGGCCGGTCGGGGTGGACCCGGTGAAGGTGACCATGTCCACCCCGGGGTGGGTGGTGAGCACCTCGCCCACCGCGATCTCCGAGGAGGTCAGCACGTTCACCACGCCGGGCGGGATCTCGGTGTCGGAGGCGATCAGCTCGCCCAGCGCCAGCGTGATCAGCGGCGTGTCCGGGGCGCCCTTGAGCACCACCGTGCACCCGGCCGCCAGCGCCGGGGCCAGCTTGGCCAGGGCGAGCTGGGTCGGGTAGTTGTAGGCGGTGATCGCGGTGACCACGCCCGCGGGCA
Source organism: Actinomadura rugatobispora (assembly GCF_042656285.1). Taxonomy (GTDB): domain Bacteria; phylum Actinomycetota; class Actinomycetes; order Streptosporangiales; family Streptosporangiaceae; genus Spirillospora; species Spirillospora rugatobispora. The sequence goes on along the minus strand of NZ_JBHSON010000083.1, from coordinate 2,799 downwards.
GCTTCTCCACCCAGCGGCGGTGGCGCTGGCCCCGCACCTCGATCTCGCCGAGCTCCTCGGTCTCGGGCAGGCCGGCGACCAGGTCGGCGTAGTAGCGGACCAGCTCGATCGGCTCGTCGAGGCCGGCGCCGTGCGTGCTCACGCGGGGCGCGCCCACCTCCGCGATCGTCAGCTCCCGCAGGTCCTCCTTGTGCTTGTTCAGCGCCTGGTACAGCTGGTTCAGGCACTTGACGCGGAACTCGCGGTCGGTCGCCCAGCGCGTGGTGTCGAAGGCGCGCCGCGCGGCCTCGACCGCGGCCTCGGCGTCGGCGACCGTGGCGTCCGGCGCCTCGCCGAGCACCTCGCCCGTCGCCGGGTTCAACGAGGAGAACGTTCTGCCGGTCTCCACGAGCCGACCGTCGATGAGCAGACGCTTCACAGCCACACCACCCGTCCACCGTTCACGTGCATTCCGGTGGCCATCGCCACCCTGTCCTGAGTTCGCATCCTGTCCATCCTCCGCAGTGGTCGAAAACTACATTCTCAATCTGGGTAAATCAAGTATTCACACAGGAGAACGTCATCTGACAGGACGATCAGGAGCAGCCCGTGGCGAAGGGTCGACGGAGCGGCGGCACATAAGGCGCGCCGCCCTTGATCCACCGCGGGAATGCGGTGCTGAAGGACGGCGCAAAGGCTTGATCGATATGGGCGCCCCGGCGGCGGGCACCGCCCCGGGCGGGCGCCGGCGCCCGCCCGGGGCCCGCGGCTCAATTCGACTTGAGCTGCTTCTTCATCTCGTCGAGGCGGACCATGATCGGGTACCCGCCGTCGCTGAGGGCGTTGCCGTGCCCGGTCTGGTGGATGTCGAAGACCGACTGGATGGCGGCGTAGAAGCCCTGGACGTCCAGGCTCTGGTTGACCGCGCGCTTGGCCTGCCGCAGCGCGAAGGGGTGCATCTTGGCGATCTGCCCGGCCAGCTCCATCGCCGCGCTCTCCAGCTCCTCCAGCGGGACGACCTTGTTGACCATGCCCACCTTCTCCGCCTCCTCGGCGGTGACCGGGCGGCCGGTGAACAGGATCTCCTTGGCCTTGCGCGGGCCCAGCTCCCAGGTGTGGCCGTGGTACTCCACCCCGCCGATGCCCATGTGCACCACCGGGTCGGAGAACTGCGCGTTCTCGGCCGCCACGATCAGGTCGCACGGCCAGCACAGCATCAGCCCGCCCGCGATGCACTTGCCCTGCACCGCCGCGATCGAGGGCTTGGGCACGTTGCGCCAGCGCAGCGTGTACTCCAGGTACCGGCGCGACTCGATCTCGTAGATCGACTCCAGGGTGATCTTGTCGGGGGCCGGGCCGCCGCCCTTGATGTCGTGCCCGGCCGAGAAGTGCCGGCCGTTGGCCTTGAGCACGATCACCCGCACGTCCTGGTCGGCCGCCGCACGGGTCCAGGCCGCGTCCAGGTCGTCCAGCAGCGCCATCGTCTGGGCGTTGGCGGCCTCCGGACGGTTCAGCGTGATGACCGCCACCCCGTCCTTGGCCTCGTACAGAATCTGGTCCATCCGGATGTCCTTACCTGGGTAGGCCGAGGATGCGCTCGGCGATGATGTTGCGCTGGATCTCGGAGGTGCCCCCGGCGATCGTGCCGCCGAAGCCGCGCGAGTACCGGTCGAACCAGCCGGCCGACATGACGTCGAGCCCCATGTGGTTGAACGGCGCGGTCGTCGTGGGATGGAGGAGCGAGTCGGCCCCGTTCTCCTCCAGCGCGTTCAGGTTCCCCGCCTGCACGGCCTCGGACCCGAGCACCTTGAGCACCGACAGCTCCGCCGGGTCCCGGTCGCCGGCGAGCTGGCGGTAGCCCAGCAGCCGCAGCGCCTGCAGGTCCATCTCCAGCGTGGCGTACCACTCCTGGTCGCTGGGCGCGTCCCGGAGCAGCCACACCATCTGCTCGGCGTAGCCCAGCCACAGCAGGTTCCGCTCGTGGCCCAGGGAGCCGTGCGCGACGCTCCAGCCCTTGTTGAGCTCACCGATCAGGTTCTTCCGGGGCACCCGGACGTCGGTGAAGAAGACCTCGTTGAAGTCCATGTCGTCAGGAGAGGTGAGGGACCCGAAGGGCCTGCGCACCACGCCCTCGGCGGCGGTGGGGATGAGCAGGACGCTGATGCCCTTGTGCTTGGGAGCCTCGGGATCGGTCCGCACGAACGTCAGCAGCACGTCGGCGTGATGCGCGCCCGACGTCCACACCTTCTGCCCGTTCACCACGAACTCGTCACCGTCCAGGACGGCACGCGTCCGCAGCCCGGCCAGGTCGGACCCCGCACCGGGCTCGCTCATGCCGAGCGAGGCCGTGATGTCGGCCTTCAGGATGGGGACGGCCCACTCGCGCTTCTGCTCCTCGGTCCCGAACGTCAGGATCGAGGCCGCGATGATGCCGACGCCCTGGGGGTTGTAGCTGTGGTAGATCCGCCGTTCCGACAGCTCTTCCCGGTAGGCGAGCTGCTGCGCCAGGGTGGCGTTGCGGCCGCCGAACTCGGGCGGGTTGCCGGGAAGCAGCCAGCCCGCGTCGAACAGCTTGCGCTGCCACCGCCTCGCCCATTCGGGGACGTCCGAACTCGATCGCGGCCGTTGCGCGGCCTCAACGGGGTTGGGGAGATTGGCGTCCAGGAATTCTGCGAACTCGGCGCGGAATTGTTCGACTTCGGGGTCGATTCCGAGTTTCACGCGACCAGCGCCTTCCTGTGCACCGACGCGGTACCCAGCAGCAGATCACACGCCTTCGCCCGCTTCAAATGCACCTGCACCTCGTTCTCCCACGTGAAC
>NZ_JBHSON010000082.1:0-53375 GCF_042656285.1 Actinomadura rugatobispora | reverse complement strand
CGCCTTCGAGCACACCCCCATCGGGATCTTCCGCGACATCGACCGCCCCTCCTACGACGAACTCCTGCGCGACCAGATCGACGAAGCCGTCGACACCCACGGCGAAGGCGACCTGGCCGCCCTGCTCAGCAGCGGCGACACCTGGCGCATCGACTAGGCGCCGGACGCGTACGCGGCGGCCCGGGCCCTTCGGGGTCCGGGCCGCCGCGCGTTTCGGTTCCGAGGTGAACGGAGCGGGCCCCTTCCGCGTCCTGACAGACTGAGGAATCATGCTGCCGGGAGGTGACGATGCGGGTCGTTCCGCGCCGCAGGAAAGACCGCGGGAGTCCACGGGACACCGCGCCCGCGGGAGCTCCGGGCCGGGGCACCGTGACGACCGCGGAGCCGCCCGGCGGCGGCACCAGGACGCTGGAGCTCGGCCCTCCGCCGAGCGAGGAGATCGTCCGGCGCCGGGCCCGCGCGGCCGAGCGGCAGCGCGCCGCGACCGAGCTCAAGCGCAGCCGGGCCGCGCGGCGCCGGGGTAGCGCCCGCCATGACCGCGCGGTGCGCGAGCACCGTTCGTCGCTGCTGGTGATGGTCGTCCTGCTGGGGCTGCTGATCGCGACGGTCGTGGTGAGCGGCGGGCTGATCGCCGCGTCGATGCGCACCCGGCCGGTGGATCTGGCCGCGCCGCTGCACATCTACCCGGTCACGCAGACCGTCCCGGGGCAGTGCCCCGCGGGGACGCAGGGCATCACCGGGCAGTCGTCGTCCGGGCTGGCCTGCTACCAGCTGAGCCAGGGCATCGCGATCCGGAAGGTCGCCGACCTGCGCGTGCAGCGGGTTCGCGACCGCGGCGCCTACGACGTGGCGGTGACGCTCCGGGCCAACGACCGGCGCGCGTTCGCCACCCTCACCCGCGCCACGCTGAACCGCGATCTGGCGTTCGTCGTCCGGGACCGCCTGGTCACGGTGCCGCGCGTGGACAGCCCGATCCTGGACGGCAAGGTGGTCATCACGGGCTCGTCCAACCGGGCGGAGGCCAACCGGCTGGTCCGCAGCCTCCGCGGCCGCTGACGGCGCGTGGAGGTCGCCGAGGAGGGACCGCTGTCCGGCCGGGTCGCGGTCGTGACCGGGGTCAGCCGCCGGGCCGGGATCGGTTTCGCGATCGCCCGCGGCCTGCTCGCCGCCGGTGCCCGCGTGCTGGTGCAGTCGTGGGCGCCGCACGACGATGAGCAGCCCTGGGGCGCCGACCCGGACGGGGTCGAGGGGGTGCTGGAGGCGCTGGGCGGCACCGGGCCGCGGCTGGACCACATCGCCGCCGACTTCGCCGACCCCGAGGCGCCACGCCGGGTCGTCGACCGGGCGGTGGAAACCTTCGGCGCCGTGGACGTGCTGGTCGCCAACCACGCCCGGTCCAAGCTCGGCGGGCTCGACGAGGTCACCGCCGAGGAACTGGACCTGAGCTGGGCGGTGAACGCCCGCGCGGACGTGCTGCTGGTGCAGGCGTACGCGGCCGTGCGCGACGACGCTCGGCCCGGCGGGCGGATCGTGCTGTTCACCTCCGGGCAGCACTTGGGCCCGATGAGCGGCGAACTCCCGTACGCGATCAGCAAGGGGGCGGTCCACCAGATGACGCTGAGCCTGTCCGACGCTCTCGCCGACCGCGGCATCACCGTCAACGCGGTCAACCCGGGCCCGGTGGACACCGGCTGGGCCGGCGGCGAGGTGGCCGAGAGCGTCAGGCGGGCGCTGCCGGCGGGCCGGTGGGGCACCCCGGACGACGTCGCGCGGCTGGTCCGCTGGCTGGCCTCCGACGACAGCGCGTGGATCACCGGGCAGGTCATCAACTCCGAGGGCGGGTTCCGCCGCTCGGCGATGTAGCCGCGACCGCGTTGCAGGCGATCAGGTGGGCGGGAGGGTCTCGCCCTGGGCGGCCTGGATCTCCAGTTCCACCCGCAGGCTCTCCCCGACGGCGTTGACGCCGGCTTCGACGATCTGGCTGTAGCGGATGCCGAACTCGGCGCGGCGGAGTTCGGCGGTGGCGCGGAACGCGGCGCGGACGCCGCCCCACGGGTCGGGGCCGGTGCCGAGGTAGGTCAGGTCGAGGTCGACCGGGCGGGTGTGGCCGTTCATGCTGAGGCGGCCGTGGACGGTCCAGCGGTCGGGGCCGAGCGCGGTCAGGCCCTCGCCCTCGTACTCGATCACCGGGTGCACGTCGACGTTCAGGAAGTCGGCCGAGCGCAGGTGGTCGTCGCGCATCTTGTTGCCGGTGTCGATGGACGCGGCGTCGATGCGGGCGGTCACCCGGGACCGCTCCACCTCGGCGGCGATCTCGATCCGGCCCTCGAAGGCGCCGAACCGGCCGCGCACGCTGGACAGCCCGAGGTGCTGCGCGACCGCGGTGACGCTGGAGTGGACCGGGTCGATCGTCCACGGTCCGGGCGGGGGCAGCGCGGCGCCGCCCGCGCGGGCCAGCGTCAGCGCGCCCAGGTCGGCGGTGCCCGAGCTCGGCACGATGAGCGTGGACGCGGCGGGCTGGTAGCCCATGGCGGTCACGATCGCGGTGTAGGTGCCGGCGGGGAGGGGGTCGCCGGCGAAGCGGCCGTCCTCGCCCGCCTGGATCCTGGCGGCCTGGCGTCCGGCCAGGTCGGTCACGGTGACGATGGCGTGCCGCACGGCCCAGCCGTCCCTGGTCCGCACCGTGCCGCGCAGGCCGCGCGCGTCGTCCATCAGTTCTCGTCTCCCGGTGTCACTGTCGTGGTCGTGCTGGTTCGTCCGGCCCGGGCGGGCGCTCGGGAACGGCGCTCGCGCGCTCAGTCGCCGGGGTGGCCGAGCGTCACGTCGTGCTGGTCCTGGCCGGCGCCCGACAGCGACACCGCGGTGGCGACCGGCGGGTAGCCGGAGGCGATCACGGTGTACTGGCCGCCGACCAGGTCGGCGAAGGCGTACTCGCCGTCGGGGCCGGTGACGGCCATGGCGACGACGTTGCCGGCCGCGTCGACCAGCGTGACGCGGGCGTCGGCGAGCGGGGCGCCGCCGGTGGTGCGGATGGTGCCGCGGACGCGGGCGCCGGGCGGCAGTTCCACGTCCTGGCGGGTGCGGCCGTTGCCGACGATCTCCGCCTGGACGGCGACCGGCCGGTGCGCGGCGGCGCTGACCGCGAGGGTGTAGGCGCCCGACACCAGGTCCTTGAACAGGTAGGCGCCGTCGTTGCCGGTCCGGCAGGTCCCGACGACCTCGCCGCGGACGTCGGTGACGACGACCATGGCGCCCTCGATCGGGTCGCCCTGGGCGCCCCGGACCGTTCCCGCGAGCCCGCCGTTGGCGGCCAGCGCCAGGTCGAAGTCCACGGTCCGGTCGCCGACGACGAGCGTGGCGGCCTGCGGCTCGTGCTCGCCGGTCGCGGCGATGAGCACGTAGGTGCCGGGCCCGGGGACGCCGAGGGCGTAGCGGCCGTCCTCGCGGGTGAACGCGCGGCCGAGCTGCTGCCCGCCCACGTCGATCAGGGTGAGGGTGGCCGAGGCGACCGGGTCTCCGTCGCCGCCGGTGACGCGGCCGCGGATCTGCGGCCTGCCGTCCCCGGCGCCGTTCGGTGACGGGGCCCCGGACGGGACGGCGCTCGCGGACGCGGCGTCCGCGGAGACGGCGCTCGCGGAGGGAGAGCCCGCCTGGGCGGCACCGGCGAGGCCGTCCGGGAAGGTGTGCTCCCCGGCGGACGCGGTCGGCGCTCCCACCGCGACGAGGTTCTGCTCCTGGCGGGCTTCGTGCCGGGGCGGGCGGGCGTGCCGTCCTCCCGAACCGGTCGGGCTCGCCGTGACGGGTTCCTGCGGGGCCGGGACGGCCGGTGCCCCGGCGGCGGCCGCGGTGGCGGTCTCCGCGACGGTCCCTGCAACGTTCCCGGTCTCCGCGGCGACCTCCGCGGGGCCGCCGCGCAGCGGCAGCTCCTTCAGCGCGATCACGGCGAGGAGACCGGCGGCGGCGATCGGGATGCCGACGAGGAAGACCATCTCCAGGGCCCCGGTGAACGACTCCAGCACGATGCCGTGGAACGGCTCGGGCAGCCGGTGGATCTGCTCCGGGGAACCCAGCACCCCGGCCGTCCCGGAGGGCGGCCGGACGTGCGCGGCGGCGAGCCTGTCGTTCAGCTCGGTCGTCAGCGCGTTGGACAGGATCGCGCCGTAGGCGGCCACGCCCATGGTGCCGCCGAGGTTGCGGAAGAAGGAGACGCCGGAGGTGGTGGCGGCCAGGTCCTTGGTGGCGGCGGCGTTCTGCGCGGCCAGGATGAGGATCTGGAGGGTGAGGCCGAGCCCGACGCCGAGCACGGCGACGGCCACGCCGATGTAGACCTCGCTGGAGTCGGTGTGCAGCCGGGACAGCAGGAACAGCGCCACGGTGACGCAGACCATCCCGATCACGGGGAAGATCTTCCAGCGGCCGGTGCGGCTGACGATCTGCCCGGAGACGGTGGAGGTCACGAGCATCCCGATGACCAGCGGCAGCGTCATCAGCCCGGAGGCGGTGGGGCTCATGCCCTTGACGATCTGGAAGAACTGCGGGAGGTAGATCATCGCGCCGAACATGGCGATGGCCATGCACAGCGAGCCGAAGGCGGCCAGCAGGAAGGTGGAGTTGCGGAAGAGCCGGGGCGGCAGGATGGGCTCGGTCGCGCGGCGTTCGGCGACGACGGCCAGGATCAGCAGCACGAGCGCGCCGCCGGCCAGCCCGTAGGTCCAGGTGGAGTTCCAGTCGAACTCCTTGCCGCCCAGCGACAGCAGCAGCATCACCACGCTGGCGGCGCCGGTGATGGTGACCGCGCCGAAGACGTCCAGCCGGGTGTCGCGCTTGACCTTCGGCAGCTTGAGCACCCGCTGGATGACCAGGAAGGCGACGACGGCGAGCGGGATGCAGACGTAGAAGCACCAGCGCCAGCCGAGCGCGTCGGCGTCGACGATGAACCCGCCGAGCAGCGGTCCGGTGACGGTGGCGACGCCGAAGACGGCGCCCATGTAGCCGGCGTAGCGGCCGCGCTGGCGGGGCTCCACCACATCGCCGATGATCACCTGGGCCAGCGAGGACAGCCCGCCGACGCCCAGTCCCTGGACGGCGCGGGCCGCGATCAGCTGGCCGATGCCCTGGGAGAGCCCGGCCGCCACCGAGGCGACCACGAAGATCAGCAGTGCGCTCTGGAACATCAGCTTGCGGCCGAACAGGTCCGAGAGCTTGCCCCACAGCGGGGTGGAGGCGGTCATGGTGAGCAGCGAGGCGCTGGCCACCCAGGAGAGCTGGTCCTGGCCGCCGAGGTCGCCGACGATGGTCGGCAGGGCGGTGCTGACCACCGAGGTGGAGATCATCGCGGTCAGCATGGCCATCATGAGGCCCGACAGGATCTCCAGGATCTGCCGGTGCGTGTACCGCGGCCCGGCCTGTTCCGCCGGCGCCGCCTCCTTGACCAGCGGTGCCGCCGCACTCGCTCGAACCACTCCCGCCCCCGTACTTTTGGGTATCCATTACCTGTGTTTTGCATATATCCTATGTAGTCAGGCGTTTACTTGCAAACCAGGACATACACGCGCGGAGGATAGGGAACCGGTGCTGGATCGACTGGAGCGTACGGAGGCCCCGGAGGCCAGACCCCGTCCCAAGCGGGACCGGGAGGCCACCCGCCGGCGCCTGCTGGAGGCCGCCCGCGACCTGTTCGGCGAGCACGGCTACGACGGCGTCACGGTACGGATGATCGCCGCCGCCGCGGACGCCAACGTGGCCCTCGTGCACCGCTACTTCGGCTCCAAGGCCGCGCTGTTCGCCGAGGTCCTGGAGGGTGAGTACGTCATCCAGCGGGTCATCGCCGGCGTCGACGACACCGAGCCGCTCCCCCTCCGGCTGGCCCGGCACTTCGTCCGGCAGGCGCACCGCGGGCCCGCCTCTCCCGTGCCCCGCATGCTCGACCGTTCGGTGGGCAGCGACGAGGTCCGGCGGATCCTCAACGAGCAGACGGAACGGCTCATCGTCCAACCGCTCATGGACCAGTTGTCGGGGCCCGATCCGCGGGTCCGCGCGCTGCTCGCTGTGACGATAATCATGGGCGGCGGCCCCATCCGGCGCGCGCTCGGCGTCGAGGACCTCCGCGCCGCCGACCCCGAGACGCTGACCGCCCGGATCGCCGCGATGTTCGAGGCCGCCCTGGCGCCCCTCCGCTGATCCCGCCCGCCGTACGCCGCCGGGTGTAATCGCGCGGCGCCGCGTACGGCACCGGGCGCAGCCGAGATCGACTCAGGGTCGGAGGGTCCCGTCCCCCACGGCACATAGGCTTTCCGCATGAGGCTGGGGGGAGCGCGACGGCTCCGTGAAAGGTGGGGTTCGGCCCGTACCGCCACGCGCTGGACGGCGGCGGCCGGGGCCGCGGTGGTCCTCGCGGGCGGCGGCGGCCTGGTGTGGGGCGTGGCCGCGGGCGGCGAGCCCGCCGTCCGGGCGCAGGCGCACCGCATCGAGGTGGTCGACGGGCCGAAGAACGACCAGCGTGTGACGTTGGACACCACCTTCTACCGCCCGGCCGGCGGCGGCAGGGCGCCCGCGGTGCTGCTCGGGCACGGGTTCGGCGGCTCCAAGGACGACGTCCGGCAGGAGGCCGAGGAACTGGCCCGGAACGGCTACGGCGTGCTGACCTGGTCGGCGCGCGGCTTCGGCCGCTCCACCGGCGAGATCGCGCTCAACTCGCCCGACTACGAGGTCAAGGACGTCCGGCAGCTCATCGACTGGCTGGCCAAGCGTCCCGACGTGCGCCTGGACGGGCCCGGCGACCCGCGGGTCGGCATGGCGGGCGAGTCGTACGGCGGCGCCATCGCGCTCCTCACCGCCGGGCACGATCCGCGCGTCGACGCCATCGCGCCCCAGATCACCTGGAACGACCTCGCCGACGCCCTCTTCCCCAACGGGACGGGCCAGGGCGCCGACAAGGGCGTGTTCAAGAAGCTGTGGGCCGGGCTCTTCTTCACCGGTGGCGCCGGTGAGGGCCCCGCGGCCCAGTCGTCGGCCTGCGGGCGCTTCCTCCCCGAGATCTGCTCGATGTACCAGGAGATCGCGGAGACGGGACGGCCCACTCCCCAGGCGATCGAGATGCTGCGGCGGTCCAGCCCGTCCCAGGTCGCCGGGCGGATCAAGGCGCCCGCGCTGATCGTGCAGGGGCAGGCGGACTCGCTGTTCCCGCTCGACCACGCCGACGCCAACGCCCGCGCCATCGCCGGCAACGGCACCCCGGTCTCGGTCGTGTGGTTCCAGGGCGGCCACGACGGCGGCGCCCCCGAGACCGACCGGATCCGCGGGCTCGTGCGCGGCTGGTTCGACCAGCGGCTGCGCGACCGCGAACCCGCCTCGGACGAGGAGCGCGCCGCCCCGTTCACCGTGACCCGCGCGGGCGGCATCGACTCCTCCACGCAGGAGGTCGTGGTGGAGCCGGCGAAGGCGGGCGCCTACCCGGGCCTGAACGCCGCGCCGCGCACGCTGCCGCTGTCGGGGCGCGAGCAGACCGTCCACAACCCGGCGGGCGGCACCCCGGCGTCCATCTCCGCGCTGCCGGGCCTGGGCGCCCTCGGCGGCCTCGGCGACCTGGGCGCGGGCGGCGCGGCCGAGGGGCAGCTGCCGGTCGACATGCCGGGGCAGTCCGCCACGTTCGACACCGCGCCGCTGCGCGAGCCGCTCCGGCTGACCGGGGCCGCGACCGTGCGGGTGCGCGTGACGGGCGAGGGCGACGTGCCGCTCTTCGCCAAGCTGTACGACGTGGGTCCCGGCGCCCGGCAGGGCGTGCCCGCGCGCCGCATCGCCGCCCCGATCCGCGTCCAGGACGCCGCCGGGGGGCGCGAGGTCGCGGTGACGCTGCCGGCCATGGACTACCGGTTCGACAGTGGCCACCGGCTCCGGCTCGTGCTGTCGACGACCGACATGGGGTTCGCCACGCCGGCCGCGCCCGCCTCGTACAAGGTGGCGGCGGTGTCGGGGCTGTCGGTGCCGACCGTGCCCGCGCTGCGCGCCGACCCGGCGCCCATCCCGTCCTGGGTGTGGGGCCTGCCGCTGGTCGCGCTGGCCATCGCCGCGGGGCTGCTGGTCACCGGGCGCGGCCGGCGCGGCGCCGCCGCCCCGGGCCGCAAGGACGCCTTCGATCCCGAGCTGGCCGCGGTGCCGCTGCAGATCGACGGGCTGACCAAGGCGTACAAGAACGGCCATCTGGCCGTGTCCGACCTGTCGTTCCGCGTCGAGAAGGGGCAGGTCCTGGGGCTGCTCGGGCCGAACGGCGCCGGTAAGACGACCACGCTGCGGATGCTCATGGGCCTCATCCACCCGGACGCGGGCGAGATCCGGATCTTCGGGCACCGGGTGACGGCCGGGGCGCCGGTCCTGTCGCGGCTCGGCTCGTTCGTCGAGGGCCCGGGGTTCCTGCCGCACCTGTCCGGCCGCGACAACCTGGACCTGTACTGGCGGGCCACCGGGCGTCCCGCCGGGGAGGCGCACCTGGAGGAGGCGCTGGAGATCGCCGATCTCGGCTCCGCCCTCGACCGCGCGGTCCGCACCTACTCCCAGGGCATGCGGCAGCGGCTGGCGATCGCCCAGGCCATGCTGGGCCTGCCCGACCTGCTGGTGCTGGACGAGCCCACCAACGGCCTGGACCCGCCCCAGATCCGCGAGATGCGCGAGGTGCTGGTGCGGTACGCGGCGGCCGGGCGCACCGTCATCGTCTCCAGCCACCTGCTCGCCGAGGTCGAGCAGACGTGCACGCACGCGGTCGTGATGTCGCGCGGGCGGCGGGTCGCCGCCGGCCCGGTCGCGGAGATCGTCGGCTCCGGCCGCCGGCTGGAGGACGCCTTCCTGGAGATCATCGGTACGGGGGATTCCACATGAGCACCCGAGAAGAGGTCACGACGCTGGACGCGGACGGGGCCGGGGGCGCCGCCCGGAGGGACGGGGCGGCCGCCGCGGGCTCGGGCGGCCCCGGCGACGGGGGCGGCTCGGCGGCCTACCGGGTGCGGCGCACGCTGCCGCTGCGGGTGGAGGTCGTCCGCCAGTTCCGGCGCCGCCGCACGCTGGTCGCGTTCGGGATCCTGCTGGCGCTGCCGTGGGTGCTGGTGGCGGCGTTCCAGATCGGCGGGGACCAGACCGGCCCGGACGGCATGCCGAGCCTGGTGGACGTGGCCACCTCCGGGGCGATGAACTTCGCCCTGTTCACGCTGTTCGTGTCGACCGGCTTCCTGCTGGTGGTGGCGGTCGCGCTGTTCTGCGGCGACACCGTGGCCAGCGAGGCGGGCTGGTCGTCGCTGCGCTACCTGCTGGCGGCGCCGGTGCCGCGGGCCCGGCTGCTGCGACAGAAGCTGGTCGTCGCGCTCGGGTACTCGACGGCGGCGGTGCTGACGCTGCCGCTGATGTCGCTGGTGGCGGGCACGGTCGCGTTCGGGTGGTCGCCGGTGGAGCTGCCGACCGGCGGGACCGTCCCGACCGGCACCGCGCTCGGCCGGATGGCGATCATCGTCGGGTACGCGCTGGTCGGGCAGCTGGTGGTGGCGGCGCTGGCGTTCCTGCTGTCGGTGACGACGGACTCGCCGCTGGGCGCGGTCGGCGGCGCGGTCGGGCTGGTGATCGTGTCGAACATCCTGGACGCGGTGACGGCGCTGGGCGGCTGGCGCGAGTTCCTGCCCAGCCACTGGATGTGGGCGTGGATGGACGCGCTGCAACCGCAGATCCAGTGGACCGGCATGGCCAAGGGGGCGGCGATCTCACTGGCGTATTCGGCGATTCTGTTCGCGCTGGCCTTCCGCCGCTTCCGGGCCCGCGACGTGGTTTCCTGACGGTGCTTTCCCCGGCGGCCGCCGGGCGGCATTCTGGGGCGATGAGCGACGCGGAGACGGTACGGGAGATCGCGCTGGGGCTGCCCGGCGCGGCGGAGAAGGTCAGCTGGGGAATGGTGACCTTCCGGTTGTCCAAGGGCTGGCAACTGGCCCCGAAGAAGGCCGTCGCCGAATTCGACGCCCGCTGACCGCGCCCGCCGCTCCGGCCACGGGCGTGGCGGCGCGTCGCTCCGCTGGCCGGATTCGGCCTCGGGAAAAACCGGCCCGACTTTCCTGACACTGCGCAATCGGATCGGTACGCACCGTCAAATCATCGCCCCGAAAATCGGTCGAACCGGCAGAGGTGGTGGCATATGCTCGGCGAACCTTTCGCCCGGTGTTCGCGTCGGACGAAATGACCGCGACATCGGCTCGATCGGCGGGTTAACACCCGGCCCGACGGGGGAGATGATCACCATGGCACGGCAGCAGCTCGTCAAACGTCCGAAACCGCCACGGCAACCGAGCCCGCTCGATCTCCGGACCCCCACGGGCCGTCTTCTGCCGTACTGACAAAAGGCTCACCGCCTCCCGCGGGAAAAAACCGAGCGCAGGGCCTCTCCACACGCCGTGGAGAGGCCCTGCGGCCGTTGGAGAGGCCCTGGATCAGGCGCGGGCGCGGCGCCGATCACGAACATGGCGCGCCAGCCCAGCGCCGGGATGACCGAGATCCCCAGCAGCGCGGTCACCACCGCGCCGACGTGGTACCCGGTCATGATCGTGGTGGTGGCGGTGCCGGACCGGCCGCGCCGGGCGTACTCGCCGACCAGGGTGATCGCGGTGGGCAGGCAGCCGCCCAGGCCCAGCCCGGCCAGGAACCGGAGCAGCCCGAACACCGCCGCCGAGGGCGCCAGCGCGCACAGCGCGGTGAACGCCGAGAACGAGGCCACGGCGATGATCAGGGCCTTGCGGCGGCCGATCACGTCGGTGATCGCGCCGATCGTGAGCGCCCCGACGGTCATGCCTACCAGGCCGGCGGTGGTCACCGCGGACGCGGTGCCGGGGGTGAGGTCCCAGACGTTCTCGCGCAGCAGCACGGGCAGGACGGTCCCGAGCACGACGAGGTCGAAGCCGTCCAGCAGGACGGCGGCCCAGCAGAGCGGGAGCACCCATGCACGGGCGGGTGGGGTTCGGGTCGCCATCGGCGGCCTCCAGTGCGCTGGGTCACAGCGGGTGTCCGCCCATGTTCGGCCCGATTTCACCGACTGACCTGCGAAAACTTCCACTGGGCGGAAAGTCGGTGACAATGCGACCATGCTGGAGACCGAACGCCTGATCCTGCGCCCGCTGTGCGGGGCCGATTTCGACGACTACGCGGCGATGCTCGCCGACTCCGAGGTCGCCGGCGGCCTGGCCGAGCCGGTGGGCCGGACCCCGGAGGACGCCTGGCGCAGCCTCGCCACGTTCATCGGCCACCACGAGATCCGGGGCTTCTCCCACTGGGCCGTGATCGAGAAGGAGACGGGCCGGTTCGCCGGCCGGGCCGGCCCGTGGAGCCCGCTCGGCTTCCCGGGCCTGGGCGTGGGCTGGTGCCTGGCCCGCGAGCACTGGGGCAAGGGGTACGCGACCGAGGCGGGCCGCGCGGCGATCGCCTACTGCTTCAGCGCGCTGGACGCCGAGGAGGTCGTCTCGCTCATCCTGCCGCGCAACGGCCGTTCGATCGCCGTCGCCGAGCGCCTCGGCCACCGCCACCTGCGGGACGAGGAGTACCGCGGCCGGTCCGTGCACGTCTACGGGCAGCGCCGCCCCGCCGCGAACGACTAGGGGCTCCGGCGGGCGGGCGGCGGCGCGCCGCCGCTCACCCGCCGGACGGCCCGCTTCTGATCACGCGGTCGGCGTGGGCGAGGATGCGGGTCCGGATCTCCTCGACCGTCATCCCGCCGCCGGAGAGCAGGTCGACGAAGTCGGCGCGGAGCGTGCCGAGCAGGACGTGGGCGGTGAACGCGGTCTCCTCCTCGGGCAGGCCGGGCCGGGCCTCCGCGATCACGGCGGCGAGCGCGGACTGCCACGTCCGGTAGCGGCGCATGCGGTCGGGGGTCGCGTGGTTGCCCATCGCGCGCAGCAGCGGCCGTCCCGGGACGGTGATCCGGTCGAACAGCCCGGCCAGGAAGGCGACGGCGCGCCCGGCCGGGTCGGTTCCGGAGTCGGCGAGGGCGGCGAGCGCGTCCGGCTCCCAGTCCTCGGTGAGCTGCTCGAACAGCGCGTTGACCAGGCCCGCGCGGTCGCCGAACCGGCGGAACAGGGTGCCCTTGCCCACCCCGGCCTCGGCGGCGATGTCGCTCATGGACACCTGGTCGATGCCGTTCTCGCAGATGAGGCGGTGTGCGGCCAGCAGGATCGCGCGCCGGTTGCGCGCGGCGTCGGCCCTTTCCCGGTGTGCCAACCGGCCCTCCCCTGACATAAACGGACCGATGGTCCGTATTCTATCCCCCGTAACCGGACCGCCGGTCCGCTAAAGGAGGATTCCATGCGCGCTGTACGCTTCCACGACTACGGCCCACCCGCGACCCTCACCCTCGACCAGGTGCCCGACCCCGAGCCCGGCCCCGGCGAGGCGCTGATCGAGGTCGTCGCGGCCGGCGTCAACTTCTCCGACCTCCAGCTCCGCTCCGGCGCCCTCCGCGCCTGGGCTCCCGACCTGCCCCTCCCGTTCACCGCCGGGCACGAGGTCGCCGGCACCGTCACCGCCGTCGGCCCCGGTGCCGACCCCGCCCTGCTCGGCCGCCGCGTCCTCGCGCTCTCCCCCACCGGAGGCGGCTACGCCGAACTGTTCGTCTCCCCCGCCGAGGCCCTGGTCCCCGCACCGGACCTGGACGAGCACAAGGCCCTCGCCGTCCTCACCCAGGGCACGACCGCGGTCGGCATCCTCGACCGGGCCGCCCTCGCGCCCGGCGAGACCGTCCTGGTCACGGCCGCCACCGGCGGGGTCGGCAGCCTCCTGGTCCAGCTCGCCGCGCACGCCGGGGCCACCGTCGCCGCCGTCGTCGACGACGGCCAGAAGGCCGAAACCGCCCTCGAACTCGGCGCCCGCGTGGCCGTCACGCCCGACACCCTGGAGGACGCCGGCCCCGTCCACGCGGTCCTCGACTCGCTGGGCGGGCCCTTCACCCGCGCCGCCCTCGGCCTCCTCCAGCCCGTCACCGGCCGGCTGGTCATGTACGGCCGCATCACCGACCGCCCGCACGAGATCGGCTCCGAGACCGTCTACCTGCGCGCGCTGTCGATCCTGGGGTTCGCCAGCGCCCTCCTGCCGCCCGAACGGCTCGTCCCGCTGCGCGACCGGGCCTTCGCGCTCGCCGCCGAGGGCGTCCTGGACCCCATCGTGGGCTCCGTGCGCCCCCTGGCCGAGGCCGCCGCCGCCCATGAGGCCATCGAATCCCGCACCTCGGTCGGCAAACACATCCTCGTCCCGTAACCCGCCCCCTTTTCAGGCATCCCCAAAAGGAGAAGAATGGCGTCTTAATCCCCCTGGTACGGCCGACCACCGGGCCGTCGTCCCCGCGCATCGGCGGCCCCCGCCTTCCAGCGAGAGGGACGCACATGACCTCCACCCGCATCCAGGACGAGGCCGCCGCGCGCCTGCGCCCCGGCCTCTCCGGCATCGCCCTCCTGCCGGACGACCCCGGCTACGAAGACGCGCGGACCATCTTCAACTCCATGATCGACCGGCGTCCGGCGGTGATCGCCCAGTGCGCCACCGCCGGCGACGTCGCCCGCGCCATCGAGGTCGGCCGGTCGCTCGGCCTGGAGATCGCCGTGCGCGGCGGCGGCCACGGCGTCGCCGGCAAGGGCATCACCGACGGCGGCCTCGTCATCGACCTGCGCCGCATGAGCACTGTGACCGTCGACCCCGCCGCCCGCACCGCCCGCGTCTCCGGCGGCGCCCTCATGAGCGACCTGGACCGGGCCACCGAACCGCACGGCCTGGCCACCACCGGCGGCCGCGTCTCCACCACGGGCGTCGCCGGCCTCACCCTCGGCGGCGGCTCCGGCTGGCTCGAACGCCTCTGGGGCCTGGTCTGCGACAACCTGCTCGACGTCGAACTCGTCACGGCCGACGGCGAGATCGTCCACGCCGGCGAGGAGGAGAACCCCGACCTGTTCTGGGCCCTGCACGGCGGCGGAGGCAACTTCGGCGTGGCGACCGCCCTCACGCTGCGGCTCCACCCGCTCTCCAAGGTCACCGTCGCCCTCCTGCTGTGGCCGCCCGCCGCCGCCCGCGACGTGCTCACCGACTACCGCGCCTTCATCGACTCGGCGCCCGACCAGGTCGGCGGCGCCGCCATCTACCTCACCGCGCCGCCCGAGCCGTTCGTTCCCGAGGACCTGGTGGGACGGCAGGCGCTCGCCATCCTCGCCGTCTACGCGGGCACGGGCCCCGAGGCCGACGACGCGCTCGCGCCGATGACGGGCCTGGAGTACACCGGCGGCCTCGTCGCCGAGATGCCCTACGCCGACTTCCAGTGCATGCTCGACGACCCGCCCGGCTTCCGGAACTACTGGTCGGCCGAGCACATCGGCGCCCTCCCGGACGAGGCCCTGGACCGGTTCGCCGCCCGCGCCGCGGACATGGTCGTCCCGTCGGCGTCCCAGCACATCCTGCTGCCCCTGGGCGGCGCGGTCGCCGACGGCGGCACCGACTACCCCGTCCCGTGGCGCTCGGCGCCCTGGGTCGTCCACCCGCTGGGCCTGTGGGAGAACGCCGAGGACGACGAACGCGCCATCGCCTGGGCCCGCGGCACCATCCGCGACATGCGCCCCTGGTCGATCGGCGCGGTCTACCTGAACTTCATCGGCAACGAGGGCCGCGACCGCGTCATCGCGGGCGTCGGCGCCGACAACCACCGCCGCCTGTCGGAGGTCAAGGCCCGGTACGACCCGGAGAACGTCTTCCACCTCAACCAGAACATCGAGCCCGCCTGACCGAGGTCCTCTAAGCTGCAGGGCCATGATCACCCCAGACCAGGAGGAACCGCTCGCACTTCGGCCCTCATACCGGCACCTGATCCTCGTCGTCCTCATCTACGTCCTGGTCAACGTCGGCCTGATCATCACCGACCGGGGCATGCTCGTCCTGCTCTCGCCCCTCTACCTGCCGCTGAGCATCGCCATCGCGCTCGGCCCGGGGATCATCACCCTGTCCGGCAGCCGCGGCCGCACGACCGTCGACGCGTCAGGGGTGACCCGAACGAAAGGCGGCACCGAGCAGCACATCCCGTGGGACGAGATCGAGCGGATCTCCTTCACCGGCGGAGCGCTCGGCATGGGCTTCGTGCTGGTCCTGGTCAGGCGCGGGGGCGGTCGGCTGATCCTGCCCGCCCCCGCGCCCAGCATGTTCGCTCGCGAACGCTCACTCGCGGCCCGGCTCGAACCGATCTACGCCAGAGCCGGGACGCACCGCCCCCGCGTCGCCTCCCAGCCCGTCCAGCCGGGCGCCCGCCGCGTCACATCCCTCTCGCACACCATGACGCTGGCGGTCCTCACGGGCGTCTCGGTGCTGACGCTCTACCTCGCGAGCCCCTGGACCCAGGCCTGGTGGCCGGGCCGGGAGGAAGCCGTCGCCCTGCCGACCGCCTGCTCGGTCGCCGACAAGGCGACCGTCGCCCGCCTGGTCCCGAACGCCAGACCCCCCAAGTCCGTCCCGCCGGGCCGTCCCGAGCGCGCCAGCCTGTGCTCGTTCAGAACAGCCGACCCGTTCCCCACGCTGAGCATCGCCCTCGTCCTGGAGGAACGCGGCCTCGGCCTCGACGGCGGCGCCACCGAACGCCTGCGCGACTCCTACGCCAAGCGGTCATGCCCGGCGAGACTCCCGGGCATCGGAGACGACGCCTGCCTGACGATCAAGAACGTGGGCGACGTCAGGACCACGGTCGGGGTGTCGGCGCGCAAGAACAACATCCACATCACCGTCGAGTACTACGGAACGGCCCCGACCACCCCCGCCACCGAGGAGACCATCCGCCTGACCCGCGCCGCCCTGGACGGCATCCCCTTCGAATGACCACTCACCGCGCGGTCATCCCCCAAGGTGTGCCAGGAGATCGTCTCCGGACGGGTACGGGCTCTCCCGCGGCAGCAGCCGGGTCGCGGAGTCCAGGTCACGATCCCTGACGAGCGCGTGGATCTCGTGGGCGAGTGGTGTCACATCGCTGATGGAGACGATCCACTCGTCCGCGTAACGCCGGACGGCCTCACCGGAGAGCCCGAGTTGCAGGGAGCGGTACGGCAGGGTCCGCAGGTGCAGATCGCGCTCGGGGTCCCACTGGACGCGGGCCGGTGCGCGCTTGACCTGACGCTGCCAGGTGCCGCGATCCGGGTGCAATCCGCGCACGTAGTGCGAGAGGCATGAGTGGCGCAGTGCCCACTCGAAGCCGTCACGGGTGATCTCGACGGCGAGGACGGTCTCCTGTCCCGTCTTGGCGCCCCAGCCGCAGCGGTACATCATCCACAGGAACGACGGCTTGATCCACGTCATCCGATCCCGCTTCCATGCCGCGGGGAAGCGGCCCTCGCGCGCCGCGGGCAGCCCGATGTCCGGGGCGTACGCCTGGTAGACGGTGATCGTGGACGCCGTATGGAGAGCGCGGATCCGGTGTCGTGGTTCTTCCATGGCGTCGATAGTGAAGCCGACCGATTCCGGTCGGCCAATCATTTTCGAGCCTCTTGGACCGCGGGAAGCTTGTGCGCGTCAGTCGGGCGCGCCATCCGGGTCGTGGCGCAGGAGGCCCCTGCGCAGCAGGGCGGCGACCGAGTCGTCCCAGCGTCGCAGCTGGTCGCCGGTGGCGAGCGGCTCGGGCAGATGGCGGTCGATCTGGGCGCGGAGGATGACGGTGCCGATGACGAGGATGAGTGGATTCAGCACGGCCCAGGTGCGGTCGGTCCCGGGTGAGAGCAGGCCGTGGTCGGCGAGCTGGTCCCATTGGGCGGCGCTGACGGTGACGAGGCCGTCGAAGATCACGGAGGCGATCGCGTCGCCGTCGACCATGGCGCGGCCCACGTAGCCGACCACCTCGGGGTGGTCGGTCATGATCGAGGTGACGCGGTGGCCGAGTTCGGCGAGCGAGTCCTCCGGCGGCGCGGGCAGCGGCGTGGAGGCGACCGCCTCGCCGACGACCCGCAGGACATGGTCTTCGACGGCCGAGACCAGGCGGGCCTTGGTGCCGAAGTGATGCTGCACCAACCCGATGGACACGTCCGCGGCCTCGGCGACCGCGCGCAGTGAGGTGCCGGAGACACCGCGGGTCGCGAAGCACCTCAGGGCGGCGTCACGAATCCGGTCCACCGTCGACGGCTCGGCGGGGTCCGCTCGGAAGGGAAACAGCGACTGCGGGTCCACACGCACCACCCTAGACAATATGTTCATATCGTGCCACGGTATGGACATATTGTCGCCTTGAGGGGACGGGTGATCCTCGATGAGAGAACGGATCGAGCGGCACGGCGCACCGGGAGCCGACCGGCTCCTGCGGTGGGTCACGGTGGTGCTGGCGCTGGGCGTGGGCGCGCACGGCATCGACCACATGGTCGTCCGGGGCATGGCGGCCTCGCCCGCACCGGTCATCGTCGGTGGCTACATCCAGGCCGGGTTCGTCCTCATCGCGATGGCCATGGTGCTGACGCGCCGGCGGCGGGCACCGGAAGCGGCGGCCGCCGCCGGGTTCGGCAGCGCGGCCCTGTTCGTCTACGCCCACGCCCTGCCGTCGGTGTGGCATGGCTACAGCGACAGTTTCGTCTCGCCGCCGCACACGGGTGTGAGCTGGTACTCGTGGGTGACCGCGGTCGCCGAGATCGGCGCCGGCGTCGTGGCAGGGGTCGCGGGTGTCCGTGCATCCAGGAACAGGGGCGCGACGGCCGAGCGGCCCACCGTCGTGGTCGAGCGGACCATCGCCGCGCCCCCGGAGGCGTTGTACGAGCTGGTCGGCGAGGTGAGCGGGATGGCGCGCTGGAGCCCGGAGACGGTCCGGTGCCGATGGCTTCCTCCGGCGACCGGTCCGGCCGTCGGTGCCCGTTTCCGGGGGACGAACCGGCAGGGCCGGCGCCGCTGGTCCACGACGTGCACGGTCGTCGCCGCCGAGCACGGGCGGCGGTTCGGGTTCGAGGTCCGCCTCGGCCGGCGGCCGTTCTCGCGCTGGCTGTACACCTTCGAGGCCCGAGGCGCGGGTTGCCGGGTCGCCGAGACGTGGACGGATCTGCGACCGGCCTGGATGCTCCCGCTCTCGTGGGTGATCTCGGGCGTGACGGATCGCACCGGCCACAACCGCGCCGGCATGGAGGCGACCCTGGCGGCACTGGCGCTCGCCGCCGAGCGATCCGAGGCGGGGCGGGCATGACCGCGGCGCTGGTGCTGGGCGGCTACGGTGCGGTCGGCCGCGAGGTCGTGGCGCGGCTCCGGCAGGGCGGGGACACCGCGGTCGTGGCCGGCCGCGACGCCGCCCGCGCCGACCGGCCCGTCGACCTGACCGAGACCGGGTCCTACCTTGCCGCGTTGGCCGGAATCGACGTCGTGGTCAACGCCTCGGGCGTGGAGGACCCGCGGCTGGCAGAGCTCGCGGCGACGCGAGGGGTCGCGTTCGTCGACATCACGGCAACGGCCTCCTATGTCGCCGCACTGGAACGGCTGGACCCGCCGCGGCCGGTGCTCGTCAGTGTCGGTCTCGCTCCCGGGCTGACCAACCTGCTCGCCACCGCCGTGCACGAGAGCGCACCCGGCCCGGTCGACCTGGCGGTCCTGCTCGGGGCCGGCGAGCGGCACGGCGCCGCGTCGACCGAGTGGACCTACCGGTTGCTCGGACGGCGTTTCCACGCCCACGGCACCACGATCCGCAACTTCACCCGGCCCGCGCTCTTCGACCTGCCCGGGCACGGCCGCCGGCGACTCCACCGGCTGGACTTCTCCGACCAGCACACGCTCAGCCGGGACCTGGACGCGAGGGTGCGGACCTACTTCGGGCTCGACTCACAGCCGGCGAGCGCGGCGCTGGCCGTACTGACCTGGATTCCCGGCGCTTCCCGCGCTCCGCGCGGTCTGCACCTGCCGGGCGGCGACGACTGGCTCATCCTGGCCCGAGGCCACGACGGCACCACACGATGGGCCCGAGGCCGCAACCAGTCCCACGGCACGGCGGTCATGACGGCGCTCGCCGCCCGCACGGCGGCCGGGCTGCCACCTGGAACACACCATCTCCACCACGTGCTCACACTCCGCGACCTGCCCTCCGGCCAGGGAATCGAGCTCGCACCAGAGAGGTGAGGCACCCGCCGAGCCGCGGGCGTGCTGTACCGCGTGCACAGTACGGGCCCTTGAGTTGTGCGCCAATACACTCTTCTCCACGTCATTTTGTGCGTCCATTGACCACTATTTCGTCGCAGGGGATGCTTCGGGGGCTGCCGATCTTTTTTCGGGGCGCCGTAGACGCATCGATTGCGAAGGGGCCATGAAATGGCGCGATCACCTCTCGCCGACGTCGCATGGGGATACATGCCCGCTCAGATCCTCCACGCCGCCGCCGAGCTCGGGCTCGTCGAGCTGCTGGCATCGGGGCCGCGGTCCAGTGAGGAGCTGGCCGCCGAGACCAGGACGCATGGACCGTCGCTTCTGAGGCTGTTGCGCGGCCTCGTGTCGCTGGGCCTGCTGACCCAGACCGCGCCCGACCGGTTCGAGCTCACCGAGCTGGGCGGTCACCTTCGCAAGGACGCGCCCGACACGGTCCGCAGTGTCGTCATGTTCCTGTGCTCCGCCGGGCCGTGGTCGTCGTGGGGTGACGTCCTGCACAGCCTGCGCACGGGCGAGACGGCGTTCGAGCACAACTACGGAAAGCAGGCGTTCGAATACCTCGCCGAGCACCCCGAGGAGGCCGAGAAGCTGAACGGCGCGATGGGGCAGATGACCCGCGACACGGCCCGCGGGATCATCGCCGGGTACGACTTCTCGCCATTGCGCACGGTGGTCGACGTGGGCGGCGGCAATGGCACGTTCGTCGCCGAGATCCTGCGGGCCGCGCCGAAGGTGAAGGGCGTGGTGTTCGACATGCCGACCGGAGTGTCCGAGGCGGCGGCGACCCTCGAGGCCGCCGGTGTCGCCGACCGGGGCACCGTCGTCTCCGGCAGCTTCTTCCAGTCGGTGCCGGAAGGCGCGGACGCCTACGTGCTGAAGCTCGTGCTGCACGACTGGGACGACGAGAAGGCACTGAAGATCCTGCGCAACATCCGGGAGGTGATCGAGCCGGGCGGCCGGCTGCTGGTGTTCGAGCGGCTCGTCCCCGACATCGTCACGGAAGACCACAAGCGGGCCCTGCTGGCCGACCTGCTCATGCTCGTGCTGACCGGCGGCCGCGAGCGCACCGAGGCCGAGTATCGTGACCTGTTCGCCAAGGCCGGCTTCACCCTGGAGTCGGCCACCGGCCCGCTGGGAAACCTCGGTTTCACACGCCTGGAGGCCGTCCCGTCCTAGAACCACCCTGTGACCGAGTGATCGACGTGTATGACCGATCACCATCCCGGCGGGAGCTCTTGAGGCTTTCGGGTCCACCACCAACGGCACTCCCGGCCCTCGGCCAGAGGACGCCAGTAGCCGGCGAGTTCTGCTCCTCCGTCGTCCACGGTCACGGCCGAATACCGGCCGTCAAGGCGGGCGACGACGCGACGCACCTTCTCCTTGAGCCCGGTCGGCATCGTATCGAGATATTCCTCGATCGCGTCACGTACCGTCAGGTCGTTGAGATACTCGTAGACCATGTAGTAATCCGTACGCGGCCAGCCCTGCTCCATGCGCCGGATCAACAGGCACCACGTGCGCAGGCAGGCGAAGACGCCATAGAGCGGCTCGGTCATCTGCGCGGCGGTGGCAGTGCCGACTCCGGATTGCTCGACCTTGAGGCGTTGCAGGTCGAGCATGCCGATCGTCGAGCGTTCTTCCGGGCTCAGGCCGCGCGACAATGACGCGAGTTCGGGGAACGCTTCCAGGCCCATCCGCCGGCCGGCGCGACTCCCGTCGGGCAGGAGAGGCCGGTGCCGCCCAGGATGCCTCGCCATGTAACCCCAAAAGAACTGAAGTTCGCCAACTAAGAATGTGCTCGGCAAGTTAGCACCCGACACCCGCAAACTCAGTCGAGCGGCTCAAACCTACCGACATCGACCGCGCGGTGGAGCCAGGGCTGTCAGCCGTCCGCAGGTGCGGTGCCCGTGGGACATGAACCACCGAACAACTGGTCACCTATAGCGGCGCGGGGGGTCTGTGCGTCCACGGTCCCGGCCCGCCCACCGCAGGCCGGGACCGTGGACGGCCCGCACGTGCCGCACCGCACCGGGTCGGGGTCCAGCCCGAACGAACGTCCGCACGCAAGGTGCCGGGCAGCGGCTTCTACGCGGGATGCCGTTCGGGCTGGAAGGTGCCCACGGCGCCGGCTGACTCCTGCGGTCGCCCCTCCGGGGTGCCCTACGGCCATCGACCGGCCCCTTCCCGGTAGTTGAACGGGGAAGCCGCGGCCCTCACGCGGTCACGGACGGCGGGTTGGGGTTCAAGTCACTCGCCGCCCGGATACCGCGATACGAGGGGTTGGGGGCTCGCGCTGCCGCCCCTGCTTCCGTTCCTCGGACCGTGAACGGTCCTGCGGTACGGGTCAGGGTTGCCCTCGAATCATCCGCTGTGGCCTTCAACCACCCGGCAACAGTCACAGCATTCCGCGTCCACGGCATCGAGGGCACGTCCTCCATTCCGTCCGTGCAGGCGCCGCCTTCTTGCTGTGCCCCGAATGCTTGGCATGCCTGACGTGCTTGATCCGGCCCGACCCTCCACAGGAACCGCACCGGGTCCCTTGCTTGCCCTTGTCGCCCAACCGCCGCCCTTCCTCCCGCTCGTGACGCTCAGGTTGAGCGGGGCCAGGGCCAGCCCGCAGGCTTCTTGAGCGCGTAACGCAGTTCGCCGGGGTTGATCGCTTCCACCAGCCGAGGCCCATCCCGCAGCGGGACGAGCGCCCACCACGAGCCGGTTGCCTGCCCGTACCAGGCCCACACGCCGGGAAACTGCTCCTGGATCACGTCGGTCACCGGCCGCCCGTCCAGCACGCCGGGCAACACCACCTCAGGGCCGGTCATCGGCCGCCCCGTCCGTCCCCTCCACGAACGGGACCGCCAGCACACGCGCAATCCGCTCCGCCGCCGTCTCCACCTCCGACACCGGGCACAGCGGCTCCAGTTCCGCAGGCGAGTTCCGCTCAGCCCCCGACCAGGCCCACAGCCACCACAGCGACCCGCCCAGCGGACGACACACCACCTCCTGCTGGAGACGCGGACTCAGCGCCTGCCCACGCGGATCGTCGGTGTCCGGATCCCCCGCCGGGTTGCGGGCCCGCACCACACCATGCCCCCACGCCTCAGCGACCAGGCCACGTCCCTCCAACGCAGCGACCAGCGCCAACGCTGCAACCTGCCAGGCAGGTCGGGGGGCGTCGCTGCGTCCCTGCTCTCCACCGGTTGTCGTCGTGTCGATGCTCATGGACTCTCCCGCTCACCATCGGTGTCTGATTCGGGCGTGGAGAGTGACCCTAGGAACGCCGGACGCTGGCGACCCGTACCTGTGTGAAGGGAAAGAACCCGTACTTCAGTGCGGGTTACACGACCCCGGCGCGCTGTGCCAAGCCACGCAGTTCCGGAGTGCTGGCTTGATGCTCGCGACGCACCAGTTCAGTGAGCAGATCGTTGGTGCCAGCGTCGTACCGGACGAGTTCAGGCGAAAGCCTCTCGGCCTTGAGCAGCGTGTTCACGGCCGCCGCGTCCTTACGCTGGAGAGCGTAGGCCCGCGCCAAGTCGATGGAGACCTGTGCGCGACGGCCGAGTAGACCAGGGCCGAGGTGTTCGACGTCCAACGGCTCACCGCGCTTGAGAGCGAGCTTGGCATCCCCGAACGAGACGGCCGCCGACACCTCATGGATGAGGACGTTGGTCGGGCCGAACGCCGACCAGAAGTCGTTGCGATCACCGCCGAGCTCGGCCGCGATCACACGCGCGGAAGCGAGATGCCTGTCCACGGCCGCGCGATCGAACCGGGCGGCCGCCGCCGTGACCGCGACGAGGCAGAGCCCACCCTGGACGGAGAGCACAAGCGGGAACGGCCGACGCACCGACGCGGCAAGGGCATCGCGCGAGCGGACGGCCAAGTCCTCAGCCTCACGTGCGCGCTTCTGACGGATCAGCACGTACCCGAGCCGGTAGGCGCTGACTGCGGCCAGGAGGGGACGATCACCCATCTGAGCCGCCGACAAGGAGCGGTCCGCCGCCGTCCAAGCAAGATCAGCCTCACCGACCCGGTTCAGGGTCATGGTCGCCGAGTGGTAGACCAGCGAGCACAGGGTGAAAGCCGCGCGCTTCTCATCACCTTTCATGCTCCGGCACGCCCGTTCCGCTGCCAGGATCAATCCCGGCAAGAGCCGCCCCGCTTCGTCGTAGCGGGTGGCCTGATACGCCCGGTTCGTACGCCTCAGCTCATGGCCAAGCCAGGTCAGGCGGGGACGTTGGTCATTGGCCGAACGCGAATTGATCACGTCTGGAAGCGTCTCGTACTGGAGCATCGCCTCCCGAATGGTTGCCGATCCCTCGTACTTCGCCATGTCAGCACCCGTGTCTTCGCTGGTGAGCTGGTTAATGTCCACGTCGAGCACCTCGGCCAGGCGGACGAGCACCGAGTGACTGTCGATCGACCGCCGCCCGCGTTCGACTTGGCTCAGCCAGCTTTCCGACCGTCCGATCAGACCCGCGACCACCACTTGGGACAGCCCGCGGCGCCGACGCTGCCGAGCGATCCGACGTCCGATCTCCGCGCGAGCGTCCACGGCCCATGTCCTTTCAGGAGGTCAACCGTCGAGGGTGCTGTCCAGCTCTGTGAGGATCCGCTCCCAGCGTGGCATGCGCGCGTTCGGAGGCGCAGCCGGATCGAACAGCACTCGCACCCCTGCCCCGCGTAGGGTCTCGACGCTGCGGGCGAAGGCCGGATGACGGGCAAGAGCGTCCTTGAGCAGGGGTGCGGCCACGATCGGCACGCCGAAACCCATCAGCTCACACAGCAGGCCCACGGCGAACGTGTCGGCGAAGCCCGCGGCCCACTTGTTGATCGTGTTGAACGTCGCCGGAGCGACCACCACCGCGTCAGCACCAGGCAACTCGTTCGGCTCATTCGGCATGCGGAACTCGCTCCGCACCGGTTGCCCTGTCACCTCCGCCAGATGGGCGGCATCGACGAACCGCAGGCCCATCGGGGTGGCGATCACGCAAACCCGCCATCCCGCGTCCCGCGCCAGCAGGGTGAACGTCTCAGCGTCATACGCCGCCGGGGCGGCGCAGACTACGAAGTAGAGGACCCCTCGCGAGGTCACGCCTTACTCGGCGGAAGCTACGCCGACCGGGCAGGACAAGCCCGTTCCGCCGAGGCCGCAGTAGCCGTTCGGGTTTTTATTGCTTGATAGATACTGCTGGTGGTAGTCCTCGGCGAAGTAGTAGTCGGTGGCCTGGGTGATCTCGGTGGTGATGGGGCCGTGGCCGGCTTCGGTGAGGACCTTCTGGTACGCGTCGCGGGACGCCTCGGCCTGCTTGCGCTGGGCGTCGTCGCGGTAGAAGACCGCCGAGCGGTACTGGGTGCCGACGTCGTTGCCCTGGCGCATGCCCTGGGTGGGGTCGTGGGCCTCCCAGAAGACGCGCAGCAGCTGCTCGTAGGACACCTTGGCGGGGTCGTAGACGACGCGGACGGCCTCGGTGTGGCCGGTCAGGCCGCTGCAGACCTCCTCGTAGGTGGGGTTGGGCGTGTAGCCGCCCTCGTAGCCGACGCTGGTGGACAGGACGCCGGGGGTCTGCCAGAACTTGCGTTCGGCGCCCCAGAAGCAGCCGAGTCCGAACTCGGCGATCTCGGCGCCGTCGGGGTAGGGCGGGGCCAGGGGCGCGTCGAGGACCTCGTGCCGCGGGGGCACTCGGATCGGCTCTTCACGTCCGGGCAGGGCCTTCTCTGGAGAGACCATCTGGGTCTTCGCGAAGAACATGCCCCCAGGCTACGCCGTGGAGGGCGACATCAGCGTGTACGGATTTGGGTGATTACCTCCTGCTAACGTGGCGTGCGTGGCTGAGCGGCGGGGGATCGTGTACGGGGTCGCGGCCTACGTGATCTGGGGGCTGTTCCCGCTGTACTGGCCCCTGCTGAAGCCGTCCGGGGCGACGGAGATCCTGGCGCACCGGATCATGTGGTCGCTGGTGGCCGTGCTGGTGATGCTGGCGGCCGGACGGCGGTGGATCCGGGGGCTGTCGTGGCGGCGGGCCGGGCTGCTGGCGGCGGCCGCGGTGATGATCACGCTGAACTGGGGCGTCTACATCTACGCCGTCAACAGCGGTCACACCCTGGACGCGGCGCTGGGCTACTTCATCAACCCGCTGATCAGCGTGCTGCTCGGCGTGGTCGTCTTCCGGGAGCGGCTGCGCAGGTGGCAGTGGGCGTCGGTGGGGCTGGGCGGGGCCGCGGTGGTGGTGCTCGGCGCCGGGCACGGGCGGCTGCCGTGGATCGCGCTGGTGCTGGCCTTGGCGTTCGGTACTTACGGGTTGCTGAAGAAGTTCGCGGACACGCCGTCGCTGGAGAGCCTGGCGGTGGAGACCGCGGTGATGTTCCTGCCCGCGCTGGGCTTCGCGGTGGCCCTGGGGGTCCAGGGGGAGGCGGAGTTCGGGCACAACGGCCTGGTGCACGCGGCGCTGGTGGCGGGCGGCGGGTTCGTCACGGCGATCCCGCTGCTGCTGTTCAACGGGGCGGCCATCCGGCTGCCGCTGAGCGTGATCGGCATGCTCCAGTACCTGACGCCGGTGCTGCAGTTCCTCATCGGCCTGCTGGTGCACCACGAGGACATGCCCGCCGACCGGTGGGCCGGGTTCGTGCTGGTGTGGGCGGCTCTGGTGGTGCTGTCGGCGGACGGGCTGCGGGCCCGGCGGCGGCCGGTCCCGGTCACCGAGGGAGATCATCGAACTTCACCGGGTTTCGGGACATCGCTAGAGGAGGGAACCGCAAGGCACTAAAGTGCCGGAGGTCACACCCCTCGTCCCCCTTCGCCCCGAGGAGTCCGGTTGCGCCTGCTCAGTGTCACCGCGGTGGGGGCGATCGTCGTGGCCGCCGGGCTGGCGGCCCCCGCTTCGGGCGAAGAGGCCGCCGCGGGCGACGGGGTGCGGGTCGAACCGCAGGTGGCACGGCCCGGCACCCGGGTGAAGGTGGTCGCGCCGAAGTGCGGGCGCGCGGTCGAGTCGACGGCGTTCACCGAGGCCGCGAGGCTGTCCGGGCGCACCGGCAGGGTGCATCTCAAGCGCGGGATCGGCGCCGGGACGTACCCGGTGGTGGTCCAGTGCGGGGACCGCGCGTACATGGGGCGGCTGACCGTGTCCACGGAACGCTCCTGGCCGTCACTGCTTCCGGGCGCCCTCAACCCCCAGATGGCCCGCGCCCAGGGCGAGCACTGACCCCCTTCGCGGCACGTCACTGCAGACGCACATTTACCTTCCTTCACTGACTTACCGGCTGACTGCGGTCACCATTCCCCGGTAAATCGAATAGAGATTCGATTCTCTGCGGGAGCTGGGAAAACGCCGCAGCTCAACGATTACACCAAGTGATCACACTTTGTCAGCCCTTCTCCGACTTTGATGACAAGTCGTTTGTCAGTGACTCAGATCACGCGCAATTCGGCAGATTTCCTACCAAGTAGAGCCTTGTCTGCGAAAGTTGATCATGTGATACTTCACCATAACCACCCAGACCACGCACGCTACGTAAATCCGTTCAAAACGTACGCACGCCCCGCCTGATCGCGGGCTGTCCGTGAGGAGATACGGACAGCCGCAAGGCGGCACCGACTCCACGGCAAAGGGCGGGAGTTCCACAATGTCGGCCGGTACGGCTCACCCGGCGAGCCAGGGCGCGCCCTTCCCACCGGCCCCTCCACCCGACCTCCGGCCCGGCGGCCACCGCTCCATGCCCGCCGGGCCTTCGCCATGCCAGAAAACCGGCTCGGCACCCACCTCCCGAGACTGAAGAACCTCGCAACCGACTCATGACCGACCTCATGACGCGTAGTGGATATCGGAAGAGGAGGCTTTACCATGTCCGCGACCTCCCTCGCCGCGCCGCCCCGGCGGGTGACGACCGTTCCAGTCCGGCAGGTGATTCCGGGGGTTCTCCGGGGTCCCCTGCAAATGGTCGAGGAGATCGGGCGCCGGTCCGGCGGTGATCTGACCCGGCTCAATCTGGGCACCTTCCGCCCGTACCTCGTGAGCCGTCCAGAGCACATCCAGCACATCCTGCGGGACAACGCCGCGAAGTACCGGCGCGAGGGCCTGCTGTGGAAGCCGCTGAGCCGGCTGGTCGGCGCACCGTCCGGCGCCGACCCCGCCTGGCCGCTCAAGAAGGATGCCTACTTCGCCCTGCTGACGGCGCCGAAGGTGGCGTCGTACACCGAGGACATGGCGACGGCGATCGCCGATGCCGTGGACGAGCTGGCCGAGCGGGTCCCCTCGGGGCAGACGGCGGACGCCAGCATCGAGTTCACCCGCATCGTCTACCGCGCCATCCTGCGCATCTTCGTCGGCGACCGGCTCCCCCTCTCGCGGGCCGACGAGTTCGGGGCGGCGATGATGACCGCCGCGGAGTCCTCGTTCCGGGCTCGGCTGCTGTTCCCCTACATGCCCTTCTGGTTCCCCCTTCCGGGCGACCGCGCCTTCCACCGCGCCGTCGGGGACATCGACGACATCATCCTCCCGCTCGTGCAGGCCGCGCGCCGCGAGGAGTCCGCGGGGGAGGACCTCGTCTCGACGCTGCTGCGCGCGCGAGGCGAGGACGGGCGGGTGCTGAGCGACCAGGAGGTCCGGGACGGCATCGTCGCGCTGTTCCTGGCGGGCACGGAGACGACCGTCAAGGCGCTGAGCTACCTCTGGGTCGTGCTCGACTCGCATCCCGAGGTGGCGAACGCGCTGTTCGCGGAGATCGACCAGGTGGTGGGGCAGGGCCGGCCGAGGGCCGAGCACCTCCCCGAGCTCCGCTACACCCGGATGGTCACGCACGAGCTGCTCCGGGTGTTCCCACCGGGCTGGATCCTCCCGCGGATCGCGGCCGAGGACGACGTGCTCGACGGCATCCGGATCAAGGCCGGTTCCATCGTGGTCATCAGCCCCTACCTCACCCATCGGTCGGAGGCCCACTGGCCCGACCCGCTGACCTTCGACCCGGAGCGGTTCGCACCCGAACGGGCGGATCGCCGCCACCGGTTCGCCTACCTGCCGTTCGGCGCGGGGCCGCACCAGTGCGCGGGCAGCCTGTTCTTCAGCGTGGAGTCGCAGCTCATCATCGCTTCGATGGTCAGCCGGCTGCGGCCCGAGCTGGGCAACGCGGGCGCGGTCGGAGTCGCGGCGGACCTGACGATGCGGCCGTCGGAGCCGGTCGCGCTCAAGCTGAATCCGACGAGGCGGTGATGGCCCCCGGATACTCGCTCTCGCCGGACGGCGGCGAGTTGCGCGCGGCGGTGGAACAGGGTCGCGTCTCCGCGCTGGCCGTGGAATGCCACCGTGAGCTGCAGGGCTGCATGGACACGTATCCCGACCTGTTCCCGGCGGGGCCCTTCGACACGAGGCTGCTCAACGGCGTCGCGCTGGCGAACGCCTTCGGCTCGCCCTGGGCCACCGCCGAGGGGCTGCGGATGGCGCTGCTGACCTCCATGTGGAACTTCGCCGCCGACTGGCTGGTGGACTACGTCGCCGAGACCAGGGAGGAGGTGGAGGATCTCATCCTGCGCTGCCTGGCCGTGGCGGACGGCACGTCCGACGGCGAGGACTCCTCGATCACGCGCTTCCTCGCGCACATCGTCAACGAGCTGGACACCGTGCCCGCCTTCTCCGAGAAGCGCTCGTTCTGGTGTGACCAGCTCGAACGGTGGCTGCGGGCCATGGCGCGCGAGTGGGATTGGAAGGCCGCCCTCTCCGCGGGCGACCACCGGGCGACGCCGACGTTCGAGGAGTACCTCGGCAACGCCGACAACTTCGGGACCACCTGGGTGAACCTCGCCCACTGGATCCACACCGGCGACGCCGCCACCCTCGACCACCTCGAGGAGCTGTGGGAGGCCAGCCAGGAGGTGCAGCGGGTGCTGCGCCTGCTCAACGACCTGGCCACCCACCACAGGGATCTCAGCTGGGGGGATCTCAACGCCCTCATGCTCGGCGTCGACCGGGCCGGAGTGGTCGCGCGCATCGACGAGCTCGTCGATGGTGCCCGGGCTCTCATCAAACCCCTGACCGACGCCTGTCCCTGGCCCGCCGCGTACCTGGAGCGGCAGATCGGGTTCAGCACGGGCTTCTACGGGGCCACCGACTACTGGGGTGAGCTGCGATGACCGTCGACGACGCGGCCGCCCCGGCGGAAACGGCCAGGGCGATGCCGGCGCGCGTCGACGTGGCCCGGGTCGCCGGAGAACTGATCGCCGGGCTCGTGGACGAACCCTGGGGTCAGGTCTCCCCTTCGGTCTACGAGACGGGACGGCTGGTGACCCTCGCGCCGTGGCTGGCGGGTCACGACCGGCGGGTGGAGTTCCTGCTCGCCACTCAGCGGCCCGACGGAGGCTGGGGTGCCCCGGACGGCTACGCGCTGGTCCCGACGTTGAGCGCCACCGAAGCGCTGCTGACGACGCTGCGGCGCGGCGAGCGCGGGACTCTGGACGGTCTCGGGCACGGCGGCGGGGCGCAGCGCTCCGCCCTGGCCGCGGCGGCGGATCGGGGGGTGCGGATGCTGCTGCGGACGCTGCCGGCCCTGGACGTCTCCACGATCCCGGACCTGCCGGCCACCGAGATCATCACGGCGTCCCTCGTCGAGGCCGTCAACGGGCATCTGGA
Source organism: Actinomadura rugatobispora (assembly GCF_042656285.1). GTDB lineage: Bacteria > Actinomycetota > Actinomycetes > Streptosporangiales > Streptosporangiaceae > Spirillospora > Spirillospora rugatobispora. The sequence goes on along the minus strand of NZ_JBHSON010000082.1, from coordinate 23,634 downwards.
CGACCTGCGCCGGATGCCGCCGGCGGCGCTCGGCCACCCGGTGGGGCGCCTGCCCCTGCCCCGCGGTATCGACGACATCCGGCTCGGCATGATCCACGCCGCGCTGGACGCGGGTGTCGCGCTGCCGGAGAAGGTGCTGCACGCGCTGGAGGTGGCGGGCCGGAGGGCCCGCGGCGTCCGCACGATCCGGCCCGCCGCGACCGGAACGGTCGGGGCGTCGCCCGCCGCCACCGCGGCCTGGCTCGACGAGCGGGACGCGCGCGATCCGCGCCATCCGGCGCGGCTTTTCCTGGAGGCCGTGGTGAAGCGCCATGGCGGCCCGGTGCCGTGTGGCATTCCGATCACGGTATTCGAACGCGGCTGGGTGCTGAGCGGGCTGCTGCGGGCGGGCATCGACCCGCCCGTTCCCGCCGGGCTGGCGGAGAGTCTGCGATCCGCTCTCGGACCGGTGGGGACCCCGGCCGCGGAGGGCCTTCCGGCGGACGCCGACACCACATCCGTCGCCATCTACGCGCTCGGCCTGCTCGGCCTGAGGTATCCGCCCGACGCGCTCTGGGAGTACGAAACAGAAACGCATTTCTGCACCTGGCCCGGCGAAGACGGCTTCTCCATCAGCGTCAATGCACACATACTGGAAGCTTTCGGGCATTTTGCCGCTTCCCCGAGTCCAGCGGTCGACGCCGGCACCGCCGCGCGGTACGCCGCGACCATCCAAAAGCTCACCGCACTCCTGTGCGCCGAACAGCAGGCCGACGGCAGCTGGCTGGACAGATGGCACGCGTCACCGTACTACGCGACATGGTGCTGCACGCTGGCGCTCCAGCACTACGGCGGCCCGGGAGCCACCGATGCGGTACGCCGGGCGCGCCGTTGGGTGCTCAGCACGCAACGCCCGGACGGGTCATGGGGACGATGGGAAGGCTCCGCGGAGGAGACCGCGTACGCGTTGCAAATCCTGCTGCTGACACCGCCCGACCCCGGAGAAACCGGCGAATCCGCACCGCGCGGTTATCGGTTTCTCCTCCCTTCCGCGGACGACCTGGCCAAAGGACATGTCAGCGGTCCTGCCCTCTGGCATGACAAGGACCTCTACCTGCCGAGCGCGATTGTGCGCGGCGCCGTACTCGCGGCGCTGCATCTCGCCCAATCAGGTGCCACCAGAACGGGAGTGTGCTGAACGCCACATTTAGCACCTGCCGATAACGTCAGCCCAGCAACCAATAACGGATACCGCCCCAGATGAGAACAAAGCACATCATCCGGGGCGGCAACGTTGCTAGGGTGCTGCCGGATGCGAGGCGGCGGCACCATCGGCTGCATCGCGTCGACTCACCCACGGCTCGGTCAACCGTCACCCCCGACGGTCTGTGAGTCGCCTCTGAACTCGTTGAGGACACGTTGATGCGCTTCCGCAACTCCCGCCTGCGGACGAAGATCACTGCTCTGCTCGTCTCGCTCGTGGCACTGTGGGCCTTCGCCGCGTGGGTGACCCTGCGAGAAGGTCTGGACCTTCTCTCGGTCAACACCCTCGACCAGAACGTCACCAGGCCGGCCGTGACCCTGGTGACCGAGTTGCAGCAAGAGCGCCGGCTCTCGCTGGTCTATCTCGGCAACCCGAACAGCGCGCAGCGCCAGGCACTGCAGACGCAGCGGGGCAAGGTGGACACCGCCCGCTCCGAGTTCGTCGAGCTGGCCGGGAGCGGCGGCGTCGCGCGGTCCGCCAGCGACGCGCTGGAACAGCGGATCGAGGAAATCCGCAGCTCTCTGAACGGCCTGTCCCCGGCCCGGCGCGCGATCGACGCCCAGCAGGCCGACCGCACCTCGGCGGCCCGGCCCATCGACGCCATCATCGACGCGGCCTTCCGCATCTACGGCTCCGCCGGCAGCGTGAACGACGAGGCCCTCGCCAAGGACAGCCGCACGCTCAGCTCATTGACCCGCGCCAAGGAGATCCTCTCCCGCGAGGACGCGCTGCTGGCCGGCGCGATCGCCGCGGGCCGCATCACCTCCGCGGAGCAGGCGCAGTTCACCCAGATCGTCGGTACGCAGCGGTTCCTGCACGAAGAGGCCGCCACCGAACTCCCCGATCAGGACCGCGCCGACTACCAGCGGCTCGTCAACGGGCCGGCGTTCCAGCGGATGCGCGCCTTCGAGGACCGCATCATCCAGGGCAGGCCCGGCGCCCTGCCCCGGAGCCAGGCCCAGGAATGGCGGTCGGCGACCGAGCCCGTCCAGGACTCGCTGGAGAAGCTGGTGCTGAACGCCGGCGACCGGCTCCTCGACCGCGCCACGCCGGTGGCCGCGGGCGTCATCCTGCGGCTGGTGCTGGCCGGTGGTCTGGGCCTGCTCGCGGTCATCGCCTCGATCGTGGTGTCGATCACCACCGCGCGTGCGCTGGTCCGCCAGCTGGAACGGCTGCGCATCGCCGCCTGGGAACTGGCCGAGCACCGGCTGCCCAGCGTGGTCGAACGGCTCGGTCACGGCGAGAAGGTCGACGTCGCCGCCGAGGCCCCGCCGCTGGAGTTCGGCGCCGACGAGATCGGCCAGGTGAGCCGGGCGTTCAACGCCGTGCAGGAGACGGCGCTGCGCACCGCGGTCGAGCAGGCCGAACTGCGCCGCGGCATCCGCGACGTCCTGCTGTCCCTGGCCCGCCGCACCCAGACGCTGGTGCACCGGCAGCTGAGCCTGCTGGACCAGCTGGAGCGCCAGCCCGAGATCGACCCCAAGGACCTGCAGGAGCTGTTCCGCCTCGACCACCTGGCCACCCGCATGCGGCGGAACGCGGAGAACCTGATCGTGCTCTCCGGCGCCATCCCCGCCCGCGGCTGGCGCCGTTCGGTCCCGATGGTGGACGTCGTCCGCGCCGCCATCGGCGAGGTCGAGGACTACACCCGGGTGCAGGTGCTGCAGTTCGGCCCGGTGGAGCTGGCCGGCCGCGCGGTCGGCGACATCACCCACCTGCTGGCCGAGCTGATCGAGAACGCCGTGTCGTTCTCCCCGCCGGACACCGTCGTGCAGGTCGGCGGGCACCGCGTCGCCAGCGGCTTCGCGATCGACGTCGAGGACCGCGGCCTGGGCATGACCGACGAGAAGCTGGCCGAGGTCAACGCCCGGATCGCCGACCCGCCCGAGTTCAACCTCCAGAGCTCGGTCCAGCTCGGCCTGTTCGTGGTCGGCACGCTCGCCGAGCGCTACGGCCTCCAGGTCATGCTCAAGCGCTCGGCCTACGGCGGCACCACCGCGGTCGTCGTGATCCCCAACGAACTCATCAGGGAGGAGGGCTGGGAGGACCAGCCCAAGCCGGTCGCTCCCGGCACCACCACGGAGAACGGCCTCGAGGTGCGCCAGCCCGTTCCCGTCGGCGCCGGCGTCGGCGCGCCCGCGGAGGCGGTGTCCGGCCGTACGGGCGGCGGCAACGGCCGTCCGGGGCAGCCGTCGGTGCCCGCCCTGGTCGCCGTCCCGGACCCGTCCCCGACCATCACGGCGCCCACCGGATCGGACTCCAGAGTCGGCCTCACCAGGACCGGCGGATCGGACCTCGGAGTCGGGCCGGCAGCGCGTCCCGAACCGCCCGCCACGACTCCCCTGGAGGACCCGACACCAGTGACCGAGAGTTCCACCACTCCGTCCGGGCTGCCGGTCCGGGTGCCCCAGGCCCATCTGGTCACGCCCCTGAAGACGGAAGAACCCGTGGCAGAGCCGGACGAGCCGGAGGACGTCGGCCGTTCCCCGGAAGAGATCCAGCGCATCATGGGCGCGTACCAGCTGGGCAGTCGGCGAGGCCGAGCCGACGCGTCCAGGCCGAAGCCCAGTGATGCAGTAGAAGGCGAGGACGATCAGTGATGCAGAAGACCGGCTCGTCGGCCGACCTAGGGTGGTTGCTGAACGATCTGGTGGGGCGGCTGCCACACGCCCGGCACGCGGTGGTGCTGTCCGCGGACGGCCTGCTGATGGCCGCCTCCAAGGACCTGACGCAGGACGACGGTGAGCACCTGTCGGCGGTGGCGGCCGGCATCCAGAGCCTGGCCAAGGGGGCGAGCACCCGCTTCGGCAACGGGCCCGTCCGGCAGACGATCGTCGAGATGCAGTCGGCGTTCCTGCTGGTCATGGTGGCCGGCAAGGGCGCCTGCCTCGCGGTGCTCACCGACGAGGAGGCCGACGTGGGCCTCTCCGCCTACGAGATGGCCGTGCTGGTCTCCAGCCTGGGCCACCATCTGTCCACGCCGTCGCGTTCGGATTCGGCGGCGGTGAAGGAAGGTCGGGCCACCTGATGATGCCTCCCGAGGATTCACCGCCGGAGGAGCAGCACCTGGAGGAACCGCCCCACAGCCGGTTCCTGGACGACCACGCCGGACCGGTCGTCCGCCCCTACGTCATGACCAGCGGCCGTATCGAACCGACGCGGGGCAAGTTCGACCTCATCACCCTGGTCGTGGCCATCAGCATCTCCCCCGAGAGCTCGGTCGGCCTGGGCCCCGAGCACCGGGCGATCCTGCGGCTCTGCCAGTCGGTGATGTCGGTCGCGGAACTCACCGGCCATCTCGACCTTCCCGTCGCCACCGTGCGCGTCCTGCTCGGCGATCTCCTGGACAAGGGGTTCATCACGATGCAGGAGCCCGAGCCGGAGGCGGACATGCACGACATCAGGCTCTACAAGGCGGTGATCGATGGTCTCCGGGCCCTCTAGTCGCGACGCGAACGGCCGCAGGCTCCCCACGGCGGCCAAGATCGTCATCGCGGGCGGTTTCGGCGTGGGGAAGACCACCATGGTGGCCACGGTCTCGGAGACCCAGCCGCTGCGCACCGAGGAGATCCTCACCGACGAGAGCGTCGGCGTGGACGACATCTCGGGCGTGGAGCGCAAGAACACCACCACCGTGGCGATGGACTTCGGCCGCATCACGATGGGCGACGAGTACGTCCTGTACCTGTTCGGCACCCCCGGCCAGGAACGCTTCTGGTTCATGTGGGACGAGGTGGCGCTCGGCTCGCTGGGCGCCGTCGTGCTGGCCGACACCCGCCGGCTGTCGGACTGCTTCCCCTCGGTCGACTACTTCGAGCGCCGCGGCACCCCGTTCGTGGTGGCGGTGAACTGCTTCGAGGGCGCCCGCCAGTACGACCTCGAAGAGATCCAGCTGGCCCTGAACCTGGGCCCCAAGGTGCCGGTCATGCTGTGCGACGCCCGCAGGCTGGAGTCGTGCAAGAAGGTCCTGATCAACATGGTCATCCACGCCATGAAGGCCAGAGGCCTGACCCCCGAACCCCAGAACGCCTGACCTCGCAGCACAGGGCCCACCCAACCGGGTGGGCCCTTCTGCGTTGAATCGGTCCTCGCTCCTTGGGTGAAGCCGCCATCCCGCCGTCCGGCGCCGCGGTCAACCGGAGTGTTCGGCGCGGCTGAACTCGATGTCGAGGATGGCCAGGAACGCCTCATAGGCTTGCGGAGAGAAATCGGTGTTCACGTGAGCGGCGACCATGTGCGTGCCGTCGCGGCTGCCCATGACGAGGGTGAAGGTGCCGTAGTCGGCGCCGCCGTTGCCCCACACGGGCACGCCGCTCTGCTCGACCCACACGCCGAGCCCGTAGCGGGTGTTGGGCAGCCACCCGGAACCGTCGGTCGACACGGTCGTGAACATCTCCGCCATCTGCGCCGGGTTGAGGATCCGGCCGGAGAACAGCGCCGAGAAGAACGTGAGCAGGTCACCGGTCGAGGAGATCATTCCGCCGGCGCTCCAGGCGGTGCTCTCGTTCGACTCGCTCGCGTCGTACAGCCGCGCCGCCGGGTCTTCCGCGTACAGCCGGGAGTAGTGCACCGGGTGCGGTCCGGGGATGACCGTCTGCGTGGTGGGCAGCGACGTCCGGGTCAGGTCGAGAGGCCGCAGAATGAGACGATCGAGTACGTCGCCATACGATTCTCCGGTGGCCCTCTCCACCATCATCGCGGCCAGATAGTACTGCGTGTTGGAGTACCGGAAAGCCTCGCCGGGGGCATTGCAGGGCGGATGCCGTAGCGCGATCCGCACCAGTTCTTCGGGTGTGAACACCTTGAGCCGGCGTTCATACCAGGCCTCGCCTTGGCCGGTGGCGAAGAACTCCGGGTCCATGGTGAAGTTGTAGATGCCGCTGGTCTGGTTCAGCAACTGCCGCAGCGTGATCTTGCCGCCGTCGTACGGACTGCCGTCGAGCAAGCCGGGCAGCCACTTCTCCACCGTGTCGTCAAGGCCGAGCACGCCTTCACCGACCAGTTTCAGCGTGGTGACGGCGGTGAACGCCTTGGCCGCGCTGCCGATACGGAACAGCTCCTGCGGTGCGCGTTCGCGCCCGGTGCCGATGTCGGCCTTGCCCGCGGACGCGAACCAGCGGGAGCCGCCCTTCCAGACCTCGGTCACGATGCCCGGCGTCGCGCCCGACGCCACCGCGCCGTCCAACACGAGCTGCACCGCCTCGTGGTCGGTTCCGGGATTGCCTGTCGTCGCCATGGGTCTCTTTACGGTCGCCTTCGGTCTTTTGGTCAGGCAGAAACGCTACGTTGCATTCATAGAGCAGTCAACAACAAATGCGCTCGCAGCCAACATCGTTGCGATGACAGTGGCGATGAATGCAACAGTTTCTTGCAGTGCGTGTGATTGAATGCAGGAGCGGAATGTACAGCAGGGGGTGCGGCTGATGTCGAAAGGCAGGTTGACGTTTGAGGAACGCGAACGGATAGCCCAAGGCCTGACGGAAGGGCTCGGGTTCGCCGAGATCTCCCGGCGACTGGGCAGGCCGACGTCCACGATCAGCCGCGAGGTGAACCGCAACGGCGGCGCCGGCGCCTATCGCCCGGATCAGGCGCACGAGGCGACACGAGAGCGCGCCCGGCGTCAACGTGTCAAAGCGGTCGAACCACCACAACAACCTCCTGCGGCCGGAACGCGAAAGGCGGAGGACAAGCTCACCGACGTTCTCGTCGCGTCGGGACTGACACGGATGTCCTCACGCGTGCTGGCCTGCCTCTGCACCACCCACAGTGGTGGCCTCACCGCGGCCGACCTCGTCCAACGCCTGCAGGTAAGCCCGGCGTCCATCTCCAAGGCGGTCGCCGAGCTTGAGGCGATGAACCTGATCGGCCGGGAACGAGAGAAGCGCCGACGACGAGACCGCTACATCGTCGACAAGGAGATCTGGTACCGGTCACTCCTGGCCAGCGCGCGATTCAACACCAACATCGCCGAGGTCGCCCGCCAGAACGCCGAGGCCCTCGGCCATTCGACTCCGGCCGGAGCCCGGATGGACGCCATGAGCGGATTCTTCGAGCAGGTGGGACGCGAGACCGTCGCCGTAGCCCAGCGTTACCGTCACATCCTCACCCGCTGACATCTCCCGCCCCGCCGCCCCCGGCAGCGACATGGGCTACCCGGCGGTCAGCGCCGTCCGCTCCCCGCCGCCCGGCGCCACCCAGAGCGGGCGCACCGTCGTGTTCGATACCGGCCCGTCGTCGCGCTCACTCAGAGCGGGCCGGTGGCCCCGCGCCCGGCGCGGGCCCCCGCAACGCAAGAAGGTCCTGATCAACGTGGTCCTCCACGCCATGAAGGCCAGCGGCCTGACCCCCGAACCCCAGAACGCCTGACCTCACAGCAAGGGGCCCACCCGAAAGGGTGGGCCCCTCTGCATTGAATCGGTCCTCGCTCCGCTCGGGCCGCACTTATCGGGGCTCCCGCCCCAAACCCCAAGGCAGGGGGCTCCGTCTCCCTGACCCCTATCTGGACGCAGCCCGGCCGCGTTAGCTGGTGAAGACCCCGATGCCGTTCGGGAACGGCCGCTCCTTGCCATCGGACGGGGCGTTCAGGACCTCGTAGCCACGAGAGGCGGCGTCGGGCTTCGCGATCATCTCGGTACTGCCGCCACGGTCCAGCTGGACGCCGTCGTCGGTGCCGATCTTCCGCATGAGCTCAGCCATCTCCACCCGCGTCACACCGGCCGAGACGGCCGAACGCCCATCGACCACCACGAGGTAGAACATGCGTCCGTCCGCGCTGACTCCGGCGCTCGTGCCCGGCGCCAGGTCGCCGGTGTTATTGGCGCCCAGACCGGCGACCAGCCGCGAGTTCGCGACATTGGGGAAGCCGCCCACCGCCCACCGCAGCGGCACGCGGCCGTCGGTCTCCGCGCCCCACCTGACGTTGATCCGGTCTCCGACGGAGAGCTTGCCCAGTTCGGTGGCACCGTCCTCCCGTCCCACCAGGACGAGGTCCCTCCCCCCAAGCTGCCCGGCGCCAGGCTGGTCGGCGATCGCCACCACGCGCCCGTTCCGGACCGAGACCTCCTTGACCCCTTCGGTGAGGCAGGGAGCCAGCCTGGACGAATCGCTCCCGCAAACGGCGCGCTTGCGAGTGACCGGACCCCATTTGGCGTCGTAGACACCGATGCCGTTCTCGGGCAGGGCGTACTGGTTGTATCCGGCGACGCGCGCGTTCAGCCCGCGGGACATCACCCGGCCTCGGACCTCGACCTCGTCGACCCGCCCGCGTCCGTCGACGCCTACACCGATGACCTCCCGGCCCGTCGCGCCCGAGGACATGGGCGGCCCGATCCGCTGGGCGGCGGGCACGGCGCCCTTCCGGAGCGTCCCGCCCGTGATCTCCGGGCCGTCCGCGGACTCCGTCGCCAGACCCGGGTTGTTCTCCCAGTAGGCCATGTTGAAGAAGTCCGCGTTTACCGCGGCGAAGGCGTTCTTCTTCCCGGCCATGGCGGTGAGCGTCGTGCCCTCGCCGACATGGTCGGCGTGCAGGAGCTCCATCGAGACACGGGGGTTCCGAAGATCGACCGCCAGCAGATGGCCCTGGGAGGATCCGTGCGAGGTGGCCACCGTGAAGCTCTTGTGCCGGACTCCTGGAGCCGGCTGCCGGTTCCCGGTGTAGTCGATCGTGACGTCCACGTCGTAGTCGTGCGGCGTGGTGGTCGCCCCGGCCGTTCCCGCCCCGAGGACGCCCGCCACGAGCGCCGTCGCTCCGGCGACGAGCCCGAACCGACGTCGCGATGCTGCCTTGAACACTGCTGATCCTCCTGTGACCCGCGCGCCGGAAGAGATCCGGCGGCTCCCACACAGCAGCAGAATGATCTTGCATAAGGTACACGAAGTGACATATCGACCATGAACGGAAGCTGTCCGAAGGCTGAGCCAGGTACCGCCCTTCCTGTCACCGACGTGAACCCCGAACCGGCAAGGACAACCGCCGCCGGCGCCAAGGCCGCACGCGCAAAGCGCGGCGCCCGTTCACCAGTCCCGTCCCGCTGTGGACGGACCTTGTGCGCACCGTCCACCAGAGCCGCGATCTGCTGGTGAAATCTCCCGAGGGAAGGTGCGGGAGTTGGACGTCACGAGGTTTCGATACCGGGCGGAGCCGGCTGCCGCGCCGTTCCGCCCAGTCAGCCCCGTGCCTGGTTGGGCGTTGACCTGCTACGGCGGTCATGACCGTCTGGTCGCTACTCAACCCCGTGACAGTGGCGGGCCGATGGCGTTGCCCGGGTCGTCGAGCCACACCGTCTGGGCCTCAGGGGTGACGGTGAGGCCGAAACGGGTGATGTCCGGCCGCCCCCAGGCAAGCCACCTGGTGTAGGCGGCTTCGACCTCATCCCACAGCGAGCGGTCCCCGGCCTGCTGGACCTCGAAGTCAGGGGCGCCCGGTTCGTAGTCCACCGACGCCCACGGGCCACCGTGGTCATCGCGGGCCATGACCCACAGCGTCGCGCCTTCTTCGTCCTCGTAGTACCGCGACACCACACCCGGCACCAGGACGGCGACGGCCAGATCCACGCTGACCGGCCCGTACCGCAGCGCCCGCGGATCAATGCCGGTCCGGCTTGTCCGCACCCCACGCTCGGCCGCCCGCGTCCACTCCCGCGCCTGCCCGCCCAGCGGACGCTGAGAGCGCAACATCATGTAATCCGCCGACCCCGCGAACCGCCCGACGGCCACGCCGCCCGCCAGCACCTCCAGCCGCAGCAGGGCACCGAATCCGAACCCCGGCGCGTACGGCGCCACGATCACTCCGCCCGGCCTGGTCTGCTCGATCCACGCATACGGGACCCGCGACACCGCACACGTGGCATGAACGCGATCGTAGGGAGCCCCGGCAGGCCAGCCTTCGGTACCGTCCCCGATCACCACTCGGGGACGGTACCCGGCCGCCTTGAGCCGCCCGGCCGCCAACAGCCCGAGCTCCGGATCGACTTCCACCGTGGTGACGTTGCCGGAGCCCACCTGGGCCGACAGCAGCGCGGCCGTCCACCCCGCCCCCGTCCCGATCTCCAGCACCCGATGGTGATGGGACGGGTCGAGCTGCTCCAGGAACTCGGCCACCACCGACGGCATCGACAGCGACGAGGTCGCCAACCCCTCGCCCTCGGCGCGGCCGTCCTCGAACTGGATGATGAGCGGCTGATCCAGCGCCACCACCTCATCCCACCCGGACGGATCGGCACCACGATCCACCCGAACCCACGGACCGGGCCCGAGGTCCGCCCACACCACCTGCGGCGTGAACAGGCTCCTCGGAACCCGCCGCATCACCTCACGCCAGTCGGCCACATCCCCTACTTCCGCCCGTCGTGAGGATTGCCCCGCGTCCCGTCCCCCTTGCCGCCGTGCCCGGTGCCCTTCGTGCTGTCACCTGACCCACCGGGGGTCTTGCCGTCGTCACTCGACCCGCCCTCGCGCCGTCCCATGGCCTCGCTCCTCTCGTCGTGCCGGCGTGGCCGGCCACCGCACCGCTGTCCGGACGCGACCACCCGTAGCGCCATGCCCAGCACGCTACGTAGGCGGTCGTAACGCGGGCCACGAGGTTGCCCGAGTTTGCCCTTAGTGGCTTTCGAGGCTCTCCAGCGCGGAGCCGATGATCTGGTTCGCTCTCTCACCATGAACTGCGAGCGCGAACAGCCGGTCCCATGCCGCCAGGTACATGGCGACTTCGGTCGGTTGCGTGATCGAGAGGTATCCGGACACGAGCTCCACGTTGACCTGCTCGGCGTTGGTGATCAGGAAGGACTCCTCCGGCCAGACACCCGGGCCGTTGATGGTCCGATCGGCTTGCCGCGGAATGATGCCCAGGGACACGGCGGGCCGGCGCATGGCCTTCAAAAGGTGGCGGAGCTGGGCGATGTGGGTGGTGCGGTCGATCGTCCGGTGCCACAGCACCTCTTCTTCCAAGACGAAGGCGAACCGTGCCCCTGGACGTCGCAGGACCCGTTGGCGGTCCATCCGCTCCGCCACCGCTTCGGCTATGTCGCGTTCGGCGTCGTCGGCCTCCACACCCTGCTCTATGAAGACGGCCCGCAAAGCGGCCCTCGTGTATGGCTCGGTCTGGAGCAGGCCGGGCAGTGCCTTGGTCGCATAGGCGCGCATCTGATTCGCACGCTCGTATCGGTCCCGTACCGACTCTTGCGCGCGCCGCAGGCCGCCGCGGTTCAACTGCTTGTAGGTCAGCCAGGTGCTCGTCACAGACCGCAGTTCGGCCAGCAGCTCCTCCACGCGAGCCGGCGGCACATCGCAGACCCGGCACCAGGTGCGCAGATCCTCGGCCGAGATGGGTCGTGTTGCGTGCTCGATCTTGGATACCTTCGAGACGCCGTGCCAACCGGCCAGCTCGGCCAGTTTTCGGCCGGTCAGCCCGGCGTCCTCGCGGATCTCTCGAAGCTGGTCGGCCAGGCGCTGCCGGGCGGCCTGGGCCGATGACGATGTGGACACGTTCCGAAGTTATGTCGGGTTCGTTCGAGACTCAGCTCGGCTGGTAGTCCTTGTGCGGAGTGGCCCGCTCCCACACTTGCTCGAACGCGGCGATGCACCGCGTCACCACGTCAGGATCATTCGTGAACACCTCGTCCTCGGTGTCCGTACCGTCGCCCGCGCAGAAGTTGAACGCGACCACCCGCCCGTCGAACATCCAGAAGTCGGCACCCGGCAACATGAGGTCGAACGCCCGCCGTCGTGGCAGCCAGCGGACTTCCTCCCCCGCCGCCTGGTTCTCGTCGGTGAGCATGTGCTCCCACCGGATGTAGTCGGTCACCGGCTCCGACACCACCCGAGCCCTCCGAATCTTCGCACCGCGCCCGACCGCCGAAGTGACGATGTCGAGCCAGGCGCTCCGGTCGTACCGGCCTGAGCCGCCCGCCAACCAGTCCTGGAAACCAGGGTGCTCGGTGTCGTACGTATCGCGCATCTCCAGGTGCACGGCCGAGTGCCGGACTCCGGCGAACAGGTCCATCAGGTCCACCGGCCCGTGTCCGATCCGCCCGGCCTCGTACGTGCCCGCCGCCGCCTCCGCGATGATCGAAGCCATCCGGGCAGGCAGGCGGACCACCGTCTCATCGGCACCGAGCGGGCTGTGCTTGGCCACCTCGGCGAGGGTCACCGGGTCGGTGACGGTCTTGCCTTGAAAGTAGAAGTCGCCGCTGTCGGGGTGCACGTAGACGGCAGGGCACTTCAGGTCCGGGGAATCGGGGTCCATACCAACGAAAGCCAGCGACACGCGCACCTCCTGGATCGGGTTTGCCGTTAGTTGCCCACCAAGCTTCATGCCCGCCCAGTGGGCCGAGCAAGGCGGCCGGACATGTGACTGGCCAAAACGCACCGGGAGTATAGCGACGACCGCATACGCGTCTGGGGAACGACGACCCCGTCCGATGATCGGCTCGGCACATCCATGCCACGGGCTCTCAGGCGTCAGGCAGGGTGCTGCCATTCGTCTTCGAGGATGGAGTGGACGATCGAGTCCCGCCAGGTGTCGCCGATCTTGATATGCCCCCGGATCCGGCCTTCCTCGATCATGCCGAACTTGCGCATGAGATGGTCGGACACAACACGGTGAGCTCGCATCGGTAACGCCGCAGGGCAGATTCGGCGCAGCAGGGGTTAGGTTAGTGAGCTAGAGGTCGAGCTGCCCGGTCTTGATCCTGGCGACCAGGTCGGCGAAGGACTTCAACTCGATCGCGACGTGGCGTCCATCCTGTGGATCCTTGCTGTCTCGCATGCCGACGCCTTCCGCGAGGGCAGCCAGTTCCACGCAATCCCCGCCTCCGGTGGTGCCGCTGTAGCTGGCTTTGCGCCACTGCGTCATCGATATCCCTCCATTGCTCGGCATGCACCTCCCGAACGTTGTCCAGCCCCGCTCCGCCTTCAGTAATTCTGCGGGGCACGGTTGCAGAGCTATGGGTCGAGTCGACCGGTCTTGATCCTGGCTAGCAGGTCGGCGAAGGTCTGCGGCTTGAGGGTGAGGTGCCCAACCTGGGGAGCCTTACTGTCGCGCATGCCGACTCCTCTGGCGAGAACCGCCACCTCCACACAGTCGGACTCGTTGTGTACACCGCTGTGGCTGGACTTGCGCCAGGCGATCATGCGTATGTCTCCATCGTCTTGCGGATGAGATCCTTACTCAAGGCGCGCGACAGGGAGTCCGCCCCTATTTCGTCGAACCGTATCCGACGTTCGGCTACTTCGGTGGGGTCCTGGGTCGTTCTTCCCCCTCCGCAAGCCTCCATATAGGCGACATCGCCCTCCTTGACCGTGATCACCTTGAACGACCCCTCCAGCGCAACATGCGCGCCGACCGAGCGGGGAAGGATCCGGACGGCGACGTTCGGGAGTTCGGCGACCTCGAGAAGCGCACCGAGCTGATCCCGCATAACACCTGGCCCGCCGACAGGCCAGTCCAGAGCGTTCTGGCTAAGGATGACCCACAGGTGAGCGGGGTTCTCCTTTGTCAGCACGGCCTGTCTGGACATGCGGTTCCTCACCCCGGCCTCCACGTCCTTAGACCGGCGGCCTTCGGTGAGCAAGGCGCGGGCGTAGTCCTCGGACTGGAGGAGGCCGGGGACGACCATGGCCTCGTAGGTCTTGATGACGCTGGCTCTCTGCTCGTAGATCACGTGGGCCTTGAACCAGTTCGGGTCGTGGCCGGCCCGGGCGTACTTCACCAGCCGCTGGAAGTGCTTGTTCAGGTCCCACAGTTCGTCGAGGATCTTGGCCTTGGTCATGTCCAGCTTGAGGCGCCCGGCTTCGAGGTTGGAGACAGCCTGGCGGTTGACGTGAAGGAGGCGGCCTAGCTGGGCACAGGAGAGGCCGGCCTTGTTCCGGTAGAAGTACAGGTCAACGGCTATCCAGTCCCAGAGCGAGTTGTCCGGGTCGAGTGACTCTCGGAGGGGCATTGATCACCTTCTGGTGTCTCTGATGTCCCACTGAGGCAGGCCAGATTACTGAATGCAAGGGAGCCTGTGTGCTGAGTCACAGAATTCTCGCCTGGAAGGAGATCGGGAGATGTCCGCAGTCACGGGGGTTGGGGCGGTTGTAGCGCGGGATCTGCTTGCTACGCGGGCCTCGGTGGGCTTGGCGCGGTCGGTGGCTTCGGGTTCCCTGCAGACGTGGGGGCTGGAGCGGTTCGAGGAGCGGGCGCTCGCGATCGTGAGCGAGTTGGCGACGAACGCCGTCGCCGTCTCCGCTCCGACCGACACCGTTCGGCTCTACCTCGCGGCCCTGACCGAACGCCTGGTGATCGGGGTCTCAGACGCTGCTGTCGGCCGGGCGCCCCAGGCGCGGCAGGCGGTCTCGACCGTGGAGGAGATCGACCGGGCGGGCTCGGACGAGTTCGGTGGCTGGGGGCTGATGCTTGTGGCCGCCTACGCGGACGCGGTGTGGACCGAACCCGCCAAGAACGGCACCGCCAAATGGGTCTGCGCCTCGATCAACCTGAGGGCGGCCCGCTGATCTCCGGTGTCCGAGGCGATCGACGGGCTGCTTCCCCAACCGCGGCGGGAAGACTCCACCTTCGTGGACTTGGGCCTGCTACTCGTACGGGGTTGGTGGGGGGTGTGGGGGGCGGAGCCCCCTGCCTTGGGGTTTGGGGCGGGAGCCCCAATGGGACTGCCCGAGCGGAGCGAGGACCGATTCACAAAAGGCGGAGCGGGGACCGATTCATCTTTCCCTCAGCGGCGTCGCCCCTGAGGAGCGGGCCTTGGTCAGCCGGTGCGGCTTACTACGTAGTCGCAGAGGCTGGTGAAGGCCCCCCTGGCGGGGATGTCGGGGAGGGTGAGGAGTTCGGAGCGGGCGTCCTCGGCCCAGCGGCGCAGGTCGGCGCGGGCGCGGTCCATGGCCGGGTGGGCGCGGAGGAGGGTCAGGGCCTCGGCGTGGAGGGTGTCGTCGGTGAGGTCGGCGGCGAGCAGCACGCGGAGGCGGGCGTCGTCGGGGCCCGTGTCGGTGCCGGCCAGGACGAGGTGCATGGGCAGGGTGCGGATGCCCTCGCGCAGGTCGGTGCCGGGGGTCTTGCCGGACTGCTCGGCCTCCGAGGCGATGTCCAAAATGTCGTCGGAGAGCTGGAACGCGACGCCGATCTTCTCGCAGGCGGAGGTGATCGTGTCCACGACGTGGGCGGGGGCGCCCGCGAGGAGGGCGCCGAACTGGCCGGACACCGCGATCAGTGAGGCGGTCTTGTCGGCCACGACCTGCAGGTAGTGCTTCAGCGGGTCGGCCTCGGGGCCGGGGCCGACGGTCTCCTGGATCTGCCCGCGCACCAGCCGGGCGAACGCCCGCGCCTGGATCCGGACCGCCTCGGGGCCGAGGTCGGCCAGCAGGTCGGAGGCGCGGGCGAACAGGTAGTCGCCGGTGAGGATGGCGACGGTGTTGGTCCACCGGGAGTTGGCGGACGGCTCGCCGCGCCGCACCGTCGCCTCGTCCATCACGTCGTCGTGGTAGAGCGTCGCCAGGTGGGTCAGCTCCACCACCACCGCGGCCGGGACGACCCCCGGCGCGGCCGGGTCGCCGAAGTGGGAGGCCAGCAGCACCAGCATCGGCCGGAACCGCTTGCCCCCCGCCTCGACCAGGTGCTTGGAGGCCTGGGCGAGCAGCGGGTCGTCGCTGTGCACCGAGTCCAGGAGCATGCCCTCGACGGCGGCGAGCCGTTCCTGCGTGTCCGTCGCGAGTCGGTCGTCGACGGGCAAACCGAACGGCCCATCCCCCGAGGGGAAAGACGATCCCCCGGCGAAAGCTCTACTCACCAAGACCCCCTACCGGAGCTACCGGACGAACATCTGTGTCGCGGCGTCCCCCGCCAGGTCCAGCACGGGCTGCGGGAGCACACCGAGTACCACAGTAGCCGCCACTCCGAGCGCCACCGCCGTCACGGTCGCCGGGCCCAGGATGACCGACGGGCCGTCCGCCTCCGGCTCGCTGAAGAACATCACGACGATCACCCGGACGTAGAAGAACGCCGCGATCGCCGAGGACAGGACGCCGACCACGACCAGCGGGGTCGCGCCGCCCTCGATCGCCGCCTTGAACACCGCGAACTTGCCGGTGAAGCCGCTGGTCAGCGGGATCCCGGCGAAGGCCAGCAGGAAGAAGGCGAACACGCCCGCCACCAGTGGGGACCGCTTGCCCAGGCCCGCCCAGCGGGACAGGTGCGCGGCCTCGCCGCCCGCGTCCCGCACCGTGGTGATCACCGCGAACGCGCCGATCGTGGTGAACCCGTAGGCCGCCAGGTAGAACAGCGTGCCCGACAGGCCGGCCTCGGAGGTGGCGATCACGCCCGTGAGGAGGAAGCCGGCGTGCGCGATCGAGGAGTAGGCCAGCATCCGCTTGACGTCGCTCTGGGTGATCGCGATCACCGCGCCGGCGATCATGGTGAGAATGGCCACACCCCACATCGCGGGCCGCCAGTCCCACCGCAGGTTCTCCAGCGCGACGTAGAACACCCGCAGCATCGCGCCGAACGCCGACACCAGCGTGCAGGACGCCATCAGCGCGGTGATCGGGGTCGGGGCGCCCTGGTAGACGTCGGGCTTCCACATGTGGAACGGGACCGCGCCCAGCTTGAACAGCAGCCCCACCGACAGCAGCGCCACCCCGGCCAGCAGCAGCGTCTCGCTGCCCGCGTCCCGGCTGAGCTGCGCACCGATCACCGACAGCCGCACCGAACCGGCGTAGCCGTACAGCAGCGCCGCCCCGTACAGGAAGAACGCCGAGGAGAACGCGCCCAGGAGGAAGTACTTGACCGCCGCCTCCTGCGACAGCAGCCGCCGCCGGCGGGCCAGCCCGCACAGCAGGTACAGCGGCAGCGACAGGATCTCCAGCGCCACGAACATGGTGAGCAGGTCGTTGGCCGCGGGGAACATCAGCATCCCCGCGACCGCGAAGGTCATCAGCGGGAACACCTCGGTCTGGGTGATCCCGGCCGCCGTCGCCTCCTGCTCGGCCTCGCTACCCGGCAGCGCCGACGCCTGGGCCGCGAAGTGCTCCTGCTTCCGCTCGATGATCAGCAGCAGGCTGATCAGCGCCAGCACCAGGATGGTGCCCTGCAGGAACAGGGTGGGGCCGTCCACCGCGAGCGCGCCCTCGGCGGCCACGGTGAACGGCTTGTCGCGCCAGGCCAGCACGATCGTCCAGACGAACCCGCCGCCCAGGCCCAGGAAGGCCAGGGCGACCTGCAGCGGGAAGCGCAGCTTCCGCCCGGCGAACGCCTCGACCAGCACGCCGGCGATGGCGACACCGAAGACCAGCAGCATCGGGGCGAGCTGGCCGTACTCGATGTGCGGCGCGCGGATCTCGCCGTCGGCGAGGACGCCGCGGGCCGGGGCGTCGAGCGCGGTGACGGCCGCGCCCAGATGACTGGTGAGGCTCATGGACGGGCTCCGTTCTCAGCGACATGGCCGGTGATCGTCGGCGCCGGGTCGCGCTGGTCCAGCCGGACCAGGGTCTGCTCCACCGAGGGGTTGATCACCTTGAGCAGCGGCTGCGGGAAGAACCCGAGCGCCACGATGATCGCGATGATCGGGGCGACCGCGAGCTTCTCCCGCCCGGTCAGATCCTTCATCCCCTTGGCCTTCTCCGCGGTCGGGCCGCCCATGGTCCGCTGGTACATCCACAGGATGTAGATCGCGGCCAGGACGATGCCGACGGTGGCGATGATCGCGGGCACCTCGTAGCGGGTGAACGTGCCGGTGAAGACCAGGAACTCCGACACGAACGGCGCCAGGCCCGGCAGCGACAGCCCGGACAGGCCCGCGACCAGGAACGTCCCGGCCAGCACCGGGGCCACCTTCTGCACCCCGCCGTAGTCGTCGATCCGGGCCGACCGGCGTCGCACGATCATGAAGCCGACCAGCAGGAACAGCGCCCCGGTGGAGAAGCCGTGGTTGACCATGTAGAGCGCGGCGCCGGACTGCGCCTGGGTGGTCATCGCGAACACGCCCAGCACGATGAACCCGAAGTGGGAGATCGAGGTGTAGGCGATCAGCCGCTTCAGGTCGACCTGGCCGATGGCCAGCACCGCGCCGTAGACGATGCTCAGGACGGCGAAGCCCAGCACGACCGGGGTGGCCCACTTGGCCGCGCCCGGGAACAGCTCCAGGCAGAACCGCAGCATGCCGTACGTGCCGACCTTGTCGAGCACGCCCACGATCAGCACCAGCGCGCCGGGCGGGGCCTGCTGCGCCGCGTCCGGCAGCCAGGTGTGCACCGGCACCATCGGCGCCTTGATCGCGAACGCGATGAAGAAGCCGAGGAACAGCCACTTGGCCGTCGTCGGGTCGATGTCCATCCGGCTCAGCTCGGAGAACAGGAACGTCCCCGCGCCCAGGCCGCCCTCGCTGGTCGGACGCGCCGACAGCGGGTACAGCCAGATGACCGCGACCAGCATCAGCAGGCCGCCGAACAGCGAGTAGAGCAGGAACTTCACCGCGGCGTAGGAGCGCTGCGCGCCCCCGTAGGACCCGATGAGGAAGTACACCGGGATCAGCATGGCCTCGAAGAAGACGTAGAAGAGGAAGACGTCGGTCGCCGCGAAGACGCCGATCATCATCGCCTCCAGCGCCAGCAGCAGCGCGAAGTACAGGCTCGCGCTGCGCTTGGCCGGGACGTCGACGCCGCCGGAGCGGTCCGCCTCGTTCCACGACGCCAGGATGACCAGCGGGACCAGGATCACCGACAGCAGGATCAGCACCAGCGCGACGCCGTCGACGCCGACCGCCCAGTGCACCCCGAACTGCTTGATCCACCAGTACTTCTCTTCGAACTGGAACCGCGGCCCGCCGGTGTCGAAACCGGCCGCCATCACCAGCGTCCCCGCCGCGACCAGCAGCGAGACGCCCAGCGCGACCTGCTTGACCAGCGTCTCGCGGGCCCGCGGCAGCACGCCCACCAGCACCGCGCCCAGCAGCGGGACGGCGATGAGGACGCTCAGCCAGGGAAAGTCTTCCATCAGACGTTCACCACCAGCAGCGCGGCCACGTTGATCGCCGCATCGGTCGAGCACAGCATAGAGAGGGCGGTCATACATTCACCACCAAGAGAGCGGCCACGATGATCGCCGCGCCGAAGAACATAGAGAGGGCGTAGGAGCGGGCGAAGCCGGTCTGGATTCGCCGGAGGCGTCCGGAGCTGCCGCCGACCCCGGCCGCCAGGCCGTTGACCACGCCGTCCACGCCGCGGCTGTCGAACCAGACCGCGAGCCGGGTCAGCCACTGGCCGGGCCGCATCAGCAGCGACTCGTTCAGCGCGTCACCGTAGAGGTCCTTGCGGGCCGCGACCGTGACGAACGATCCGGCGGGCGCCTCGCGCGGCACCGGACGGGCGCCGTACTGCCGCCAGGCGATCCCGGCGCCGATCACCATCAGCACGAACGCGGTGATGCTCGCCGGGGTGACCGGGTGGAACTCGTGCTCCCCGGCCTCGCCCACCACCGGGGCGAGGAACTCGGAGAACCCGCCCAGGACCAGGAACCCGCCGGCGAACACCGACCCGATCGCCAGCAGCATCAGCGGAACGGTCATGACCTTGGGCGACTCGTGCGGGTGCGCCTTCTCGTCCCAGCGCTTCTCACCGTAGAAGGTCATGAACATCACGCGCGACATGTAGTACGCGGTGATGCCGGCGCCGATCAGGGTGCACGTGCCCAGGATCGCCCCGGACGTGCCGCCCTTGTGGAACGCGGCCTCGATGATGCCGTCCTTGGTGAACCAGCCGGACAGCCCCGGGAAGCCGATGATGGCCAGGTAGCCGAGCCCGAACGTGGCCCAGGTGATGACCATCATGGCTCGCAGCGCCCCGTACCGGCGCATGTTCACCTCGTCGTTCATGCCGTGCATGACCGACCCGGCGCCCAGGAACAGGCCCGCCTTGAAGAAGCCGTGCGCGATCAGGTGCGCGATCGCGAACACGTAGCCGGCCGGGCCGAGCCCGGCGGCCAGCATCATGTAGCCGATCTGCGACATGGTCGAGCCGGCCAGTGCCTTCTTGATGTCGTCCTTGCCGCACCCGATGATCGCACCGGCCAGCAGCGTGGCCGCGCCGACGATGGTCACCGCCAGCTGGGCGTTCGCCGACATCTCGAAGATCGGCGCGGACCGGACGATCAGGTAGACGCCCGCGGTCACCATGGTCGCGGCGTGGATCAGGGCCGACACCGGGGTGGGGCCCTCCATCGCGTCCAGCAGCCAGGACTGCAGCGGCAGCTGCGCCGACTTGCCGCACGCGCCGACCAGGAGCAGCAGCCCCAGCGCGGTCGCGGTGCCGGTGCTCAGCTGCGAGGCCAGCCCGACGTGCTCGGCGCCCTCGCCCAGGATCTGCTCGAACCCGACCGTCCCGAACGTGCCGAACATCAGCATGATCGCGAGCAGGAAGCCCATGTCGCCGACGCGGTTGACGACGAACGCCTTCTTCGCCGCGACCGCCGCGGTCGGCTTGTACTGCCAGAACCCGATCAGCAGGTACGAGGCGAGGCCCACGCCCTCCCAGCCGAGGAACATGGCCACGTAGTTGTCGCCCAGCACCAGCAGCAGCATCGCCGCGACGAACAGGTTGAGGTAGGCGAAGAACCGGCGCCGGTCGGGGTCGTCGGCCATGTAGCCGATGGAGTAGATGTGGATCAGCGACCCGACCCCGGTGATCAGCAGGACGAAGCTGATGGACAGCGGGTCCACCAGCAGCCCGAGGTCGACCTTCAGCGCGCCGACGTCGAGGAACTCCCACAGGTGGACGGTGCGGCGCCGTTCCTCCGCCCCGTACCCGAGCATCTGGACGAACATCGCCGCGCCCACCACGAAGGAGGCCAGCGACATGGTGACGCCGAGCAGATGCCCCCACTTGTCGGTGCGGCGCCCGCCCAGCAGCAGGATCGCCGCGCCGGCCAGCGGCAGCGCGACCAGGAGCCAGGCCAGGGCCTGGATGCCTTCCGCTTTCATCCCCGACCTCTCAGTACTTCAGCAGGTTCGCGTCGTCGACCGACGAGGACCTGCGGGTCCGGAAGATGGTCATGATGATCGCCAGGCCCACCACGACCTCCGCCGCGGCCACCACCATCACGAAGAACGCGATGATCTGCCCGTCGAGGTTGCCGTGCATCCTGGCGAACGTCACGAACGCCAGGTTGGTCGCGTTGAGCATGAGCTCGACGCACATGAAGACCACGATCGCGTTGCGGCGCACCAGGACGCCCACGGCGCCGATGGTGAACAGGATCGCCGAGAGCGCCAGGTAGTGTCCCGGACTCATTTGCCAGCCTCGCCTTCGGTCTCGGAGCCGGAGCCGGCGGAACCGGACCCCGAGCCGCCGGAGCCGCCCTCGCCGCCCGGCGCCGGCAGGCCGGCCTTCACCGTGCGCTCTTCGGCGTTGGCGTCCTCGGACTCCTCCGTCACCGCCTTGACCGCGGCGACGTCCTCCTCCACGGCCTGCTCCTCGCTGCCGCCGTACAGGTCGGCGTGCCGCTCCGAGGTGTCGGTGCGGGCGGCGATGACCGGGTTGATGGACAGCTCCGAGACGCTGCCGTCGGGCAGCAGCGCGGGCATGTCGACCGCGTTGTGCCGGGCGTAGGTGCCGGGGCCGGGCAGCGGGCCCGGGTGGGCGCCGCCGACGGCGAACCGCTCGAACCGCTTCTCGGCCAGGTCGCGCTGGGTGGGCTTGGGCGTCAGCCGCTCGCGGTGCGCGAGCACCATGGCGCCCAGCGCCGCGGTGATGAGCAGCGCGCTGGTGGCCTCGAACGCGAACACGTACTTGCTGAACAGCAGCCGGGCGAGCCCGACGACGTTGCCGCCGTCGCCGTTGGCGGCCCGCAGCCCGGCCGAGTCGCCCAGCGCGGCGTTGCCGAGCCCGGCGGCCAGCAGCACCAGGAAGCCGAGCGCGGCGACCGCGGCCCACAGCCGCTGGCCGCGGATCGTCTCCACCAGCGAGTCGGTGGAGCTGACGCCGACCAGCATCAGCACGAACAGGAAGAGCATCAGCACCGCGCCGGTGTACACGATCACCTGGACGAACGCCAGGAACGGCGCGTCCTGCACCGCGTACAGCGCGGCCAGCGACAGCATCACCGTGGCCAGCAGCAGCGCCGAGTGCACCGCGCGCCGCATGAAGATCATGCCGAGTGCGGCGCAGACCGACACCACGGCCAGCAGCCAGAAGATGAACGGCTCTCCCGGCTGGGCGTCGGCGACCTGCGCCACCACGACCACGTCGGGACTGGTCACTTGGGCTCACTCCTCTCACCGGAACCGGAGCCGGGCCCGGAGGGGGCGCCCTCGTCGGACGACTTCAGGCCGAGGCGGTAGTAGTCCTCCTCGGTCTCGCCCAGCCGCATCGCGTGCGGCGGCGTCTCCATGCCCTCGCGGAGCGGGGCCAGCAGCATGTCCTTGGTGTAGATCAGGCTCTCGCGGCTGTCGTCGGCCAGCTCGTACTCGTTGGTCATCGTCAGCGCCCGGGTGGGGCACGCCTCGATGCACAGCCCGCACAGGATGCAGCGCAGGTAGTTGATCTGGTAGACGCGTCCGTACCGTTCGCCCGGAGAGTAGCGCTCGTCGTCGGTGTTGTCGGCGCCCTCCACGTAGATGGCGTCCGCCGGGCACGCCCACGCGCACAGCTCGCAGCCGACGCACTTCTCCAGCCCGTCCGGCCACCGGTTGAGCTGGTGCCGTCCGTGGAAGCGCGGTGCGGTCGGCTTCTTCACCTCGGGGTACTGGACGGTCTCGCTCTTCATGAACATCTGATGGAACGAGACCCCGAACCCCTTGACCGGGTTCAGGAAGTCAGTGAGTCCCACTTCCGACCTCCTCACGCGTGGTCGTGGTCGTGGCCGGCCGCGACGGGGTCTCCGTGCTGCGGCCGTGGTAGTGCGGGGCGTCCATCGGGGGCACCGGGAAACCGGCCGCGGCCGCGGCGCCGCCCTTCTTGGGCCCGCCGGAGCCGACGTCGGGGACGATCTGCTTGTCCTTGTCGCCCTCGCCGCGCAGCAGCTCCCACAGAACCGTGGCCACCAGCACCACGCCGGCGACGATCGCGGCGTACAGCGCGATCTGCTGCATGTCGTAGCCCTCGTTGCGCAGCGCGCGGACCGTGGCCACCAGCAGGATCCAGCCGAGCGAGGCCGGCATCAGGACCTTCCAGCCCAGCCGCATCAACTGGTCGTAGCGCACCCGCGGCAGCGAACCCCGGAGCCAGATGAAGAAGAAGATGAACAGCCCCATCTTCACCAGGAACCACAGCACCGGCCACCAGCCCGCGTTCGCGCCCTCCCACACCGTGGAGATCGGCGCCGGGGCCCGCCACCCGCCCAGGAACAGCGTCGTCGCCAGCGCCGACAGCGTGGCCAGGTTGATGTACTCCGCCAGGAAGAACATCGCGAA
>NZ_JBHSON010000081.1:0-78415 GCF_042656285.1 Actinomadura rugatobispora | reverse complement strand
TGGTGACATTCTGAGGGGGCGACCCCTCAGACTCCCCGGCAAGAGCGGACTGACCGTCACCCTCCACTCCGCCGGCGCTCCGTTCCGGGTGCCGGTCAGTCGTCGCCGAGGCCGGTCAGGGCCCGGTCGAGCGCCTCGGTCGGTGCGCCCGCACCGGCCAGGATCCGGCGGGCGTCCTCGTAGTGCCGCCGCGCCTCGGTGACGCGGCCGCCGCCCGCGGCCAGGTCGCCGAGGACGTGCAGCGCGTCGGCCTCGCCCAGCGCCGATCCGAGCGACCGCATCGCCTCCAGCGCGCGGGTGGCGAGATCGGCCGCAGGCGACGGCGTGCCGGGGCCGCCGGGCCCGCGGAGGGCGTGCGCCCGGCCGAGCAGCAGCAGGACCATGGCCTGGTTGTAGGCGTTGTCCCCGGTGCCGTCGTCGAGCAGGCGGCCCGCCTCGGTCAGCACCTCCACGGCCCCGTCCGGACGGCCGTCCCGGATCAGCACCGTGCCGAGGTCGCAGAGGGTGAGGGCGGTCCGCCGGTCGTCACCGGCCGCGCGGTACTCCCCAAGCGCGGCGTCGAAGTGCGCGGCGGCGGCGGTGAGGTCGTCCCGGTCGAGTTCGAGGAGGCCCAGGCGCCGCCGCGTACCGGCCACCCGGGAGCGGTCGCCGAGGGCGTCCCACAGGGCGAGCGCGTCCCGGAAGTCGGCGGCGGCCTCGTCCAGGCGGCCGAGCCCGCGCAGCGCCAGACCGGTGCGGTTCAGCATCTTGGCCTCGGCGAACCCGCCACCCGCTGCGCGGGCGGCGGCGAGACCGAGCCGGTCGAACTCCAGGCGCTCGGCGTGCCGGCCCCGGTGCAGGAACAGCGGCCACACCGCGTCCACCAGCAGGAAGGCCCGCTGGTGGAGGCCGGACTCCTGCGCCCGGCGCGCCACCGCCCGCAGCGTGCCGAACTCCCCGTCGAGCCAGTCCAGGGCGTCGGCGGCGTCGGCGAACACGGGCGGGCCGGGCGGCGCGTCCGGCGGGTCGGGCAGGTTCCGGTACGGCGCGCACGCCCGGCTCGCCGCCAGCGCCGCCGCGACCGTCCACTCCACCAGCCGCCCGACCGCCTCCGCGCGCCGCTCGGGCGGGTCGTGCCCTTCGACGGTCTCCAGGGCGTGCAGGCGGGCCAGCTCGTGCAGCCGGTACCGGCCGCCGGGCAGGTCGTCCAGGAGGCTGGCGGCGGCGAGCACGCCCAGGCCGTCCCGGACCTCCGGCAGCGGCTCCCCGGCCAGTGCCGCGGCGGCCCGCGCGTCGAACGCGGCCCCCGGGAACAGCCCGAGGGCACGGTAGAGGCGCCGCGCCGGGTCGGGCAGCGCGCGGTACGACAGCTCCAAGGCGGCCCGGATGGTCACATCGTCCTCCGCGTCCGGGACCGACAGCACCGCCAGCCGCCGCTTCTCGTCGGCGAGGTCGCGCACCAGGTCGGCCATCGACCAGGCGGGACGGGTGGCCAGCCGGGCGGCGGCCACGCTCAGCGCCAGCGGGGACCGCGCGCACAACTCGACCAGCGCGCCCGCCATCTCGCGCTCGCGCCCGACCCGTTCGGCGCCGAGCGTGGCGCCGAGGAGTTCCAGGGCCGAGTCCGCCGCCAGCGGGCCGAGCTGGACGGCGCGGGCTCCCCGCATCACCAGGCCGCCCAGCCGCCACCGGCTGGTCACGACGGCGGCCGGGCCGGGCGGGCCGCCTTCCCCGTCGCCGGGCGCGCCCGGCAGCAGCGGGGCGACCTGGGCGGCGGAGTACGCGTCGTCCAGCACGATCAGCAGCCGGCGGCCCGCGGTCAGCGAGCGGAACAGCGCGGCCCGCTCGGCCAGGTCCACCGGGACGCGGTCGCCCGCGATACCGAGTGCGCGGACGAACCCGCCCAGGATCTCGGCCGGGGAGGCCGGCCCGGCGGCCGAGTGCCCCTGCAGATCGGCGTACAGCTGGCCGTCGGGGTAGTCGCCGAGCCGCCCGTTGGCCCAGTGCAGGGCGAGCGCCGTCTTGCCGATCCCGGCGGGGCCGCTGATCACGACCGCGCGGGAGCCGGACGGCATCCGCTCCAACACCGACAGCGCCTCGTCCCGGTTGACGAGTCGTCCGGCGGCGGGAAGCTGCCGCGGAATCGGCAGCGGCTTCGCGCCGTCGTGGACGTGGAAGCCGCCGTGCACGTCGCGTACCTGGACGACCGGCCCGGCGACGTCGCCGCGCAGTTCGTTCGACTGCCCGGGGCCACCGCCACCACCGGTTCTTCTGTTCATCTACACCCTTGTCCGGAACGACGGGAAGAGCGGGGAGCCCCGACATCGTCGTCGAACACGGAGAAATTAAATGGCCTTTCCGCCCTTCTTTTACCTTTACATCGAAAGAAAGATCTCGTCAAGGTCAACTTTTACGAAATACCAGACACCGAATTATCAATACGGCGAACCTTGACTGTTCCGGCGCCCGCGGGGGGGTCAGAGGTGCAGGGAGTGGGCCTGGGCCAGACAGTCGGTGGGGGTCAGGGCTGCGCCTTGGGCCATTTCCGTGTCCAGGGCCTCGGGCTGGAGGGCCTCGTTGAGCCTTGTCTCCGTACGGGCGATGTCCCCGCGCTCGGACGGCCCGGGGGTCATCCCGGTCGTGCGGCGGATGGCCGTGGCCGCCCCGAGGAAGCGGGCCGCGGTCTGGGGGTGCCCGCCTCGGCTCAGCGTGCTCGCCATGCCCTCCAGAGAGAACGCCATGTCGCGCGGGCCGTCGATCTGCAGCGCGACCGACAGTGCCTCGCGGTGCATTTCCAGGGCCCTCACCAGGTCGTCGCGCAACTCGGCCGTGTAGCCCAGGCCGACGTAGATCAGCGGCAGGAAGGGAGGCGGATGCTCGCCCTCGTCCAGCGGGAGGGCTTTCAGCAGGGCGGTCAGACGGATCTCGGCGTCGTCGGCGTCGCCCTGCTGGCGGGCCACCATGCCCAAGACGAGGTCGGCGAAGACCGTGGCGGGCTGGCTCGCCATGGCGTGGGCCTGCTCGCACAGCGTGCGGGCCCGCTCGTACTCGCCGCGCTGCAACGCGATCCAGCCCAGGAACGCGCGGCTGAGCGCCACGTCCTGCCACAGGTGGAGCTCCTCGGCCATGCGCAGCGCCTCGCTCTGCAGCACGTCCGCCCGCGCGTACTCACCGGTCAGCTCGGCGTGCGCCGCCAGCCACCCCGCGGCCTGGAGCTGCCCCCACCGGTCGCCGAGCCGGGCGAACAGCCGGGTCGCGCGCTCGCCCTCCCGTTCCAGGGCCGCGGGCTCGCCGCGCGCGTGCGCGAACCTGGACCGCAGGATCAGCGCGGCGGCCTCCCCCCACTGGTCGCCCTGCTCGTTGAACGCGGCGAGGGCCTCCTCCAGGAGCTTCTCCCCGGACGCCAGGTCGTCGACCTCGCTGCCGGCGAAGGCGAGGAACCACTGGGCGCGGGCGCGCTCGCGCGGCGGGCACTGGTCCAGGCCCGCCAGCGCCTCCCTGCGGCGGGCGGGCCACCGCGCGTCGTCGCCTCCGTGCAGCAGCGCGAGCCCGGCCCGCCACGCGACCGCCCTGGCCCGGTCCGCGGGGGCGCCGCCGTCCGCGGCGAGCGCGGCGTCCAGGGAGCGCAGCGCCTCCGACAGCCGCCCGCGCAGGAACCAGTACCAGGTCAGCGCGTTGGCCAGGCGGAGCGCGTCCGGGCCGTCCAGCGCCATGCGGAGGTTGGCCGCCTCGGTGTCCAGGACGTGCAGCCAGCGGTCCTGGTCGCGGCCGAACAGACGCGGCTCGGCGCCCGCGGCCAGCTCCGCGTAGTAGCGGCGGTGCCGCATCAGCACCTCGTCATGCTCGCCCGCCTCGTGCAGCCGCTCCGCGCAATACGCGGCGACCGACTCCAGCAGCCGGTAGCGGGGCCCGTCGGCACGGTCGGCCACCACGACCAGCGAGCGGTCGACCAGCCGCGCCAGCAGGTCCAGCACGTCGAAGACCGGGATGTCGTCGCCCGCGCACACCGCCTCGGCCGCCTCCAGCGAGCAGCCGTCGGCGTGCACGGCCAGGCGGCGCAGCACCGCCCGCTCGGGCTCCGGCAGCAGTTCCCAGCTCCACTCGATCATCGCGGTCAGGGTGCGCTGGCGCTGCGGGGCGCCGCGGTGCCCGGTGGCCAGCAGGCGGAACCGGTCGTCCAGCCGCGCCACCAGCCCGTGCACGCCCAGCGCCCGCACCCGCGTCGCGGCCAGCTCCAGCGCCAGCGGGATGCCGTCCAGGCGACGGCACAGCACCGCGACCGCGACCGCGCTGTCCTCGTCCAGGCGGAACCCGCGCGCCGCCGCCGACGCCCGCTCCACGAACAGCCGGACGGCACTGGAACGCGCCAGCTCCTCCACGTCGACGGCGGGTTCGGAGTCAGGGTCGGCAGTGTGCTTCGCGGGAGCGTCGGGAACGTCCAGCGGTGGGACGTTCCACACCACCTCCCCGGCCAGCCCGAGCGGCTCCCGGCTGGTCGCCAGCACGCGCAGCCCCGGCACCGCGTCCAGCAGCCGCCGCGCCAGATCGGCCACCTGCTCCACCACGTGCTCGCAGTTGTCCAGGACGAGCAGCAGGTCGAGCGGTTTGAGCGCGTCCGCGAGCCGTTCCGCGGGCGCGGCCCCGCCGGGGGGCGCGGACTCGCGGATGTCCAGGACGCGCAGGATGCCGTCGGTCAGCTCCGCGGCGCCCGCGGACCGCTCGAAGGCCGCCAGCTCCACCATCCACACGCCGTCGCCGAAGCCGTCCACGCCCCGCGCCGCCTCGACCGCCAGCCGGGTCTTGCCCACACCGCCCGGCCCGGTCAGCGTCACCAGGCGGTCCGAGCCGAGCCGCGCCCGGATCTCCGCGACCGCCCCGTCCCGTCCGATCAGGTCGGACGGCGGCGCCTGCAGGTTCGTGCGGGACGGACGGCTCGCGGCCCCGGCGGGCGGGGCGTCCAGTTCGGGGGCCTGCGTCAGGATCGAACGGTGCAGCGCGGCCAGCTCCGCGCCCGGATCCAAGCCCAGCTCGTCGGACAGATGCGCGCGCAGCGCCTCGTAGCTCTCCAGCGCCTCGCTCTGCCGCCCCGACCTGTACAGGGCCAGCATGTGCGCGGCGCGCAGCCGCTCCCGCAGCGGATGCGCGGCGAGGAGATCACCCAGCTCACCCGCCAGCACCCCGTGCTCGCCCAGCTCCAGCCGCAACTCGGCGTGATCCTCCAGCGTGGTCAGCCGCAGCTCCTCCAGCCGGGCGATCGCGGCCTGGGTGAACGGCTCGTCGGCGAAGTCGGCCAGGACCGCCCCCCGCCACAGCCCCAGCGCCTCCGCCAGCAGCCCCGACCGGGCGGACGGGGCCGCGGTCTCCCGCGCCCGCGCCGCCAGCGCCTGGAACCGGTGCGCGTCCAGCCGGTCCGGGACGATGTCCAGCAGGTAGCCGGCCGGGCGGGTCGCCACCAGTACCCGCGCCCCCGGCTCGGCGTCCTCCAGGATCCGGCGCAGCTGCGAGACCTTGGCCGACAGCGCGGCCGGCGGGTTCCCGGGCGGATCCTCGCCCCACAGATCGTCGATCAGCCGGTCGGCGGGCACCGGACGTCCCTCGTGCAGCAGCAGATCCGCCAGCAGGGCGCGCACCTTCAGGCCCGGCACCGGGACGGACGCCCCGTCGTCGGTCCACACGGCCAGCGGCCCCAGCACCCCGAAAAGCATGGGTCGCACGATAGTGGCAGGTAGGAGAGGGGAGAAGCACCTTGGAGAAGCCGCCCGTCAAGCGGCCCGAAACGACCGCGAACCCACCGTAAAGATCCCGTAAGCCCCCTTCGGCACAGTGGAACCCATCGAGCCGGACCGGACGACACGCGACGGAGGCGGGCGCGGAGATGCTCAGAATGGCGATCATCATCGGCAGCACCCGCAACGGCCGCTTCGGCCCGACCGTGGCCGACTGGTTCGCCGCCCACGCCCGCAAGCGCGCGGACGTGGCGGTGGACCTGGTCGACCTGGCCGAGACCCGGCTGCCCGAGACGCTCACCGACCACGACGAGCCGCCGCCCGAACCGGTGCGCGCCCTCGCCCCCAGGCTGGCCGCCGCCGACGCGTTCGTCGTGGTCGCCCCCGAGTACAACCAGAGCTTCCCCGCACCGCTCAAGACCGCGCTCGACTGGTACTACGACGAGTGGAAGGCCAAGCCGGTCGCGCTCGTCACCTACGGCCGCGAGTCCGGCGGCCGGAACGCCGCCGCGCAGCTCCGGCAGATCTTCGCCGAACTGCACGCGGTCACCATCCGGGACGGCATCTCCCTCCCCTGCTACTGGGAGGACTTCGCACCCGACGGGTCCTGGCCCAAGCCGTCCGCCGAGTGCAACACCGCCGTCACGACCACGCTCGACCAGCTCTCCTGGTGGGCCGAGGCCCTCCGCGAGGCACGCACCAGGCATCCGTACACCACCTGACACAGGAGAAGACCATGCGCAAGATCATCAACTCGACCTACATCTCCCTCGACGGCGTCATCGAGGACCCGCACCTGTGGACCATGGACTACTTCGACGAGGACGCCCAGCGGTACGCCCACGACCTGCTCTTCTCCTGCGACGCGCTCATCGCCGGCCGCGAGACCTACGTCGCCTTCGCCGAGACCTGGCCGCACATGGAGGAGCAGACCGGCGACTTCGGCGTCCGCATGAACACGATCCCCAAGTACGCGGTCTCCACCACCCTGGAGAAGGGCGAGTGGAACAACACCACCATCATCAAGGACAACGTCGCCGAGGAGGTCCGCCGCCTGAAGGAGCAGCCCGGGCAGAACATCCTCCAGTACGGCTTCGGCTCGGTGTCCCGCCTCCTGGTCGAGAACGGCCTGCTGGACGAGCTTCGGCTGTGGATCCACCCGGTCATCGTCGGCACCGGCAACACCGCCGACCTGCTCACCACCGACGGCTTCGGTGCCACGTTCGAGCTCGCCGACACCACCACGTTCGGCTCCGGCGTCATCGTCGCGACCTACCGTCCCGCCCCCAAGAAGGAAGACGCCTGATAGCGTCACCCCGCGGCACCGGCCGGCCCGCGCCCCGCTCGCGGACCCGTCCGGTGCCGCGCCACGTGCGAAGACCGTCTCAGGACGGGTGACCGAGCCGCTTCAACTGCTCCCGGCAGTAGGCGGCGGCATCGGTGACGCCGATCGCGTCGTACCGGTCGGCGGCATCGCGGAACAGCGCGGCGGCCTCCTGGAGGGCGTCCCGCAGGACGGCGGCGCGGCCCAGGCCCGAGAGCGCCTCCGCGGCGCCCAGGCGGTCGCCGATCCGCTCGCACAGCTCCAGCGCGCTCTCATACCGCTCCCTGGCCTCGGCTGCCTCGCCCCGTCCGACGGCCACATGGCCCAGGCCGGAGAGCACGGACGCGCACCCGCGGCGGTCCCTCAAGCCGGTGAACGTGGCGAGGGCCGCCTCGTAGCGGCTCTGGACCCTCGTGTGATCGCGCCGCAGCCGCTTCGCCGTCGCGATGCCCCCGTGCGCGACGGCGACACCCCGCTGATCGCCGTTCTCCCTGTAGACGTGCCGAGCCCGGCGGTAGTGCTCCTCGGCCTCCTCGTAATCGCCGCGCAGTTCGAACACCGCCGCGAGGTCGCAGTGAGCATCCGCCATCAGAATGAAGTCCTCTTCCCTGGACGCTCTGCGTTCCAGGGCCTCGCTGAGGCGGAGGGCCTGTTCCGTACGGTTGTCCAGGCGGAACCAGCGGGCGGTGCGCCGGGCGAGGGCCGCCCCCAGTTCCGCGTCCGGGCCGGACGGGTGCGGTTCGTCCCAGGCCAGGGCGGCGGCCTCAAGCTCAGGCGAGGCGGCGGTCAGCCAGTCCCGGGCCGACAGCGGATCGGGGAACAGGCCCATGTCCGCCTCCGGCTCGTGCGCGGGCTCCACGCCCTGCAGCCAGGCCAGGGCCGCGTTGAGCCGTTCCAGCAGATGCTCCTGGAGGCGGCGCCGCGCCGTCACGGCCCCGCCCGGCGCTTCCCGTTCGGCGGTCTCGCGGGCTACATGGCGGAACACATCGTGCAGGCGGTAGCGCCCATCGACGGCCAGCAGCATGTTCCGCCTGACGAGCGCCGCCAGATGCACGGGCGTCAGTGCCTTCGGACGGTCGAGCATGGCGGCGACGGAGTCCCGGTCGTAGTCCAGGCCGGGATGCCACGCGCACGCGTGCAGCACCGTCCGCAGTTCAACGTCCAGCGCCCGGTACGAGAGGTCGA
The DNA here is from genome assembly GCF_042656285.1 of Actinomadura rugatobispora. Lineage (GTDB taxonomy): Bacteria > Actinomycetota > Actinomycetes > Streptosporangiales > Streptosporangiaceae > Spirillospora > Spirillospora rugatobispora. The sequence continues at coordinate 70,201 of NZ_JBHSON010000081.1, read as the reverse complement.
ACGCCGTCCGTACCGACCGCTCTCCCTCGGGGACGAGTTCCAGGGGGCGCCGGAGGTCGCCCATAGCGGCGAGCAGATCGGCCGGGGAGAGGTCGCGCAGCAGGGTGCCCACCGCGTTCAGGGCCAGCGGCCACCGCCCGCAGACCGCGGCGATCTCGGCCAGCTTCCCGTCGCCTCCGCCCCTTCCGCCCAGCCCGCACAGCATGGCCACGGCGTCGTCCTCCGACAGGGCGCCGACCGGGAGCCGGTGCGGCGTCTCCAGCCCGTCGAGCCGGTCGCGGCTGGTCACCAGCGTGAGCCCGGCCGCGCCCGCACCGGGCAGCAGCGGCCGCACCTGCTCCTCGTCCAGCGCGTTGTCCAGCAGAAGCAGCACGCGGCGGCCCGACAGCCAGCCCCGCCACGCCTCCGCCTGCCCGGCGAGCGTGACGGGCACCTCGGCGGGCCGGAACCCGACCCGGTGCAGGAGATCGGTGAGGACCTCCTCGGGCGGACGCGGCTTCTCCCCGGGGCTGAAGCCGTAGAGGTCCAGTTCTAAGCGGCCGTCCGGGAAGTCGTCGGCGATCCGGGCGGCGGCGGCGCGGGCCAGCGCCGTCTTGCCCGCGCCGCCCATGCCGTGCAGCACCCACACCACCGAACCGGCGCGCCCCTGCGGCGGGGAGGTCAGCCGTTCCAGATCCGCCTCCCGCCCGACCAGCGAACGCGGCGGCGCGACCCGGGTGTCGATCACCACGCGCCGCCGAGCGGGGGCGTGCGCCCGGTTGCGCGCCAGGACGATGCGTCCGCCCGCGTTGCGCGCGCCCTGCTGCGGCTCGGGACGGCCCTTCTCGCGCAGCGTCCGCGCCAGCACGCCGTGCACGGTGTCCATGTCCAGGTCCGGGCCGCCGCCGGGGACGCCCTCGCGCAGCAGCCTGATCAGCTCCCCGGTGAACGCGCTGAACTCCTCGCCCGGCGGGCACAGGGACCGGCGGGTCGCCGCCGCCGCGGTCAGCACGCACACCCCGTCGATCACCGTCCTGGCGCCCAGGTCGGCGGACGGCCCCATCTCCCCGTCCAGGGCCCGGCCGCCGTAGCAGCAGTCGAGGATCACGATCGTCTGGCGGACGACCGCGTGGGGCGGGCGGATCGCGCGCCGGACGACCTCGAATCGCAGCCCGTCCTCGGGGAAGCCGGGAACGGTGTCGGCGAGCGCCAGGCACAGCTCGCCGGACTGGTCGAGGAGTCCGTGGCCGGCGAAGTAGACCAGCAGCGTGTCGGTGGCCTCGGCGGCGACGCGGCGGAGCTCCCCGCGGACCGTCGGCACGTCGGCGGACGCAGGGACCCGCACGCAGTGGCCGGGGGGCAGGTCCCAGACCGTCCCGCCGGTGAGCATCTCGCCCAGGGCCGCCACGTTCCGCTCCACCCCCGGCAGATCCTCCAGCGCCTGGTAGGCGTGCACGCCGAGGAGCACTGCACGGGAGCCGGCGGGGTCGGGCAGGCTCATGACGGGGGAACGGGCGCGTCCCCCTCCGCCTGCCTCCCGGGCGGGGCGGTGGAGTCGGGGGACGGGAGCGCCCGCAGGACGCGGGCGATCTCGTCCGGGTCGGCGCCGTCCACCTCCACGGTCACGCCCCCGACCGTCACCCGTACGACCGGCGCGCCGCCGTCGCGGCCGCGGGCGTCGCGGCGGCGGGCGTCCCGCCAGGATGCGGCGGCGACCAGCAGGCTGCCGAGCGCGATCCCGTTCGCCACGAACACGTTGATCGCTTCGAGCGCGCCCATCGTCCCGGGCGGCGATCCGGGCGGGGCCGGCGGGCCGGGCGGGAACGTCACCTCCCGCGCCACCGGATCGCGCAGCAACCACCCGCGCAGCGCCTCGGTGTCGCCGGACCCGGACCCGCCGCCGACGCGGATGACAACGTCCATCGAGCCTCCCGTACCATCGCCCCGTGCCGGCTCTGGCGCCCGGTACGAGGCCCCCCTTCGGGTACGAGACTGCCCGACGGCGGAGGCCGGCGCCCGCGGGACGGAAAAATCCAGAAAGAATGTCGCCCGGGATGTCGATCGGGCCGTCCCTCGTTCGACGCGTCGGTGAAAGGGGAGGCCGGAGAGGGTCTCACCGGCGATCGAGAGCAAGGAGACGACGATGCGGTTCCTGATGATGACGACCGACAGCGGTTCGGAGTTCGACGAGAAGATGGCCGCCGAGATGGGGGCGTTCATCGAGGAGATGAGCCGCTCGGGGGCGCTGCTGGCCACCGGCGGCCTGGACCCGCACCCCACCCGCATCACCGCCTCCGACGGGAAGATCACGGTCACCGACGGCCCGTTCGCCGAGGCCAAGGAGGTCGTGGTCGGGTTCGCGCTGATCGAGACGCGGACCAAGGAGGAGGCGATCGAGCTGTCCAAGCGGTTCTGGTCGATCGCCGGTGACGGCGGGGGCGTGATCCACCAGGTCTTCGGCCCCGGCGACCCCTTCCCCGGCGCGCCCGGCGCCTGACGCCAGGCCCCGCTCCCCGCCGTTCCTCCAGGTCGCACGGGGGACGGCGGGGGGCGTGCGGCTTGCGCGAAGGCCGCGGCGGGTGCTCTCATCGTCGGCGTGACGGGTGGCACGGAGATCCACAGGACGGTCGACGCGGTCTGGCGGCTGGAGTCCGCGCGGATCATCGCGGGGCTGGCGCGGATGGTCCGCGATGTCGGGCTCGCCCAGGAGCTGGCGCAGGACGCGCTGGTCGCCGCGCTGGAACAGTGGCCGGAGTCGGGCGTCCCGGACAACCCGGGCGCCTGGCTGATGGCGATCGCCAAGCGCCGCGCCGTCGACCGGATCCGCCGCGACCAGACCCTGAACCGCAAGCTGGAGGAGCTCGGGCACCGGCTGGAGACCGAGGACTCCGGCGCGGAGCTCGACGCCGTCCTCGACGACTGCATCGAGGACGACCTCCTCCGGCTGGTGTTCACCGCCTGCCATCCGGTGCTGCCGACCCCGTCCCGGGTCGCGCTGACGCTGCGGATGCTGGGCGGGCTGGCCACCGACGAGATCGCGCGGGCGTTCCTGGTCCCGGAGCCGACGGTGGCGCAGCGGATCGTCCGCGCCAAGCGCGCGCTGGCCGAGGCCGGCGTGCCGTTCGAGGTGCCGGCGGCCGAGGAGCGCGCGGGCCGGCTGTCATCGGTCCTGGAGGTCATCTACCTGATCTTCAACGAGGGGTACGCGGCCACCGCGGGCGACGACCTGATCCGCGCCGACCTGTGCCTGGAGGCGCTGCGCCTGGGCCGGCTGCTGGGCGGGCTCGCCCCCGACGAGCCCGAGGTGCACGGCCTGGTCGCGCTGATGGAGATCCAGGCGTCGCGGTCGCGGGCGCGCACCGGGCCGTCCGGCGAGCCCGTCCCGCTCCTCGACCAGAACCGGGCCCTGTGGGACCAGCTGCTCATCCGCCGCGGGTACGCGGCGCTGCTGCGCGCCGAGAAGATCGGCGGGCCGCCCGGCCCGTACGTGCTCCAGGCCGCCATCGCCGCCTGCCACGCGCAGGCGCGCGAGGCCGCCGACACCGACTGGGCGCGGATCTCGGCGCTGTACGAGATCCTCGCCCGCCGCGCGCCGTCCCCCGTGGTGGAACTGAACCGCGCGGTGGCGGTCGGGATGGCGCACGGCCCGGAGAAGGGCCTGGAGATCGTCGACGGGCTGGCCGACGAGGCGGCGCTGAAGAACTACCATCCGCTGCCGAGCGTCCGCGGCGACCTGCTGTTCCGGCTGGGCCGGTACGTGGAGGCGCAGACCGAGTTCGAGCGCGCCGCGTCCCTGACCCGCAACGAGGCCGAACGGACGTTGCTCCTGGACCGCGCGTCGACCGCCGGCCGCAGGACCACACCCCGCAACGAAGCCTGAATACGAGACGCGCGGCCCGGGGATCCCGGGCCGCGCGCCCTCCTCAGCACAGGCGTGTCAGCAGTTGCCCTGCGCGGGCTTGCCCTCGAAACGCTCGCCCAGGAACGTGGTCACGTCACCGGCCGCGAGCCAGTCGGTGGTCAGGTGCTCGGCCGGGTAGGTGTTCTTCCACTGGGTGGTGATCCCCGCCTTGCAGTAGGCCGCCCGGGTGGCGTCCTCGGTCTCGTGCGGGATGATCTCCTCGAAGTAGCCGCGGTACTGGAACACCGGGAACCCGATCTTGTACGTGGCGCCGGAGGACGGGCCGCCGATGTCGACGCCCAGCTTCTGCCGGTCGATGACCTCGCCCCAGGTCACGCCGTTCGGGCCGCGCAGCGCGTAGATCTGCTCCAGGGTCAGCTTGTCCGTGGAGAAGTTCTCGACCTTGGCGCCGAGGAACACGGCGAGCGTCCCGTACAGGCAGTTCTCCCTGACCGCCTTGATGGCCTTCTCGCCCTCCTCGTTCATGAGCTCGGTGAACGGCATCTCCGGGTACGCGGCGTTCAGCCCCACCAGCGCGTCGGCCAGGAACCCGGCGAACAGGCCCCCGTTGAGCGCCTTCGCGGTGATCTTCAGGTCGCCGGGGACGCCGCCCGCTGCCGCGCCGGCCACCTTCAGCTCGGGCGCGTACGAGGCGGCCAGCTGGGCGCCCCACAGCGACGCGGCGCCGCCCTCGGAGTAGCCCGTGATGCCCACCTTGCCGTCGGCCCTGAGACCACCGCCGGGGATCTGACGGGAGGTCCGGACGACGTCCAGCAGCGCGTGCCCCGCGTTCGCGCCCACCATGTACGTGTGCACCTGGCCGTCGAGGTACCCGACCCCGTCGGTGGCGGCCACGGCGAACCCGGCCTTGAGGAGCTCGGCGATGTTCGGCCCCTCATAGTGGTCCACGTACTGGCCCGACATCTGCTTGGACAGCGCGCACTGCGGACCCGATCCCGAGGTGCCCGGGTTGAACGCCACCACCGGACGCGACCCGCCCTTGGTCCACGGCGCCTCGGGCACGGCCACGAAACCCGACACCACGTTCTTCGCGCCCTTGGCGTCGGTCGAGGCGTACCGCACCTTCCACGCCTTCATCGCGATGTTGTGCGGCACGCCCGGCAGTGTCGTGGGACGGCAGGCCAGCAGCTCCCCCGGGCCGCCGGTGACCGCGCCGGGCGCGGCGTAGATCTGCGCGTCGGACGCGGTGCACGCCCACGGTGCCGCCGACGCCGACGGTACGACCGCCACCATCGGGGCCGCCAGGCACGCACCCGCCGCCGCCGTTGTGAGCAGAACCCGTAGTTTCATCACCACTCCAGGGGTGGGACGAGCGGCGGCCGGGGGCGCGCGGGCGCGGGGCCCGGACGCGGCCGGCGACCGCTGGAAGTGAACGCTGATGACTGTCTCCCGGCGCCCCCGAGCAGCGGAATGAAGCGAGCACACACGGTCGCGAAGCGAATTAGCAGGCGTCTCACAACCACCGCGCCCAGCCGAAGGTGAGGACGTCGCAGGGCCTCACGGCGTCTGGTAGGCAGGAGGTGGCCGCCGTTGTGGGCGGGCATCGCGTTCGGAGGGGACACGGCGATGATCGATGTTGCGGACGTCCGGGCCGCGGCCGCTCGGATCCAGGGGCGGGTGCGCAGGACGCCCGTCATGGAGGTCGAACCGGCCGAGTTCGTACCCGAGAGGGCGACCGCGCCCGCGAAGGTGTGGCTCAAGCTGGAGCTGACACAGCACACGGGCTCGTTCAAGGCGCGCGGTGCGTTCAACCGGATTCTGCGGGCGGAAGAGGAGGGACTCCTGCCCGAGGCCGGTGTCATCGCCGCGTCCGGGGGGAACGCGGGTTTGGCCATCGCGTACGCCGCTTCGCAGGTGGGTGCGAAGGCCGAGGTGTACGTGCCGGAGACCGCGCCCCAGGTGAAGGTGGCCAAGCTGCGCGCGCTTGGGGCGACCGTCGTCCAGGTGGGTGTGAAGTACGCCGACGCCCACGAGGCCGCCGTCAAGCGGACCGCCGAGACCGGGGCGCTGTTCTGCCACCCCTACGACCAGCCCGAGATGTGCGCGGGCCAGGGCGTCATCGGCCTGGAGTTGCTGGAGCAGACCGCCGGGGAGGTCGACACGGTCCTGCTGGCGGTGGGCGGCGGCGGGCTCATGGCGGGCGTCGCCGCGGCCCTGGAGGGGAAGGCGACCGTGGTGGGCGTCGAGCCGTCCGCCGCGCCGACGCTGAATGCCGCGCTGCGCGCCGGACGGCCGGTCGACGTCGAGGTCTCCGGCGTCGCCGCGGACTCGCTCGGCGCCACCCGCGCCGGGGAGATCGCGCACGCGGTGGCGACGCGTACCGGCGTGCAGTCCGTGCTCGTCCCCGACGAGGCGATCAGCGAGGCCCGGCGCCGGATCTGGGAGGACTACCGGCTGGTGGTCGAGCACGGCACGGCCGCCGCGGCCGCCGCCCTGCGCGCGGGCGCGTACCGTCCCGAGGCGGACGAACGCGTCGCGGTGCTGCTGTGCGGCGCCAACACCGCCTTGGGCGATCTGGCCGTATGACGCCGCACCTGGCTCAGGGGCGGATGACGAACCGGAGCGGGAGCGGCGGCTTGGCGGACGTGCCGGGGGTCTGCGTGGCCAGCGGGCCCTGACCCCCGCACAGCGCCTGCACGAAGTGCGCCCCCAAGGCGTTGTCGATGGCGTGCGGCATCGGCACGCCCTGCCCGTTCAGCTGCTGGTACTTGGTGAGGTTCAACCCAAGCGCCACCTGCCTGCGCCCGTCCACGCTGGACAGCGCCTGCGTACCGCCGCCGAACACGGCTCCGTCGTGGCCCCAGAACGTGCCGCACGGCAGTTCCAGGGAGTAGAGCCCGAGGCCGTAGTTCATCAGCGTGTTGCCGTTGCCGTCCTGGACGGGGACGGTGCGCTGCATCTCCGTCAGGCCGCCGCGTCCGATGAGCTTGCCGGTGAGCAGGGCGCGGTAGAACGCGTTGAGGTCGTCCATCGTGGAGACGAGCGCGCCCGCCGTACCCGCCCAGCTCATGTTGTAGACGCTGTACTCGCGAAGCGGTTGGGCGTGACCGTACAGCGACTCGTACATGCGCGAGTGCGGCCCGGAGATGGTCGCCCTGTTGGGGAAGTACGTGTGCTTGAGCCCGGCCGGGCGTATGACGTTCCGCTGGATGTAGGTCTCGGCCTTGACGCCGCTGACCTTCTCCAGGAGCTTCCCGAGGATGATGTAGTTGGTGTTGGAGTACGACCATGCCGCCCCAGGGGCGTTGGTCGGCGGCGCCTCCAGTCCCCACGCGATGATCTGCTCGGGACGCACCGTACGGAACCGCGACCTGTCCAGGCTCTCCGGGGACAGGCGGCGCAGTGACGGGAACGCGGACACGACGTAGTCGGCGATACCGCTGGTGTGGTTGAGCAGCATCCGCACGGTGACCTGCTGCCCCCGCTCGCCCGGCACCGTACCGGGCAGGAACTGCGCGACGGGCGCGTCGAGCTGGAGGCGGCCCTGCTCGACCAGTTGCAGCACGGCGGTGGCCGTGAACGTCTTGGTGATGCTGCCGACGCGGTGCTCCATGTCGGGCCGCACGGGACGCCGCGTGCGCACGTCGGCGACCCCCGAGGCGCCGCTCCACGCGTCGTCGTCATGGCGGACGGCCGAGTAGAGGCCGTGCATCCCGGCCTCGTGCGTGGCGTCGAGGGTGACCCGCAGCTTGCCCGCGTCGAACGACACGCCCTGCGGATCGGCGTACGCGCGGCCCAGCGCAACGGCCGGAACAGCGGGCCCAACGGCCGCGCCCGGCGGCGCGGCCTGCGCCGAGGCCGTCGGCGGCACGGCCGCCGTCAGGAACACCGCCACGGACACCGGCACCGTCCCTGCGAACCGTCTCAGCCGCACGAACCGCCTCGTCGCCATTCCCGTCTCTCTCTAGTCAAACGACGTGATGAGAAGAGTCTTCTCGGACATCGCCCACCCTGTCATCCCACGCCAGGAGGAGATCGACATCCTGCGGAAGTCAGCCTAAGCCGACCCCCGCGCCATGGCGCCACCGGTCCCGGAGATGATGCCGGGACCGGTGGTGCGGCTCAGGAAATGACCAGCAGGAGGTCCCCGGCCTGGACGGGCGTCGCCTCCGGAACGGCCAGCCGGGTGACGGTCCCGCCGACCGGCGCGGTGATGGCGGCCTCCATCTTCATCGCCTCGATCGTGGCGACCACGTCACCGGCCTCCACCGTGTCGCCCCTGGCGACCCGCAGCGTCACCGACCCGTCGAACGGCGCCGGGACCTGCCCCGGCTCGGACGGGTCCGCGCGCTCCACCGGCGGCGCGTCCGCGGCCACCGAGCGGTCCCGCACCGACAGCGTGCGCAGCTGACCGTTCACCGTGCAGATGACCTGCCGGAAACCCGCCTCGTCGAGGTCGCCGACCGCCTCGAGCCCGGCCAGCACGCGCACGCCCGGCTCCAGGTCGAAGGAGACCTCCTGGCCGGTGTGCAGCCCGTACAGGAACGCCCCGGTCGGCAGCACCGACAGGTCGCCGTACGCCGCCCGCGACTCCCGGAAGTCCTTCGCCGGCCCCGGGAACAGCAGCCGGTCGAGGGTGTCGCGGACCTGCGGCCCGGCCAGGTCCTTCTCCTCGTCGCTGGTCAGCTCGGCGCGCGCCGGGGCGTACTGCCGCCCCGCCAGCGCCCGGCCGCGGAACGGCTCGGGCCAGCCGCCGGGCGGGTCGCCCAGCTCGCCGTTCAGGAACCCGACCACGCTGTCCGGCACGTCGTAGCGCTCGGGGTGCGCGGCGAAGTCGTCCGGGTCGGCGCCGGCGGCCACCAGGTGCAGCGCCAGGTCGCCCACGACCTTGCTGGACGGGGTCACCTTGACCAGCCGCCCCAGGATCCGGTCGGCCGCCGCGTACAGCCGCTCGATCTCCTCGAACCGGTCGCCCAGGCCGAGCGCGACCGCCTGCTGCCGCAGGTTGGACAGCTGCCCGCCGGGGATCTCGTGCTGGTAGACGCGCCCGGTCGGCGACGGCAGCCCCATCTCGAACGGCGCGTACAGCTTCCGCACCGCCTCCCAGTAGGGCTCCATCACGGTGAGCGAGTCCAGGTCGATCCCTGTGGCGCGCTCGGTGAAATCGGTGTGCGCGACGATGGCCTGCAACGGGGGCTGGCTCGTGGTGCCCGACAGGGGTGCGGCTGCGCCGTCCACGGCGTCCACCCCCGCTTCCACGGCCGCGAGGTACGTCGCCAGCTGACCGCCCGCCGTGTCATGCGTGTGCAGGTGGACGGGGAGGTCGAAGCGTTCGCGCAACGCAGTCACGAGCGTGCGCGCCGCAGGGGCCCTCAGCAGGCCCGCCATGTCCTTGATGCACAACACGTGAACGCCCGCCTCGACCAGCTCCTCCGCCAGGCGCAGGTAGTAGTCGAGCGTGTAGAGCTTCTCCCCGGGAGAGGACAGGTCGCCCGTGTAGCAGAGCGTCCCTTCCACCACGGCGTGCGTCTGGAGAACAGCGTCGATCGCAGGACGCATCCGCTCCACGTCGTTCAGTGCGTCGAACACCCGGAAGATGTCCACGCCCGTACGCGCGGCCTCGTCGACGAAGGCGCGCGCCACCGAGTCGGGGTACGGCGTGTACCCCACGGTGTTGCGCCCGCGCAGCAGCATCTGCAGGCACATGTTGGGCGCCGCCTCACGAATGGCCGCCAAACGCTCCCAAGGCGACTCGCCCAGGAAGCGCAGCGCGACGTCGTACGTGGCGCCGCCCCACGCCTCCAGAGAGAACAGCTGCGGAGTCATCCGCGCCAGATACGGGGCCGCCGACAGCAGGTCGAACGTGCGCACCCGCGTCGCCAGGAGCGACTGGTGCGCGTCCCGGAACGTGGTGTCGGTGACGCCGACGGCCTTCTGCGCCCGCAACTGCTCCGCGAACGCCCTCGCCCCCAGCGCCAGCAGCCGATCCCGGGAGCCCTCGGGGAACGGACCGTCCAGCGCGATCCCCTCGGGCAGCTTGGTCGCCGGGTCCAGATCGGTCGGAGCGTCACCGTTCGGCCTGTTGACCGTGACGTCCGCGAGATAACGGACCAGCCGGGTCGCGCGGTCACCACTGGAACGCGCCGTCAGCAACTCGGGATGATCGACGATGTAGGCCGTCGTCACCCCGCCCGCCTGGAAGTCGTCCTCCTCCAGCAGCGCCCGCAGGAACGGGATGTTGGTCGCCACACCGCGGATCCGGAACTCCGCCACCGCCCGCCGCGCCCGCCGCACCGCGTCCTCGAACGTCCGGCCCCGGCAGGTCAGCTTCACCAGCATCGAGTCGAAGTGCGGCGTCACCACCGCACCCGCGTACGTCGTCCCGGTGTCGAGCCGCACACCCGCGCCGCCCGGCGACCGGTACGCCGAGATCTTCCCCGTGTCGGGCCGGAAGCCGTTGGCCGGGTCCTCGGTCGTGATCCGGCACTGCACCGCGAACCCCGAGACCTGCACGTTCTCCTGCGCGATCGACAGGTCGGCCAGCGTCTCGCCGCCCGCGATGCGCAACTGGCTCTGCACCAGATCCACACCGGTGACCTCCTCGGTCACCGTGTGCTCGACCTGGATCCGCGGATTCATCTCGATGAACACGTGCCGGCCCGCCGCGTCCACCAGGAACTCCACGGTGCCCGCGTTCACGTACCCGATCTCCCGGGCGAACCGCACCGCGTCCTCGCACAGCCGCTCCGCCACCGCCGGGTCCAGCCGCGGCGCCGGCGCGATCTCCACGACCTTCTGGTGCCGCCGCTGCACCGAGCAGTCACGCTCCCGCAGATGCACGATGTGCCCGGCGCCGTCCGCCAGCACCTGCACCTCGATGTGGCGGGGCCGGTCCACCGCCTGCTCCAGAAAGACCGTCGGATCGCCGAACGCGCTCTCGGCCTCCCGCCGCGCCGTCTCCACCGCCGCCGGGAGGTCCTCCCGCCGATCGACGCGCCGCAGCCCGCGCCCGCCGCCGCCCGCCGCCGCCTTGACGAACAGCGGGAACCCGATCTCGTCGGCCGCCACCGCCTCCTCGCCCGGCTCCGGCGTCGCCGACCGCAGCACCGGCAACCCGGCCCGCCGCGCCGCCGCCACCGCCTCGATCTTGTTCCCGGCCAGCTCCAGCACCCCGGCCGGCGGCCCCACGAACGTCAGCCCGTTCCGCTCGCACGCCGCCGCCAGTTCGGGACTCTCCGAAAGGAACCCGTACCCGGGGTACACCGCGTCGGCCCCCACCCGAACCGCGGTCTCCACGATCCCGTCCACGTCCAGGTACGCCCGCACGGGATGGCCGTGCTCCCCGATCTCGTACGCCTCGTCGGCCTTCTGCCGGTGCAGGGACAACCGGTCCTCATAGGCGTAGACCGCCACGCTGGCGATCCCGAGCTCATAGGCGGCGCGGAACGCCCGTACGGCGATCTCACCGCGGTTGGCGACGAGCACTTTCTTGATCACGGCGTAACTCCCAGGAGACGGTTCGGCAGAGGCCGCCCCCTACACGACGGCCTCCCGGGCTCAACGTCGAGCGGCCCCCAACATAGCCCGCGAACGACGCACGCCTGATACCTACCCCCTGCCCCCTCCCGTCCACTCCGCCCGACAACCAACCCCCTGAACCGTCAACGGCGTTCTGACTAGACTCGTCCGCACCCCGCTTGTTCGTCCACGAAGGAGATCGGTGTCCGATCGGGACTGGCAGCACGAGGTACTGAGCGAGCTGGGCACCCTGGAAGCAGGCCTGTTCCCACCCCACCCACTCCCGCCCTTGACACCCCTGCGAACCAACCCACCGCCACCGGCTCCCTTGCCGGCGCCCGTCCCGCGCTCGGAAACCCCACCCGCACGTCCGACCCCAGGCGGCCAGCGCAACCCCCACGGCGACCGTGCCATCAAGCGTCTGGGCCGGAGCATGCGCAAAGCGGTGGGCGCATCCGCCACAACAGGGGAACGGGACAGGTCCGAGCTCACCGCCCAGCTCAGCGTCCCCGTACGCTCCTGCCGCCGGATCGCGGTCATGAGCATCAGGGACGGCGCAGGTAAGAGCAGCATCGCGGCACTCCTCGCCAGGACGATCCAGCAGCACCGCGACGACCGAGTCCTCGCCATCGACGCGGACCCCGGCCTAGGCGCTCTCCCCCGACGCCTGGGCGTTGCAGGACAAACAAGCTCCCTACAAAGCATCATCGCCGCACGCCCCCGCTCCTGGGCCGAGGCATCCCCCCACCTGGCCCACACAGAAACAGGCGTGTGGGTACTAGGAGCCCAAGAACTAACCCACGACGCGTACCGATCCGGCGCCGGCCTACTGAGCCGCTACTTCTCCGTCGCCATCATCGACTGCAGCACCGGCATAGGATCACCCCTCCACCAGAGCATCCTGAGCTCCGCCCACGCCCAGGTGTTCGTCGTCCCCGGAACACAAGACGGAGCGGTCAGCGCCCAAGCCGCCCTCCACCACCTCCAGGAGAACGGCCACAACCCCGTGGTCGCACTGGTCGCCCACACCCCCGACGCACGCGACCTCCTGAACACAGACGCAATCATCGTCCCGTTCGACCGCCACCTCGAGACAGGCACCACCATCACCCCGGATCGGGTCGGCGCGGCCACGCACACGGCCATCGCTCGCATCGCAGCCGAGTCCTTTGGACGAGCCCAGAGGGAAGGGACACTGTGAGCCGGGAGTACGTCGCACTCCTACGAGAACCCCCAGAGGTACGCCCCCTCCTCCAGAGCTCAGCCCGCCTACGAGGCACACACCTATCAATAGGCGACCACGAAGGAACCACTCACCTCGTCGACCCCACCGGCCGCCTCCTCGTCCACCTAGGCCGCCCCATGCGCATCGACGTACCGGGCGAGGTGGAACGCCTCCTGCACACAACGGTCCCCCTGCCGACCTGGTGGATCGACATACGGGCCGCGCTCAACGCCACCGCCATCGCCCTCCACTGCGCGGAAGAACTGGTCTCCCGCCACGGCGGAACCGTATGGAGAGCCTCATGACCGCGGACGCCCGTACGGACGACGCCACGGTAATCCTGACCGACCGCACGATCGTCCCGCTGACCGCGGACATAGCCGAGCAGGCAACCCACTCCAAGGCCCTCCAGTTGGTCACCCCCATCACCAGCCGCATAACACTGCCCCTGCGAGCCCTCATCAACGCAGGAAAAGCCCGCTGGATCGTCCGCCACCAGAACGGCTACTACGACGGCCTGACCGGACGCCCCATGACATGGAACAACGCCTTCGTACCGACCCCGAACGCACAGGACTACGCCCCCGGCTACAAGACCCCGCCCACAGCCCTGGGCGTCCACCTGACCTTCGTGGCACGCGCCCAGCCCACCTTCATCGAGCCCCTGACACGCCTACTCACCAACGAACCACCCAAAGGCTGGGGCCCCACAGAACCCGTCCAACACCCCTGGACCTCTCAACTCCCCGCAGGAACCCGCATCATCACCGTAGGCACCCACTGCCAAGCCCTCACCGACTCCACCACGACAACACTCACCGTCGCCTACGCAGACACGCCGCCCCTGGAGCGACTCCCCACGCTCCTAACGACCCTGTACGCAACGCACCCGTTCCAATCCCTCCTCGTCCACGTCGGCAACGGCCGTCCAGACCTGACCACCGAACCCCGCTGGATAGGCACCCCCACCCCGGTGGGCCTGGCCCTGGGTAGGAGCCCCATATCGTGGTTCCCCCTGACCGACTGGCCGAGCTACCAGCAGCTCCTCCAACGCCTCAGGGGGTCCGCTTCCGGATCTCGTTGATGAGCTTCTGCATCGTCTTCTTCTGCTCCGGCGGCCCCGTCAACTGCACCGCGACCCCCACACGCCCGCCTCCCTTAGGCGTGAACACACGGCTCAGAGCGACCCGCACCACGCGCTCCCCCTCCTCGTTCTCCGCCTCGACCTCCGCGTACATCGTCGTGGAGTCGATCTGACGCCAGTCCCCCTCCTCCACAAGAATCTGCTCACGCAGCGCCTTCCGCTCGCCCTCCCCACAAGAAGCCGAGCACTTCTGCACCGCCACCATCCCTCCGGCCCCGCTCCCCGACGGAGGAAACGTGCCGCCCTCATCAACGCAGATCCACCGGCTCTCGAACGGCTTCTTCTCACTACGCATGCACCCCCAAGTCCCAGGTGCGTCGAACTCAAACGGCAAGCCCTCCAACTTCATGTGGTACGTCTTCTCGCCCTCCCCATACGTAGGCCCCGCCACAGGCCCATCAGGCCCATCAGGCCCCTGAGGAACCCGCGGACTGGCGGAAGCCGACGCACTAGCCGAAGGCCGCGCAACCGAAGGAGACGGAACCGGCGCACCCCCGCCCCCCGGCGACCACACAAAAGCAACAACCAACGCCCCGAGAAGTACCCCAGCACACACAAGCCCCGCAACAACCCGCCACCGCACCGCAGAAGGCTCCTGAGGCACCGCCTCATTCACCACATGCGGCACCGCGAAATCCACCCCCGCATCCGGGCTGGCCCACTCCCCCGCAGACCAGTGAGGCTCGAACCCAGGCCCACCCTCCGCGGCACCCGCAGTCAGCCCAGCCGCATCCAGCACCCCAACGGCATCCCCCAATGGCCCCTCATACGGAAAAGCAACCCACCCCAACACCCCACGAGGCGCAGCGTCCCGAACCCTCCCCTCCTCGACAAGCGCCCCCACCGCAGCCTCGAACCGCTCCCGCACCGCCGAGTCCGCAGCCGCCGCAGACCGCAACACCGCCACCGCGACCTGCCGCCCCTCCCGGTCCTCCCCCAAGAACACAACCCCCGCGCCATGCTCCTCCAGCCGCCCCCGAAGCGTGAACGCCCCCAAAATCCGAGGATCCCCAACCCTCAAAGCACCCATCCCACTCCCTCCGAAACCAACCCACCCCTTAAGACGCCCCCAACCCCCACCCCGTTTCCCCCACCCTCAACAAACCGGATCATCAGCCAGCCGACGCAACCTTTCGGCGACACCACTCACATCCGGACCATCCGGACGAGCGGCAACGATTTCATCCGCCAACGCGCGGAGTTCCCCAGGGGGAAGCAACGCGAACCGCTTATCCCTATTCCGAAGCCAAACCCGAACAGCACGGCCTCCCTCCTCGCTGACCTCCAGAACCGGCGCGGGAATACCGGGCAACCCAATTTTGCCCGCGTCCATCCGCACTACGGCCCGCGAGAGATCATACCGACGATCCCGCAACACACCTCGACGCCAAAGACAGCCGCTCTCGAAGAAGAAGCTTCGCCGATGCATAACAACACCGAGCAGAATCACGAACGGCACGGACACCGCCACAGCCACACTAAGAACGACCGCCAGTACCTTATCCCCGTCAACCGAGAGGTCATCCACCACTCTTACCGTGAAGACAACGGCACCGACCGTCCCCAAAACCAAAATGAGCCATGCAACCCATGCACTGACCCCAGGCCCTGTGGACAGTTCAACCCGCCCGCCCCCCAAGACCACACCACCTAACTGTCATCACACTCCTAATCTGACAATCTCCGGAGCCGGGTCGCGACCGCCATAGCCTCAGGATCAACCGCACATTTAGAAACAATTGAATCCGCAAGTGCCCTTATTTGGTCAGGGGGCAGCAATGATAGCCGATGGTCACGATTACGCAACCAAAGCACGGCATCACGCTTACCCTGAGAGCTGATGACGAGGCGTGGCACTGGGGACCCGCCAACCCCTATAGTCCTAGATTGCAAGGACAGTGATACTGTAGAAAAATCGTAAGACTGATTACGGAAGACCCCCTTGCGCCACAGTAGGCCATCTTCAAGCCAGTAGGACCGACGATAGGCAGTCACCACCATCGACACAATGGCAACAAAAAAAGAAAGGCATGCGACAAACAAGATCACCGCAAAGAGTTGGTCACCAGCCGCCATCAGCACTGGCATGGCGTACACAGAAAATCCAAGGAAGATCGCGGCCGCTAGAACGTTTCCTCCCCACAGCAGGCCACCACGTCGCCCCGGGCCAGTGCTGAGTTGCACTCGTTCTCGTACGGGCATGGTTCACCAGCTCACGAAGTGAGGTAATTTTGGACTATTGAATCTTCGATTTCACTCTGAAACAATTACCAAGAGCCCCGGCCTGTCGAGACCGACTCAGAGAGAATGCCCCGTCGCATCTCTTAACTTATTAAGGGGTCAACCATTCGCTGATCTGTTTCATCCTAGCCTCGAGCCCCAGCAAGCCTATTACTTCTTGCTGTACGCTCTTCTGGCGCCATCGACACCACATCGCGAACACTGATCCCACCATACGACCGCTGGAGACAAGTAGTCTTCTTCTCGCCCACGAGCCCATGTGATATGCGCGAAACGAGTCAAAAGCCCTGTTCCTAGAGGTCTAACAGGCTTTTTCAGTTCGGCTGAGCGGATTCATCGGGGTCGTTGCACCTGGTAGGTGCTGTAAAGGGCCCGAATGGCCAGTAGGAAGTGCTGGGCGACCTTCTTCTCCCGGCCGTCATAGGCATCCGCAGCCTTCCACAGGGCAGCGGCGGTCTTCCCCAGGGTATCTGCACCGTCATCTATCTTATGGGCCATCTCCCGAGCAGCGACCTGGTAGCTCTCCACGATCCCGACCTCCGCCCCGAGGCTCCCGAAAGCATCACCAGGAATCGCCGTATGAACGGTGATTGCACGTGACGCCAACGCCCAGAACGATGCGCCTTCGAGCACATCCTCCCCGGCTTGCTTGATGCGGTTTCGACGATGCGAGACCTGCGTATTACTCAACAATCCTCCCTACCTCCACGCGCCGCGTGACAGTGCCGGAGCGGCGCGTTACTTGAGATTTGCCGAACCTTCATTGGCCAACCGAGTCGCGATTTCGCCCCTTTTACCGGAAGGCATGCTCCGAAGATTGCCACCGAAAACATTGATCTGGCCGCCGAGCCCTCCGCGACGCAAGGGGATCGTCAAGAAGTCAGGTGACCAGGACCAGGAGCCATTGGCCTTGAGCCCTCGCGGGTACACCCAGCACGCTTGCCCACCCGGGACAGAGATGGTCCTGCAGTTGCCATAGGCAACGGACTTTTCCCGAAAATATGCCTCGCCCGTCGCCTCCGGCAGCTTCTCGTACCAGGTGGATCCATCCGGCCCAGGGAAAACACTGATGTGCAAAGACAGCGCCTTGGGTCCCCGCTGCTCGGGGCGATAAGATTTACTGCGCCAGACACATCCGTACGAGTGCTCGCTCCTGGCCTTCTCATTCGGCCCGAGAACCTCTTGGCGGAGCTCGTCCCCCACCAGAGTGCACGGGTCGGGTCCGCGCAAGGTTGATTGTGCAGGTACGGCACGTTCTGTTGACGGCACCGCGGAAGGTCTGGCCCTCGGAGCGGCCTCACCCGAGCAGGCTGCCACCACCGCCAGACCACCCATGACGCAGACGGCCCGTGCGCCCTTCATTTGGCTTCCCAACCGGCCCTGTTACCAAGCCCGCCGGGAGGACTCACCGGCTTCTGCAGCTTGCTCGCCGTGCCTTGAATCTTTGCTATGTACGTCTTGTACTCGGTGATGGCGGTCTTACTGCCCGCATGAATGTTATTGATTCCCGAAGCGAAGTTCTGCAGAACCTGCGTCATGGCTTCCGTCATGGTCACCTGGTCGGCATACTGTTGCGCATTCCTGTACTGAACGATCAATGGACCGATTTGGATCGATGCCTCTCTGGCCGCGGCCACGGCATTGATATAGGAGGTCTGCAGAACGCCGGCAGCCTCAGCCAGCTGAATGCCAACCTCGAGAAGTGCATCCCGATTGTCTTTGGATTTATCCTGGTTCTTGCCCATGTACTCTTTGAAGTTGTCATAGGCAGGCCCTTCCCAGTGGGCCCCCAACGCCGTATACGACGTCTCGATCGACTCCATTGACATCGCAATGAGGTTCGCCGCCCCACGCCAGGCGTCCACCGCTCTGTAAACTGCCTCGGGGTTGCCCTTGAGGCCCGCGAGCTTGTCAAGCGCAACCTGCCAGGCGACAGCCGAGCCCACAATGGCACCGGCACTCTTGATCAGGCTGGTACTGAGCGGTGGGTCAGCCCCCTGGCCGCCGCGGTTCCCCCTGTTCCCTTGGTTGCCGCTCGGTCGTGAGTTCCCTCCACCTCCTGGGCGAGGCCCCCTGGCCCCTCCGCCCCCAGGACCGAAACCAAGGCCAGTGAAACCCCGATGATACGGCTGATATCTGTCGTACAGCGGCATTTCTAGGTCCCCTTCATCGATTCGGCCTCGTCACTCACCAGATTTTGACAGCGGCCCGTTCGGCCAGATCCGCCACGCGTCGGGCGTTGGCTGCATTGAAGGCTTGAAGCACACGCTCCGCCAGCAGACTGCGGTCCGAGAGCCGGACAGTATGAATGTCCAATTCGACAGCTACCACACGGCCTCGTCCGTCCACCTTCACCTGGCCCAGCCCAGGCTTGATGTCCTGCACCCAGTGAAGCTCGGCGGCTTCGTCTTCGAGGTCGTCCAATGCCTCGACGTAGTCACGGAGAGCGGACACCTCTGCATCACTCCGCGCCATGGCCGTCGCGAGGTCCTCCAAGGCTCGATCGAGGCGGCGTTCGGGGTTGTCGCTGCTTCCGCCGCGATAGACGTCTCCTGCCCTCACAACCGGCTGCCGTTTTCGAAGCGGCGCTCGATCTCCTCAGCCGAGGACTGCGCGAATTCGATGCCCTGTCTCTGAGCCGCGTCCACACACTGCGCGATCCGTTGTCCCAGCTTCGCGGCCGTCGATCCCAGCGGCGCGTCGGGGTCGATGTAGAGATCGGTCAACTGCCCGTAGCCGTTGACGGTCGCCTGGACGTCGCCCTGGGCCGATTCTTGGTGGAAGCGCATCTCGAACAGTTCGGCTTCGAGTGCTTTCATGGATTCTCTGTAGCGAGGATCGGGCGTCATCATCTCGACGCTCTGGGGAGGGTCTTGCTTTTGCTGTGGGGTGAACGTCGGAGCCTCGACCAATGACGTATTCGCATCGCCGGCCACCCGAGCGCGTGACAGCCACTGATGCGCTCGAACCTGCACTTCCCGCTCATCCACGGATTCATAGGTGGAATAGACCTGGGCCGCCCCTGCTGTTTCCTGCGGTCCTACAGGCTCTCCGGTCTCGCTTTCCTCCGCGATCCCGCCGGGCAGGCCGGCCGCGCTATCGCGCTCGGCGTCGCCCTCTCTACGAGTTGAGCGAGCCCCTCGCATGCCCGCTGGATACTCAGCTACCTCCGCATCACTGGCGAAGCCCGCATTTATCGCATCTTTGATTCGTTTTTTCGGTGTCATCGAGTTCTTCCCATGATGCGTCTTGCAGCGAAGGCGATGACGGCGAGCCCCACGACCGAACCGGCAATACCAAGCAGAAGCCCTGTACTGCTGCCGCCGCCCTGTACTTTTTCATTGGCCACTGCGCGCGTGTGCTGCGCAGGCGACTCTGTCTTGGGGACGTCCGGTGCCATGCCCTGCAGAGTGTCCAGCTTTTCGTAAGCGGGATTGCGTGCGTTGTGCGGGACCTCGGCGGTAAGCGCTAGATAGGGAATCATCGCACCATTCCCCGTCCATTTGTCCCAGCCCTTGGGGCCCACGTCCTTCGCGGTCGCCACCAGCCGTTGCACGACTTCACGGCCCGACATAGCGGAATAGTGCGAACGCATGAGGGCGATGACGCCGCTCGAGAGCGCAGCCGCCTGGCTCGTGCCGTTGAGGTTCGGGCGAAAGCGGCCGTCCTTCATGGTGGCCCCCACACTCACTCCCGGACCGGCGACCATGACGTTTCTCCCCGGTGCGCTCTTCTCCCAGATTTTCAGGTCATGGCTCAACGCGCCGACCGAGAGCACTCCCGCACAGTCGCCGGGTGCGGTGTCGGGTTCACGAGGATCGTTTCCCGAAGCCGCGACGATGACGACATCGTTACTTATTGCATAGCTCACGGCATCCTGGATGGAGTCGGTGCACCTGTAGCCGACTCCCTCCGAAAAGTTGATCACTTTGGCGCCATGGTCGACAGCGTAGCGAATGGCCTCGGGATAGTTGTATTGGCTGGAGGCTTGAATCGGCAGGATTCTGGATTCCGGAGCCACACCCATCATCCGGCTGCCGCGCCCCTGGCCCGCTATCAGTGTCGCCATCGCCGTACCGTGGCCGCCTAGTTCGGAGTCGCTGTCAACACGTCCGTCACCTCGTGCTTGAGTGCCTGTCTCCGAGTAGGCGATCCCGGGGAGCACCACGCCTTGCAGGTCAGTTATATCCGCCTGGACGCCGCTGTCGATCAGAGCCACGGTGACGCCTCGACCTCGGCTGATGGGCCACACCTTGTTCTGAATCTCCCAAGCCTGAAACCACCACTGTTCACCCCGGGGCCCAGGGGCAGCCAATGCCGTGGGAGCATGGCAGAGCATGAGCGGCAAGGCGGCGACGCCGACCAGGATGACCCGGGCTATACGCGCCTTCCCTATTGCCTCGTCGCTCGGTCCTACGGCAATGGCCTTATCGTCGCTTCGCCGGCTACTTTTCATCGCCGCCGATGACGCGTGGGGCCACGTCCTCATCTTCGGCCCAGAGGTCATCCTCATCGAGGATGCGGGGGGTTCGGATCGCTTCCCCAGCTCCGCGACGTCCGGCGCCGAGACCAGTCGCCCCAGGGAGGGCGGACGTCCGATGCTCCGTCGGGGAACCCTGCCAGGGAGCGCTGCCGCTGGGAGTGGCGCCTGCCCGTGAAATGGCGCTTGGGGGCGTCGCTCCAGGACGGATCACACCTCCCGGAGACAGGCCGCCTACGGGACGTGAGCCGTTGGTCGTGGAATGCCCGCTCGGGGTGCTGACGCCTCCGATGATCCCTCCTGCGCGGCTGACCGGTGGCGGCCCCGATCCGGGGACACCTCCTGATCCGACATGGCCGGGAACGGGGCCGGCGCCTCTGAGCACGCCACCGCTGGGCCCTGGACCGCGAAGGGGCATCTCAGCGTTTCCTGTCAGGGGTGAGTGCCCCACAGGAAGCCCAGGCCGTTTACCCGTGGTCACGCCTTGCGCGGGCGTCGTCATCGTGGGAACACCCGGTGAGAGTTCCCCCGAGCCGGGAGGCCGTGGACCCATGTTGAAAGGTGGATCCGCGTGTTGGGGGCCGGGTCCGCCGGTTATAGGCGCAATGCCCTCCAGCTCCGACGCGTTCCGCATATCGGGCCGCATATCGGGCTGGCCAGGAGTCTGCGGGCCGGGGTGTGGATCCGACAGGAGGGGACCACCACCGCCGTGCGGGCTCGCGGCCATGCCGCCTTGCGACGCTCCGGCCGGACCTGTGTAGGACTCCGGAACGGTGCCCGCACCGCTCGTTCCGCCAGCGGAACCCGTGGCCCCACCGTCAATGCGTCGTTGCGGGCCGCCGGGAAGACCGACTGCCACCGTCTCCGGGATCTGGTCGAATGCGGCTGAAAGGCTGGTGTTGGTACTTGCCAGGTGTTGCTGCGCGCGTTTGTCGTCTGCGTAACGCGCAGGACTCGCGTCCGGAGCGCCGGGTCTGGAGATCACTCCCAGCCCTTCGGGGTTCTGCTTCGGTGGCATGCTGCTCTGTGCGGATTCAAGGGCGGCTCGGACCGCGCTCGCCGCAGACTGGAACCTGGTACTGACGTCGGCCAACGTCCCCGAGGCTTCGATAAGCTGCTTCATCTCGGCCACGCCGAGCTGTTGGGCGTCGCTCTGCCATATGGCGTTCAGCTGGCGCACATGCCGACCGAGGGAGTCCTCGGCCCGTCGCAGTGCGCCGTGCGCCTTGTGATAGGCCAACCAAATCTCTTGAAGCGGGACCGCACTGGCAGCCTGCAGATGCGCTGCCACGGCGTCGTAGTTGTACTGGGTCGGGTCCCCCTGCCCGAGCGTCCCCGGCCTGAGGTCGTAGGCCCGATCCTTCTTGCTCATCGTTTATTCCGATCCCCGTTGGCCCGACTCACCTGTGCTGCCACGGAACCACACCTGTACCTCCACCGCCCTGAACGGCCCGGGCCCGGTCTGCGGCAGCGGCTTCGGTGCGCTCGTAGTTCTCCGCCGCGCGCTGCAAGCGCGTGATCAGCGCTTGATAGGCGTCGCAGTAGTCGCGCAGCCCGCGCACCATGTTCTGGTGCGCGGAGTCCAGGTTCCATCCGAGTTGCTGCGCGACGTCCCACCCGCCGATACGACCGGCCGCCTTGGAGCCTCCGGCCAGGGCGTCCAGCGCCGCCCTGAGCTCGGTGAGATCACGTTCCATCTCTCCGGCCATCTGGCGTAGCCGGCGGCGCCGAACCTCGATGGGATTCATTTCACCGGCCTCGCATGATCACTGGGGCCGTGCGACGAGCCCGACTATCGGTCGGTGTCGGCCATTCACCCCTGGGAGCCACAGCGTTCCTTCCCCGTGGTGTTCTGTGGTTCGTCAGCCGCCGAACATGGCGGTGTTGCGGCGTTCGGTGGTGAGGTAGCCGTCGTGGGAGTCGCCGATGGCCTGGCCCATGTTGTGGACGACCTGGCCGAGCTGCTCGCCGGCGGCGTTCCACTGCTTCTGCATAGCCTGGTATGCCTGGTCCGCGTCGCCCTCCCATTCGGCGAGGGTGGACTGGACCTTGCTCTGCAGTTCGTTGAGGGCGGCCTTGTACTCGTTCAGGGCCTTGGCGAAGCTGGCCTGGGCCTCTTTCATCGCGCCGAAGTTGACCAGCGTGTAGTCGGTGCTCACGGTGTCCTCCTCGTCAGCCGTTGATCATGCCGGTGAGCTTGTTGACCCTGGCGGCAGTCTCGGCCTCGTTGGCGGCGTAGGTGACGCGGGCGTCGCCGAGCTTCTGCTGGATCTTGTTGAGGTCGGTGAGGACCTTGACGAACTGCTGGTCGAACTGCTGGTAGACCTTCACGAAGGCCATGGCGCCCTCGCCCTTCCAGCGGGCCGCGAGGGCCTTCTGCTCGGCCTCGAGCCTGGCCCGGGTGCCGCGCAGCTGCCGCTCGGCGTGTTCGATGGCGTCCGCGCCCTTGCGCATGCCTTCCCGGCTGTGCGCCGACTGCTGTGTCACCGCGTTCTCCTTGTGGATGGACGACATGAGGCATCACAAGGCGCGCCCCCTACTCCCTGTAGCGCTTCGAAAGCGACACACCCCGTGACAGCGAGCAAGTTCGAGCGTAGGGATCAGGGAACGCGGGTGTCCACGCCCAGCACATGAGGGGTTTTCAGACTCTCGGGCAACAGGTCCGCCGACCCCGCAGTTGATCTGCGCGAGCGTTGTCAAGACGCACACTTACGTGGCCGGAACCGGCCGCAGTGCGGCCGCTGAGGAGAGGATGGGGCCAGGGCGGAAAAGGTTGATGAGGTTGACCGGTATCGGCACTGCGGTGTTCACCGAGTAGCCGAGTTTGGTGGCGTCGTCGGACGTGGCGATGGGGTGGCGGACGCCCTGTTCGGTGATCAATGAGAATGCCTGGGGTTTTTGTCCCGGTTGGGAGAGCGTGCCGGCGAATGTGCCGCCACCAGGGAGGACGACCTGGTCCAGGGCGGTGGAAACGGGAGCGGCGGGAGCGGGAGGGAGGTGGGCGTCCAGGGTGAAGCGGACCTCCGTCGAAAGCCGGCCGGTATTCCGGTAGACCGCGCAGAGTGACTGGTCGGGACGGTGCGCAGAAATTTGGGGCGGGTCTTCGGGGATATTTCGGTTGTAGAGGGCGGTGCGGGAGGGCCTCGTGTTCGCCGCGCCGGGAGAGATGTCGCGCGGCGGGCCGGCTCCGGCCGAGTCGAGCAGAAGGCGGGCTTGGGTTTGCGAGACGCTCGCCAGGCCGTCCGGCAGCTGGACGTACCAGCGGGTCGGCGTGCCCGCGACGGCGGCGACCCTGAACACCTGGCCGACCTGGGCTGGGGCGCCGTCCGGGCCCGGGCGGGTCTGGCCCCGGTCCGGCACGGGAGGCGCCGCGAAGTCGGGCCCCTGCGGGAGGCCGTTGAGCCAGCGCTCGTCGACCGGGGTCGGCTGGTCCGCGCTCAGGACGCGGGCGGCCCTCGGGGAGACGCGCATCCGGGTGTCACGCCAGATGAGCCATGACTGAGGGCCGCCCTGGACGAGCACTCCTTGGTTGTCGGCGAGCTTGCTTCCGCCTATGTCACGGCCGCCGATGAGGGACACGCGTGAGCCGGTGGTGCAGAGGGACCATGGCGCCTTGGTGAGCTTGTCCGGGGCGGGTAGCGACTCGGGTGCGCCTTGGATTCCCGTGACCGGGCCTCTGCCGTACTTGGCCAAGGACCTCGCGGAGACCGTCTTGCGCTGGATGGAGGTCGTGGACATCGCCAGGCGTGCGGAGGCGTAGTTGAGGAACGGGATGAGTTTCCTGTCCTGGGGGCTGTAGGCGTAGGTGGCGCCCGTCTCCTTCTCGATGATGACGAGGCCCGGTTGCTCCAGGTTGCGGGCGCCGCCCTTGAAGACGAGGCCGGAGATGCCGAACCCGGCGGCGACCAGGACGACGACCATGACGCCGCACAGCGCGCCGACGCCCGTGCGTCGGAGAGGTGATTCGGCGGCTCCGGGCTTGCCCTGGAGGAGGGCCAGGGCGACCCGCTGGGTCATCAGCCGGTGCGCCTGGTAGAGGTCCTTGCGCGTTTGCATGCGTCGTCCCCGAGATCAGCCGGCCAGGCCGCGCAGCCAGGAGTAGAGGTTCAGCAGGCCCATGGCCAGTGGGAAGAGGCTGATGACGAGGGCCAGGTCGACGATGTCCCCGGCCCGCCCCCAGAACGGCGTCGGCTTGTGGGCGGGCAGCCGGAGCGCCATGAGCATGGTGATGGTCACGGCCAGGACCATGGGGACGATGACGGCGAGCACGGGCGCGGTGGCGGCCCAGCGCAGGCACAGGAGCGCCAGGCCCGCCAGGCCCGCGCCCAGCATCCACGTCCGCTGCCATCGTCCGTGGAAGACGCGGGCGCGGAGCAGGAGAACGAGCGAGATGCAGACGCTCATGATGATGTGCAGTACGCCTTTGCCGGGCACAAGGAAGAACTGTGCGGCCAGGGCGACCAGCCCCACACCGGCCACGAGCCCGGTGGTGAAGCGGTCCGCCTCTCTTGTGCGGCGCAGCAGCATCGAGCCGTTGAAGGTCTGGGCGCTCCGCAGTTCTTCGGCGGTCTCCGGTACGGGCGGCAGCGGCAGGCGGGCCAGCCGGAACGCCAGCGAGGGGATCAGCGCGGTCAAGGTCAGGCAGAGCGACGCCACGAACGCCGCCGTCCCGTATGGGCTGAGCCCGGCGACCTGGACGAGCCCGGTGGAGACGACGCCGAGGAGTGAGGCGAAGCCGACCCCGAGGAAGGTGGGAAGTCCGGCCGTGGTGGCGAAGGCGGACGTGATCGCCGCGAGGGTGGCGGCGGCGAGGGCGGCGAGCAGGTGCGGTGCTCCCAGGTCGAGGAGCTCGACCGGGCGGGCCGGGGCGAGCAGGCCGCCGAGGAACGCGTACGGAAGTGACGCGAAGCCCAGCACCGAGCCCGCGGTGGCGTCGCCGACGGCGCGGGAGAGGACGACGCCGCCCAGCAGGAGCGCCACCGCGATGGCGGACGCGGCGATCGCGGACGGCCCCCAGGACGGGCCGGCCAGAGCCAGCGCGACCGCGCCGGCGGTCAGGAGCGCCGCGCTCGCCGCCAGTCCGAAACGGCGGGTGTTCTCCGGACGCCAGCGTTCGGAGTGCTCGTTGACGGCGGTCGCGACGACGTCGGCCACGTCGTCGAAGGTGACCTCGGGCAGCTGGGCGAGTTCGGGACGGAAATAGAGCAGCTCGCCGTCGCGCACGCCCAGGGACGACAGTGTTTGTGACTCGTCCAGGGGAGGCTCGTCAAGCCGTTGGAGCACCCAGCCCG
Source organism: Actinomadura rugatobispora (assembly GCF_042656285.1). Classification (GTDB taxonomy): domain Bacteria; phylum Actinomycetota; class Actinomycetes; order Streptosporangiales; family Streptosporangiaceae; genus Spirillospora; species Spirillospora rugatobispora. The sequence continues at coordinate 44,461 of NZ_JBHSON010000081.1, read as the reverse complement.
AATGGGCGAGCCCGGCGTCCGCCAGCTCCCGCCCGGCCACCTGCAGCAGGGTGGGCAGGAGGTGGGCCAGCGGAATGTCCGCGGGCAGCGACAGGTCGACGCGCCGTTGCGGGGCGACCAGTACGACGCGGCAGAGGTCGGCCCCAGCCAACGTGTTCACACGGCCTCCGGTCTCACACCTTCGGCGGCGCTTCTCCGCGGGCGCCGGCCCGGTGATTCCGTGGCGCCGATTCGGTCATGAGGCGAACCGGTATTCGGCACAGAAGAAAAAGGGAGCATGATCATAACGCGGAAGAAACCCCGATCTGGCGGACGGCGCACGATGATACTTTGACACGCGTCGACGGGGAATGTCGGGGGCATCGGGGGCTTTTGGATATCAACCGGACTCCGATGGTGATCTGCGGCACGTTCCCACAGTCGGAGATGAGCGGGTGAATTGTCCGGTTCCTGGCTTCCCGGGGTACCGAAACAGGGCAGAAGGGCCTGAGGGTTGGGCATCGTTCTCGTACACCGTCCGGAGCGACGGCCTCCTCCCCGGCTTCCGGAGGGCGAGATCCTGCTGGAACCGCCGCCCGAGATCCCGGAGACGATCAATCAGGGCTTCGCCAACGCCCTCATGTACCTGCCGATGGCGGCGAGCGGCGGCGCCATGGGGCTCATGTTCATGGGCGGCGCGGGGGGCGCGGGCGGCGGGAACCCCATCATGTGGATCGCCAGCGGGCTCTTCGTGCTGTCCATGGTCGGGATGGGCTTCGGGCACATGGGGCACGGCGCCGGAGAGCGCAAGCAGCAGCTGAACGCCGCCCGCCGCGACTACTACCGCCACCTCGACCAGGTCCGCGGGCGCGTCCGGAAGGCCGCGGCGCAGCAGCGCGAAGCGCTGGAATGGACGGGCCCCAGCCCGCGGACGCTGTGGTCGCTGGCGATGAGCCACCGGCTCTGGGAGCGGCGCCCGGCGGACGAGGACTTCGGCCAGGTGCGGATCGGCCGGGGCCGGCAGCGGCTCGCGCTGGAGCTGATCACCCCGGAGACCCGGCCGATCGAGGATCTGGAGCCGATGTGCGCGGGGGCGCTGAGACGGTTCCTGCGGGCGCATTCGACCGTCCCGGACCTTCCGGTGGCGGTGTCCCTGCCCGCGTTCGCGCGGATCTTGCCCACCGGTGACGCGTCGGCCGTGCGGGAGATGGTCCGGGCGATGGTGGCCCAGCTCGTCGCCTTCCACACGCCCGACGACGTGCGCCTGTCGATCTGCGCGGCGCCCGAGCGGGTGCGCGACTGGGAGTGGGCCAAGTGGCTGCCGCACTGCCTGCACCCGGACGAGCAGGACGCGGCGGGCCCGGTGCGGCTGTTCGCCGGCTCCCTCACCGACCTCGAACGCCTCCTGGACGACGACCTCAAGGACCGGCCGCGGTTCAGCCCCGGCGTGGACGCGCAGGACCTGCCGTTCCACGTCGTGATCGTGGACGGCGGCACCGTCACCCCCGACTCCCAGCTCGGCGCGGACGGGATCAAGGGGGTGTGCGTCATCGATCTCGACGGCGCGGTCGCCCCCACGCCCGACGCCACCATGCTGCGGCTGCGCGTGGCCGCGGACCATCTGGAGATGCTGGAGCGGGATCACACCGGCAAGGACGTCGCGGCGTCGCTGGGCCGTCCCGACGCCCTCACCCCCGTCCAGGGCGAAGGGCTCGCGCTGCGGCTGGCGTCGCTGCGCGCCGGGGCACCTGGCGAGCCTGAGCAGGACGCGCTGGCCGGCGACCTCACGCTCACCTCGCTGCTCGGCCTGGACGGCCTGGACGACCTCCAGCCGGAGCGCGCCTGGGAGCAGCCGAAGGCACCGCGCAACCGGCTGCGCGTGCCCATCGGGGTGGACGGCGAAGGCCGTCCCGTCGAGCTCGACATCAAGGAGTCGGCGCAGGGCGGCATGGGCCCGCACGGCCTGCTCATCGGCGCGACCGGCTCGGGCAAGTCGGAGCTGCTGCGCACGCTCGTGCTGGCGCTCGCGCTCACCCATCCGTCCGAGACGCTGAACTTCGTGCTCGTCGACTTCAAGGGCGGCGCGACGTTCCTCGGGCTGGAGCGGCTACGGCACGTGTCGGCGGTCATCACCAACCTGGAGGAGGAGCTCCCGCTCGTCGACCGCATGTACGACGCGCTGAACGGCGAGATGGTCCGCCGGCAGGAGCTGCTGCGCGCGGCGGGCAATTACGCCTCGCTCCGCGACTACGAGAAGGCGCGGGAGCAGGGGGCGCGGCTCGACCCGCTCCCGACGCTGTTCGTCGTGCTGGACGAGTTCTCCGAGCTGCTGTCGGCCAAGCCGGAGTTCGCGGAGCTGTTCGTGATGATCGGGCGGCTGGGCCGTTCGCTGGGCGTCCACCTGCTCCTGGCCTCGCAGCGTCTGGAGGAGGGCAAGCTGCGCGGCCTCGACGGACACCTCTCCTACCGGATCGGGCTGCGGACGTTCTCGGCGATGGAGTCGCGGGTCGTGCTGGGGGTGCCCGACGCTTACGAGCTCCCGTCGCAGCCGGGCAACGGTTATCTGAAGGTGTCCATCAGCGAGATGGTGCGGTTCAAGGCCGCCTACGTCTCCGGTCCGGTCGGGGAGGGGCGGCAGGAGAACGTCCGGCCGAGCGGCACGATCCGGCACCGGCGGATCACCCCGTACACGCTGGACCGCATCGCCCCCCGGGCCGACGAGCGTCCACCTGCCGGGGAGGGCGCCCGCCCCCTACCCGGCGAACCGGCGACCGGGGAGACCCTCTTCACCGCGGTGATCGACCGGCTCGCGGACAGGGGCGCGCCGGCGCACCGGATCTGGCTGCCGCCGCTGGACGTCCCGCCGTCCGTCGACCAGCTGCTGCCGCCGCTGTCGGCCGCTGCCGGGCTGGGGCTCACGGCGGCCGGCTGGGAGGGGAGGGGACGCCTGGGGGCCGTGGCCGGCGTCATCGACCGGCCCTTCGAGCAGCGGCGCGAGCCGCTCTGGGTCGACCTGTCGGCCGCCGCCGGGCACGTGGGGATCGTGGGCGCGCCGCAGACCGGCAAGTCGACCGCGCTGCGCGCGCTGCTGACCTCGCTCGCCGTGCTGCACACCCCCGAGGAGGTCCAGTTCTACTGCCTGGACTTCGGGGGCGGAACGCTGGGCGCGCTCGCCGGGCTGCCCCACGTCGGAGGCGTCGCGAGCAGGCGGGATCCCGACCGGGTCCGCCGTACGGTCGCCGAGGTGTCCACGCTCCTCGACCGGCGCGAGCAGGAGTTCGCCGAGCGCGGCATCGACTCGATCGCCGCGTACCGGCGGATGCGCGCGGAGGGGCGGGTCCCGGGCGACGGTTTCGGCGACGTCTTCCTGGTGGTGGACGGCTGGACGTCCCTGCGGCAGGAGTACGAGCAGCTCGAGGAGGCCATCACCGATCTGGCCGCGCGCGGGCTCGGGTACGGGATCCACGTGGTGGCCACGGCCGGGAAGTGGTCGGAGTTCCGGATGGGGATCCGGGACGTGTTCGGCACGCGGCTGGAGTTGAAGCTCGGCGACTCCTACGAGTCCGAGGTCGACCGGCGGCTGGCCGAGAACGTCCCGGAGGGGCGTCCCGGGCGCGGGCTCACCCGGGACGGCATGCACTTCCTGGCGGCGCTGCCGCGTCTGGACGGGCGCGGCACCACCGACGACCTGGCCGACGGGGTCGCGGCGACGGTCGACCTCGTCGCCGGGGCCTGGCAGGGCCCGAAGGCGCCCCCCGTGCGCCTGCTGCCGAGCCTGCTGCCGGCCTCCGGGCTGGCCGGTGTCCCCCGGGAGGCGTGGCGGGTGCCGATCGGCATCGACGAGGACGCGCTGGCTCCCGTCCAGCTGGATTTCGCCGTCGATCCCCATTTCGTGGTCGTGGGCGAGACCGAGTGCGGCAAGTCGAACCTGCTGCGCCTCATCGCCGAGGGGCTCGTCACCCTGCACGCCCCCGACGAGGCCAGGCTCCTCTTCGTCGACTACCGGCGGGCGCTCCTGGACACCGCCGACACCGGCCACCGGATCGGGTACGCCGCGTCCGCGTCGGCGGCGTCCGAACTCGTGGAGGACCTCGCGGAGGCGCTGCGCGAGCGGCTGCCCCCGGCGGACCTGCCGCCCGACCGGCTCCGCGACCGTTCGTGGTGGAAGGGCTCGGACGTCTTCCTCTTCGTCGACGACTACGACCTTGTCGCCACGTCGAGCAACCCCCTGCTGCCGCTGCTGGAGCTGCTCCCCCAGGCGCGCGACATCGGACTGCACCTGGTGCTGTCGCGCGCGATGGGCGGTGCCGGGCGGGCGCTGTACGACCCGGTCCTCCAGCAGCTCAAGGACATGGCCTCGCCCGCTCTGATCATGTCGGGGACCAAGGAGGAGGGCCCGCTCTTCCACGAGGTCCGCCCGGCGCCCCTGCCTGTGGGACGTGGGACGCTGGCCGATCGGCGGGCCGGGGCGCGGTTGGTGCAGACGGGGTTGCACGCCTCCTAGGGGGTGCCGATCGTGGTGGACGGCGGGGCTGTTTCGGGGGTGTCCTCGGGCTCGGGGGCCGGGAGGGCGGCGCGGCCCGGGCGCCAGTTGCGGCGGCGGCCCATGGGGACGATCACGCCCGACAGGGCGGCCAGGGCGGCGGCGGTGAGGGTGACCGCGGTGACGGCGGTGGCGATCGCGCGGGTGCGGTCGTCGGACGGTTCGGGGGCGGCCAGGACGGCCGCGGGCGGCTGGGACGGCGCCGGCGGCGGGGCGGTCTCTCCTGCCAGGACGGCGGTGACGGCCTGGACGGGGTTGACCATGCCGCGGCCGGTGCCCGTTCCGGCGTTGCCGTCGGCGGTCGCGAGGATGCGCCTGACGACCTGCTCCCGGTTCAGGTGGGGGTGGCGGGACCGTACGAGGGCGGCCGTCCCGGACACGAACGCGGCGGCGTAGCTGGTGCCCTCGGCCTGCGGGTTGTGGCCGCCGCCGGGCCACGGGGTGATCAGGCCCTTGCCGGGGGCGGCGAGGTCGACCTTGGACTGGACGCCGGAGCTCTCGGCGCGGGCGCCGTCGGGTCCCAGGGAGGCGACGGAGAGGACGCCCGGGTAGCTCGCGGGGTACGCGGCGCCCTGGTCGCCGTCCTGTTCCTGGGCGTTTCCGGCGGCGGCGACGATGACGGCGTCCTTGGTGTGCGCGTACTGGACGGCCTGGTCGAGGGCCGGGGAGGGCGCGGCCTTGAGGGAGATGTTGATGACGCGGGCTCCGGCGTCGGCGGCGGCGCGGACGGCCTTGGGGAGGCGGGCGCCGCCGTCGGCGTCGCGTTCGGCGTGCTGCTGCTTGACGATCAGGAGCCTGGCGGCGGGGGCGACGCCGCCGAGGCGGGGGTCGCGGCCGGCGATGAGGGCGGCGACGCCGGTGCCGTGCCCGGCGCAGTCGCGGTCGCCGGTGCCGGTGAGGTCGACGGAGTCGGCGATCCGGCCGCTCAGCATGGGGTGGCGGGTGTCGGCGCCGCTGTCGATGACCGCGGTGAGGACGCCCTCGCCCTGGGTGAGCGTCCAGGCGCGGTCGTAGCCGAGGCGTTTCCGGGCCCATTGTTCGCCGACGGGGCCGGTGTAGCCGCGCGGGAGGTCGCAGGGGGCGGGTGCGGCGTGGGCGGTCGGCGGGAGGGCGGGGAGGGCGAGAGTGGCGGCTGCCGCCGCCGCTGCGAGTCGGCGCATCGTCCCCTTCCCCGGGTGGGTTCGGCGGACGACTGTATTGGACCTCCGGGCCGGACGGCAGGACCGGCCGGCCCGGAGATCGGGTATCGGTCAGGTCCGGAACGGGCCCGTCACGCAGTAGGTGATGCCGTTCGAGGACGAGCCGGAGGTGCCGCGCTGCGAGGAGAAGTAGAGGCGGTTCCCGGCCGGGTTGAACGCGGGGCCGGCGATCTCGGAGGAGGACTGGCCGGTGATGCGGAGGAACACGGAGATCTTGTCGTCCGGGGTGATCATGCAGATCTCCATGTTGCCGCCGTCCTCGGCCACGTACAGGTCGCCGGAGGAGGCGCCGGTGATGTTGTCGACGCCGGTGAGCGGGGGCGAGCCGGGGCTGACGAGGCTGTCGTCGTAGGCGAGCTCGTAGGTGCCGGCGGCGAGGTTCACCTGCCAGACGCGGTTGTCGCCCTTGGTGGTGAACCAGACGGTGTCGCCCGCGTAGTGGCAGCCCTCGCCGCCGTTGAAGCGCTTGACGCCCGAGACCTGGTTGCGCGTCGCGGTCGGGGATCCGTCGGGGTCGGGGACGTTCGCCCAGGTGAACGTGCCGGAGGTGGCGGTGCCGGCGCGCAGCACCTGGAGCGTTCCGGACGACAGGTCCCCCCAGGTGGTGGGGACGAACCGGTAGAAGCAGCCGTCGCTCTTGTCCTCGGTGAGGTAGATGACGCGGCGGACGGGGTCGGCCGCGGCGGCCTCGTGGTTGAAGCGTCCCATCGCGGGACGGGCCACGGCGGTGCCGCCGAACGGGTAGGTCTCCCAGACCCGGCCGGTGTCGGTCTCCTCGCACGACAGCCAGGTGTTCCAGGGGGTCTTGCCGCCCGCGCAGTTGCGGTCCGTCCCGGACAGGATGCGGGACGCCCCGGTCACGGCGCCGCTGGAGTTGAACCGGATCATCGAGGCGCCGCCACCGGAGGAGGCGGACACCTCGGCGTTGGACACGTAGATCCAGCCGGTGCCGTCGGCGAAGCAGGCGCCGCCGTCGGGCGCGCTGTGCCAGGTGTAGGACGTGCCGGTGACGGTCTGCCCGGACCGGGCCACGACCTGGCTGGTGAAGCCCGGCGGGAGCTGGATGCCGTTGGCGTCGGCGGCCTGGAGCGCGCCGTAGGGGCTGGGGGCGTTCTGCGCGGGGGCGGCGAGGGCGGCGCGCTGCCAGAGGGTGCCGGTGAAGGCGGCGGCGCCCGTCCCGACCAGGGTGGCGCGCATGAAGGTACGGCGTTCCATCGGCTGTCTCCTAGGGGGGTTGAGACGTTCCGGAGCCGCGGCTGCACCGACGGTAAAAGGTGTTGGGGAACGGTCACCGGTGGGACCGGTGAACGAGGGGTGTCGGTGTCAGGGACGGCGGGCGCGGGCGATCACCAGCGCGCCCGCCGCCACGGCGCCGCCGATCAGGAAGCCGCCGAGGAAGCCGAGGCCCGTCCCGGAGCCGGAACCGGAGCCGTTGAAGATCGTCCAGCCGAGGCCGATGGCGGCGAGGGTGGCGACGTAGCAGGCGACCATGAGGGAGAGCTGCGCGCGCCGGGACGAGGTCCGCGGGATCTCGCCGGAGAGGTCGCCGGGCCCGTCCTGCGCGGGGCGCTTGTAGTAGCGGAAGCAGAGCCAGGTGCCGCAGGGTTCCCAGTCGCCGTCCGGGGGCGCGGCGTCGCCGGTCTCGCGCCGGTACTCCCAGCGGCGCGGGTCGGTGAGGTCGCGGCGGGCGACGAAGCGGTCGCGCTCGTCGACCCGTTCGACCTCCCAGCCCGCCGCGCCGAAGGCGTCGAGGCGGGCGCGGTCGCCGAACGCGTCGGCGGTCCAGGTCCGGGTGCGCGCGGTGGGGTCGGTCTCGGGGCTGGGCGCGCCGTCGACGGGGCCGGACGCGGCGCCGGTGAGCCGTTCGGCGAGGGCGGCGCAGGGGCCGTACTCGTTTTTGGGGTCGGCGCCGGCGGCGTGCGCGGCGAGCCGTCCGACGGTGTCGGCCACCTCTTCGGCGGGCAGGCCGCGCGCGAGCAGGAGCCCGGCCAGATCGTCGTAGTAGGCGGTCGTCATCGGGGGTCTCCTCGGCGGGGGGCGTGGCCTGCCAACCTAGCGCCGCCTCAGGGGGCCAAAAAAATCGAACGCTCGCTCGGAATACCGTGGACGATCTTGGGGTTGTACCGGGGGCGCGGTGATCGTCCCGCGCTTCCCGACCCGGTCCGCGGGCAGGTGCGCGACCGGATGATTCGGGTAATCCGACCCCCATGGAGTATCTGGTGCGTAGCAGCATTCCCCAGGCCCGGACCGGCGCCGGGCACAAGCATGTGAAGTCGACCTCGCTGCGGGCGCTCGCGGTGGCGGCGCGTCTGGAACGCGGTCATGCCCCGGAGGGTCCGCCGGGCCATGAGCACGGCCGGGCGGAGCGGCGCCTCTGGCGGTGCGGTCCCGACCCGGCCTGACCGAAAACCCGGATAAGAAGCAGGCCCCCGGCACACCGGAACGTGCGGTGCCGGGGGTCTTCCGCACTGTAGAACGAGCATTCGCTCGTAGACGGAGGCCGCCCCGCGCCTGTCGGCTGAACCGGCCCGGACCTGCGCGAACATCCGGCAGGACGGTCGCGATCGCCCTCGTTCATGAGCGCGCACCCTCGATCGACCAATAGTCTTGCAAGGCCAGAGGCGGATGCGACGAAGTGAGAGTGGCGTGACGGACAGGACGATGCCGGACACCCGTCCGCTGCGGTCGGGCGACCCGACCGCGCTCGGGGAGTACGAGCTCCTGGGCCGGCTGGGCGAGGGCGGTCAGGGCGCGGTCTTCCTCGGCCGCCGCGCGGGAACGGGCGAACCGGAACGGCTGTCCGACTACGTCGCCGTCAAGCTGCTGCACTCCGGGCTCACCGGGGACGAGTCCGCGCGCAGCCGGTTCGTCCGGGAACTTGCGGTCGCCAAGCGGGTCGCCCGGTTCTGCACGGCGCAGGTCCTGGACGCCGACCTGGCCGGCGACCAGCCGTACATCGTCAGCGAGTTCGTGCCCGGCCAGTCGCTGCACCTGCAGGTGCAGGCCGAGGGGCCGCGCGCCGGCGGAGCGCTGGAACGGCTCGCGATCAGCACGCTGACCGCGCTGTACGCGATCCACCAGGCCGGCATCGTGCACCGCGACTTCAAGCCGCACAACGTGATGATGGGCCCGGACGGCCCGCGCGTGATCGACTTCGGGGTGGCGCGGGCGCTGGGCGCGGCCGGTGAGACCCAGAACGTCGGGACGCCCGCGTACATGGCGCCCGAGCACTTCAGCGGCGGCGCGGTCGGACCGGCCTCGGACATGTTCGCCTGGGGCACCACGATGGTGTTCGCGGCGACCGGGCGGCCCGCGTTCGGCAACGACGACATGGCCGCGGTGATGCACCGCATCCTGACCGGCGCGCCGGACCTCGGCGACCTGCCGAGCCCGCTGCGCGAGGTGGTGGACGCCTGCCTGGCCAAGGAGCCCGAGCGCCGTCCCACCGCCCGCGAGGCCCAGGAACGGCTGGTCGGCGCCGCCCCGAACGCGGTCCCGGGAGCCGCCGCGGTACCCGGTGCGGTACCCGGTGCCGGTGCGGTGCCCGGCGCCGTCCCGATGCCCGGTGCGGTACCCGGTGCCGGCGCGGTGCCCGGCGGCCCTCCCGCGGACGGCGCGCCGGGCGCGGCCGGCGTTCCCCGGGCTCCGTCCCCGGCCCCGCCGCAGCCTCCGCCCCCGCCCCAGTTCCACGCCGCGGCGTCCCCGATGGCGGCCACCGACCCGAGGTCGGGCGGCGAGCACGGGGTGCACGGCAGCACCGTGCCGCAGCCGCCTCCTCACCCGCATCCGATGCCGGGGCAGCAGCACCGGCCCGGCGGCCAGGGTGAGGGCGGGCGAAAACGGCTGCTGGTCCCGATCGCAGCGGCCGCCGCCGTCGCGGCACTGCTGGCCGGCGGCGCGGTGTGGGCCGCGACCCGTTCGGGCGGCGACAAGGGCCCAGGTGCGGCCGCCGCCCAGCAGAACGGCCCGAACGGCCCCGTCACTGTCGAGAACCTCCCCGGCGCCCCCGACCCCACGCCGGGCAAGGGGACGGCCAAGCCGAAGAACTCCCAGAGCCCCGGCGCGCAGCCCGGCACCTCGGAGACCCCGAGGACGGGGGGCGGCAATTCCGGCCAGCCGTCCACGCCCCCGCCGGGCGGAGGAAGCGGCGGGGGAGGCGGCGGCTCCACCCCCGAACCCGCCAACAAGTACACGCCCCAGCAGGTGTGCAACTCCGGCGGCCACGGCGGCGGGTATTACGTGCAGCGCTCGATGGCGGTTTCGGGCGGCCGGGCGTACCAGCTCTACAACAGCTCCGGTTACAACTGCGCCGTCCTGATCAAGACCAAGAACGTGGGCCGCGCGTCGTCGGCGTCGGTGTGGATCCAGCGCCAGGGCGGCAGCAAGGTCGCCGACAGCGGGTCGTACGCCTGGTACGCGGGGCCGGTGTACGTCTCGGCGGCCGGGCAGTGCGTCCGGTTCGGCTCGGGGTCGGCCACGTCGTCGTACGCGAACTGCGGCTGAGCAGCCGGGAGGCCGGAGCGGCCAGAGCGGAGCCTGAACGGCCGAAGCGGGTAGAGCGGCCAGAGTGACCGGAGCGGGCCAGAGCGGAGCCTGAACGGCCGGAGCGGCCGGGAGGCCGGAGCGGAGCCGGAGCGGGCCGGAGTGGCGACAGTGGCCAGTGCGGAGCCTGAGCGGCGGAAGCGGGCCGGAGCGGCCGGAGCGGAGCCTGAGCCGGAGGGGCTCGCCTCCGTGTGACGGGGCTCAGGAGCGCGGGGGATCGGGCCGGGCGCGGATGCGCGAGCGGGTGCGCCCGGCGTATGGCTTCGGATCAGTTGGAGGACGAGGCGATCAGGTGATCGAAGTCCCCGTCCTTGGCCCCGAGGATCAGCGCCTCGATCTCGGGCCGGGTGTAGATGAGGGCGGGGCCCTCCGGATGCCGGGAGTTGCGCATCGCGATGTGCCCGCCGGGCAGTTCCGCGATCTCCACGCAGTTCCCCTGGGAGTTGCTGCGCCGCGATTTCAGCCAGCGGGCCCCGGTGAGGCCGGTCGCCGGCATCCCGTTGTCGTAGGCGTTGTCATAGGCGCTGTCGCGGGCGGCCTCGTGGGCGCCCTCGTAGGCGTTGTTGCGTCCAGGAAAGTTCTGGCCGTCGGTCTGGAGCATCATGTCTCTCTGAGGTAATCACCGAGAAGCTCGACGGTGCGCTCGGGTGTGGCACTGTCGACGCAGAGGCGTTCCATCGCCTGCAGGTAGGTGTCGACGTCGTCGCGCTTGTCCAGGTACATCGCGCCGGTGAGGTTCTCGACGTACACGACGTCCGGCAGGTCCTGATCGGGGAAGCGCAGGATCGAGAAGGCTCCGCCCTCGGCGGCGTGGCCGCCGAACCGGAACGGCATCACCTGGATGGTGACGTTGGGCAGCTTGGACATCTCGATGAGATGCTCGAACTGGCCCCGCATCACCTCCGGGCCGCCGATCGGCCGGCGCAGCGCGCCCTCGTCCAGCACCGCCCACAGCCTCGGGGCGTCGGGGCCCGTCAGCCGTTCCTGCCGTTGCAGCCGCAGCTCGACCCGCTGGTCGATCTCCTGTTCGGCCGCACCGGCGTTGCCCAGCCGGATCACCGCCCGCGCGTAGCCCTCGGACTGCAGCAGACCCGGGACGAACTGTAGTTCGTAGGTCCGGATCAGCGCCGCCGACTCCTCCAGGCCGACATAGGTCTGGAACCAGCCGGGGAGGACGTCGTTGTAGCGGTGCCACCAGCCCGGGGTGTTGGCTTCCCGTGCCAGTTGCAGCAGCGCCTCGCGCTCGGTCGCGTCGTCGACGCCGTACAGCGTGAGCAGGTCGTCCACGTCACGCTCTTTGAAGCTGACCCGCCCGAGCTCCAAGCGGCTGATCTTCGACTCCGACGCGCGGATGACATAGCCGGCCTCCTGCCGGCTCACGCCCTTCGCCTCTCGCAGGCGACGCAGCTGCGAGCCGAGCAGGATCCGACGGACCGTCGATCCAGCTCCCGGCGTCTCTGGAGTCACGCCCAACCTCCCGCGGCTCGTTGGCGGACAGCGATTTTTCCCCGGCGAAGCCGGAGAGTGTACTCAGTGTGCCATTGGGGTGCCTGTCCTGCGGTTTACCTCCGTCCGCCCGCGCGAGCACCCTGCCGATCGTGACGGATCGCGCCCGTTCGGTTCGGATGCACGTGCATTGGGCCTTGCATTCGCACGCTACGATGCGCAGGATAACGCACGAGACTTCCGAGCCACGGCTGCACAACGAGATCACTCTGCGGGGTCCGGGGAATGACGTCACGCCACGCGCACGACGACACGCGATGGGGGGTAGGCCCCATCGCGGGTGCGCCGGGGCCACAGGACTGTGCCGTACCGGCGACACCGGTGCCCGAATCCAGTGATCTGCCGCCACGCCTGGCCCAGGGGCTGCGCACACTGGTCGAACCGGCCGCGCCGACCGTCTCCTTCACCGTCCTGCCCGAGCCCGAGTCGGTCACCGAGGCGCGCCACTTCGCCGTCTCGCGGCTGGACGGCTGGGGCTGCGGGGCGATCTCCGACGACGTCGGCCTGGTGGTCTCGGAACTCGTCACCAACGCGCTGAGGCACAGCGGCGGCCCCGCCGCCCACGGCCCCCGCGCCCGCAACCCTTACACTTCCGGCCCGGCCGCACACGGCCCGGACCCCGACCTCCCCCACAGCCTCCACGGGTCCCACGGCGCGCATCCGTCCCACAGCACGCAGGGCGCGCACGGCCAGGGCGCCTCGCGGGCCTCTTACTCCTCCGGCGCCACGGTCGGCTCGGCCGTCCACTCCGCCGGGGACCCGCTGGGCTCGGCGCCCGCCGCCATCCGGCTGCGGCTGCTGTACCAGGCCCCCTGGCTGCTGTGCGGGATCATGGACGCCAGCCCCTCCGCGCCGCGGCGCAAGGAGCCCGACTACATAGCCGAGACCGGCCGCGGACTGCACCTGGTCGAGTCGTTCAGTATGCGCTGGGGGTGGTGCGGCCTGCCCCAGGGCAAGGTCGTCTGGGCCCTGTTCCGCTGTTCCCAGCCCGTGCGTTCCTAGCCCGTGCGTTCCTAGCCCGTGCGTTCCTGGCCCGGTGGTCCTTTGGACAGGCCCAAAGCGGGGCCTTGTGCCGGACCTCGCAGCGGCCCACGGAATGAAGGCCCTGCCCGGCGGGTATGCGTGCACCCACGAAACCGTCCGGAGAGGGAGTAGCGGTGGAATTCGCCGTCGAGCACAGGGTCGAGAAGGACCTCACCGTCGTCACGATCAGCGGTGAGATCGACGTCTTCACCAGCCCCCGCCTGCGGGAGAGACTGCTCGACATCATCGACAACGGGGCCCTCCACCTGGTGGTGGACCTGAGCGAGGTCACCTTCCTCGACTCCACCGGCCTCGGCGTCCTGGTCGGCATCTACCACCGGCTCCGCGCCCGGGACGGCTCCATGTCGTTCATGGGGGTCAACGACCGGGTGCGGCGGGTCTTCCACGTCACCCAGCTCACCAAGATCTTCGTGCTGCACCGCACGCTGGACGAGGCGCTCGCCGCCCACGAGGCCGCGGCCGCCGGCGGCCAGGGCGGCACCAAGTCCCAGACCACCCGCTGAGCCTCCCCTCGGCGCAGGGCGCTTCCGCTCCCCTCCTCTCTTACTCCCCCGCCTCCTTATTCCTTCCCTTCGCCCCCGCCACAGCGCCCCCAGAGGCCCCAGACGCGTCTCGTCCCCCTCCCGGACCTCCGGAACGGCACCGGAAATCGCCCGGCCCTCGTCGTACCGGACGTGCGGCGCCCGCGGGCTACGCGAACCGGTACCGTGAGACAGAGATCAAGCCCGCCGCCAGGGCGCAGTCCCGCAGACGCGCGCGGTGCCGTCTCGCCAACCGATCCACCGAACGGACGGGAGCGCTCCGTGGCAGAACAGCCGCTGCATGAGCACACGCTCGGCAATGGCCTGCGCGTGGTGGTCTGCGAGGACCATGTCGTACCGCTGGCCGCCGTGAACATCTGGTACGGCGTGGGCTCGCGCCACGAGCGGGCCGGCCGCACCGGTCTGGCGCACCTCTTCGAGCACCTGATGTTCCAGGGCTCGGCCAACGTCGCCGAGGGCGAGCACGCCGCGCTCCTGGAGAGCGCCGGCGCCACCTTCAACGCCAGCACCTCCTTTGAACGCACCAATTACTACGAGACGGTGCCGGTCAGCCATCTGGAGCTGGCCCTGTGGCTGGAGGCCGACCGGATGGGCACGCTGCCCGCCGCGCTCACCCAGGCCAACCTCGACAACCAGCGCGACGTGGTGAAGAACGAGCGCCGCCAGCGCTACGACAACCAGCCGTACGGCACCGCGTTCGAGAAGCTGTGCGCGCTGACGTTCCCCGAGAGGCACCCCTACGCGCACACCCCCATCGGCTCGATGGAGGACCTGGACGCCACCACCCTGGAGGACTGCGCCGACTTCTTCGGCACCTGGTACGCGCCGGGCAACGCGGTCATCTCGATCGTCGGCGACGTCGACCCGGAGGCGACCCTGGCCGCGGTGGAGCGCTACTTCGGCGGCCTGCCCTCCGGTCCGCAGGCGCCGCCGGCCCGGCCGGGCGACCTGGGCCCGCTGCCCGCGGTCAACGCCGAGCCGGTGGACGAGGAGGTGCCCTCGCCCGCCTACTTCGCGATGTTCCCGCTGCCCTCCGACGGCGGCACCGACATCGAGGCGGCCGAGCTGGCGGTGGAGATCCTCGGCGGCGGCTCCGGCTCCCGGCTGTACGACCGGATGGTGCGCCGCGACCAGATCGCCACCGAGGTGTGGGCCGGGGTGACCCGGCTGGCGGGCGGCCCGTCGCTGGCCATCGTGGACGCGATCGGCCCCGACACCGCCAAGATCGCCGAGGTGCTGGACGAGGAGCTGGCCCGGTTCGCGGCCGGCGGCCCCGACGCCGACGAGACCGCCCGCGCCACCGCGCAGGCCGAGCGCGGGTTCCTGGAGCAGACCGAGACGGTGACCGGGCTGGCCAACGCGCTGTCGCAGAACGCCACCCAGTTCGGCGACCCGGCCCGGGTGTTCACCGCGCCGGGCCGCGCCGCGGCGGTCACCGCGGACCAGATCAAGGAGATGGCGGGCCGGTGGCTGCGGCCCGGCTCGCGCTCCGTCCTGACCTATGGAGGTACGGCGTCGTGACCACCGACCCCGCGGGCTCCGAGCCCTCGGCCCTGGCCCTGGCGCCGCGCCCGGTCCCCGGTCCCGTCCCCGCCTGGGCGTTCCCGGCCGGCGCGGAGGGCGCGGTGCCCGGCGGCCCCGCCACGCTGCGCTGCGACCTTCCCGGGCGGCGGCTGGCGGCCGTGCGCCTGGTGCTGAACGCCGGCGCCGGGCGCGAGCCGGACGGCGGCGACGGCGTCGCCGCGCTGGCCGCGCGGGCGCTGCTGGAGGGCACCGAGCCCGGCGGCGGCACCGCGCTGACCGCCGCGTTCGAGCGGCTGGGCGCCAGCCTGTACGCCTCGGCCGACCTGACCGCGCTGCGGATCGCCCTGGACGTCCCGGTGACCCGGCTCGGCGCGGCGCTGGAGCTGTTCTCCTCGGTGGTGCGGGAGCCGGCGCTGGCCGACTCCGACGTGCGCCGGCTGGTCCGCGAGCGGCTGGAGGAGATCGCGCAGGAGGACGCCGACCCGGGCTCGCGCGCCATGCGCGAGCTGCGCGCCGTGATGTTCCCGGCCGGGGCGCGGGCGTCCCGGCCGACCGGCGGCACGCCCGAGTCGGTGGACGCGATCCAGGGCGCGGACGTGCGCGCGTTCTACGGCTCGGCCGTCCCCGGCGAGGCGACGGCGGTGGTCGCGGGCGACCTGTCCGGCGTGGACGCCGACGCCGCGCTGACCGCCGCGCTGGAGGGCTGGACGAGCTCGGGCGAGGCCCTGCGCGTCCCGGACGAGATCGCGCCGACGACGGGCCCGCGGATCGTGGTGGTCGACCGTCCCGGATCGGTCCAGACGTACCTGAGCCTCGGGCACGGCGTGCCGAACCGCTCGCACCCCGACTGGCCGCTGCTGACCGTGGTGTCGCACGTGCTGGGCGGCGGCCTCACCTCGCGGCTGAACGCCGTGCTCCGGGAGGAGAAGGGGTACACCTACGGGGTGCGCGCCGGGCTGCTGCGGCTGCGGCACTGCGGGCTGTTCATCACGCAGGGCGCCGTCCACACCGAGGTGACGGCGGACGCGGTCGCCGACGCGCTGACCGAGCTGCGCGGGGTCGTGTCGCGGGGCATCGACGCCGAGGAGTGCGGCTCCTCGGTGCGGGCCCTGGCCGACCGGGCGCCGGCCGAGTACGAGACGGCCCGTTCGGTCGCCGCGGAGCTGGCCGACGCGGCCGCCAACGGCCTGGGCGCCGACTACCCGCGGCGCTACCTGGACGCCGTCCGCGCCGCGACGCCGGACGAGGTGGCGCGCGCGTACGCCGAGCACGTCGACCCGGAGGCGCTGACCGTCATCGCGGTGGGCGACGCCGAGCAGATCCGCGAGCCCCTGGAGAAGCTGGGCTACGCGACCGTCACCGTGTCGGCCCGCGAGGCGAAGCCCGGCGAGTGACCTGGGATGGATCGTCCCCTCGTCTCGCCGAGGGGACGATTCACCCATTCCATGGCATATCGGGGGTCGCCGCCCGCGATGAAACGATGGCATGGTGGATTTCGTCTGACCGATGCGGGGACCGCCCCCGCGGTGTCGCGCGAGAGGGGTAGGGCCTGTGGCCTATGGGCAGATGGCGGGCGGGTACGGCGGGGCCCCGGGTCCCTCCGTCGAAACGATCCTGTCGGAGCCGAACTGCCGCCCCGGCGGGGTCGTGGCCGGCAAGGTGCACCTGGTCGGGGGCCAGCGCCCCGCTGAGATCCGGCATGTGACGCTCGCGCTGATGCCGCGCATGCAGAACGGCTACGGCGGGGAGAGCGCGGGCCCCGAGGTCTACCGCGGCGCGCTCACCAGGGCGTTCCGGCTGGAGCCCGGCCAGCGGCGCGACCTGTCGTTCTCGATCCCGCTGCCGTACGAGCTGCCGTTCACCACGGTGCTGGGCCGGGAGCTGCCGGGCTTCACCATCGGGCTGTGCACCGAGGTGGACGTCAAGGGCGAGCCCGACCCGGGCGACGTCGACCCGATCTCGGTGGAGCCGCTGAAGTCGCAGCAGTGGGTGCTCGCGGCGATCGCCCGGCTCGGCTTCAAGATCCAGAACGTGGCGTTCGAGCAGTCGAAGCTGCGCGGCGTCCCGCAGCAGCTCCCGTTCTACCAGGAGATCCAGCTGGCGCCGCCGCCGCAGTACGCGGGCCGGATCGGCGAGGTGGGGCTCAGCTTCATCGCCAACCCGCGGCACATGGCGTTCGTGCTGGAGGCCGACCGGCGGGCCGGCGGGTCCCCGGACGAGCGGTTCGGCCGCTTCCAGGTCGAGCACCAGGAGGCCGCCGAGACGGACTGGAACTCCAAGATCGGCCGCTGGCTGGAGGAGGCCGCGTCCCGGCCGCGCCCGCAGGCATCGCCCTACCCCTCGCCGGGGCACACGCCCCCCGGAGGCGCGCCACTGCCCCCACCGGGCGGCCACTCGACGTTCCCACCGCCTCCCGGCGCCCCGCCCGCGCACCACGGCACGCCAGGCCACGGACACGGCGCCCCGGCCCCGGCCGCTGCCGCCTACGGCGGCCCCGGCCAGTACGGGCAGTTCCCCCCGCCCGCCCCCGGACCGGGATCGAACAGCCCCCTGCCGCCGGCCGCACACGCGCCGCAGCCCGGCCAGAACCCGCTTCCCCCGCCGCCCGGCCACCTACCGCCCCCTCCCGGCCCCGGAGCGCCCGGCGCAGGACTCCCGTACGCCCCACCCCCGGCCCCCGCGGCCCCGCAGTACCCGCCGCCTCCCGCACACCACGGACCGCCTCCCGTCCACCACCATCACCACGGCGGACCCGCGTACCCGGCCCACCACGGCCACCACGGGCGCGGCGCCGGATGGGCCGCGGCAGGCGCGGTCGGCGGGGTCGCCGCCGCGGGCGTCGCGGGCGGCCTGGCCGCCGGCGCGGCGGTCGGCGCGATCGGCGCGGTGTTCGCCGGCGCCGCCAACGTCGCGGGCTACGCCGCCGGCGTCCCCGTCGGCCAGTTCGGCGACGCCGTCGCCGGCTACGCGGGCAACCTCGCCGCCGACGCGGGCAAGGCCGTCGCCGGCGAGGCCGTCAACGCCGCCGCGGGCGAGGCCGCCGGAGCCGTCGGCGAAATCCTCGGCGGACTGCTCGGCGGCCTGTTCGGCTGATCGCGCAATGCTCGCCGCGCCCTCGGCATGACCGCCCCCGGCGGTTAGGGTCGAAGGCGCGGCCCGCCCCCCGAGGAGGCTCATGTCCACCGTGATCCTGGTCCTGCTGTGCCTGGCGATCGCCGGGCGCGAGCTCTACCTGGCCTCCGACAAACGCCTGCCCCGCGCGCAGGCGGAACTGCGCGAGCTGCGGTCGCAGCTCGCCGAACTGGGCCGGCGGCACGACACGCTGCGCGCCGACGTGGAGCAGGCCGCCGCCGAAGCCCCCGCCATCACCATCCCGCAGGCCCCGCCGCAACCGCCGCCCGGATCGCTGTACGCGCCGGAACGGCCCACCCCGCCCCCCGGCCCCGACCCCCAGGTCCTCGACCAGGTCGACAAGCTCGGCGCGCGCGTGGACCGCATCGAGACCGAACTCGGCGCCCTGTCGTCCGGACTCGCCGAGACCGACCTCGACCGCGAATCCAGGCACGCCCTGGCCCGTTCCCTCGACGCCGCCGAACAGGTCATCGGCGAACTCCGGCAGGAGATGCTGGAACGCCTCAACCGCGAGGAAGGCGTCGTACCCGGACTCCTCCTCAGCGAGGAAGGCGAGGCCGAGGCCCTCCTCACCGGAGCCTTTGAACGCTGCGCCGCCGAGTACGGCCTGCGCATCCGTATCCGCGAGCACCGCTCCGCCGGCGTCTACCAGGGCACCGCCTTCTACCTCTCCGGCCGCCGCGCCGACGCCCTGGCCGAAGAGCTGTTCACCTACGCCCGGGGCCTGCAGGACCTGAACGACCCCTCGGCCCTGACCGCCCTGCTCTCCGAGATGGCCCACCTGAACGGCGGCGGCATCGCCCGCATCGGCGCGTTCACCGCCGTCCACACGACCGGCTCCGTCCTCTGCGGCCTCCTCCCCGAGGACATCCCCGAAGGCATCGAACCCTGGGAACTCACCACCCGCCTACGCGACCTCCCAGAAGACCTGAGAGCAGCGATCAACCCAGGCACCGTGTAACCCGACGAGGCCCTCAAGAATCGGTCCTCGCTCCGCGAGGGCAGTCTCATTGGGGCTCCCGCCCCAAACCCCAAGGCAGGGGGCTCCGCCCCCCACACCCCCGAAAACCTCCCGGACCGACAAGCAACAGGCAACCCTCGATAAGCGCTGATGGCCCCGCGAATGGCGGATCAGCGTGCGCGATGTCGCGCCCACCGTTCTCTCACGGTGACGTATTCCGGCACTTCGCCGCTTGGGCGTGGGTTGGCTTGGCTGTGCAGCCTCCAGCGTTCGGCTGATACCTGTGCGTACAGGTCGATCGCAGCAGGGTCGGCGAGCTTCCAGGCGGGGACCTGGTCGGCCCACGCCTCGGCCTCCGCCGGGCTGTGCCCGGCATGGATCAGCCACGGGATGACCTGGCCTGCCTCGATCCAGGCGGCCCCGCGAGAGGCGAACGCCCAGTCGACCACGTAAGGACGGCCAAACCGGGTGATCAGGAAGTTGCGCGGGTTGAGGTCGGTGTGCAGAAGTGTGGCCCCGGCGAGCACCGAGACGTCCTCGGCGAGGCCCTCCCAGCGCCGCTCGACGCGCATCTCCACCACGTCCGGACACGCCAGCATGTGCAGCTCCCGGATGAAGGCGGCGACCGTGTTCAGATCCGGGGAGCCGGGCGCGTAGTTCGCGTGCCGACCCTCGACGTGCTCGAAGCCGAGCACGAGCCACCCCCCGGTCTCCACCGTCCAGTGGAGCCGAGGGGCGAACTCGCGGACATGCGGATTGATCTCGGCCTCTCTGCGCAGCGCACGGGCCTGACGGCCAGAGATCGTCGCGGCCTTGACGAACGTCAGCCCCACCGAGCCGTCCACCACGGCGGCCAACTCGGCGTTACTCCCAGCCGTGACCGGCCGGACCTCCCGGACGAGGCCGGTCTGCTCGGCTACGGCGATTCGGGCGGGCAGCAGCCCGCCCCGGCACCGGACTCCCAGAACTCCATGTCGAGGCGGTAACCGGTGGCCTTCAGGATCGGCACGGTCCGCTCCAGCGCGGCGCCGGACCGGATGTCCTCGTGTCCACCCCCATGGTTGACCAAGCGGGACGGCTGACCGCCAGGGCCGCATGCCCGGCCGCCACGGCCTTGTCCATATGCCGGAACTCGAGCCACGGCCATCGCCGGCTCCTGCACGGTGGCCTGGCCCCCATCAGGGTTCAGGTGATCCGGTTCGCCGGCGAGTCGAGCCAGACATGTTGACCTTCTGGGGTCACTGTGAGCCCGAACCGTGTGGGCCCCGGCTTGCCGGAGTCATGCCACCAGGCATAGGCCCGCTCAAGCTCGTCCCAGAGTCGGCGCGGCCCGTGCTGGCGCACACGGTGTTCGTCGTCGCTCGGCGTGCAGGCCGCCCATGAGCCGGTCTCATGGTGCGACAGCCGGAAGGTGTGGCTCCCATCCTCATTCCGAGTCCTGCCGTCGGTAACACCCGGAAGCCGGGCCCCGACCGCGAACCTGGCCTCTGATCCAGCCTCGAACACCTCATGAGGGAACACGCCGGTCGCCCTCTGCAGATAGTCGCCTTTCCCCTCATCATCTCGCCATGGCACATGCCTTGGCCGTTGCTCTCGCAGACGCATGAAGGCAACCGCCCTGGTGAATCGCCCGTCGGCGGTGCCATCAGTGCCCACCGTCAGCGTCAGCAGAACCCCGCCCGAGTAAAGATCGCTGCCCCAGGGCATGAGCACGCGTCCGTGCGCGGCGGTCTGAACCACCCAGGCGTAGGGGACATCGCTTACCGAGGCTGTCACGATCACACGGTCATACGGCGCGTTCTCCGGATATCCGGCAGCGCCGTCTCCAGTGATAACGGTGACCGGAAACCCGGCTGCATTGAGCGCCTGCCGGGCATGGTCGGCAATTCCTGCATCGACCTCGACCGTGGTCACGTTAACCGCGCTCGCGATCTCTGCGAGCATCGCCGCGTTATATCCGGTCCCGGTGCCAATTTCCAGCACGCGCATTCCTGGTTCCACGTCGAGCGCGTTGATCATGTGCCGCATGACGGAGGGGGCACTGCTGGAGCTTGTGGGCTGTACGCCCCTGGTGCCGGCACCGTCGTCCACCTGCGTGACGATCGCTTCATCGCTGTCGCAGAGCCTCCCCCACCTGCCCGGATCGTCCTCCCGGCGCAGCGGGATCATCCAGCCGTCGTCACCCCATACCCACACCGTGTCCGGAATGAACTGCCGCCGATTCATACCTCTCCAGCCCCACCGCACCCCGGGCAGCTCCGGGTTTCCTGACTCCGGCCATCCTTTCCGTCGGCATCGACGACGATCGTGCCCGATCCGTTACACCGCTTGCAGGTCTCCTTCTTGCCGTGCTTTCCCATCGCATCTTTCCTTTCATCTATCCGTGAGCGAATCACGCCCAAGGTAACACCGACTCCGGCTCTCAGTACCTCCGTGACCGTCGGTTCCGATCGACCCGAACCGTCCGTCCCTTCAGTGCTTGAGACGTGCCCACACCCACTTCCCTTCTGGTGGAGTGAACTCGACGCCTCGCTCGTCCGTGAGCGCTATGACGATGGGGAGCCCCAGGCCTCCGATGTCATCGGACTCGTGCCCCTCATCAAGGGCGTGAGCGTCGGGCTGGAGATCCCCCGCCGGAAAGGGACCGATCTGCCTGGGTTTCGGCGCTTCGTTACTTGAGTCCCATACTCCGATCCAGATGGAGCGCTCCTCGAAGACGGCCTTGAAGGTGATCTCTCGTTCGGGAGTCGTCTGACACGCGTTCGTGGCGAGTTCCGAGACGATCAGATGGAGATCGTCGATCAACTCGGTCGGCAGGTGATCCATAAGCCCCAAGAGGCCGAGGCGCTGCTCCATGTGCTGGCGCATGGTGCCCGGAAAGCTCCGGGAAGGAAGACCCGTGCACGTCAGATCGCGATCCGCCGCCGTGCTCCTAACTGCCATCCCCGATCACTCTCCCGGTGTGTGTTCTGTGGTTCGCGACACACATTCACACAGCCGGAGCTAGTTTGGCTCTGTCTCGCGAGAGGATCGAGAGTCATGGAGGGTAGATGAGCAGCAGCGCTGAGTCGATCGATCCGATGGCCGGCCTGTGGTCGCTTCTAGCCTTTCACCTGCGGATACTCCGCAAGCAGCACCGGCTGTCTCAGGCTGCCGTGGGTCGGCTTGTGGGAGCCGACCACAAGACTGTCTCGAATTGGGAGGCAGGAAGGAACCATCCACCGGTCGAAGCTCTCCGGACTCTCGACGACGAATGGAGAACCGGCGGACTACTCGCCGCTCTTCATCACTACGCCAGCACCCTGCAAGCACCCGCCCAGTTCCGAGCGTTCGCCGAGTACGAGTCCATCGCCACCGTGATCCGGATGAACGGTGTCGCCTTCATCCCGGGACTGCTGCAAACGCCCGAATACGCGGAAGCCGTCTTCAGGCTGGCTGGTGAACCCGATGTGGAAGGGCAGGTCGCCCAGCGCCTGGAAAGGCAGACGGTCATCACCAGACAGAACGCCCCCTATGTCTCCGTGCTGCTCTCCGAGGTGGCCCTTTTGCTGGCCCCCTCCCGCATCCGCTTGGGGCAACTTGAGAAACTTGCGGCGGTTGCGAACCTCCCGAACGTGACGCTCCGAGTGGTAGCTGTGGATGTGGGACCACAGGTGGGTCTAGGGGGTGCGTTCCACATCTTCAGTACTTCTGAACGCGAGGTGGGATTTGTCGAGACTCCCGCGCGTGGGAGGCTGGTGACCGAATCGGGCGACCTGCGTAGACTCACGGTCGCGTTTGATCGAACCGGCGGGCGCGCACTCTCGCCCGAGGCCACCCGCGAGAGACTCCAAGAGATGATCGAGGCACAGCAGTGACCCAGTGGAGAAAGTCCAGTCGTAGCGCCGACACCGGTCAGACAGACTGCGTCGAAGTGGCCCGTCTTCCCCTCGCGGTCGGCATCCGGGACAGCAAGGCGCCGGATGCCGGTCACATCGCCCTCAGCCACGTGACCCTCGCAAGCCTGCTGAGCGGCATCAAGGCCGGTACGTTCGACCTCTGATGCTTCATCACGGGCAGCACGCCGCGGCGACCGACGCCCGCGTGCTGTTGGCCTGATAGGAGAGCGACGCCTGGCAGGCTCTCGTGACCTCCCGCGGCCCAGGACGCGCAGCGCCGGGCCCGCGAGTCGGACTATTGCGCTGGGGCGGTCACAGATGAAGGCCGTCGTGCCGCTCGGCGACCGACCGTTTCATCCAAGCGCCTCTCAGGAGCTTGTCTTCTGCGTTGTCGTTCCGGGGCTGGTGGGGGTGTGGAGGGCGGAGCCCCCTGCCTTGTGGTTTGGGGCGGAGCCCCAATATGACTGCCCGAGCGGAGCGAGGAGCGAGATCACCAGTCCCCATGCCCCCGCCCCGGCTTCCCGGAAGGCTTTAGGGCCTGACGAAGTGGAGGGCGGGGTTGTGTCGGTCTCTACTACGTCGCCGACGCCCGGATCTGGCTTCCCGGCAAGGAGGAACCCGCCGCACGTTCGGCCACCGAAGCGATCAACGCCTATGAGGAAGCCCCTCCGGAACAACGCTCGTTCAGCGACGGGGCCGGAGCCCGCGCCGACATGGCGTTGGCGCGGGCCAACAGCGGGGATGTGGAAGGTTCCCTGGATGCCCTGCGGCCGGTCCCTGAACTGCCCAACGACCAGCGCATCGGCGGGTTGTCGCGAGTGCGATGCGTGTGCACGCCGCGCTGGGCGCGCCGCAACGGTCCCCCAGCGCAGTCACACCGCCTTGGGGTGGAGTGCCCTCGACTACGTGGATGGCGTCTCGCGCCTTTCGTCCGGGGTTGGTGGGGGGTGTGGGGGGCGGAGCCCCCGCCTTGGGGTTTGGGGCGGGAGCCCCAATGTGACTGCCCGAGCGGAGCGAGGACCGAGGTCACCAGCCACCATGCCTCCCGGTGGGGCTCCCCCCAACCCCGAAAGGGCTAGGGGCGGACGAAGTGGGGGGTTTGGGGGTTGTCTCGGTCTACGTGGAAGGCCAGTAGGCAGCGGGGGGAACGTGCCACGTCGATCTGCAGGCAGAGGCCCAACCCCAGGCCCGGGTCGATGAGGACGACGCGGCGGAGGGCTCTCAGGGCGCGGCGGGTCTGGGTGCGGGTCTCCGGGTGGAGCGGGTCGTGGAGGGTGGCGGTGACGACGCGTCCCGCGTACCGCCAGAGGGCGGCGGAGTCCAGGACGCGGCGGCCCGCCGTGGCCAGGTCGGCGACGATCACCACGCCGCTGTCGTCCTCCTCGCCGGGCGGGGGCGTCTGGGCGCCCGGGGGCGCGGGCGTTCCCTCGGGGGTGAGGTCGCGGGGGGCCAGCGGGCCGCCTACGGGACGGTGGTAGCGGAGCGGGTCGAGGGTGTCGATGACGAACGCCCCCGCGTACGGCCAGGAGGCCCTGGGACGTGCCTGGGCGCCGGGGTCGGCCGGGCGCGGGCGGAGGGGCAGGCGGGCGCTGAGGTCGAACGCCATGCCCGCGTGGTCGAGCCAGGCGGGGACGCCGAGGCCGGTCGCGCCGACGGCGTCGAGGGTGTCGATGGTGCGCCAGAGCTCGTCGGTCCGGCGGGACAGGGTGGCGGCCATGCCGAGGCCGGGGAACGCACCCTCCAGGACGGCCAGGGTGGCCCGCCAGGTCACGCTGGCGACGAACTCCGCGACGAACGCGTCGACGAGCGTCCTGCGGCGTTCGGGGTCGTTCATGGGGCCGGGGTCGGCGGGGGGCTCGGGGGCCCGCCAGGACGCCGGTACGTCCACCGGCCTGGGGGGCTCCTGCGGGAGCGGGATGTCGGGGACGGTCACCGACGGGGCCGGCGGAGCCGGTGGCGGCGGTGGTTCGGGGGTGGTCAGGTCCTCCGGGCGGGAGGTGCCCTGGACTGGGACCCAGTCGGCCGGGGCCGGGCCGGGCGGGCCCGGTTCGGGGGTCGGTTGCGGGATCGGTTCGGGGGGTGGTGCGGGGGTGGGTTGCGGGACGGGTTCCGGTGTGGGGTTCGATCCGGATGAGGGGTCGTTGTTGTAGCGCAGGCCGGCCACGTGCCTGTCGCCGGGGTGCGGTGGGGGCGGTGGTGTGGTGCGGCGGTCGCCCGGCTCGGGGGCGGCGGTTTCTCCGGGCTCGGGACTGGGGGTGTCACGCGGACCGAATCTCACGGTCCCGATCCTGGTCCCTGACGATGATCCACGGCAAGCCGCCCGCGGCGCGTCAGGCCGGACGGGTGGTGCCGAAGAGGGTGGCGCAGAGGTGTTCGAGGCGGTCGGGGCCGTCGTCGGCGGGCAGCACGGTGAGCAGCGGTTCGCCCTCCTCGTCGGTGTCGAGCCGGAGCCGTACCGGGACCTCGCGGCGCATCTCCTCGTGCTCGCCCTGGGCCGCGGCGACGTCCTGGAGGCCGACCTGGACGATCTCGGGCAGGTCGATGAGGACGGGGTGCTCCCCGGCGGGGAGCCGGTCGAGCCACAGGCCGAGGACGCGGGAGGCCAGGCCGTTGAGGAGGCGGGCCCAGGGCTCGACGAGGTGCGGCGGGACGTTCTCGGTCTGCAGTTCCGGCAGCCCGAATCTGGCCAGGCCCTTGGTGGTGAAGTAGAAGCCGTGCGTGCCGGGGGTGTGCGGCAGCAGGATCCAGTCGACCAGGCGGACGCCGCCGTCCGGGCCGGGCAGTGAGCGCAGGATGCGGTCCTGGTCGAGGACCTGGGGGGTGAACACGTCGATGACCGGGGCGTCGGCGTCGGCCGCCGCGGCGGCGGCGATGGCGCGGGTGACCCATTCGTGCGCGGGCGGCCAGCCGGGCCGGTACGCGGCGTGCACGGCCAGCAGGTGGGTGGCGGCGGCGATGCCTGCGAGGTCGCGGCGGCCGGCGCCGAAGGCGGCGAGGAGGTCGGCGGGCAGCGGCGGGAACTCGGCGGCGGGCCGCAGGTCGAGGGTGAGCAGCGGGCTGTCGAGCATCCGCAGGGCCAGGTCGCGCACCGGCGGGCGGTAGCGGCGGGCGACCCCTTCGCGGGCCAGCTCGCGCGGGTCCGGCGGCGGTGACGTGTACGCGACGGCGTACGTGGCGTACAGCGTGTCCGGTACCGGCAGCGTCAGACTCTCACCCAACTCGTCCCCCCGACGCGGACCCCGGGACGCGGGGTCCTTCGATCCCTGTGTCCTCTCGATCACACCAAAGCCGGACGTTGGAAAACTTCTGTCGCGAAGGCGACAATCCACTGCCAACCGGGGCGGGCCGACGTTCCGGACCGGGTCGAGGAGCACACAAAGCACAAACTGACCGAATGCGGCAAACAGCGCAGAAGGCACATTGACACCTTTCGCCCCCGGGCAGACGATCACGCCGCCACGTAGTGATCCTCGGGAGGCGCGATGGCGCGCAGGCGATTCAGGCACCGAACCCGGCTCAGAACGGCGTCCCTACCGATACTCGCCGCGGCGGCGCTCCTGATCGGGACGTTCGCCGCCGCACCGGCCCAGGCCGAACCGCGCCCCGCCGCGGCGGCCGGCGGGGTGGAGGTCTATACCGGAGACCTGACGGCGGACCAGATCAAGCAGCTGAACGCGGTCGGTGTCGACCAGGGCGAGATCACCTTCGGCAAGGCGGCGCGCGACGGCCGGACCCGCGTCGAGGTCGTCGTCAACGGCGTCCAGGCGGGCGAACTCGCCAAGCGCGGCGTCAAGCTGACCGTGAAGAAGGTCGAAGGGAAGGACACGACGCAGCGGGCGAAGGCGGCCCGCGCGGATCAGAACGTGTTCCGCCCGTACAGCGGGCCGGGCAACATCCGCGAGGAGATCCTGAAGGTCGCCACCGACCACCCGGGGATCGCCACCGCGGTCGACATCGGCACCTCGGTCCAGGGCAAGCCGATCACCGCGATCCGGGTGAGCAAGGACGTGGCCTCGCTGAAGGACGGCCAGCGCCCGGCGGTCGTCTACCAGGCCACCCAGCACGCCCGCGAGTGGATCACGCCGGAGATGGTGCGCCGGCTGCTGCACCACTACGTCGGCGGGTACGGCAAGGACGCCGAGCTCACCAAGATCGTCGACACCACCGACCTGTGGTTCGTCCCGGTGGTCAACGTGGACGGCTACGACCTGACGTTCCAGGACGGCTTCCGGCTGTGGCGCAAGAACGTGCGCGACAACAACGGCGACGGGCAGATCACCGGCCAGGACGGCGTCGACCTGAACCGCAACTTCCCCTACAAGTGGGGCTACGACAACGAGGGCTCCTCGCCGCTGCCCAGCGGTGAGACCTACCGCGGCCCGTCGGCGGGCTCGGAGCCGGAGACCAGGGCGCAGACGGGCCTGTACGCGCGGCTGAAGCCCAAGTACCTGATCAACTGGCATTCGGCGGCGGAGCTGCTGCTGCACGGGGTGGGCTGGCAGGCGCTGACCCGCAGCCCCGACGACCTGATCTACGACGCGGTCGTGGGCGACATCGACGACCCGGCCGTCCCGGGGTACACGCCCCAGCTGGCGGCCCAGCTGTACGTGACCAACGGCGACACCGACGGCGAGGCCGACAACCGCCACGGCGCGCTGTCGATCACGCCGGAGATGGCGACCTGCGCGAGCGCGGCGGCGTCCGACCCGGACGACGAGTGGGAGCCCGGGGACTGCGGCAGCGGGTTCGAGTTCCCCGACGACGAGAAGCTGATCCAGGCGGAGTTCCAGAAGAACCTGAAGTTCGCGGTCTCGGTCGGAAAGTCGGCGCACACGCCCGACACGCCGATCTCGCCGGTGGGCCGGACGGTCCCGGACTTCGAGGTGGACGACTTCGGGACCTCGTTCGGCTCCACGCAGGAGGTCGCGGCGGTCGTCCGGCGGTCGCTGGCCAACAAGGACCTGCGCTACCGGATCAACGGCGGGCCGGTCCGCTCCGACGGCGCCCGCGAGTGGCGGGGCGGCGAGCGGTTCGGCGACGAGAACGACCACTACTTCGCCGAGTACCGCGGCAAGGTCACCGGGCAGAAACCCGGCGACAGGGTGGAGGTCTGGTTCGAGGGGACCAAGAACGGCCAACGGGTCTCCAGCCAGAAGTTCACCTACACCGTCCGGGACGCCGGCAAGGCCGACGTGCTGGTGATCGCCGACGAGGACTACAAGGGGATCAACCCGGCCTACCCGGCCGGGACGAACGCCCCCAGGTACGCCCAGCGGTACGCGGACCTGATCAAGTCGGCCGAGCACAAGCCGCTGGTCTGGGACATCGACAAGGACGGCGTCCCGCACGACCTCGGCGTCCTGAAGCACTTCAAGGGCGTGGTCTGGTACCTGGGCGACAACCGGCTCACCCAGGACGCGGCCGACGAGGTCGTGCGTGTTGCCGCCCCCGGCTCTACCTGGGACAACGTGACCGACTCCCAGGTGGCGGACCGGGCCAAGGACCTGCTGCTGTCGGTGCGGTCGTACCTGAACGAGGGCGGCAAGCTGCTCTACACGGGCGAGACGGCGGGCTACAACGGGCCGCTGAACCGCCTGAACGGCGGCGGGATCTACTACGGCCTCAAGGGGCATCCGGAGCGGCCCTGCGTCGT
The DNA here is from genome assembly GCF_042656285.1 of Actinomadura rugatobispora. Lineage (GTDB taxonomy): Bacteria > Actinomycetota > Actinomycetes > Streptosporangiales > Streptosporangiaceae > Spirillospora > Spirillospora rugatobispora. Next base: position 15,958 of record NZ_JBHSON010000081.1, on the reverse strand, counting down.
CACCGGCAGCTTCCGGGACGACTGCGAGCTGCTGTCGGACGACTTCCTGCAGTACTACCTCGGCGGGTACGACCGGGCCCGGGTGGGCGCGCCGACCGAGTTCACCGGGACGGGACGCCCGTTCGACGGTTCCAAGGCCGGTCTGGGCGGCACGCCGTCCAACCAGGTGAACGAGGCCGGCGGGTTCCAGGTGACCTCGACCGTCCTGCCCTCGGGCCAGTTCCCGCAGTTCAGGAGCTGGAAGGCGGGCGACTACCTGGGCGCGGCGGCGCCGTTCGAGCCGGTGGAGGGCCAGTGGTACGTCGCCGGCCCGCACGCCGACTCCCAGTACCGGCGGCTGACCCGGACGATCGACCTGACGTCGGTCACCGCGGCGCAGGCCCCGGCGCTGCAGGCGCAGCTGTCCTACAGCACCGAGACCGGGTACGACCACGTGATCGTGGAGGCGCGCACGGCCGGCGGCGAGGACTGGACGACGCTGCCGGACCGGAACGGGCGGACCTCCGGCAACGTGCCGATCGAGTGTGAGGCGGACTACTTCCTCACCATGCACCCGTTCCTGCGGCACTACCTGACCGGCGGCAACCCGTGCCAGAACAGCGGGACCAGCGGCCAGTGGCACTCGTTCACGGGCAACTCCAACGGCTGGGTGCCGGCGGCGTTCGACCTGTCGGCCTACGCCGGGAAGCGGGTCGAGATCTCGATCGCCTACGTCAGCGACCCGTTCACCGGCGGGTCGGGGCTGTTCGTGGACGACACGCGGGTCACCACGTCCGGCGGCCAGGTGGACGCGGAGGGCTTCGAGTCCGGCCTGGGCCCGTGGGCGATCGCCGGGGCCCCGGCGGGCAGCCCGGGGAACTCGCCGGAGTTCGTCCGCTCGCAGGCGCTGATCGACTCGGTGTCGGCGGTGGCGACCAAGGACACGCTACTCCTGGGGTTCGGCGTGGAGCAGGTGAAGACGAGGGAGGAGCAGGAGGCGCTCATGCGCAGGGCGCTCGATCATCTGCTCGGGTAGCCCGCCCGGAGTGATCGCGAGGGCCCCGGCCGGTCTCCACCGGCCGGGGCCCTCGGCCGTTCCGGCGCGGGATAGAATCTCGCCATACAGGGCGTTAAACCCCACTCCCGCTATTTAGTGGGTAAATGTGATGGACGCCACGCAACCTCCGGACCCCCATCCGGCGTCTTACTGAGCGGGAACGCCACCAACGCGATCAGCGCCCCGATCTCCCGACGCCCGCGACGTCCCGCACCAGGGGTCGCCAGGCAGAGCCGATCGGCGCACCGCCCTCGACACACCCCCCAAAGCGTGGTCGACGAAGACCCCGGCCCGGAATGACGCACCACCCTCGCACCCTGATCCGCGTCATGATCCGGTTCCGAACCCGTCGGGAAAGGTGGAACGTACCCCTGCACGGGGGGCGGCCCGATCCGCCCGGTAGCCGCGCGACCCTCCGGCGCGCGCATCACGACCGGCCCTTCCGGGTCCTGACCTTTACGGGGAGCGACGATGACCGCTGTGACCTCGCCAGTTCGCGACAGCATCCCTGCCGCGGCGGCCACCGACCGTTACGAACGCGACGTGCTGCCGCTCGCCGACCCGCTGTACGCCAGCGCCGTGCGGATGACCCGCAACAGCGCCGACGCCGAGGACCTGGTCCAGGAGACGCTGGCCAAGGCCTACGTGAACTTCCACCAGTTCCAGGAGGGCACCAACCTCAAGGCCTGGCTGCACCGCATCCTCACCAACAACTTCATCAACACCTACCGCAAGCGGCAGCGCGAGCCGCAGCGGGCGGGCTCCGAGGAGCTGGAGGAGTGGCAGATCGCCCAGGCCGCGGCCAACTCCGCGGGCTTCCGCTCCGCCGAGTCCGAGGCGCTGGACCGCATCGCCGACACCCGGGTCGTGGCCGCGCTCCGCTCGCTGCCGCAGGACTTCCGGGACGCCGTCTACCTCGCCGACGTGGAGGGCTACCACTACAAGGAGATCGCCGAGATGATGGGCACCCCCATCGGCACGGTGATGTCCCGCCTGCACCGCGGCCGCAAGCAGCTGCGCGAGCTGCTGGCCGACCACCGGCGCGCCCACATCCTGGCCGCCTGACGCCTCCTACGTCTCCCGCGCCTCCCGCGCCTCCCCTCCCCCACGCGATCCCGCGGTTGCCCCGTGACCGCGGGATCACCCGTTCATAGCCACGATATGTAGTCGCATCGATACATTGAGCGAGGTCGCAGCGCAGGCCGCTGCGCAGAACCGCCCTTCCCTACTGGAGCATCGATGCCGCATCTCGTCGCCACCGCGCTCACCGGCGCCGCCCTCGCGCTGCTGCCGGCCGTCCCGCCCGCGCCGTCGGGGGGCCTGCCCGGCGGGCTGCCCTGGCCGGTCGGTGCCGCCGCCGCCGGCACGGCGGACCCGGCCGCCGCGCCTCCCGCGCCTCCCGCGGCCGTCACCGCGAGCTTCCTGCGGCTCACCCTCACCCACCCCGGGCAGAGCGGCGTCGCGCCGCGCACCGTCACCCTGCTGTGCGAGCCCGCCGGCGGCACCCACCCCGAGGCGGGCCGGGCCTGCGAGGAGCTGGGCCGCTCCCAGGGCGTGATCGGGCGCAACCCGCGCGCCGACACCGCCTGCCTGATGATCTACGCGCCGGTGATCGCCGAGGCCAGTGGGCACTGGCACGGCCGGCCCGTGCGGTTCCGTACCGAGTACGGCAACGACTGCGCGATGACGGCCGCCACGGGGGCGGTCTTCCGGTTCTGAACCGCCCGGCGCCGACCCGCCGCGGTTTTCCCGCCCGGCGGCCGCATACCCTCCCCAACTCCGGGTAGAGCGGACCGGACGGGTTGCCCGGAAGCCGTACCGACGGGGAGGCCACCTCATCATGTCCCGGAGAATCGGCGAGGTCATGACGGCCGGACCTCGGGCCCTGCCGCTCGACGCCACCCTCTACGAGGCCGCGCGCATCATGCGGGACCAGGGCATCGGCGACGTGCTGGTCACCCTCGCGGGACGGCTGTGCGGCGTGATCACCGACCGCGACATCGTGGTCCGCGGGGTCGCCGACAACCGGGACCCGGCGCACACCCCGCTCAGCGACGTGTGCACGGCCGAGCCGATCACCCTCGGGCCCGACGACGACACCGACACCGCGCTGCGGCTGATGCGCGAGGAGGCGGTCCGGCGGCTGCCGGTGGTGGACGACCAGAACCGCCCGCTGGGGATCGTGTCGATCGGCGATCTGGTGATCGCGGACGGGGCCGGCGCGAACGTGCTCTGCGACATCAGCAGGGCCCCGCCGAGCCTCTGAGACTCCCTGGATCTGAGCCTCCCCGAGACCCTCTGGACCCCTCTGGGCGCCGCCTCCGTGGCGGCGCGTGACGGCGGTGACGCGCGGGGCTACCGGGCCCCGCGGGGACGGCCTGTGTGCAGGCAGGTAGATGTCTGGAGACAGTACGAATCCCCGGTTGCGCGCGGTACCGTCGGCTTGTGCCGCCCACCGAGTCCGTGCTCACCGACCAGCTGGCGATGGAGATCGCCCGGCTGGGCGTCGTCGGGGTGTCCTCGGACATCGGCACCCTGCGCCGCGTGACCGAACTGGCGCCGCAGGCCGTGCCGGGCTGCGCCGGCGCCACCAGCATCCGCTGGGCGCTCCCGGACGGCGACGAGCGTCCCGAACCGCTGGCCTCCGCCGCGAGCCACCCCGACCTGGCCGAGATCGTCGACCGTCAGCTGGCCCGCAGGCACGGGCCGGTGTTCGACGTCGTGGGAACCCGCACGCCGGTGAGCTCGGCCGACATCCTGGCCGAGACCCGCTGGCCCGAGGCGATGACCGACATGCTGTGCCGCGGCGTGCGCACGTTCTCGACGACCCCGCACCTCAACGAGCCGGTCCTGGTGACCCTGACCCTCTACGGGGTGTCGCCCCGCGCCCTCGCCACGGGGCAGCACGCCCTGGCGTCGCTGCTGGTGGCGCAGGGCAGCGCGGCGATGTCGAACGTGCTCCAGTACGGCAGCGTGCACCGCACCGCCGTCCAGTTGCAGGAGGCGGTGGAGGCCCGGGCCGTGGTCGACCAGGCCAAGGGCATCCTGATGCACGCGCTGGGCTGTGACGCCGACGAGGCGTTCGCCGAGATGCGGCGCATCTCCCAGACCCGCCATGTGAAGCTGACCGCGCTCGCGCAGCGGATCGTGGGGGACCAAGGACTGCACGGGGCCACCGGCCATGCGACCGACGACGGTGCCGGCTAGGCGCACCAACGGTGAGGACGTAGGCTGCGCTCGGCGGCCGCCGCAGCGCGCTGACCAGCACGGCCCGGTCTCACCGTGCCCCCTCGGACCGTAGGGAGATCTCGCGATGCCCGACCATCTCGAACCCGAGACCATGATGCGCGAGATCAGTGATCTCGAAGGCCGGATCGGCGAGCTCCGGCAGGCCGCCGGGATGCCCGCCCCCGATCTGCGGGCCACCCTCGACGCGGCCCTGGTGGAGCTGGAGCTCGCCCTGTCCGCGCTGCGCACGATCGGCACCGGCCGGCCGGGCGCCGCCGGGCACTCGGCCTCGGCCGAGACCGAGCGGCGGGTGCTGCGCACGGTCTTCCAGGACGCCCCCGTGCCGCTGTTCCTGCTGGACCGCGACACCAGCGTGCGGCGGGTCAACCGGCAGGCGGCCACGCTGCTGGGCACCTCGCCGGGCTACGTCTCGGGCAAGCAGTTCACCGCGTTCTGCGATCTGGCGACCCGGGCGGCGCTGCGCTCGCAGCTGGCCGCGGTGGTCCGCACCGGGCGGCGGCGGCGCGTGGCGGTCCGGTTCATGGGACGGGACCGGCCGATCGACGCGACGGTCACGCTGGCGCGGGTGTGGATCCGCGGCGAGCCCGATCCGATGGTGGTGGCGGTGGCGGGGGCCGCGGGCTCGCCGGTCACCCGGGAGGCCGGTGAGGCGGCGGCGGACGGCACCCGCCGCGAGCCCACCGCCCGGCAGCACGCGGCCCGCGAGCACGCCGTCCAGGAGGCCCCGGCCGCGCCGCCCCCGGACGGGCAGGCCCCGGATGTGCGGGAGCCGGCGCGGCCGCCCTCGGGACGGCTCTCGGCGGTGCCGCGTCCCGCGGCCTCGCACGCCGACGACGACCAGGCCGTGGCCACGATCGTGCACCGCATGGACGTGCTGGCCAACGCCTCCGAGCTGCTGCTGGACGAGCCGGTCTTCAACGAGACGGTGGCGGTGCGCCGCTGCGCCCGGCTGCTGGCCGCGGAGCTGGCGGACTGGGCGATCATCGATCTGGTCGGCGCGAACGGCTCGACGCCCCAGGCGGCCCAGGCGGCGGCGCAGGCCGCCCAGAACGCGCGGTCCTGGCAGGCGTCCGGGCAGGACGATCCGGCCGCCGCCGACCCGGCGGGCGCGCTGAGCCGCCAGGTGGTGATGGGCCCGGAGGACGACCGGTCGGTCGAGGCCACCCAGGCCCTGGAGGAGCTGGCGCCCGATCCCGGCACGCTGCCGTACACGGTCTTCACCACCCGGCAGAGCGCGCTGCGCCCGCACGTGGAGGAGCTGGACCTGCTGGGCGTCGGCGCGGACGGGCAGCCGGTCTGCGGCACGATCGGCGCCACGTCGGTGCTGTGCGTCCCGGTCGAGGACGGCGACCGCTGCCTGGGCACGATCACCCTGGCGGGCAGCGGCGAGCACGGCCCGTTCGACCTGCTGGACCTGGCCGTGGCGCAGCGGCTCGGACGCTACCTGGCGCTGGTGATCAGGGCCGCGCGGCTGTACCGGCGCCGCGCCGAGGTCGCCGACACGCTGCAGGCCAGCCTGCTGCCCAAGCGGCTGCCCGAGATCCCGGGCGTCGACCTCGGCGCCCGCTACATGACGGCCACGCACGGCGCGGAGGTCGGCGGCGACTTCTACGACGCGTTCCGCACCCGGGACGGCTGGGGCCTGGTGCTGGGCGACGTGTGCGGCAAGGGCGAGGACGCGGCGGCGGTGACCGCCACGGCCCGGCACGGCGCGCGGCTGGTGTCGCGGTGGCGGTCGGGCCCCGGCGAGGTGCTGTCGGCGGTGAACGAGGCGCTGATGGAGGAGGACCGCTTCGTCACGGCGATCATGGCGGAGCTGGAGCCGGCGGGCGAACGGGTCCGGATCTCGCTGGGCACCGCCGGGCATCCCCCGGCCGTGGTGGTCCGGGCGGACGGCGTGATCCGCACCGCGTCGCGCGGAGGCGTCCCGCTGGGCCTGTTCGACGACTTCGAGGCCGGGCTCGACTTCCTCGACCTGGGGCCGGGCGACACGCTCTTCCTGCACTCGGACGGCGTCCTGGAGGCGTGCGACCTGGCCCGGCAGGAGTTCGGGCAGGAGCGGCTGCTGGAGACGCTGGCGGGGACGGCGGGGCGGCCCGTCCAGGACATGCTGGACGCGGTGCAGGCGGCGCTGCTGGACTTCTGCGACGGCGACCTGCGCGACGACGTGTCGATGCTGGCGCTGCGGGTGCTGCCCCAGTCCCTCGCCTGATCGGCGCGGGCGCCACCGCATGATCGGCGAAGGGGCGACACGCCGACTAGAACCCTTTTGCAGGGGTATGTCCGGGTTCATGATTCCGACGGACGGCCCGCCCCCCAACCCGCGCAACGAGACCGAGCACGAACGCCTCGACCGGCAGCTGATGGAGCTGCTGCAGGGGTTCCGCGTCGCGGTCACGGGCGTCCAGGTGCTGTTCGCGTTCCTGCTCACGGTCCCGTTCGCGCCCGGCTTCGACGAGGTCGACGACGACGGCCGGTACCTGTTCTACGTCGCGCTGTTCGCCGCCGCGCTGGCCTCGATCTGCTTCATCGCCCCGGTCACCCAGCACCGGATCCTGTTCCGGCTGAACCAGAAGCCGCTGCTGATCCGGCGGGCCAACCGGTTCGGCATCCTGGGCGCGGTCGCGCTGGCGGTGTCGATCACCGCCGCCACCACCCTGATCATCAACACGCTGGTGTCGGACTCGGCCGCGATCGCCGTCGGCGCTGTCGTGGTGGTGCTGTGCGCCTGGGCGTGGTTCGTCCAGCCGCTGCTGACCCGCCGCGCGGCGCGGCGCGCGGCGGGCAACGGCGACGATCAGTAGGACTTGCCGAAGATCACGCGCTTGCCGTAGGCGGACGGCCGCCCGCACTTCACGCAGGCGCCGCTCTCCTCCGGCCCGTCGGCCGGGATGACCCGCGGGGTGGCTGCGGTGTCGGCCTTGATCTCGTCCTCGCACTCGGTGCGGCCGCAGTGGAACACCCGCGCCCAGCCGCCGGCGACCTGCTCGCCGAACGCGGCGAAGTCGTCGACCTCGGCGGTGTGCTCGTCGCGGAACGCCTCGGCCCGTGCCAGCAGGAACGACTGGAAGTCGGCCAGGATGCCGGGCAGCAGCTCGGGCACCTTCTCCAGCGGGATCTGCTCCTTGCCCTGCCCCTCCTCGGTGGGCAGGCGGCGGGCGAGGGTGGCGACGCCGCTCTCCAGGTCGCGCATGCCCAGCTCGATCCGGACCGGGACGCCGCGCATCTCCCACTCGTTGAACTTGAAGCCCGGCGACAGCTGCGGCCGGTTGTCGTCCACATGCACCCGGATGCCCATGGACTTGATCGCCGCGCCCAGCTTGCGGGCCTCGGCGGCGGTGTGCTCGCCCTGCTCCTTGCGCCCGATCGGCACGATCACGACCTGGTACGGCGCCAGCCGCGGCGGCAGCACCAGCCCCTTGTCATCGCCGTGCGTCATGATCACGCCGCCGATCATGCGCGTGCTCAGGCCCCAGGACGTGGTGTGGGCGAGCTGGAGCTTGCCGTCCTCGTCCTGGTACTGGATCTCGAACGCCTTGGCGAAGTTGGTGCCGAGGTAGTGCGAGGTGCCCGACTGCAGGGCGCGGCCGTCCCGCATCATGCCCTCGATGGTGTACGTGCGGACCGCCCCGGCGAACCGCTCGCCCGGCGTCTTCTCCCCCGCCACCACCGGGATCGCGCCCAGCTCGCGCGCCACCGACGTGTAGGCGTCCAGCGCCCACATCGTCTCCCGCATCGCGTCGGCCTCGTCGGCGTGCGCGGTGTGGCCCTCCTGCCAGAGGAACTCGGTGGTGCGCAGGAACATCCGGGGCCGCATCTCCCAGCGCACGACGTTGGCCCACTGGTTGAGCAGCAGCGGCAGGTCGCGGTGCGAGTCGATCCACTTGGCCATGTACTCGCCGATGACCGTCTCGGAGGTGGGCCGCACGACCAGCGGCTCCTCCAACTCCTTGCCGCCCGCGATGGTCACCACGGCGAGCTCGGGCGAGAAGCCCTCCACGTGCTCGGCCTCGCGCTTGAGGTAGGACTCCGGGATGAACAGCGGGAACACGGCGTTGTCGTGCCCGGCGTCCTTGATCCGCCGGTCCAGGTCGGCCTGGAGCAGCTCCCAGACCCGGTAACCGTACGGTCGGATGACCATCGTGCCCCGCACCGGCCCGCGGTCGACGAGCTGCGCCTTGATGACCAGCTCGTTGTACCAGGCGGAGAAATCCTCGCTCTGGGGTGTCACACCTTCTCGACTCACGCTCCGAGGGTACTCACTCCCGGCGGCCTGCCAGGACTCATTACCGCCGCGCACCGCGATCTCGGCCCTCGGCGAGCCTGTCGGCGGTGAACTCGGCGAGGCTGATCTCGTAGACGGTGTACTCGTGGATCTCGCCGTCCTGCTCGTAGGTCCCGACGCCGTCCCCGAAGCGCCGCCGTACCGCCGCCAGCGCCGCCTCGACCTCGTCCGCGGTGGCGAGCGCCTCCGGCGGCATCCCCGAGAGCACGTCGAGCAGCAGGCCGAAGCCCTCGCCGCCGTCGCAGTCCTCGCAGTCCTCGCAGTCCTCGTCGACGTGGTCGTGGACGTCGCACGGGGTCTCGGGAAGCTCGGCGCGGCGCCGGATCTCCGCCGCGACGAGGTCCGCGGTCTCCGGCAGCCCGATCGACTGCAAGGCGATCTTCGCGTTGTGGCGGGTGTCCCGGTAAATCTCCCAGTCCTCCAGGATCGCGAACAGGATCGGGGTCGCGGGCGCCGCCGCCGGGCCGATCCACTGGAGCGCCGACATGAGCCGGTACTTGGTCGTCTCATCCCGCATCCACCTCCCGCCCTCCTGGTCGGCAGGAAGCGGGAACGCCCGCAGCGCGTCGCACAGCGCCGGGACGGCGGCGGCGCCCCGTTCGGCCAGGGCCGCGGAGGTCAGCACGCCGAGGAAGTTCCCGATGCCCGGCAGGCTCGCGATCAGCTCGTCCGTCGTCGGCGCGGCCTCGCCGGTGAAGTGCCCCAGCAGCCTTCCGGCCGTTCCGGCGGCGATGCCGTCCGCGCGGTCGAACATCCGGTAGAGCGCGGTGGTGGTGGCGTCCCGGTCGATCTCCGCCAGCGCGATCACGGCCGCCTCCCGGACCTCCGGATCGTCGGCCCGGACGACCAGGGTCTCCAGCGCCTCGACCACCTCCGCGCGCGGGAACGCGGCGTCGAGCGCACCGGGTTCCCCGAGGGTGCGGGCGGCGCGCACGGCCGCGGGGCCGTCCGCCCAGTGCGCGCGGACGTCCTCAAGAAGGATCTCGACGTCCAGTTCCGCGTCCGGGCGGGACGGCCGGCCGACCCGATCGGGCATGAACCCGCCACCGCGGGACCGGGCAAGGATGTGCACCTGGCCGCCCGCCCCGCCCACCAGCCACCGCCGCCCGTCCGGCGTTCCGGCGGCGGCCGTGAGCGCCCACGGATCCTCGTGGCCGTGGGGCACCGCCGGACGGTCCGCGGGCGCGGGCGAGAAACGGGCGAGCGGTCTGGGCTCGTGCATGCGCCACAGCGCCGCCGTCCCGTCCTGTGACGCCGACAGCACCAGCCCGACGCGAGGGGCGAGGGCGAGCGCCCGCACCCGGCCCTCGTGCGCCCGGACGCGCCCCAGACGGTGGCCGGTTCGGGCGTCCCACCAGGTCAGGAAGCCGTCCCGGCCACCGAGGACGACCAGCGGCGCGTCCGGAAACGCCGCGATCGCCGTGGGCCGCTCGTCCGGGGCAATCGCGGCGACGGTCTCGCCCGAGGCGGCGTCCAGCACGGCCACGCCCTCCCGGCGCGGCGACACCACGAGGCGTCCCGTGTCGCAGGCGCACATAGGCCACTGGCGGGCCGGCTCCTCCCACTTGCGGGCCCAGACGAGCGCGGGATCCGACCACCGGTCCGCGGGAGGCATGCGCCAGGCGGCGACCTTGCCGTCGGCATGGCCGGTGACGATGAGGTCCGAGGCGGCCAGGGCCAGCGCGTCGAGCGTGCCGGACCAGTGGAACCGGCCGTGCCACGAGCCGTCCAGCGCCCACCACCGCAGGTCGCCGCGGTCGGCGACCATGGCCGACCGTCCGCCGTGCCCGAGGATCAGCGCCCCCGCGTGGTTCCCCTCGCCCACCTGCCGCCATTCCAGGCGGCGGTCGGCCAGCGTCCAGCGAGAGGCGCCGCACCCTGAGGTGACCAGCTCCGTCTCACCGGTGAAAACGACACCCGTGACCGGGAGATCGCCGACACCGCCCACCGAGGCCCGCAGCACGCCGTAACGCAGGTCCCAGAACCGGACCTCACCGGAGCGCGAGCCCGTCGCCCCCAGGTCGCCGCCGGGTGAGATCGCCACGGCCGTCACGCGGTCGCCGTGGTCGCCGTCCGGTGCGCGATAAAGATCATCATGAGCGGGCATCACCGTGTGATAACACTGTGCCGCACGTCCTGTCGCCGCATTTTCGCCCCGAAGGGAGCACGCCGATGCGCTGGTCGCGGGCCCACATCCCGACCCTCCGCGACGACCCCGCGGAGGCGGAGGCGCCAAGCCACCGCCTGCTGCTGCGGGCCGGGTACGTCCGGCAGCTCACCGCGGGCCACTACTCGCTGCTGCCGCTGGCGGTCCGCGTCCGCACGAAGATCATCGACATCGTGCGGGACGAGATGGACCGCATCGGCGCGCAGGAGATGCTGCTCCCCGCCCTGCACCCGGCCGAGCCGTGGCGGCGCTCGGGACGCTGGGAGCTGATGGGCCAGGAGATGTTCCGGCTCCGCGACCGCCGGGACGCCGACCTCGCGCTCGGCATGACGCACGAGGAGATCTTCGCGACGGTCGCGCGGGAGCTGAGCTCCTACCGGCAGCTGCCGCAGCAGTGGTACCAGTTCCAGACCAAGTTCCGGGACGAGCCGCGCCCCAAGGGCGGCCTGCTGCGCACCCGCGAGTTCACCATGAAGGACGCCTACAGCTTCGACCTCGACCAGGCCGGGCTGGACGCCTCGTTCGACGCCTACCACGGCGCGTACACGAGGATCTTCGAGCGGCTCGGCCTGCCGGTGCTCGCGGTGGAGGCGTCCAGCGGCACCATGGGCGGCGCAGGTTCGACCGAGTTCATGTGCCCGGCCGAGGCCGGCGAGGACCTGGTCGTGCACAGCCCGGAGTGCGGCTACGCGGCCAACGTCGAACGCGCGACCTCCCAGCTACCCCCGGCCGACGACGGTCCTGGCGAGCCCGCGCCCGAGCCGTTCGACACGCCCGGCGTCCGCACGATCGAGGACCTCGCCCGCGACCACGCCGCCCCGGCCGACCGCCAGATCAAAACGCTCGTCTACCTGCTCGACGAGCGGCTCACCCTCGTCCTGCTGCGCGGCGACCATCCCCTGAACGAGCAGAAGCTGGTGGACGCGACCGGCGCCGCCGAGCTCCGTCCCGCCGAGGCCGCGGAGATCCGCGCGGCGCTGGGCGCGCTGCCCGGCAGCCTGGGCGCGGTCGGCGTCCGGGACCTGCCGGTGATCGCCGACGAGGCGCTGCGCGGCCGCCGCGCCATGTTCACCGGAGCCAACCGCGACGACGTCCACCTGCGCGGCGTGGACGTCGAGCGCGACATCGAGGTCGGCACCTGGGCCGACCTGCGCGAGGTGCGCAAGGGCGAGCCGTGCCCCCGCTGCGGCGAGCCGCTCCGGATCACCCGCACGATCGAGGTCGGGCACATCTTCAAGCTGGGCGACCGCTACGCCCGCGCGCTGGGCGCCGAGGTCCTGGACCCGGGCGGAAAGCGGGTCCCGATCACCATGGGCAGCTACGGCATCGGCGTCGAACGCGCGTTGGCGGCGATCGTGGAGGTGCACCACGACGACCGGGGGATCGTCTGGCCCACCGCGGTCGCCCCGTACCAGGTGGCGGTGGTCGTGGCCCAGTCCAACGACGAGCCCACCGCCCAGGCCGGCGAGACCCTCTACCGGGACCTGCTGACCGCCGGCATCGAGACGATCATCGACGACCGTCCCGAACGCGCCGGGGTGAAGTTCCGCGACGCCGAGCTGACCGGCATCCCCTACCGCCTCACCGTCGGCAAGCGCGGTCTGTCCGAAGGCACAGTCGAGGTCACCCGCCGCGCCACCGGCGAAACCGAGAAGATCCCCATCCCCGAAGCCGTCCCCCACCTGCAAGCCCTCCTCGCCTAACCCGCCGTCTACGGAGCCCGGTGCCGCCCTTGGCGGTGGCCGACGTGGCCAGCACGGCCACAGCGCACGTAAGGAGCGTCCACACCAGAATCGCGACACCGCCGCCCGCGCTCATGAAGGCCACCAGCAACGAAGGCGACTCGATACCCCATCTGGTCTGCTTGGCGGTGGGCTGCCCGCGTATCCGACACAGGCCCCGCCGGAGAGACGCGGCAGGGCCGACCGCCGGTTTGCGGGGCCGCACGAGCACGTTGGACGGCACACCCGCCACACGGCTAGATCTCGAACCACGAGAGTAGTCGCCCGTCGGCATCGACACTGTGCCCCGAACTCTTCGCCAACGCCTCCACGAGGAGAACACCCCTGCCATTGGCGCGCAGCTCATCCTCGGCACACCGCGTCGGCGTGGTCTTCCCTCCGTCGTCCAGAACCTCGACCCGCAGCACGTGACCACTCGTACTCAAGGTCAACGTGACCACTCCGCCATGACGCGAGTCGGAGTGGACGACGCTGTTGGTCACCGTTTCCGAGCTGAGCAGGACTGCGTCGTCCACCCGCTCGGCCTCGACGGGACAGTACGTTCCGATGATGTCGGCGACGAACCGCCGGAACACCCCCACGCTCGCCGTCTCCCCAGGCAGTGTGACCGCGCCCAGGACTCTCCCCTCCGCCGTTGCGGCATCGCATCGCTTGCTCAAATCTCACCCTCCTGTGATCGTTCGGTGGCACACTGTGACCGTCAGAACATAGTCCTCAACCTGTTACCTAACAAGGTGGTTGCTAATAATGAGCGCTTCGCTCGTGCTGCGACGCCGCCTCGCGGCCGAACTCCGCGCCCTCCGGCTCGCCCATCAGCTGTCGCAGGACGAGGTCGCCCGGGAGCTCGACGTCTCCTCGAACAAGATCGTCCGGATTGAGAACGCCCAGAGCTCGGTCAGCACGAGCGACCTCAAGCAGCTGCTCTCGCTGTTCCAGGTGGACGCCGACACTCGGGACCGGCTGCTCGACCTGGGGCGGGACGCCCGCAAACGGGGCGGCTGGTGGTCCGCCTACCACGACCTGCTGCCCGGCCCATACGTCCAACTGGAAGCCGCGGCAGCCGAGATCCGCAACTACCAGCCGACCTTGCTACCCGGACTGCTCCAGACGCCCGAGTACATGCGGTCCCTGATGCACAGCACCGGCTCCGCGCTCGCCGTCGAGGAGGCGGAACGCCGCATTACCGCGCGACTCCAGCGTCAGGCGCGGCTCACCTCGGCCGACCCGCTCGTCCTGCACGCCCTCATCGATGAGGCCGCCCTGCGGCGCACAGCGGGGCAGCCACAGATCGCCGGAGATCAGTTTCGGCATCTCATTGAGATGGCGGCCCTGGACAATGTCCACCTGCGCGTGGTCCCGTACACGGCGGGCCTGTACCCCTCGGCCGGCCATCCGTTCGTGATCCTCGGCTTCCCAGAGCCCGTCGACCCCGACGTGGTCCTGGTAGAGAACCGGGCTGGAGAGCGCTACTTCGACAACGCTCAGGAAGTGGGCGGGTTCCACGCCGACTTCAAGCACATCGCCGAGAGCTCCTTGTCGGAAAAGGCGACCCTTGTACTGCTTCGCAGGACATTGTCCGAGACGATGGGGCGGTGACCTATGACATCAGCAGAGCCGTGTGGCGCAAGAGCAGCCGGTCCGACACCGCCGCGAACCAGTGCGTGGAAGTGGCCCGGCTGGGCTGCGTCATCGCGGTCCGCGACTCGAAAGCCCCCGACCCGCCGCACCTGGTCCTGACGGCAGAAGCCTGGGCGGGCCTGGTCGGACGGATACGCGGGCGCGGCGCACAAGGACGCGAGGGCTCGGCGCCCGACCCACAGGAATCCACCATGTGACTCTCACGTGGGCGATCCGCCCGGACGAGGCGCACTGCCACTGAGCCTGGCCTGAACCGCTACGCCTCCCCGAGTGCCATCGGCCAGTAAGTGCGTGCCATCTTTCCAGCCATTTCCATGCAGGACGCCTTTTCGTAGTGTTCACGTTGGTGTTCAGCAGAGAGGATCAAGGAAATGGGAAAGCACGATGACAACAAGGAGAAGGACGGCCAGTGGGACAAGCCGATCCCTCCGGCGGAGAAGGACAACCCCAAGGACGGCGGCAAGCACGAGAAGGGCAAGTAGGTGGCCGAGACCACGAGTCGACCGGCCGAGCTGGCCGCGAGGCTGATCGACTCGGGCGCGCTCGGTGTGGATTGGCGGGCGGCGTTCGAAGCGGTACCCCGGCACCGATTCATCCCCGACACTGTCTGGACCGAGGACGGTGAGCGCCTGGTCCCCGTCCACCGGGCCGACGACGAGGCCGCGTGGCTGGAGTTGTGTTACGCCGACGACGCGGTGATCACACAGGTGGACGACGGCGTCCCCGCCGAGCCGGGCCAGGTCGGGCACGAGATCACCAGTTCGGCCAGTCGCCCGGATGTGGTGGCGTTGATGCTGTCGGCCCTGGAGGTCGAGCCGGGCATGAGCGTATTGGAGATCGGGACCGGGACCGGATGGAATGCGGCGCTGCTGGCCGAGCGGCTCGGAGCCGACCAGGTGACGTCGGTGGAGGTGGACCCGCTGGTGGCCGACCATGCCCGTCGCGTGCTCCGGGAGGCGGGCTACCAGGTCACGGTCGCGGCCGAGGACGGCGCGTTGGGCTACGAACCCGGTGCGCCGTTCGATCGGGTGATCGCGACTGTGGCCGTTGACCGGGTGCCTCAGGTGTGGGCGGCGCAGACACGGCCGGGCGGTCGGGTGCTGGTGCCGTGGACGACCGATCTCCACAACGGGGCGCTGGTGGCGTTCACCGTGGGCCGCGAGGATGCGGGCGCGGTCATGCGGGGCCGGATCGTGGGGAACGTGCAGTTCATGCGGCTGCGTGCCCAGCGCGGCAAGCGCGCGTCGCTGGCCCGTGACGTCCGGCGGACCGGACAGGCCCGCCGATCGGTGACCGACCTGCACCCTTCCCACGCACTGGGTGAGTACGATGCGTCGCTGGCGGCCGGGTTGCGGGTGCCGCACTGCAAGCTGATCGTCTCCCACGACGGCGATGGCGGGTACACGGTGTGGCTGGTGGATCCGTGGTCGGGTTCGTGGGCGAGCCTGGAGCACGAGCCGGGTGCGGAGTCGTTCCCGGTCCAGCAGTCGGGCGCCCGGGATCTGTGGGCGGAGGTGGAGGCCGCCTACCACTGGTGGGACGGGCTCGGCCGTCCGTCCGCTGATCGGTGGGGCCTGACCGTGGCCCCGGAGGGTCAGTTCGTCTGGCTCGACGTCGAGGAACACCCCATTGACCGGTAACGGGCCGCCGTCGTCGCCAGGCGCACTGAGCGTCCCACCACCGTTCGGCTCTCACGTGGGTGATCTGCCCGGACGGGGCTAACCTCGGGCTTTCACCGGGCGATGGGCCGGGAGTGACCGTTTAGATAAGAAAAGTGCCTCTGTGCTGGGAGGATAGGGCTTGTCGAAGGTCCTGTCCGTACCAGTCCAGAAGGCACTTTT
>NZ_JBHSON010000080.1:0-55138 GCF_042656285.1 Actinomadura rugatobispora | reverse complement strand
GGGGCAGGGGACGCAGTGGGTGGGGATGGGGCGTGACCTGCTGGGGTGTTCGCCGGTGTTCGCGGCGCGGATGGGTGAGTGCGCGGCGGTGCTGGATCCGCTGACGGGGTGGTCGCTGCTGGAGGTCCTGGACGACGGGGAGGCGCTGCGGCGGGTGGATGTGGTGCAGCCGGTGGTGTTCGCGGTGATGGTGTCGCTGGCGGCGGTGTGGGAGTCATGCGGCGTCACGCCGGACGCGGTGGTCGGGCATTCGCAAGGTGAGATCGCGGCCGCGGTCGTGGCGGGTGCGCTGTCGCTGGAGGACGCCGCGACCGTTGTTGTTGCCCGATCGCGTGCGTTGACGGTGCTGTCGGGCCAGGGCGGCATGGCGTCCATCGGCCTTTCCGAGGCGGAGGCGGCCGAGTCGCTCGCGGAGTGGCCGGGGCTGTCGATCGCGGCGGTCAACGGCCCGGACGCCGTCGTGGTCGCGGGTGATGGCGGAGAACTGGAGCGGTTCGTCGCCTCGTGTTCAGACCAGGGTGTGCGGGCCCGGTTGATCGAGGTGGATTACGCCTCGCATTCGTCTCAGGTGGACGGGGTCGCCGATGCTCTGCGAGCGGAACTGGCGGAGGTTCCGGTGGGGACGCAGCGGATCGCGATGATGTCGTCGGTGACCGCGGGCTGGATCGGGTCCGATGGGGTGGCCCCCGACGGGGACTACTGGGTGCGGAACCTGCGCGAGAAGGTCCGTTTCCACGACGCGATCCGCAACCTCGTGGCAGAGGGGTTCCGGTGCTTCGTCGAAATCAGTAGTCATCCGGTGCTGACGCCGGGGATCGAGGCGGCATGCGAGAACGCCGAGGTCACCGCGAGTGTCGTGGGCACGCTCAGGCGCGACGACGGCGGCGCCGCCCGCCTGCTGCGCTCCCTGGGCGAAGCCTGGACGGCCGGGCTCCCCGTGACCTGGCCCATCACACCTGGCCAGCCGATCGACCTGCCCACCTACGCCTTCCAGCACCGGCGCTACTGGCTCACGCCGCGCCCAGCGCCGGCCGAGTCCACGGTGGACGGCGAGTTCTGGAAGCTGGTGGAGCAGGAGGACGTCCAAACGCTGGCGGACTCGCTCGCGGTCGAGGCCGAACCCCTGCGGGACATGGTCCGGTCGCTGCGGACCTGGCACCGCGGCCGGCGATCCCGGTCCGTCATCGACTCCTGGCGCTACCGCGAGTCCTGGCACCCGCTCACCGTCCCGGCCGAGGGGTCGCCGGCCGGAAAGTGGCTGCTGCTCCTGCCGGATTCCGCCGCCGGGCCCGCCCGCGAGGCCGCCACGGCCGTGGCGGACGGCTTCGGCGAGTCCGCGGAGGTGCTCGTCGTCCCGGACGGCGGCGACGGCGCCGAGCTGGCCGAATGGTTCCGTGCCCTCGACGGGGTCGCCGGTGTGCTGTCGCTGCTGGCGCTCGACGAGCGCGCCCATCCCGTGCACGCGGCGATGCCGTCCGGCTTCGTTCACAACCTGCTCGCCCTGCGGGCGATGACGGACGCCGGGGTCGACGCGCCGCTGTGGTGGGCGACCCGCGGCGCGGTGTCCCTCGGCGCCGCCGACCCGGTGCTCGGTGCGGAGCAGGCCATGACCTGGGGGACCGGCCGCGTCGCCGCGCTCGAGTACGCGCGGCGCTGGGGCGGCCTCGTCGACCTGCCCGCGACCGTCGACGAGCGGGCCGTCGCCCTGCTGCGCGGCGTGCTGGCGTCCGGGTCCGGGGAGGACCAGGTCGCGGTGCGCGCGGCCGGGGCGTTCGGGCGGCGGCTCGTCCGCGCCCCGCAGGCCGGGGCGGAGAAGGCGCCGTGGCGGCCGCGCGGCACCGTGCTGATCACCGGCGGCACCGGTGCGCTGGGCGCCCGCGTCGCCCGCTGGGCGGCGGCCAACGGCGCGGAGCATCTGGTCCTCACCGGACGCCGGGGCCCGGACGCCCCCGGCGCCGCCGCCCTGGCCGCCGAGTTGCGCGAGTCCGGCGCCGGGGTGACGGTCGCCGCCTGCGACGCCGCCGACCGGGCGGCGGTGGCCGCCCTGCTGGCCGGGCTGCCCGCGGACCGGCCGCTCACCGCCGTCGTCCACGCGGCCGGGATCGCCGAGGTGGGGATGCTCGCCGAGACCACGGTCCCGGAGTTCGCGCGGACCCTGACCGGGAAGGCCGCGGGCGCGCGGAACCTGCACGAGCTCACGGCCGGTCTCGACCTGGACGCGTTCGTCCTGTTCTCCTCGGGATCGGCGTCCTGGGGCAGCGCGGGCAACGCGGCCTACGCGGCGGGCAACGCCTATCTGGACGGGCTCGCCCAGGTCCGCCGGGCGGCCGGCCTGCCCGCCACCTCGGTGGCGTGGGGGAACTGGGGCGGCGGCGGCCTGACCGCGGGCGCCGGGGAGGAGGCGCTCACCCGGCGCGGCGTCCGGGCGATGGACCCCGACACGGCGGTGCGGGCCCTGGCGCAGGCCGTCGGGCACGGCGAGACGCTGCTGACGATCGCCGACCTCGACTGGGAGCGGTTCGCGCCGCCGTTCGCGCTCGGCCGCCCGAGCCCGCTGATCGGCGAGATCCCGGAGGCGCGGGACGCGCTCGCCGGGGCGGCCGCGGACGAGGGCGCCACGACCGGCCTGCGGCGGCGGCTCGCGGAGCTGACCGCGCCCGAGCGGCGCCGCCTGGTCTCCGTGCTGGTCGGCACCGAGATCGCCGCGGTGCTCGGGTACGCGGGCCCCGACGACGTCGAGCCCGACCGGCCGTTCCAGGAGGTCGGGTTCGACTCGGTCACCGCCGTCGAGCTGCGCAACCGGCTGACGAGGAAGACCGGGACGCCGTTGCCGGCGACCGTGGTGTTCGACCATCCGACACCGGCCGCGATCACCGAGCTGCTCCTGGCGACCCTGGTCGAGACGGACGCCGCGCCGCGCTCCCGGCTCGACGTCCTGGACGAGCTCGCCCGGGAGATGGCGGCCGCGGACCACGACGGCGACACGCGCCGCCAGGTCGTGGTCCGCCTTCAGACCCTCATCGCGAAGCTGAGCGAGAACGGCACCGGGAACGGGGCGGCGAACGGTCTCGACGGCGCCTCCGACGAGGAGCTCTTCGGCTTCATCGACAACGATCTGGGCGTCTCCTGACCCCGGGCACCGTGGGAGAAACGAGGACATCACGTGCGCGTTGAAGACAGGCTGCGCGAGTACCTCAAGCGCGTGACGGCGGACCTTCAGGCCACCCGCGAGCGGCTTCAGGCGGTCGAGTCCGGCTGGGGGGAGCCCGTCGCGATCGTCGGCATGAGCTGCCGCTATCCGGGCGCGGAGTCTCCCGAGGAGCTGTGGCGGGTGGTGGACGCGGGCCGCGACATGATCGCGGACGCGCCCGCGGACCGCGGCTGGGACCCGGAGCTGTCCTGCGCGGGCGGTTTCGTCGCGGACGCGGGCGGCTTCGACGCGGACCTGTTCGGGATCTCGCCGCGCGAGGCGCTGGGGATGGACCCGCAGCAGCGGCTGGTGCTGGAGGCCGCGTGGGAGGCGTTCGAGCGCGCGGGGATCGACCCGCACTCGCTGCGCGGCGGCCGGGCCGGGGTGTTCGTCGGCGGCACGTCCCAGGACTTCGCGATGCGGATGGTGGGCGCCGGCGACTCCGTCCCCAGCTACATCACCGGCGGTTCCGGGAGCGTGCTGTCCGGCCGCGTGGCGTACGTGTTCGGGCTGGAGGGCCCGGCGGTGACGATCGACACGGCGTGCTCGTCGTCGCTGGTGGCGGTGCACCTGGCGGTGCAGTCGCTGCGGTCCGGGGAGAGCTCGCTGGCGCTGGCGGGCGGGGTGGCGGTGATGTCGACGCCGGGCGCCTTCCTGGAGTTCTCGCGGCAGGGCGGGATGGCGTTCGACGGCCGCTGCAAGTCGTTCGCCGCGGCCGCGGACGGCACGGGCTGGGGCGAGGGCGTCGGGATGCTCCTGCTGGAGCGCCTGTCGGACGCCCGGCGCAACGGCCGCCGGGTCCTGGGGATCGTGCGCGGCACGGCGGTGAACCAGGACGGCGCGTCCAACGGGCTGACCGCGCCGAACGGCCTGGCGCAGCAGCGGGTGATCAGGGCGGCGCTGTCCGCCGCGCGGCTGCTGCCCGGCGACGTGGACGTGGTCGAGGCGCACGGCACCGGGACGGTGCTCGGCGACCCGATCGAGGCGCAGGCGCTGCTGGCGGCCTACGGGCAGGACCGGGACCGGCCGCTGCTGCTGGGGTCGATCAAGTCGAACATCGGGCACGCGCAGGCGGCGTCGGGCGTGGCCGGTGTGATCAAGATGGTGCTGGCGCTGCGGCACGGCGTCGTCCCGCGGACGCTGCACGTGGACGAGCCGTCGCCGCACGTGGACTGGTCCGCGGGCGACGTCGAGCTGGTCACGGGCCCGCGCCCGCTGCCGGAGGTGGACCGGCCGTGGCGGGCGGGGGTGTCCTCGTTCGGGATCAGCGGCACCAACGCGCACGTCATCGTCGAGCAGCCCCCGGAGCCGGACGAGGACGCCGCGGCCCGGCAGGCCCCGGCCGGGGAGCCCGCCGCCGGTGACGCGGTGCTCCCCTTCGCGGTGTCGGGGAAGTCCGAGGCCGCGTTGCGGGCGCAGGCGGGCCGGCTGCGCCGGTTCGTCCTGGAGAGCCCCGAGGTCCCGTTGCGCGACCTCGCCTCCGGGCTGGTGTCCTCGCGGGCCGCGCTGGACCGCCGGGCGACGGTGCTCGCCGCCGGCCGGGACGAGCTGCTGGCCGGTCTCGTGGCCGTCGCCGGCGGAACGGCGGCCGGCAACGTGGTGTCCGGTACGGCGCGCGGCACCGCCCGGCTCGGCGTGGTCTTCTCCGGGCAGGGCTCGGAGCGTGTCGGCATGGGCCGCGAACTGTACGAGGCGTTTCCAGTGTTCCGCGACGCCTTCGACGAGGTGTGCGCGGTCGCCGACGGGCTGATCGGCTGCTCGCTGCGGGACGCGGTGTTCGGCGACGCCGCGGAGACCCCCTTGCGGGGGACGCTCTTCGCGCAGCTCGGCCTGTTCGTGGTCGAGGTGTCGCTGTTCCGCCTGGTGCGGTCGTGGGGGGTGCCGGTCGAGGTCGTGCTCGGGCACTCGCTGGGCGAGGTGGTGGCCGCGCACGTCGCCGGGGTGTTCGGCCTGGCGGACGCGGTACGGCTGGTGGTGGCGCGCGGCCGCCTGATGGACGGCGTCTCCGGTGGCGCGATGGCGGCGGTGGAGGCGTCCGAGGAGGCGGTGCGGGCGGCGCTGGCCGACGGGGCGGAGATCGCCGCGGTCAACGGCCCGGACGCGACGGTGGTGTCGGGCGAGCGGGACGCGGTCCGCGCCGTCGCGGGGCGGCTGGCCGAATCCGGTGCGCGGGTGCGCTGGCTGCGGGTGGAGCACGGGTTCCACTCGGCCCAGATGGAGCCGGTGCTGGAGGACTTCCGGCGCGCCATCGCCGATGTGCGGTTCCACCGCCCGGAGATCCCGGTGATCTCCAACGTGACCGGCGGGCTCGCGGGCGCGGAGCTGTGCGACCCCGGCTACTGGGTGCGGCACGTGCGGCGGACGGTGCGGTTCGCCGACGGTGTCGGCGCCGCCGTGGAGGCTGGCGCGACCGCCTTCCTGGAGCTCGGGCCGGACGGCTCGCTGACCTCGCTCGTGCGGTCCCGGCTCGGCGCGGGAGGGCACGATGACGTCCCGGCCGTGGCGGGGCAGCGCCGTGGCCGCGCGGATGCGGCGACGTTGCTCGGCGCCGTCGCGGCCCTGCACGCGGGCGGCCTGCCCGTCGACTGGCGCCGTTGCGTCGGCGGCGGCGCGGGCCCGCTCGACCTGCCGACCTATCCGTTCCAGCGCCGGCACTACTGGCTGAAGACCGAACCGGTGGTGCCCGCCGGGCAGCCGGAAGGGCGCTTCTGGGACCTGCTGCGGGAGGCGGACGCGCCGACGCTCGCCGCGGAGTTCGGTGTCGACGCGGAGGCGGCCGGGCGCGTGCTGCCGGGTCTGCTGGAGTGGCGGCGGCGCGAGGACGACCGGCGCGCCGCGGACTCCTGGCGCTACCGGGAGACGTGGCGGCGTCTCGACCTGCCCGAGGGCGGGCCGTCTGGACGCTGGCTGGTCCTTGTCCCGGACGGCGTCGACGGGGCGGGCTTCCGCGACGTCTTGGCGGCGGCGGGCGCCGAACCGGTCGTCCTGCCCGTGGAGGGCGCCGCGGGGCGGCGGGAGCTGGCCGCCAGGCTCGCGGAGTCCGCCGGGGAGCGGCCCGCCGGAGTGCTGTCCCTGCTCGGCCTGGACGAGCGGCCCGGCCCCGAAGGGCTTCCCGCCGGGCTCGCGGCGTCCGTGCTGCTCGTGCAGGCGCTCGGAGACGCCGGGATCGACGCCCCGCTGTGGTGCGTCACCAGCGGTGCCGTGACCGCCGGCGCGGCCGTGACCAGCCCCGTCCAGAACCAGCTCTGGGGCCTCGGCCGGGTCGTGGCGCTGGAGCATCCCCGCCGCTGGGGCGGCCTGGTCGACCTGCCGTCCGGGTTCCAGGACGGCCCCGCGCGGCTGATGGCCGTCCTGGCGTCCGCGGGCGGCGAGGACCAGGTGGCGATCCGGGAGTCCGGAGTGTTCGGCCGCCGCCTGACCCCGCACCCGGCCACCGGGCAGACCCCGTGGCGGCCCGGCGGCACCATGCTCATCACCGGCGGCACCGGCGCGCTCGGCGCCCGCGTCGCCCGATGGGCGGCCGAACGGGGCGTCGCGGGCCTGCTGCTCACCAGCAGGCAGGGCGCCGACGCGCCGGGGGCGGCGGCGCTGACGGAGGAGCTGACCGCCCTCGGCACCCACGTCACCGTCGCGGCCTGCGACGTCGCCGACCGGGACGAACTGGCCGCGCTGCTGCGCGAGATCCCGGCCGACCGGCCGCTGGCCTCGGTCGTGCACGCCGCCGGTGTCGCGGCGTTCCAGCCGGTCGCCGACCTCGGCCTCGCCGAGCTGGCCGAGCTGACCCGGGCGAAGGTCACCGGCGCCGCGAACCTCGACGCGCTCACCGCGGACCTGCCGCTGGAGGCGTTCGTGCTGTTCTCGTCCGGCGCGGCGGCCTGGGGGAGCGGCGGCAACGCCGCCTACGCCGCGGGCAACGCCTACCTGGACGCGCTCGCGGCCGACCGCACCGCGCGCGGCCTGCCGGCCACGGCCATCGCGTGGGGCACCTGGGCGGGCGGTGGCATGGCCGACGGCGCCGCCGACGCGATGCTGTCCAGGCGGGGCGTGCGGGCCATGGCCCCGGAACCGGCGATCGCCGCGCTCGCCGAGGCGGTCGCCGCGGGCGAGCCCACGGTGACGGTGGCCGACATGGACTGGTCCCGCTTCGCACCGACCTTCACGCTGGCCCGCCCGGCGCCGCTGCTGGACGGTATCCCCGCCGCGCGCGAGGCCCTGCGCGACCAGGCCGGTCCCGCCGACGCGGGCCACGCCGCCGAGCTGCGCCGCATGCTCGCCGCCGCCGACGACCCGGAGCGGGCGGTGGCCGACCTCGTGCGCGCCGAGGTCGCCGTGGTGCTCGGCCATTCCGGCGGCGACGACATCGATCCGGGCCGCCCGTTCGCCGACCTCGGGTTCGATTCGCTGACCGCGGTGGAGCTGCGCGATCGGCTCACCGCCGCCACCGGCCTGAGCCTGCCGGCGACCCTGGTGTTCGACCGCCCGACCGTCGCGGAGCTGGCCGCGCATCTGCTCGCCGAGCTGCGCGGGGACCGCGCGGATCCGTCGGCCGCCGGGCGCGGCGCGGCCTCGCCGGACGAGCCGATCGCCATCGTGGCGATGGGCTGCCGCTACCCGGGCGGCGTCGAGAGCCCTGCGGACCTGTGGGAACTGGTCGCGTCGGGCGCCGACGCGATCGCGCCGGTGCCGGGCGACCGCGGCTGGACGGGCGAGAACGCCGCCGCCGCGGGCGGCTTCCTGCGCGGCGCGGGCGGCTTCGACGCCGGGCTGTTCGCGATCTCGCCGCGCGAGGCCCTGGCGATGGATCCGCAGCAGCGGCTGCTGCTGGAGACGTCGTGGGAGACCTTCGAGCGGGCCGGCATCGACCCGCTGTCGCTGAAGGGCTCCGCCACGGGGGTCTTCGTCGGCGGCACCGCGCAGGACCACTCCCTCAAACTGCTGCTGGCCGGGCCCGACGGCAGCGCCAGTACCAGCGCGTCGAGCAGCGTGCTGTCCGGCCGCCTGGCCTACTCGTTCGGACTGGTCGGGCCCGCGGTGACGGTGGACACGGCGTGCTCGTCGTCGCTGGTCGGGTTGCATCTGGCGGCGCAGTCGCTCCGGTCGGGTGAGTGCGATCTGGCGCTGGCGGGCGGCGTCACGGTGATGGCGACGCCGGGTGCGTTCATGGAGTTCGCGCGGCAGGGCGGGCTGGCGGGCGACGGCCGCTGCAAGTCCTTCGCCGCCGCCGCCGACGGTACGGGCTGGGGTGAGGGCGTCGGGCTGGTGCTGCTGGAGCGGTTGTCGGACGCCGAGCGCAACGGCCGCCGGATCCTGGGTGTGGTCCGTGGCTCGGCGGTGAATCAGGACGGTGCGTCCAATGGGTTGACGGCGCCGAATGGTTTGTCGCAGCAGCGGGTGATCGGTGCGGCGCTGGCGAGCGCGGGCCTGTCGGCTGGTGAGGTCGACGTGGTGGAGGCGCATGGCACCGGGACGGTGCTGGGTGATCCGATCGAGGCGCAGGCGGTCTTGGCGACCTACGGGCAGGACCGGGAGCGTCCGGTGCTGTTGGGGTCGGTGAAGTCGAACATCGGTCATACGCAGGCGGCGGCCGGGGTCGCCGGGGTGATCAAGATGGTGATGGCGCTGCGGGAGGGCGTGGTCCCCGCGTCGTTGCATCTGGACGAGCCGTCCCCCCACGTGGACTGGTCGAGCGGAGCGGTCGAGCTGGCCGCCGGGGCGCACGACCTGCCCGAGCTGGACCGGCCCTGGCGCGCCGGGATCTCCTCGTTCGGGATCAGCGGGACCAACGCCCACGTCATCATCGAACAGGCCCCCGAGGCGGCCGAGGTCGTCGAGCCCGAGACCGATACCTCCCCGCTGCCCTTCCCGGTGTCGGGGAAGACCGACACCGCGCTGCGAGAGCAGGCCGCGCGGCTGCGCGATCTCGTTCTCCGCGACCCCGGAACCGGGCTGCGGGACGTGGCGTGGACGCTGATGTCCGCCCGTGCCGCACTGGAGCGACGCGCGGTGGTGATCGCCGCCGACCGCGACGAGCTGGCCGCCGGCCTGGCCCAGGTCGCCGACGAGGGGACCGGCGTCTGGGGCGCGGGCCCCGACGGCCTGCGGGCGGCGGCCACCGCCTGGACGGCGGGCTCGCCGGTCGAATGGCCGGTCGAGAGCGGCCGGACCGTGGAGCTGCCCACCTACGCGTTCCAGCGCGCCGACTACTGGCTGGACGGTGACCCCCTGGCCCGGACGGGAAGCGGCCTGGACGGGTGGCGCTACCGCGAGACCTGGGAGCCGGTGCCCCTCGGCCCGCCCGCCGACCCCGGCCCGGTCCTGGCCGTGCTGCCCGCGCACGGCCTGGACGACGCGGCGCGCGCCCTGCTCACCGGCCTCGGCCGCACGGCCGAGGTGCACCGCCTGACGGTCGGCGACCTCGATCGGGAGAGCCTCGCCGCGCGGCTGCGGGCGGCCCCGCCGGTCCGGGCCGTGCTGTCCCTGCTGGGCCTGGACGAGCGCCCCGACCCGGACCGTCCCGCCGTCCCGCTCGGCGTCGCGGCAAGCCTGCTGCTCGCCCAGGGGCTGCTGGACGCCGGTGTCACCGCGCCGCAGTGGTGGCTGACCCGCGGCGCGGTGTCGACCGAGCCCGACGATCCCGTCACCGGCTCCGCGCAGGCGCAGCTCCTCGGCATCGGCCGGGTCATGGCGCTGGAGCACCCCCGCACCTGGGGCGGCCTGGTCGACGTCGGCGACGCTTCGGCGGCCGACCTGCTGGCGCGGATCCTGGCGGGCGCCGCGGGCGAGCACGTCCACCGCGGGCTGCGCGCGGACGGCGTCCTCGGGCGCCGCCTCGTCCCGGCCCCGCAGACGGGGACGCGGGAGTGGCGGCCGCGCGGCACCGTGCTGATCACCGGTGGGACCGGCGGCCTCGGCGCCCATGTCGCGCGCTGGGCCGCCGCGAACGGTGCCGAGCAGGTGGTGCTGGTCAGCCGATCCGGCAAGCGGGCGCCCGGCGCGGCGGAATTGGAGGCGGAACTCGCGGCGTCGACCGCGGTCCGCATCGAGGCGTGCGACGTCGCCGACCGCGACGCCCTGGCCGCGCTGCTCGACGGCCTGCCCGAACCGCCGACGGCCGTGGTGCACGCCGCGGGGGCCACGGGATCGGAGCCGGTCGCCGGCCTCGGCGTCGACGGCTTCGCCGCCGTGACCACGGCGAAGGTCGCCGGCGCCGCGAACCTCGACGCGCTCACCGCCGGGTACCCGCTCGACGCGTTCGTCCTGTTCTCGTCCTGCGCCGGGTTGTGGGGCAGCGCGGGCGGCGCGGCCTACTGCGCCTCCAACACCTACCTGACCGGGCTTGCCCAGGACCGGGCTCGGCGCGGGCTCCCGGCGACCTCGATCGCGTGGGGCGCGTGGGCGGGCGAGGGGATGAGCGGCGGCGAGGCGCTGGCGGCGCTGCGCGCCCGGGGGCTGCGGCCGATGCCGCCCGAGGAGTCCCTGCGCGCCCTCGCCCTCGCGGTCGGCGCCGGGGACGGGCACGTCGCCGTCACCGACGTGGACTGGCCCCGGTTCGCCCCGACGTTCACCATCGCCCGGCCCAGCCCGCTGATCGGCGGCGTGCCGGCGGCGCGCGCCGCGCTCGACGCCGGGGCCGGGGGCCCGGCCGGCGCGGCAGCCGACCCCCGGGCGCGCGACAGGCTCGCGGCGCTGCCGCCGGGCGAGCGGCAGGAGACGGTGGCCCGCCTGGTGCGCACCGAGATCGCCGCCGTGCTCGGGTACGCGGGGCCGGACGAGGTCGGCCCCGCCCGCCCGCTCGCCGAGCTGGGCTTCGACTCGCTGACCGGGATGGAGTTGCGCGACCGGCTCGCCAGGGCGACCGGCCTCACCCTGCCCGCCACGGTGGTCTTCGACCATCCGACCGCGGACGCGCTCGCCCGGGAACTGCTGGAGCGGCTGGGCGCCGGGGCGCCGCCCGCGCAGTCTCCGGCGAGCCTGGCCGCGCTCTACCGCGACGCGTGCGCGGTGGGCCGGTTCACCGAGGCCAACGAGATGATCATGATGGCCGGCCGGCTGCGCGCCACGTTCGCCGACCCCGCCGAGCCGGGGGCGGCGGGCTCGCCCGTCCGGATGGCCACCGGGGCGGCGGCCGGGCCGGTGCTGGTCGGGATCCCCGCGACCAGCATGCTGTCCGGGCCGCACGAGTTCGTCCGGTTCGCCCGCGCGCTGGACGGGAAACGCGAGCTGTGGGTGCTGCCGGTGCCGGGATTCGTCGCGGGCGAGAAGCTGCCCGCGACGCTGGACGCCCTGGTCGAGCTGCACGCGAACGCGGCCCTGGACGTCGCCGCCGGGCGCCCGCTCGTCCTGGTCGGCCGCTCGTCCGGCGGCACCCTCGCGCACCAGGTCGCCCTGCGCCTGGAGGAGCGCGGCGTCCGCCCCGCCGGGCTGGTGCTGCTGGACACCTACGAGGTGGGCAGCGAGGCGGCCGAGCAGGCCCAGCCGGGACTGCTGGCGAACCTGGGCGACCAGGAGGCCAGGTTCGGCGCCATCGACGACGTCCGGCTCACCGCGATGGCCGCCTACTTCGCGCTGCTGTCGGGATGGCGGCGGCGGAACCCGCAGGCCCCGAGCCTGTTCGTCCGCGCGACCGGGGACCTGGCCCCCGGCGAGGCGGCCCGCAGCACGTGGTCCCTCGACCACGAACTGGCCGAGGTCGCCGCGGACCACTTCAGCATGACCGAGGAGCACGCGGAAGACACCGCGGCCACGGTCGACGGCTGGATCACCACGAAGACCGCGACGGAGGAGACACACGCATGACAGAGCACCGCGGCCCGATCCTGTTCGCCTCCAACCCCAGCGCGGGACTGATCAACTGCGTGCTGGCCATGGCCGGCGAGGTCAACCGGCGCGGGGGCGCCGACCTGTGGTTCGCCAGCACCGAGGACCGCAGCGGGGACGTGTGGCGCCTGCCCGGAGCGGAGCGGGTGCGGTTCGTCTCCGTCGGCGAGCACCTCCCGGCCGTCGACCCGGTGAGCTGGCCGGACGAGACGCACCGCGCGCTGATCGGGGAGTCACGGCTGCGCCGGTACACGACCTTCCTGGACCACGCCTTCGACGCCGCCGACGTCTGGGCGAAGTACGAGCGCCTGCTGGCCGAGATCGACCGCATCCGCCCGGCCCTGATGGTCGTCGACTCCTCGACCGGCTGGGCGCTGGACGCGGCGATGGTCCGCGGCGTCCCCTACGTGATGACGGTGCCCCTCCCGGCGAGCGGCGCCTACCTGGACCGGCTGCCGTGGGGCTACCCGGCCCCGTTCAGCGGCCTGCCCGGGCGGATGGGCCCGCGCCAGCGGATCGCCAACGTCGCGTTCCGCATCGGCAGCAGGCTCGCGTTCTTCACGCCGTCCCGGCTTCGCATGATCGCGGAGAACGCGCGCCGCCGTAAGGGCGCCGACCTGCCCAACGTCGCCGCCGCGCCCTCACGCTACGCCGACGGAGCAGAGGCCGTCCTCAGCACCATGGTGCCGGAACTGGAGTACCCCTTCCCCGGCCAGGAGAAGGTGACCATGCTCGGCGCGGTGCTCCCCGAGGAGGACGGGGCGGCCGCCGGCGACGACGGCGGCGAGCTGGCCGCCTGGCTGGACCGGCACGAGTCCATCGTCTACATCGGGTTCGGGACCATCATGCGGCCCACCGCGGCGCAGGTGAAGGCGATCGTGGAGATGTGCGAGCGACTCGGGGACCGGCACCAGGTGCTGTGGCGGCTGCCCGCCGCCCGGCACGAACTGCTGCCGGAGAAGCCGCCGGGCAACCTGCGCGTCGAGACCTGGCTGCCGTCCCAGCTCGCGGTGCTCGCCCACCCGAACGTGCGGGTCTTCTTCAACCACGCCGGGGGCAACGCCGTGACCGAGGGCCTCTACTTCGGCAAGCCGCTCCTGGTGCTGCCGTTCTGGATGGACTGCCACGACTACGCGGTCCGCGCCGTCGACAGCGGCGCCGCGCTGGCGCTGGACCAGCGGGAGAGCGGCGACGCCGAGGTGATCACGGCGAAGCTGGAGCGGCTGCTGGCCGAGGACGGCTTCCGCGACGCCGCGCGCGCCATCGCGGACAGCCAGCGCGGCGCGGGCGGGGTCCGCGCCGCCGCCGACCTGATCGAGCGGGCCGCGGCCGCGGCCGCACGTCCCGCGCCCGACCCGACCGCGGCATGAGACCGCGCCGCCGGGACCGGTGGGACCGGTCCCGGCGGCGCGGGCGAAGGCTTCGGTGTGTTCGGACGGGCCGGCTCAGACATCCTTGAGCGCGTCCGGGACCGGGGTCGTCCCGGGCTCGACCGCGTTGGGGTTCGGCGTCGAGTCCTGGCTCATGTTCATGGAGAACAGGCCGATCAGGGTGCCCCGGTTGTCCCGGACGTGCGCGATGTCGAAGGTGCCGTCCTCGTTCTTCATCGGCGGGATCGTGACCCGGCCGCCGGCCTCCTCGACCCGCCGGCAGGTGTCCCTCAGGTCGTCGACCTGGAGGACCAGCGTCACGTACTCCTCGGGCACCTCGGTCCCCTCCGGCGTCAGCTTGGTGTCGAACACGGTGCCGAACGGCATGTTGCTGCCCTCCGGAGTGTTGGCGAAGCTGAACGGGTTCCCCTTTCCCTCGGTGAAGCTCCAGCCGAATGCCTGCTCGTAGAACTTCTCGGCCGCACCGGGGTCGCGGCTGCCGATCTCGAAGAACATGACTCGTGCGGTGGCGTTGGACAATGGTCCGTTCCTTTCGGGGTGAATTCAGCTCTCGCCGGGATGGTATTCATGGACCATGAGGCCGTGTCCGCGGCCAATTTAAGTCGCCGATTTCAGGCTGTCAACACAGGTGGGGAGCCTTCGGTGCCCGCTCCGGGTGCGCTAGGGGTGCTGGTTTAGGGGGTCTTTTAGCTAGGTTCCCGATATGCATAAGGTTTCGCCCGGACTTCGTGACGCGCGGATGCGGTGTCCGGCGTCCCGGAGCGGGCGCCGGTAGCGGCGGAGTGCGATGACCAGCGAACCGCAAGGACAGACCCCGGTGCCCGTGCTGTGCGTGCTGTCGGCGCCGCGCCGGGAGGATCTCGCCGCGCGCGCGGCCGCCCTCCGCGACCTCGTGCTCGGGTCGCCGGACCTCGCCCTGCCCGATCTCGGCTACTCCCTCGCCGCCGCCGACCCCGGCGACCCCTTCCGCGCGGGCATCCTCGCCACCGATCGCGCGGAGCTGCTGGCCGCGCTGGAGGGGCTCGCCGCCGGGGCCGCCCCGGCCGGGACGACGGTGGGCACCGCGCTGCCGGACGCGCCCGTCGCGATGGTGTTCCCCGGCTCGGGCTCGGAGTGGCCGGCGATGGCCGCCGAGCTGCTCGCCTCCGCGCCGGTCTTCCGCGCCGAGGCCGAGGCGTTCGCCGCAGCGCTCGCACCGTATCTGGACTGGTCGGTCATGGACGTGCTGCGCGGTGTCCCCGGGGCGCCCGCGCTGGAGCGCCCCGAGATCATCCAGCCGACGCTGTGCGCGGTGATGGCCGGCCTCGGCGCCCTGTGGCGCTCGGCCGGCGTGGACCCGGCGGCGGTGGTCGGCTACAGCGTCGGCGAGGTCGTCTCCGCGTACGCCGTCGGCGGCCTGTCCGCCGGGGACGCGGCACGGGTGGTCGCCCGGTGGAGCCGGGAACAGGGGAGGTACTACGGCCAGGGCGAGATGGGCACGGTCGCGCTGTCGCCGGCCGACCTCGCCCCCTACCTCGCGGACCGTCCCGGAGAGCTGTTCGTCGCCGGGTTCAGCGGCCCGCACTCGACCGTGGTCACCGGTGAGCCGGACGCGGTGGCCGGGCTGCTGGCCCGGCTCGACGCCGCCGGGGTGTGGGCCAGGAGGCTGCCCGTCGGTGTCGCGGTGCATTCGCCGCAGATGGAGCAGATCCGTGAATCGACCCGTGCCGCGCTGGCCCCGCTCGCACCGCGGGCGTCCGCGATTCCGCGCTATTCCACGGTCACCGGTGACGTCCTGGACACCGCGCTTCTCGACGAGGATTACTGGCCGGACAATCTGTGCAGGCCCGTGCTGTTCGATTCGACGCTGCGGCGGATGCTGGAGCACGGATACCGGTTTTTCATCGAGGCGAGCCCGCGCCCGGTATTGACCTTGGCGATGCAGGACGCCTTCGAACAGAGCGGAATAGACGCCGTCGCCCTGGGCTCCCTGCTGAAAGGGCGCGGCGACCTCGCGCGTTTTCGCACGGCGGTGGCCGAGGCATATGTCGCGGGCGTCCCGATCGACTGGGACAGGCATTTCGCCGAATACGGCGCGCGCCGGGTGGAGTTCCCGGAACTCGGAGAACCCGGCGCCGGCGCGCCGCGTCCCGCGCCCGCCGTCACGGGCTTCGCCCAGCGGCTCGCGGGCCTGCCCGGGACCGAACGGGCACGCCTGGCCCAGGAGGTGATCGGTGCCGCGGCCACGGCGGTGCTCGGCCTGGACGGCTCCGTCCCGATGTCCCCGCGGACGTCCTTCCGCGACTTCGGCTTCGACTCGCTCACCGGCGTGCAGCTGCGCAACCGGCTCAACGAGGAGACGGGGCTGCGCCTCCCGGCGACCGCCGTCTTCGACCACGCGACCCCCGCCGCCCTCGCCGCGCACCTCCTCGACCTGCTGGAGGGCGAGGGCCGTCCCGCGGCCGACCCGCCCGCCGCGCCTGTCCCGCCCGGCCGCACCGACGAGCCGATCGCCATCATCGGCATGGCCTGCCGCTACCCCGGCGACATCGGATCGCCCGAGCGGCTCTGGCGGTTCCTGCTGGACGGCGGCGACGCCGTCTCGGACTGGCCCGCCGACCGCGGCTGGCCGCGCCCGCCGACGATCGGCGGCTCGGTCCCGCGCGGCGGCTTCCTCACCGCCCCCGGCGGCTTCGACGCCGCGTTCTTCGGGATCTCGCCGCGCGAGGCGGCGGCGATGGACCCGCAGCAGCGGCTGCTGCTGGAGACCTCGTGGGAGGCGTTCGAGGCGGCCGGGATCGACCCGCACGCGCTGCACGGCACCCGCACCGGCGTGTTCGCCGGGATGTCCAGCCGCGACTACGCCGGCGACCTGGTGAACACCCCCGAGTCCGCGCGGGGCCACCTGCTGACCGGCAACCTCATGAGCGTCGCCTCGGGGCGGGTGGCCTACACCTTCGGCCTCGAAGGGCCCGCGGTGACGGTCGACACGGCGTGCTCGTCGTCGCTGGTGGCGCTGCACCTGGCCGCGCAGTCGCTGCGCTCCGGCGAATGCTCCCTCGCGCTGGCCGGCGGCGTGACGGTGATGGCCGGCCCGTTCCTCATCCTGGAGTTCATCCGGCAGGGCGGACTGGCGGCGGACGGCCGGTGCAAGGCGTTCGCCGCGGCGGCGGACGGGACGGGCCTCGGCGAAGGCGTCGGCGTCCTGGTCCTGAAGCGGCTCGCCGACGCGCGGCGGGACGGCGACCGCGTCCTGGCGGTGGTCCGCGGCAGCGCGGTCAACCAGGACGGCGCCTCCAACGGGCTGAGCGCGCCGAGCATGTCGGCGCAGCGGCGGGTGGTGCTCGAAGCGCTGGCCGGCGCCGGGCTGGCGGCGGCCGACGTGGACGCCGTCGAGGCGCACGGCACCGGGACCGTGCTCGGCGACCCGATCGAGGCGCAGGCCCTCATCGCCGCCTACGGCCGGGACCGCGACCGCCCGCTGCTGCTCGGGTCGCTGAAGTCCAACATCGGGCACGCCCAGGCGGCGGCCGGGGTGGGCGGCGTGATCAAGATGGTGCTGGCGATGCGGCACGGCGTGCTGCCGAGGACCCTGCACGTGGACGAGCCGACGCCGCACGTCGACTGGCCGGCGGACGGCGTCCGGCTGCTGACCGAGCCGGCGCCGTGGCCCGAGACCGGACGGCCGCGCCGCGCCGGTGTGTCCTCGTTCGGGATCAGCGGCACCAACGCGCACGTGATCCTGGAGCAGGCCCCCGAGGAGGCGCCGCCAGGACCGGCCTCCGAGCCGGAACCGGTTCCGCTGCCGCTGTCCGCGGCCACCGGGCGCGCGCTGCGCGATCAGGCGGGCCGGATGGCGGCGTTCATGCGGGAGAACCCCGGCGCGGAGCTGCGCGACATCGGGTTCTCGCTGGCCCGCCGGGCGCCGCTGGCGCACCGCGCGCTGATCGTCGGGCGGGAGCGGGAGGACGCCGTATCCGCCCTGACGGCCCTGGCCGAGGGCGCGAGCACCCTGCCCCCGGCCGCCGAGGACGGCGGCCGCCTGGCGGTGGTGTTCTCCGGTCAGGGCTCGGAGCGTGTGGGGATGGGCCGGGAGCTGTATGAGGGTTTTGATGTTTTCCGTGAGGCTTTCGATGAGGTGTGCGGGGTTGCGGATGGGCTGATCGGCTGTTCGCTGCGGGATGCGGTGTTCGACGGTGCCGGTGTCGGCGGGACGTTGTTCGCTCAGCTTGGGTTGTTCGCCTTTGAGGTGGCGTTGTTCCGTTTGGTGCGGTCGTGGGGTGTGGCGGTCGACGTGGTGCTGGGTCATTCGTTGGGGGAGATCGTTGCCGCGTATGTGGCGGGTGTTTTTGATCTGGCGGACGCGGTGCGTCTGGTGGTGGCGCGTGGTCGGCTGATGGAGGGTGCGGCGCCCGGGGTGATGGCCGCGGTGGGGGCGCCGGAGTCGGAGGCGCGCGGGTTGTTGCTGGATGGGGTGGAGATCGCGGCGGTGAACGGGCCGGAGGCGGTGGTGCTCTCCGGTGATGAGGATGCGGTCGGCCGGGTGGTGGAGCGCGCGGCGGGGTTGGGGCGTCGGGTGCGTTGGTTGCCGGTCGGGCATGGTTTCCATTCGTTCTTGATGGAGCCGGTGCTGGCGGATTTCGGGCGGGCGATCGAGGGTGTGGAGTTTCGTCGTCCGGAATTGACGCTGGTTTCCAATGTGACCGGCGGGGTCGTGGCCGATGAAGTAGGCAGTGCCGAGTATTGGGTGCGGCATGTGCGGGAGACGGTGCGGTTCGCCGACGGTGTCACCGCTGCTGTCGATGCCGGGGTGACCGGTTTCCTGGAATTGGGACCGGACGGTTCGCTGACTTCGCTGGTGCAGGGTGTCGTGCCCGGCGGGGTGGTCGCCACCGCGGCTCAGCGGCGCGGCCGGCCGGAGGCCGCCACCCTGCTGGACGCCGTCGCCGCCCAGTACGCCCACGGCCTGACCGTTGGCTGGCGCGACTACTACGGCGGCACGGGCCGACTCCTCGACCTCCCCTCCTACCCCTTCCAGCACGAGCACTACTGGCTGGAGAGGCTCCGGCCGGACGGCGGGTCCCCGTCCCCGGAATCAAGAACGGACGCGTGGTGCTACCGGGAAGCCTGGCGGCCCGTCCCCGCGTCCAGCCGCGCGCTGTCCGGCACCTGGCTGGCGGTACTGCCGGACGGTGAGGAGGACCAGGAGCCGTGGGCCGCCGTGCTGGACGCCCTGCGATCCTCCGCCGAGATCGTGACCACCGGGTGGGACCCCGCGATGGGACGCGGCGAACTCGCCGAGCGGCTGCGCGCCCTGCCCGCGGTGGACGGGGTCGTGTCCCTGCTGGCCATGGACGAGCGCCCGCACCCCGCCCACGGCGCCGTGCCCCGAGGTCTGGCCGGGACGCTCGCGGTGCTCCAGGCGCTGGGGGACGCGGGCGTCGAGGCGCCGCTGTGGTGCGTGACGTCCGGGGCGGTCGCGACCGGCCCGGACGACACCGAGGTCAACCCGGCCCAGACCCAGAGTTGGGGTCTGGGCCGCGTGGCCGCCCTCGAACACCCGCGCCGCTGGGGCGGACTGGCCGACCTGCCCGCCGAGCCCGGCGAGCGGGACCTGCGCGCACTGGGCGGCGTGCTGGGTGGCGCGGGTGGCGAGGACCAGGTCGCGATCCGCGGCACCGGAGTCCTGGCCCGCCGCCTCGTCCGGGCCGTGCCGCCCGCGGCCGAACCCGCCTGGCAGCCGTCCGGGACGGTGCTCATCACCGGCGGCACCGGCGGCCTGGGCGCGCATCTGGCGCGCTGGGCCGTCCGCTGCGGCGCCGGGCACGTCGTGCTGCTGAGCCGTCGCGGCCCGGCCGCCCCGGGGGCCGCGGCCCTGACCGCGGAGCTGGAGGAGACCGGTGCCGCCGTGACCGTCGTGGCCTGCGACGTCGCCGATCGCGCGGCCGTGGCCGGGGTGCTGGCAGACCTGCCCGAGCTGACCGCCGTCCTGCACGCCGCGGGCGTGGCGGAGTTCGGCGCGCTGGACGAGCTGACCGCCGGTGGCCTGGCCGCGGCGACCGCCGCCAAGGTCGCCGGGGCGCGGCACCTGGACGAACTGACCGCCGGCCGCCCGCTCGAACGGTTCGTGCTGTTCTCGTCGGGCGCGGCGGCCTGGGGCGGCGGGACGCAGGGCGCCTACGCCGCCGGCAACGCCCACCTGGACGGCCTGGCCGCGCGGCGGCGCGCGCGGGGCCTGCCCGCCACCTGCGTGGACTGGGGAAGCTGGGCCGGCGACGGGATGATCGCGCAGGGGGACCTGGACGCGGCCCTGGCCCGTAACGGCCTGCGCGCCATGGACCCCGGCCTCGCGCTCGGCGTGCTGCACCGGGTGCTCGGCGCGGACGCCGCGCACCTCGTGGTCGCCGACATCGACTGGGAGCGTTTCGCCGCGGCCTTCACCAGCTCCCGCCCGAGCCCCCTGATCGGCGACCTGCCCGAGGCCCGCGCCGCGCGCCGCGACCCCGGCGCGGACGAAGGCGCCGCCGCCTGGCGGCAGGAGATGTCCGGCCTGCCCGAGCCCGCCCGCCGCGCCGCGATCGGCGCGGCGGTCCTGGCCGAGACGAGTGCGACGCTCGCCTACACCTCCGCCGACGCGGTCGACGGCTCCCGGTCCTTCAAAGACCTCGGCTTCGACTCCCTGATGTCCGTGGAACTGCGCAACCGCCTCGCCACGGCCACCGGGATGGAGATCCCGGCCACGCTGGTCTTCGACCATCCGACGCCGCGCGCGGTCGCGGAGTACCTGGACGCGCGGGTGTCCGGCGCACGGGCGGCGCCCGGCGCCGTGCGGGCGCGCGCGGAGGGCGAGCAGATCGCGATCGTGGGTATGGCGTGCCGGCTGCCCGGCGGGGTCACCTCTCCGGACGGTCTGTGGGAGATGCTGTCCGACGGACGGGACGCGATCGGCGACTTCCCCGCCGATCGCGGGTGGGACGTGCCGGACCTCGGGCGGGCGGCGCGCGGCGGCTTCCTCGCGGACGCGGCCGGTTTCGACGCGGAGCTGTTCGGGATCTCGCCGCGCGAGGCGGCGGCGATGGACCCGCAGCAGCGGCTGCTGCTGGAGACCTCCTGGGAACTGTTCGAGCGGGCCGGCATCGACCCGCTCTCCCTGCGCGGCAGCCAGACCGGCGTGTTCGCCGGGGGCAACAGCCAGGACTGGGCGGCGCTGACCCACACGACCGGCGACGAGCCGTCCGGCTACGCGCTCACCGGCGGCTCCGGGAGCGTGCTGTCCGGCCGTGTCGCCTACGTGTTCGGCCTGGAAGGGCCCGCGGTGACGGTGGACACGGCGTGTTCGTCGTCGCTGGTGGGCCTGCATCTGGCGGCGCAGTCGCTGCGGTCGGGTGAGTGCGATCTGGCGTTGGCGGGCGGGGTGACGGTGATGGCGACGCCCGCCGCGTTCATGGAGTTCGCCCGGCAGGGCGGCCTGTCGGGCGACGGCCGCTGCAAGCCGTTCGCGGCCGCCGCCGACGGCACCGGATGGGCCGAGGGCGCCGGCCTGGTGCTGCTCGAACGCCTCCCCGACGCCGTGCGCAACGGCAGGCGGATCCTGGGGATCCTGCGCGGCTCCGCCGTCAACCAGGACGGCGCGTCCAACGGCCTGACGGCACCGAACGGGTTGTCGCAGCAGCGGGTGATCCGGTCGGCGCTGGCGGGCGCCGGGCTGTCCGCCGCCGACGTGGACGTGGTCGAGGCGCACGGCACCGGGACCGTGCTCGGCGACCCCATCGAGGCGCAGGCGCTGCTCGCCACCTACGGGCAGGACGAGCGCGAGCGGCCGGTGCTGCTCGGCTCGCTGAAGTCGAACATCGGGCACACCCAGGCGGCCGCCGGGGTCGCCGGCGTGATCAAGATGGTCCTCGCCCTGCGGCACGGTGTGGTCCCGGCGTCGCTGCACGTGGACGAGCCGACGC
Source organism: Actinomadura rugatobispora (assembly GCF_042656285.1). Classification (GTDB taxonomy): domain Bacteria; phylum Actinomycetota; class Actinomycetes; order Streptosporangiales; family Streptosporangiaceae; genus Spirillospora; species Spirillospora rugatobispora. Next base: position 33,806 of record NZ_JBHSON010000080.1, on the reverse strand, counting down.
CGCACGTGGACTGGACCGGCGGCGCCGTCGAGGTGGTCACCGGGCCGCGGCCGCTGCCCGCGCTCGACCGCCCCTGGCGGGCCGCCGTGTCGTCGTTCGGGATCAGCGGCACCAACGCGCACGTGACCATCGAACAGGCGTCCCCGGCCCCGCCCGCCGAACCCGCGACGCCTTCCGCGGACGGCCTGCCGCTGGCGTTCGTCGTCTCCGGCAAGTCGGACGAGGCGCTGCGCGCGCAGGCGGCGCGGCTGCGCGAGTTCCTCGCCGACCGCCCCTCCCTCGGCCAGGCCGACGTGGCGTGGACGCTGGCGTCGGCACGCGCGGAGCTGGAGCACCGCGCGGTGGTGGTGGCCGCGACCCGCGGCGAGCTGCTGGCCGGACTCGACCGGATCGGCGCCACGTCCCCGGCGGTCCGCGATGCCCGGCTGGCGGTGGTGTTCTCGGGGCAGGGGTCGGAGCGCGTGGGGATGGGGCGGGAGCTGTATGAGGCTTTCGATGTCTTTCGCGAGGCTTTCGATGAGGTGTGCGGGGTCGCGGATGGGCTGATCGGTTGCTCGTTGCGGGATGCGGTGTTCGACGGTGCCGGTGATGGGACGTTGTTCGCCCAGCTCGGGCTGTTCGCTTTCGAGGTGGCGTTGTTTCGTCTGGTGCGTTCGTGGGGTGTTCACGTTGATGTGGTGTTGGGCCATTCCTTGGGGGAGATCGTCGCCGCGCACGTGGCCGGTGTCTTCGACGTGGTGGACGCGGTGCGTCTGGTGGTGGCGCGTGGGCGGTTGATGGAGGGTGCGGCGCCTGGGGTGATGGCCGCGGTGGGTGCGTCGGAGTCGGAAGTAGGCGGCTTGCTGGTGGCCGGTGCGGAGATCGCGGCGGTCAACGGGCCGGAGGCGGTGGTGGTCTCCGGTGATGAGGACGCCGTGGGTCGAGTGGTGGAGCGGGTGGCGGAACGGGGACACCGGGTGCGGCGGTTGCCGGTCGGCCATGGTTTCCATTCGTTCTTGATGGAGTCGATGTTGGAGGAGTTCGGGCGGGCGATCGAGGGTGTGGAGTTCCGCCGGCCGGATCTGGAATTGATCTCGAACGTGACCGGTGGGGCCGTGGCTGATGAGGTATGCGGTGCTGAGTATTGGGTGCGGCATGTGCGGGAGACGGTGCGGTTCGCCGACGGTGTGACCGCTGCACTCGCTACCGGGGTGACCGGTTTCCTGGAATTGGGTCCGGACGGCTCGCTGACCTCACTGGTGCAGGGTGTCGTGCCTGGCGGGGTGGTCGCCACCGCGGCTCAGCGGCGCGGCCGGCCGGAGGCCGCCACGCTGCTGGACGCCGTCGCCGCCCAGTACACCCGCGGTGTCCCGGTCGACTGGACGCGCCATCTCCCCGGCGCACCGCGCTCGGTCGAACTGCCGACCTACGCCTTCCAGCACCGCCGCTACTGGCCGTCCCCGGCGCGACCGGCCGCGCCCGATCCCGGCGCGATCGTGCGGGAGGCACTGCTCACCACCGACTGGGTCCCGGTGCAGGCCGAGGAGAGCCCCGGTTCGCCGCGCCACCTCGTCGCCGTCGGCGATCCGTCCCCGGCGGCCGGGCCGGTCATCGAGACCTTCCCGGACCTGGCGAAACTGGCCGATGCCATCGCGGACGGCCTCCCCCGGCCCGACGCCGTGCTCGCCCACATCGCCCCCGGCGCGCACGACGACGTCCCGGCGGGAGTGCGCGCGGCCGCCGGGCAGGCGCTCGCCCTGATCCAGGCGCTGCTGGACGAGCCCCGGCTCGCGGGCACCGCCCTGGCACTGGTCGTCCCGGACCCCGGCCCCGGCCCGGCCGACATGATCGGCACCGCCGTCCGGGGGCTGGTGCGCGCCGCGCAGGCCGAGCACCCGGGACGGTTCGTGCTGCTGGTCCCCGACGGGCGGCCGCTCACCGGCGCGGGGCTGGCCGAGGCGCTGGCCACCGGCGAACCCGAGATCGCCGTCCGGGACGGGCGCCCGCACGCACGCCGCCTGGTCCGCGCGCCGGCGACGGCGCCGCAGGATCCGACGCCGCTCGACCCGCGGGGCACGGTCCTGGTCACCGGCGCCACCGGCGGCCTTGGCCGGATCATCGCCCGGCACCTGGCCGCCCACCGCGGGGCCCGGCGGCTGCTGCTGGCGAGCAGGACGGGCAGGGACGCCCCGGACGCCGCCCGTTTGGAGGCCGACCTGCGCGAACTGGGCGCCGACGTCGAATTCGCCCGCTGCGACGTCGGCGACAGGTCCGCGCTGGCAGAGCTGCTCGCGGCGATCCCAGGCGAACACCCCCTGACGGGTGTCGTCCACGTGGCGGGCGTGCTGGACGACGGGACCGTCCAGGCGCTCCACCCGGACCGGCTGGACCGAGTGCTGCGCCCCAAGGCCGACGCCGCCTGGCACCTGCACGAGCTGACCCGCGACCTCGACCTCGAACTGTTCGTGCTGTTCTCCTCGGCCGCCGCCGCCATCGGCGTGCCCGGCCAGGGCAACTACCTGGTGGCCAACGCGTTCCTCGACGCGCTGGCCCGGCACCGCCACGCCGCGGGGCTGCCCGCGACCGCGCTGGCCTGGGGGCCGTGGACGGGGTCGGGCGGCATGACCGGCACGCTCGACGATGTCCAGCTGCGCAGGCTCGCGCGGCTCGGCGCGCAGACGCTCACCGAGACCCAGGGCACGGCGCTGTTCGACGCGGCCCTCAGCTCGGGGCTGCCGTACCTCGTGCCGCTCCGGCCGTCCCCGGCCCGGCCCGGCGACGCCGTCCCGCCGGTCTTCCGCGCGCTGCTCGGCGACGCCGCCGGGCCCGCGCCCCGCCCGGCGGAGCCGTTCGCGGAGCGGCTGGCAGCGATGCCCCCCGAACGGCGGCTCCCGGCCGTGGTCGACCTCGTGCGGGAGAGCGTCGCGGCCGTCCTCGTCCACACCGACCCCGGCGCGATCCGGGAGGACCGGCCGTTCGCCGAGCTGGGCTTCGACTCCCTGACCGCGGTCGAACTGCGGAACCGGCTCGCCGCGCGCACCGGCCTCGTGCTGCCCGGCGGCCTGGTGTTCGACTACCCGTCGGCCGCCGCGCTGGCCGAGTACCTGGCGGACCGGCTGGCGCCGGAGGAGACGGCGGCCGCGCGCGTGCTGCGCGGGATCGTCGGCATCGAGGCGGACCTGGCCGCCGTCGGCACGGCCGACGAGTCCTACCCGGAGATCTCCGCGCGGCTCCGCGCCCTGGCGCACGGGCTGGCGCGCGAACGGTCCGGTCCCGGGCCGGACGGGCCGCCGGAGCAGGAGATCCTCGCCACGACGTCGGCGGCCGAGGTGCTCGACTTCATCGATCGCGAGTTCGGAGAGCTGGGCTAGTGGAGAACCAGGACAAGATCGTCGAGTATCTGAAGAAGGTCACCGCCGAGCTCCAGCGGACCCGGCGGCGGCTCCACGACGTCGAGTCCGAACGCACCGAGCCGATCGCCGTCGTCGCGATGGGATGCCGCCTGCCGGGCGGCGTGTCCTCACCGGAGGACCTGTGGGACCTGCTCGTCGACGGGACCGACGCGCTCACCGGGTTCCCCGCCGACCGCTGGGACGTCGACGAGGTCCACGACCCGTCCCGGTCGCGACCGGGCACCAGCCACACGGACGTGGGCGGGTTCCTCCGCGACGCCGCGGGGTTCGACGCCGCGCTGTTCGGGATCTCCCCGCGCGAGGCCCTGGCCATGGACCCGCAGCAGCGGATCCTGCTGGAGACCGCGTGGGAGACGTTCGAACGGGCGGGGATCGACCCGCTGTCGGTCAAGGGCGGCCGCACCGGGCTCTTCATCGGCACCAACGGCCAGGACTACCGCGACCTGACCCGGGAGGCCGGCGCGGCGAACCCGCACGCGGTGATCGGCAGCGCCGGCAGCGTCCTGTCCGGCCGCGCCGCGTACGTGTTCGGCCTCCAAGGTCCCGCGGTGACCGTCGACACGGCGTGCTCGGCGTCCCTGGTCGGGGTGCATCTGGCCGCGCAGGCGCTGCGGGCGGGGGAATGCGATCTGGCGCTGGCGGGCGGGGTGACGGTGATGTCGACGCCCGCCGCGTTCGTGGAGTTCTCCCGGCAGGGCGGCCTGGCGGAGGACGGCCGCTGCAAGCCGTTCGCGGCCGCCGCGGACGGCACCGGCTGGGGCGAGGGCATCGGCCTGCTGCTGCTGGAGCGGCTGTCGGCCGCCGAACGCCACGGGCGGCCGATCCTCGGCCTCATCCGGGGGTCCGCGGTCAACCAGGACGGCGCGTCCAACGGCCTGACCGCGCCGAACGGGGTGGCGCAGCGGCGGGTGATCCGGGCGGCGCTGGCCGGCGCCGGGCTGTCCGCCGCCGACGTGGACGTGGTCGAGGCGCACGGCACCGGCACCCGGCTCGGCGACCCGATCGAGGCGGAGGCGCTGCTGGCGACCTACGGCCAGGGCCGCCCGCGGCCGCTGCTGCTCGGATCGATCAAGTCGAACATCGGGCACACCCAGGCGGCCGCCGGGGTCGCCGGTGTGATCAAGATGCTGCTCGCCCTGCGGCACGGCGTGGTCCCGGCGTCGCTGCACGCGGCCGAGCCGACCCCGCGCGTGGACTGGTCCGGCGGTGCCGTCGAGCTGGCGGCCGGGGCGCGCGAGCTGCCCGCGCTGGACCGGCCGTGGCGGGCCGGGGTGTCGTCCTTCGGGGTGAGCGGGACGAACGCGCACGTGATCGTGGAGCAGGCGCCGCCGGACACGGACCAGGATCCGGCCCCGGAGCCCGTCGGGGACCCGCGGGTCTCGCCGTTCCCGGTGTCGGGGAACTCGGCCGCGGCGCTGCGGGCGCAGTCGGCGCGGCTGCGGGAGTTCCTGCTGGCCGACCCCGGGGTCGGGATGCGGGACCTGTCCTGGTCGCTCGTGACGTCCCGGGCCGCGCTGGACCACCGCGCCGTGGTCGTCGCGGAGGACCGGGAGGAGCTGCTGTCCGGCCTCGCGGACATCGCCGCCGGCGAGCCCGGCGGCGGGGCGATCGGGGGCGTGGCCCGCGGCGGTGGTGGCAGGACGGTGTTCGTGTTCCCCGGGCAGGGCTCGCAGTGGACCGGCATGGGACGCGGCCTGCTGGCCTCGACACCGGTGTTCGCGGCCCGCATGGCCGAGTGCGCGGAGGTGCTGGACCCCCTGACCGGCTGGTCGCTGATCGACGCCCTGGACGACGCCGACGCGCTGAGCCGGGTCGACGTCGTGCAGCCCGCGACGTTCGCCGTGATGGTGTCCCTGGCCGCGGTGTGGGAGTCGTGCGGGATCACGCCGGACGCGGTCGTCGGCCACTCGCAGGGTGAGGTCGCCGCGGCGGTGGTGGGCGGCTGGCTCAGCCTGGAGGCGGGCGCCCGCGTCGTGCTGGAGCGCAGCCGCGTCGTGGGACGGGTGCTGTCCGGTGTGGGCGGCATGGTGTCCGCCGCGCTGCCGGAACACGAGGCCGAGACGATGCTCGCCGACCATCCGGGGCTCTCGGTGGCGGCCGTGAACGGCCCGAACGCGGTCGTGGTCGCCGGCGAGCGCACCGCCCTGGCCGGCTTCGTGGCCGCGTGCGGGGAACGCCAGATCCGGGCGCGCTGGATCGACGTGGACTACGCGTCGCACTCCGTCCAGGTGGACGCCGTTCTGGAGGAACTGCGCGACGTCCTGGGCGGGCTCCCGTTGTCCGGCGCCGGGGCCGTGCCGATGATGTCGTCCGTCACCGCCGACTGGGTGAGCGCGGGGGAGCTGGACGGCGGTTACTGGATCCGCAACCTGCGCGGCAAGGTCCGCTTCCACGACGCGACGCGGGCCCTGCTGGACGGAGGCCACCGCCGGTTCGTGGAGGTCAGCGCCCACCCCGTCCTCAGCCTGAGCCTGGAGAGCACGGGCGAGGCGTCCGGCACCGCCGCGACCGTGCTCGCGACGCTGCGCCGCGACGACGGCGGGCACGGCCGCCTGCTGCGCGCGCTCGCCGAAGCCTGGACGGCCGGGCTGCCCGTGACCTGGCCCATTCCCGCCGGCCGCCGGATCGACCTGCCGACCTACGCCTTCCAGCGCGACGCCTACTGGATCGGCCGGGCGGGCGCACCCGTCCCCGCCATGCCCGTCCCCGACGAGGGCGACACCGACCCGGCGGCGATCCCGTCGCAGTGGCAGGGCCTCACCGGCGGCGAACGCCGGGCACGGTTGCTCGACCTCGTCCGCAGGCAGGCCGCGGACGTGCTCGGCCACGCGTCACCGGCGGACATCCCCGTGGACCAGGCGTTCAAGGACATGGGATTCGAATCCCTCACCGCGGTGGACTTCCGCAAGCGCCTGGCCGCCGCCATCGGAATGGACCTGCCGGTCACGCTGGTGTTCGACCACCCGACCCCGGCCGAGCTGGTGAAGCACGTGGACGCCGGGCTCACCGGCCGGGACGGGCGGGCGGACGACCCCGGACGCCGTGCCGCGACCGGGGAGCCCATCGCGATCGTGTCCATGGCGTGCCACTTTCCGGGCGGTGCCGGCTCGCCCGAGGACCTGTGGCGTCTGGTGTCCACCGGCACCGACGCCATCACCGGGTTCCCCACCGACCGGGGCTGGGACGTGAGCGGGCTCTTCGAGCCGGGCACGTCGGTCGCCCACAGGGGCGGCTTCCTCGACGACGCGGGCGGCTTCGACGCCGGGCTGTTCGGGATCTCGCCGGACGAGGCCCTGGTGATGGATCCGCAGCAGCGGCTGCTGCTGGAGACGTCGTGGGAGCTGTTCGAGCGGGCCGGGATCGACCCGTCCTCGCTGAAGGGCAGCCGGACCGGGGTCTTCGCCGGCATGTCCGGGCGGGACTACGCGGGATCGGACGCCGACATCCCGGAATCCGCCACCGGATACACCCTCACCGGCAGTGTCGGCAGCGTCCTGTCAGGTCGCCTGTCGTATGTGTTCGGGTTGGTGGGGCCTGCGGTGACGGTGGACACGGCGTGTTCGTCGTCGCTGGTGGGCCTGCATCTTGCGGTGCAGTCGTTGCGGTCGGGTGAGTGCGATCTGGCGCTGGCGGGCGGCGTGACGGTGATGGCGACGCCCGCCGCGTTCGTGGAGTTTTCCCGGCAGGGCGGGTTGGCGGCGGATGGGCGCTGCAAGCCGTTCGCGGCGGGCGCGGATGGCACGGGCTGGGGCGAAGGTGCGGGGTTGGTGCTGCTGGAGCGTTTGTCGGACGCCGAGCGCAACGGCCATCGGATCCTGGGGATCGTGCGCGGCACGGCGGTGAATCAGGACGGTGCGTCCAACGGTTTGACGGCACCGAATGGTCTGTCGCAGCAGCGGGTGATCGGTGCGGCGCTGGCGAGCGCGGGCCTGTCGGCCGGTGACGTGGACGTGGTGGAGGCGCACGGCACCGGGACGACTCTCGGCGATCCGATCGAGGCGCAGGCGGTCTTGGCGACCTATGGCCAGGAGCGCGACCGTCCGGTGTTGCTGGGGTCGGTGAAGTCGAACATCGGTCACACGCAGGCGGCGGCCGGGGTCGCCGGTGTGATCAAGATGGTGCTGGCGCTGCGGCACGGTGTCGTTCCGGCGTCGCTGCATCTGGACGACCCGTCCCCGCACGTGGACTGGACCACGGGCAACGTCCAGCTCACCGACGTGAACAGCCCGCTGCCCGAGGTGAAGCGGCCCTGGCGTGCCGGGATCTCGGCGTTCGGGGTCAGCGGGACCAACGCCCACGTCATCGTCGAACAGGCACCCGAGGAGTCCCGCGGCGCCTCGGCGGGATCCACCGAGGACGCCGCCCTTCCGTTCCTCGTGTCGGCGAAGTCCGACGAGGCGGTGCGCGCCCAGGCCGCACGGTTGCGGGACTTCCTGGAGCAGCGCCCGGACGTCGCACTCGGGGATGTGGCGCGCTCGCTGGTGTCGGCGCGGGCGGCGCTGGAGCGGCGGGCGGTGGTGGTCGCGGCGGGACACGACGAACTGCTCGCAGGTCTCGCGGCCCTGGCGGACGGCACGGCGGCGGCGAACGTGACGACCGGCACGGCCCGGAGCGGCGGCCGGCTGGCGGTGGTGTTCTCAGGTCAGGGGTCGGAACGTGTGGGGATGGGGCGAGAACTATATGAGGCGTTCGACGTCTTTCGTGAGGCTTTTGATGAGGTGTGCGGGGTCGCGGATGCGTTGATCGGTTGTTCGTTGCGGGATGCGGTGTTCGAGGGGGGAGGTGATGTGACTGGGACGTTGTCTGCCCAGCTTGGTTTGTTCGCGTTTGAAGTGGCGTTGTTTCGTTTGGTGTGTTCGTGGGGCGTCGAGGTCGACGCGGTGATGGGTCATTCGTTGGGGGAGATCGTTGCTGCGCATGTCGCCGGTGTTTTCAACTTGTCGGATGCCGTGGGTTTGGTGGTGGCTCGTGGCCGGTTGATGGGTGATGCAGGGCCTGGGGCGATGGCCGCGTTGGAGGCGTCGGAGTCCGAGGTGGGCGGGTTGCTGGTGGACGGGGTGGAGATCGCGGCGGTGAACGGGCCGGAGGCGGTGGTGGTCTCCGGCGATGAGAGTGCGGTGGGCACGGTGCTGGATCGGGTGGCGGAGCGCGGGCGCCGGGTGCGGCGGTTGCCGGTCGGGCATGGTTTTCATTCGTTCTTGATGGAGCCGGTGCTGGCCGATTTCGGGCGGGCGATCGAGGGTGTGGAGTTTCGTCGCCCGGAATTGACGTTGATTTCCAATGTGACCGGCGGGGTCGTGGCTGATGAAGTAGGCAGTGCCGAGTATTGGGTGCGGCATGTGCGGGAGACGGTGCGGTTCGCCGATGGCGTGTCCGCTGCCGTCGATGCCGGGGTGACCGGTTTCCTGGAACTGGGTCCGGACGGTTCGCTGACCTCGCTGGTGCGCGGCCGGGGTGACGAGGGGGTGATCGCTGCGGCGGGCCTGCGCCGCGAGCGCCCGGAGACCGCCACGCTGCTGGGGGCCGTCGCCGCGCTGCACGTCCACGGTCTGCGGACCGACTGGCGCCGGTACTTCACCGGGCCGTCGCGGCCGGTGGATCTGCCGACCTACCCCTTCCAGCGCCGGCGCTACTGGCTGGAGGCGAAACGGCCCGCCGGGCCCGCCGGGAACGACGCGCGCTTCTGGGAGCTGGTGCACGGCGCCGACGCCGACGCTGTCGCCGCCGAACTGGACGTGGACCCCGGGCAGCCGCTGCGCGAGGTGCTGCCCGCCGTGGCGCGCTGGCAGCGCAGGCACGCGCTGGAGAGCGCCGTCGGGCGGCACTGCTACCAGGTCTCCTGGGCGCCGTTCACCGGCCCGGACGCCGAGGCGCGGGAAGCCGTGTTCCTGCTCGTGGTCCCGGCGGGCGACGCGCGGGCCGAACGCCTCGCGGCTTTGTTCGCGGACCTGCCCAGCGTGGTGGCCGTGCCGCTGGCCGTCGGCGGCGATGACCGCGCCGCCCTCGCCGAACGGCTCCGGCGGATCCCCGGCTCCGTCACCGCCGTGCTCTCGCTGCTCGCGCTGGCCGAGGAACCAGTGGCGGGAAGCCCCGCCGTGCCGATGGGGCTGCGCGCCACCGTGACGCTCGTCCAGGCCCTCGGCGAGAGCGGAGTGCGGGCACCGCTGTGGTGCCTCACCCAGGACGCGGTCGCGGCCGCCGCCGGGGACCGGGTCGCGGGCACCCGGCAGGCGACGGTCTGGGGACTCGGGGCCGTCCTCGCCCTGGAACAGCCGGAGCGCTGGGGCGGCCTGGTCGACCTCCCGGCGGAGGTGACGCCGGACGCGGCGGCGGGCGCCGCCCGCGCGGTGCTGGCCCCCGGCGGCGAGGACCAGCTCGCCGTGCGGGACGCCGGCGTGCTGGCCCGGCGGCTGCTCCCGGCGCCCGCCCCGGCGGCGGCGCCGTTGTGGCGGCCGCGCGGGACCACCCTCATCACCGGCGGCACCGGTGCGCTCGGCGCGCACGTGGCGCGCCACCTCGCGGCACAGGGGGCAGAGCACCTGGTGCTGGCCGGCAGGCAGGGCCTGGACGCGCCGGGCGCGGGGGAGCTGCGGGCCGAGCTCACCGCTCTGGGCGCGCGGGTGACGGTCGTCTCGTGCGACGTCGCGGACCGGGACGCGCTCGCCCGCCTGATCGGCGGCCTCCCCGCCGAGCACCCGCTGACCACGGTCGTGCACGCGGCGGGCGCGCTGGACGACGCCGCGGCCGACGCGCTGACCGTCGAGCAGATGGACCGCGCGCTGCGGGCCAAGCTGCTCGGCGCGCGGCACCTGCACGAGCTGACCCGGTCCCTGGACCTGTCGGCGTTCGTGCTGTTCTCGTCGGCGGGCGCGACCGTCGGAGCCTTGGGACAGGCGAACTACGCGCCCGGCAACGCGTTCCTCGACGCGCTGGCGGCGCACCGGCGGGCGGCCGGGCTGCCCGCGACGTCGATCGCCTGGGGGCCATGGCGGGGCGAGGGCATGGCGGGCGCGCTCCGCAAGGTCGACGAGGTGCAGGGCGTCTTCCAGCTCGATCCGGACGCCGCGCTGCTCGCGCTGCGCCGGGCGCTCGCCCAGGACGAGGCATTCCTCCTGGTCGCCGACATGGACTGGCGGCGCTACCAGGCGACGGCGGGGGCGAGCAGGCCCGGCCTGCTGCTGCGCGACCTCGTCGCCGAGCCCGCGCCCGAGTCCGGGCGGGCATCGGCGTCCACGTTCCGGGACCGGTTCGACGCGGCGTCCCCCGGCGAGCGGGAAAGGATGCTGAGCGACCTCGTGCGCACCCAGGTGGCGGCGGTGCTGGGACCGAACGCCCCCGCGTCCCTCGACGGCGCCCGCCCGTTCCGCGATCTGGGGTTCGACTCGCTCGCCGCGATCGAACTGCGGAACAGGCTGACCATGGAGACCGGGCTGAAACTGCCGCCGGCACTCGCATTCGAACAACCGAATCCGAGCGCACTCGCGGAATTCCTGCATGAGCGGCTCGGCGGGACGGAAACGGCCGATCCGGAACCGGAACCCGTCCTCGGACAACTGTCCAGGCTGGAATCGTCGCTGGCGGCCGTGGCCGACGAAGAATTGCGGGTGACCGTCGCGGCCAGGCTCCGTGCGCTCGCCGCGCGGTTCGACGCCGTGGAGCCGGCGTCCGCGCTGGCGAAACTGGCCACGGGAAGTGACGATGACCTGCTCGATTTCATCCGGACGGAGCTGCGCGGCACCTGACCGGTCTGGGGTTGGCTAGGGGTTGCCGGCAAGGGTGGGCGCGTCCATAACCTGTGAACCGCCGAGACTTGCGGTGTTCCGCCAAAGCCATTGAAACGTCATGAGAAAGCGGAGTCGATGGCCAACGAGGTCGAGCTACGGGAAAATCTGCGGTGGGTCGCAGCCGATCTGCATCGCACTCGGCGCAGCCTGGCCGAGCTGGAATCGCGTGCGCACGAGCCGATCGCGATCGTCGGAATGGCGTGCCGCTTTCCCGGCGGGGTGAGTTCACCGGACGATCTGTGGCGCACGGTCGTCGACGGCGTGGACGCGATCTCCCCGCTGCCCGCCGACCGCGGCTGGGACCTGGCGGCGCTGTACGACCCCGACCCGGCGCGGCCCGGCACGCTCTACACGCGCGGCGGCGGCTTCCTCGACGACGTCGACCGGTTCGACGCGGCCTTCTTCGGCATCAGCCCGCGCGAGGCCGTGTCCATGGACCCCCAGCAGCGGCTCCTGCTGGAGACCTCCTGGGAGGCGGTCGAGCGGACCGGGATCGACCCCGCGGCGCTGCGCGGCAGCCCCACCGGAGTGTTCGTCGGCCTGGCCGGCGGCGACTACCGCACCCTCGCCGGCCGCGGCGCGGAGAGCGTCGAAGGGCACCTGACCACCGGCAACGCGGGCAGCGTCGGATCCGGCCGGATCGCCTACACGCTCGGCCTGGAGGGGCCGGCGCTGACCATCGACACCGCCTGCTCGTCCTCGCTGGTCGCGATCCACCTGGCGGCGCGGTCGCTGCGCCACCGCGAGTGCACCCTGGCGCTGGCCGGCGGCGCGACGATCATCTCCACCCCGGCGCTCCTGGTCGAGATGTGCCGCCAGCGGGTGCTCGCCGAGGACGGCCGCTGCCGCGCCTACGCCGCGTCCGCCGACGGCACCGGCTGGGGCGAGGGCGTCGGGGTGCTCGCGCTGGAGCTGCTGAGCGAGGCCGAGCGCAACGGGCACCCGGTCCTGGCGGTGCTGCGCGGCTCGGCGATCAACCAGGACGGCGCCTCCAACGGCCTGACCGCGCCGAACGGCCGGACGCAGCAGGCCGTCATCGAGGCGGCGCTGGCCGACGCCCGGCTGTCGGCCGCGGACGTCGACGTCGCCGAGGGGCACGGCACGGGCACCGTGCTCGGCGACCCCATCGAGGCCGGGGCGCTGCTGCGGACCTACGGGCAGGGCCGCCCGGCGGACCGGCCCCTGCTGCTCGGTTCCATCAAGTCGAACATCGGGCACACGCAGGCGGCGGCCGGGGTCGCCGGCGTCATCAAGATGGTGCTGGCCGTCCGCAACGGGCTGGCCCCGCGCACGCTGCACATCGACCGGCCGACCGGTCAGGTCGACTGGGACGGCGGTGCGGTCCGGCTGCTGACCGAGAACACCCCCTGGCCCGAGGTGGACCGGCCCCGGCGCGCCGGGGTGTCGGCGTTCGGGGTCAGCGGCACCAACGCGCACGTGATCGTCGAGCAGGCGCCCGAGCCCGGAACGGAGGCGGACGAGCCGCCGGCCCCGGAACGGCCGCTCGCCACCGGGGTCACGCCGTGGCCGCTCAGCGCTCGCGACGAATCGGCGCTGCGGGCGGCGGCGGCACGGTTGGCCGAGGCCGCGGCCGATCCCGCGGTGGACCTCGCGGATCTGGCCCGCACGCTCGCGGAGCGGACGCCGTTCGAGGAGCGCGCCGTGGTGCTCGGCACCGATCGGCAGGGCCTGCGCGCCGGGCTCGCGGACCTCGCCGAAGGACGCACCGGCCCCGCCGTCGTGTGCGGCCGGGCACGGGCCGGATCCGGCACGGTCTTCGTGTTCCCGGGCCAGGGCACGCAGTGGGCCGGGATGGCCGCCGGCCTGTACGACTCCTCGCCGGTCTTCCGCGCCGCGTTCGACGAGTGCGCGCGGGCGCTGGGCGCCTTCGTGGACTGGTCGCCGACCGCGGTCCTGCGCGGCGAACCCGGCGCCGCCGACCTGGACCGCATCGATGTCGTCCAGCCCATGCTGTTCGCCGTCATGGTGTCCCTGGCGCGGCTGTGGGAGCACTTCGGCGTCCGGCCCGCCGCCGTGGTCGGCCATTCGCAGGGGGAGATCGCCGCCGCCTGCGTCGTGGGCGCGCTGTCCCTGGAGGACGGCGCGCGCATCGTGGCGCTGCGGGGCAAGGCGTGGACCGCGCTGTCGGGCGGCGGCGCGATGGCGTCGCTGCGGCTGTCCCGGCAGGACGCCGCCGAGCGGACCGCCCGCTTCGGCGACCGCGTGACGATCGCGGCGGTGAACGGCCCGGCCGCGGTGCTGGTGACCGGGGACGCGCAGGCCGTGGACGAGCTGCTGGCCGAACTCGACGCCGACGGCGTCCAGACCAGGCGGCTGACCGGCGTCAACGCGCCGGGCCACTCGCCGCAGGTCGAGACGATGCGCGAGCGGCTGTTCACCGATCTCGCCGGGGTCGCGCCGCGGACCGCGGCGATCCCCTTCTTCTCCACGGTGACCGGCGCGCCCATCGACACCGGCGAGATGGACACCGCCTACTGGTACCGCAACGCGCGCGAGCCGGTGCTGTTCGAGCGGGCGGTCTCGGCCCTCGCGGACGCGGGCTTCACCGCCTTCCTCGAAGTGAGCGCCCATCCCGCGCTCGGCCCGGCCCTCCAGGAGACCCTGGAGACCGCGGGCGTGGAGCCGCTGCTGCTGACCTCGCTGCGGAGGCTGGAAGGAGGCCCGGAGCGGTTCCTGACCGCGCTCGCCGAGGCCCACGTGGCCGGAGTGCCCGTCGACTGGAGCGGCCAGACGCCCGGCAGGCGCGTCCCGCTGCCGACCTATCCCTTCCAGGGCGGCCGCTACTGGCTCGAACCGGACGCGGCGGCCCCCGCCGAGACGGGCACCGGGCAGAGCAGGGCCGAGCGGAGGTTCTGGGCCGCGGTCGACGACGCCGACCCCGCCGCGCTGGCCGGCGCGCTCGGCCCGGCCGGCGAAGCCGACGGATGGCGGTCGATCCTGCCGGAGCTGTCCGCCTGGCACCGCGCGGACGGCGAGCTGACCACCGTGGACGCATGGCGGTACCGGGTCGACTGGCGGCCCGTGCCGCCCGCCGGGAACGCCGCGCTCTCCGGGACCTGGCTGATCCTGGTGCCGCCCGGCGACCGCGCCGCCGCCATCGCCGGGCCGCTGGCCGGCGCGCTCACCGCGAGGGGCGCCGAGGCGCGCGTCCTGACCGTCGACCCCGCCCGCGACCCCGGAGGGTTCGAGGGCGTGCTCGCGGAGAGCGCGGGCACCGGCGTCGCGGGCGTGCTGTCCCTGCTCGGCGCCGACGAGCGCCGACACGAACGGCACCCGTGGCTCGGCACCGGCCTGACCGCCACCGCCGCCCTCGCCGCCGCGCTCGCCGGGCGCGGGGACGGCCCGCGCCTCTGGTGCCTGACCAGGGGCGCGGTGTCCATCGGCCGTTCCGACGCCGCCCCCGACCCGGCGCAGGCACAGCTCTGGGGCCTCGGCCGGGTGATCGGGCTGGAGTTCCCCGCCCTGCTCGGCGGCCTCATCGACCTTCCCGGCGAGCTCGACCGGCGTGGCGCCGACCGGCTGGCCTGGGCGCTCACCGCCGCGGGCGACGAGGACCAGATCGCCCTCCGCGGTTCCGGGGCGTTCGTCCGCCGCCTGGTCCCCGCTCCGGGCGGAGCGGCGGACCCGGACCGGACCTGGCGCCCGCGCGGCACCGTCCTGATCACCGGCGGCACCGGCGGCCTCGGCGCGCACGTCGCCCGCCGGCTGGCCGGCGGCGGCGCGGATCACCTCGTCCTGCTCAGCCGCCGCGGACCGGACGCGCCGGGCGCGGCCGAGCTGCGCGACGAGCTGGCCGGGCTCGGCGCGCGGGTCACCATCGCCGCCTGCGACGTGGCCGACCGGGAGGCGCTGGCGCGCCTGCTCGACACGGCCGGGCCCCTCAGCGCGGTGGTGCACGCGGCCGGCGTCCCGCAGGAGACACCGCTCGCCGAGACCACCGACGAGGAGTTCGCCGCGGTCATGGCCGCGAAGGCCGCGGGCGCGACCCACCTCGACGCGCTGCTCGCGGGACGGCCGCTGGACGCGTTCGTGCTGTTCTCGTCCGGTGCCGCCGTCTGGGGCAGCGCCCGGCAGGGCGCCTACGCCGCGGCCAACGCCCATCTGGACGCGCTGGCCGAGGCCCGCCGCGAACGCGGTGACACCGCCACCTCGATCGCGTGGGGCGGCTGGGCCGGCGGCGGCATGGTCGACGACGCGGCCGCCGCGTCCGCCGGCCTGCTGGGCATCCGGCTCATGCCCGCCGACCTGGCGATCCGGGCCATGGACACCGCGGTCGGCCTGGACGAGACCGCCGTGACCGTCACCGACATGGACTGGCCCCGGTTCGCCCCGATCTACAACTCGGCCCGGCACCGCCCGCTGCTCGACGAGATCTCCGAAGCCGTGCGGGCGGCACAGGCGCGGCCGGACGACACGGGCGCCGACGCGCCCGCGCTGCTGCGCGAACTGGAGCCCCTCACCGCCGCGGAGCGCCGTACCGCGCTGCTGGCCCTGGTCCGCGACGCGGCCGCCGAGGTGCTCGGCCACACCTCCTCCGGCGCGGTCGCCGCGAACCGGCCGTTCAAGGACCTCGGCTTCGACTCGCTGACGTCGATGGCGCTGCGCACCCGCCTGGCGTCGGCCACCGGGCTGCGGCTGCCCGCGACCCTGGCCTTCGACCACCCGACCGCCGAGGCGGTGGCCGCGCTGCTGCTGGCCGAGCTGTTCGGCGCGGAGCCGGCCGCGCCCGCCGCGCTCCCGGCGACCGCCGCGCCCGCCGAGGACCCGGTGGTGATCACGGCGATGGCCTGCCGGTTCCCCGGCGGGGCCGACTCCCCGGAGGACCTGTGGCGGCTGGTCGAGCGGGGCGCGGACACCGTCGGCGGCTTCCCCGGCGACCGGGGCTGGAACCTCGGCCGCCTCTACGACCCGGACAGTGGACGCCCCGGCACCTCCTACGTCCGCGACGGAGCCTTCCTGACCGACGCGGGCGGCTTCGACGCCGCGTTCTTCGGGATCTCGCCGCGCGAGGCCCAGGCCATGGATCCGCAGCAGCGGCTGCTGCTGGAGACGTCGTGGGAGCTGTTCGAGCGGGCCGGGATCGACCCGTCCTCACTGAAGGGCAGCCCGACCGGGGTGTTCGTGGGCGGCGCCACGCACGACTACGCCGCACTCCTGCTCGACTCGACATCGGCGACCGACGGATACGCGCTCACCGGCAGTGTCGGCAGCGTTTTGTCGGGTCGCCTGTCGTACGTGTTCGGGTTGGAAGGTCCTGCGGTGACGGTGGACACGGCGTGTTCGTCGTCGCTGGTGGGCCTGCATCTGGCGGTGCAGTCGTTGCGGTCGGGGGAGTGCGATCTGGCGCTGGCGGGCGGCGTGACGGTGATGTCGACGCCTGCGGCGTTCGTGGAGTTTTCCCGGCAGGGCGGGTTGGCGGCGGATGGCCGGTGCAAGCCGTTCGCGGCGGGTGCGGATGGCACGGGCTGGGGTGAGGGTGTCGGGCTGGTGCTCCTGGAGCGGTTGTCGGACGCCGAGCGCAACGGCCGGCAGATCCTGGGTGTGGTCCGCGGCTCCGCGGTGAACCAGGACGGTGCGTCCAATGGGTTGACGGCGCCGAATGGTTTGTCGCAGCAGCGGGTGATCGGTGCGGCGCTGGCGAACGCGGGCCTGTCGGCCGGTGAGGTCGACGTGGTGGAGGCGCACGGCACTGGGACGGTGCTGGGTGATCCGATCGAGGCGCAGGCGGTGCTGGCGACCTATGGCCAGGATCGCGAGCGTCCGGTGTTGCTGGGGTCGGTGAAGTCGAACATCGGTCATACGCAGGCGGCGGCCGGGGTCGCCGGTGTGATCAAGATGGTGCTGGCGCTGCGGGAGGGTGTCGTCCCGGCGTCGCTGCATCTGGACGAGCCGTCCCCGCATGTGGACTGGACCACAGGCGATGTGCAACTGGCCGACGTGAACAGCCCGCTCCCCGAGGTGGACCGGCCTTGGCGTGCCGGGATCTCGGCGTTCGGGGTCAGCGGGACCAACGCCCACGTGATCATCGAACGGGCACCCGAGCCTCCCGCACGCGAGGAAGAGCGCCCCCCCGACGTGGAGCTGCCGGTCCTGCCGTTCCCGGTGTCCGGCCATTCAGCGGAGGCCCTGCGGGAACAGGCGCTACGGATCCGATCCGCCGTGGACGGCGCCGAACCTGCCGATGCCGCCTTCTCCCTGGCCACGACGCGCGCCCATCTGGAGCACCGGGCCGTCGTCTTCGGCCGCACGGCGGACGACCTGCGCGACGGTCTCGCGGCGGTCGCCGGAGGAGCGTCCGCCGCCGGTGTGTGCCAGGACGTCGCCGTGGACGGCAAGCTCGCTGTGATCTTCCCCGGCCAGGGCACGCAGCGCGCCGGCATGGGCCGGGAACTGCACGCGGTCTTCCCCGCCTTCGCCGACGCCTTCGACGAGGTGTGCGCCCAGTTCGACCCGCTGCTGGAAAAGCCGCTGCGCGAGGTGGTGTTCACCGATCCCGAACGGCTCGGGCTGACCGGCTACACCCAGCCCGCGCTGTTCGCCGTCGAGGTCGCGCTGTTCCGGCTCGTCGAGTCCTGGGGCATCCGGCCGGACCACCTGCTCGGCCACTCGATCGGCGAGATCGCGGCGGCGCACGTGGCCGGCGTCCTGTCGCTGCCGGACGCCGCCGCGCTCGTGGCCGCGCGCGGCCGGCTGATGCAGGACCTTCCCCCCGGCGGCGCGATGCTGGCGGTGCGGGCCACCGAGGACGAGGTGCGGCCGCTGCTCACCGGCCGGACGGCCGTCGCGGCGGTCAACGCGCCGGGCTCGGTCGTCCTGTCCGGTGCGGCCGAGGACATCGCCGAGGCCGAGCGGCGCCTGGCGGGACGGCGCACCAGCCGGCTGCGCGTCTCGCATGCCTTCCACTCCCCGCTGCTGGAGCCGATGCTGGCGGAGTTCGCCGAGGTCTGCGCCGGGCTGCGGTTCCAGCGGCCGCGGCTGCCGATCGTGTCGACGGTGACCGGCCGGGCCGTGGCGGCCGACGAGATGGCCACACCGGAGTACTGGGTCCGCCAGGCGCACGCGACCGTGCGGTTCGCCGACGGCGTCGCGGCCGCGGCGGCCGTGTCCCCGGAGGTGACGTTCCTGGAGCTCGGGCCCGGTGCGACCCTGTCGGCGATGGTGCACGAGAGCCTGGGCGAGGACGCCGCCGCGGTCCCGGCGCTGCGCAAGGACCGGCCGGAACCGGAGACGCTGCTGGCCGCGCTGGCCCGGCTGCACGCCCGCGGTGTCGCGGTGGACTGGCCGGCGTTCTTCGCGGGCACCGGCGGGAGCCGGATCGACCTTCCGACCTACGCGTTCCAGCACCAGCGGTACTGGCTGCGCGCCGCGGCGCGGCCGGGCGACGCGGCGGACCTCGGCCTGGACCGGGTCGACCACCCGCTGCTCGGGGCGGGCGTCGAGCTGCCGGGCACCGGCGAGTTCGTGTTCAGCGGGCTGCTGTCCGCCGCGGCCACGCCCTGGCTGGCCGAGCACGTCATCCACGGCGCCGCCCTGCTGCCCGGCACGGTGCTCGTCGAGCTGGCGGTGCAGGCCGGGCAGCGGCTCGGCCATCCGCTGGTGGAGGAACTCACCCTGGAGGCCCCCGTCGCCGTCCCCTCCGGGGAGGGCGTCCAGTTCCGGATCACCGTCGCGGCCCCCGGCCTGGCCGCGGGGCGCGGGTTCACGGTCCACACCCGCGTCGGCGACCAGCCGTGGGCCAGGGCGGCGACCGGCGTCCTCGCCGTTCCGGCCGGGACCGCCGGGATCGCCGAGGACGACCCGGAGGCCTGGCCGCCGCTCGGAGCCGAACCGGTTCCGGTCGCCGGCTACCACGAGCGCGCGGCGGCGGCCGGCTACGACTACGGCCCGGCGTTCCAGGGGCTCACCGCCGTCTGGTCGCGCGGCGCGGAGGTCTTCGCCGAAGCGGTGCTGCCCGAATCGGCCGACGCCGGGGGATTCTGGCTGCACCCGGCCCTTCTCGACGCGGTGCTCCGCGCGGCCGCCGCCGCAGAGGACGCGGGGGACGCGGGGGAGGAGCGCCCACCGCTGCTCCCGTTCACCTGGCGAGGCGTCCGGCCGCACGCGGCCGGTTCGCGCCGGATCCGGGCCCGCATCCTCCCGACCGGACCGGATGAGCAGAGCATCACCGTCTATGGCGGCCACGGCCAGGTCATCGCGTCCATCGACGCGCTGGTGAGCCGCGTCGCGGGCCGCACCGGGCCGGCCGGGGCCGCCGCCGGGCAGGCGGTCTTCGCCCTGTCCTGGGAGGCGGTCACCCCACCGGCCGCCCCCGCTGGCTGGGCGTTCCTCGGCGGCGACGGGCCGGTCCGGCCGGTCATGGTCGTCTACCGGACCTCCGAGGGCGGCCCGGCGGATCTCGCCGTCGGGGCCCGGCGGGCCACGGAGGAGGCCCTGGCCCTCCTCCAGGACTGGCTGGCCGACGATCGCTACGCCTCGTCCAGGCTGCTGCTGGTGACCCGCGGCGCGGTCGCCGCCCGCGACGGCGAGGCGGTGCCCGACCTGGCGCACGCGCCGCTGTGGGGCCTGGTGCGCTCCGCGCGGTCCGAGCACCCCGGCCGGTTCGCGCTCCTCGACCTGGACGCGTCCGCCGATCTGGACGCGGTGCTGCCGTCGGCCGCGGCCCTGTCCACCGCGGAACCCGAACTCGCCGTGCGGGACGGGGAGCTGCTGGCCCCCCGGCTGGCACCGGCCGCGGCGGGGGAGGCCGGCCCGGTGTGGGACACCACCGGAACGGTGCTGGTCACCGGCGCGACCGGTGCTCTCGGTGCGCTGCTCGCGCGCGACCTGGTCGCCGTGCACGGGGCGCGCCGTCTGCTGCTGACCAGCAGGCGCGGACCCGGCGCGCCCGGCGCGGACGACCTGGTCGCGGAGCTGCGTGCCCAGGGCGCCGAGGTGGAGCTGCACGCGTGCGACCTCGCCGATCCGGCCGCCGCCGCCGCGCTGCTGGACCGGGTCCCCGCCGAGCACCCGCTGCGGACGGTCGTGCACACGGCCGGGGCGGTCGACGACGGCCTGCTCACCGGGCTGACCCCGGACCGCCTGCACGCCGTGCTCGCGCCCAAGGTCGACGCCGCGGTCCGGCTGCACGAGCTGACCGCGCACCTCGACCTGTCCGCGTTCGTGCTCTACTCCTCGGCCGCGGGCGTGTTCGGCGCGCCCGGCCAGGCCGGGTACGCCGCCGCCAACGCCTTCCTCGACGCCTTCTCCCAGCACCGCGCCGCGGCCGGGCTTCCCGCCGTCTCGGTGGCGTGGGGACCGTGGGAGGTGCGCACCGGCATGACCGCCGGGCTGTCCGAGGTGGACCGCCGCCGCATCGGGCGCGGCGGGTTCCTGCCGCTCTCCGCCGGGGACGGGCTCGACCTGCTCGGCAGGTCGGTCGGGCTGGGCGCGCCGTCGGTCGTGGCGGGACGGCTCGACCTGGCCGCGCTGCGCCGCCGCGCGGAGGAACCGCCCGCGATGCTGCGCGCGCTCGTCCCCGCGCCGCGCCCGGAGCCGCGCCTCCCGGCGGGCGGCGGCGGGACCGCCGACCGGCCGGCCGGTTTCGCCGGCCTCGACCCGGCCGAACGCGCCAAACGGCTCCTGGAGCTGGTCCGCGACGAGGCGGCCGCCGTGCTGGGGCATCCGACGGCCGAGGCGGTCGCGCCGCGCAAGGCGTTCAGCGACCTCGGCTTCGACTCGCTGGCCGCGGTCGAGCTGCGCAACCGGCTCGCCACCGCCACCGGACTGCGGCTTCCCGCGACGATGGTGTTCGACTTCCCGAACCCGGAGGCGCTGGCCGCCCGCCTCGCCTCCGAGCAGGCCGCCTCCGCCCCCGCCCCCGGCGCGGCCGCGCTGCGGGAACTGGACCGGCTCGCCGCGCTGCTCGGCGAACTGCCGCTGGACGAGGCGTCCCGCGGACCGCTCAGGGCGCGCCTGAACACCCTGCTCGCCCGGCTCGGCCAGGACGACGGCACCGCGGCGTCCGGCGAGCTCGAATCGGCGTCCGGCGAGGAGCTGATGAACCTCATCGACGCCGAGTTCGGCGTTCCGGCCGACGACTCGTGACCCGAACCGCCCCTTCGACCCAGGGAGACCCATGACGAACACCCCGGCGGCGCCGAGCCTGCCCATGGCCCGCGATCGCGGCCCGTTCGATCCGCCCGCGGACCTCGCGGAGATGGCGAGGGAACCGGTCTCGCGGCTCCGCTACCCCGACGGCTCGCTCGGCTGGCTCGTGACCGGGCACGAGGAGGGCAACCAGGTCCACCTCGACCAGCGGTTCAGCGCCAAGAGCGAGCTGCGGGTCTCCCCGGTCGCCCCGGCCGGCGCGCCGAAGATGCCCGCCCCGCCCGGCATGTTCGTGTTCATGGACCCGCCGGACCACACCCGGCTGCGCAACCAGGTGGCCAAGCAGTTCACCGCCCGCCGGATGAAGCTGCTGGCCGAGGGGATCGAGGAGCTGACCGACAAGAAGATCAAGGAGATGAAGGCCGCCGGCGACACCGCCGACCTCATCGAGGCCCTCGCCAGGCCCGTTCCCGGCCAGGTCATCTGCGACATCCTCGGCGTGGCCTACGAGGACCGCGACAGCTTCCAGGCCCAGATGGAGAACCAGCTCGCCCTGGACGCCTCCCCCGAGGAGGTGATGGGCCAGTCGATGAACGTGGTCATGTTCCTGCACCAGCTCGTGGGCGCCAAGCGCGCCGCGCCCGGCGAGGACGTGATCAGCGCCCTGATCGAGGCCGGCGAGCTGCGCGACGACGAGATCGTCGGCATCGCCTTCGTGCTGCTGTTCGGCGGCCTGGAGACGGTCACCAACATGATCGCGCTGGGCACCATGGCGCTGCTCACCCACCGCGAGCAGTGGGAGCGGCTCTGCGCCGACCCCGGGCTGGTGGACGGCGCCGTCGAGGAGCTGCTGCGCTACCTGACGATCTTCCAGTACGGCACGACGATGACGGCGATGGAGGACATGCGGATCGGGGAGCAGGAGGTCAAGGCGGGGGAGATGGTGACCGTGTCGCTGGCGGCCGGGAACCGCGACCCCCGCAAGTACGACGACCCGGACGAGCTGGACGTCACCCGGAACGCGCAGAGCCACATGGCCTTCGGCCGCGGCATCCACTACTGCCTCGGGGCCCAGCTCGCCCGCGTGGAGCTGCGGATCGTGTTCGACCGCCTCGTCCGCGAGTTCCCCACGCTGCGGCTCGCCGAGCCCGCGGAGTCCGGCGAGTTCCGGGTCAATCACGAGATCTACGGCGTCGAGCGGGTCCAGGTCGCCTGGTAGCGAAAGGTCGTCCCCTTCCATGAACACCTTGTCCGATCTGGCGATCGCGGGCGCCGAGCCCGAGCGGATCGCGCAGGCGCCGGTCCCCGGCGAGTACCTGGCCACCTACATCCGGGCCGAGGACGTCGGCCTCTTCGGCGCCGACGCGGACCGGGACGTGCGCAGATCGCTGCACGTCGGGCCCGTGGCCATGCCCGAGCTGGCACCGGACGAGGTGCTCATCGCGGTGATGGCCAGCTCGGTGAACTACAACACGGTCTGGTCGGCGATGTTCGAGCCGGTGCCGACCTTCCGCTTCCTGGAGCAGTTCGCCCGCGAGGGCGGCTGGGCGGCCCGGCACGACCTGCCCTACCAGGTCGTCGGGTCCGACGCGGCGGGCGTCATCGTCCGGGTCGGGTCCGGGGTGCGGCGCTGGCGGGTCGGCGACCACGTGGTGGTGAGCCCCGCCTACGTCGACGACCAGGAGGCCGCCTCGCACGCCGACGGCATGCTCGGCGCCGAGCAGCGGGCCTGGGGCTTCGAGACCAACTTCGGCGGCCTGGCGCACTACTCGGTGGTGCGCGCGAGCCAGCTGATCCCCAAGCCGTCCCACCTCACCTGGGAGGAGGCGGCCTGCAACACGCTGTGCGCCGGCACCGCCTACCGGATGCTGGTCAGCGACCGCGGCGCCCGGATGAAGCAGGGCGACGTCGTGCTGATCTGGGGCGCCGCCGGCGGCCTGGGCGCCTACGCCGTCCAGTTCGTCAAGAACGGCGGCGGCACCCCGATCGGGATCGTCGGCTCGGAGGCCAAGGCGGAGGCGCTGCGCCGACTCGGCTGCGACGTCATCGTGCAGCGCTCGGAGTTCGGGCTGGCCGGCGACGAGGGCGCCGACCCCAGGCACAGCGTCGAGATCGGCCGCCGGCTCGGCAAGATCATCCGGCGGGCGGTCGGCGAGGACCCGCACATCGTGTTCGAGCACGTCGGCCGGGCCACCTTCGGGATCTCGATGTTCGTGGTGCGGCGCGGCGGCGCCGTCGTCACATGCGGGTCGAGCACCGGCTACCACCACGAGTTCGACAACCGCTACCTGTGGATGAAGCTGAAGCGCGTCATCGGCAGCCATGTCGCCAACCTCCAGGAGCAGTGGGAGTCCAACCGGCTCTTCCAGCAGGGCCGCATCGTGCCGACGATGGCGGAGGTCTTCCCGATGGCGGAGGTCGGCGAGGCGGCCAGGCTCGTGCAGACCAACCGGCACACCGGCAAGGTCGCGGTGCTCTGCCTCGCGCCCGAACGCGGTCTCGGGGTGACCGACCCGGCCCTGCGGGAGCGGATCGGCGCCGACCGGCTCAACCCGTTCGCGGGGCTCGCGACGAGCGCGCTGGTCGGCTGATGGGCGCCGAGCGAACGGATCCGGGGCCGGTGACCGGCGTCGGAACGGACCAGCGGTGGGTGCGGCGCTACCGGCCCGCCCCGGACGCCGTCCAGCGGCTGGTGTGCCTGCCGCACGCCGGCGGCTCGGCCAGCTTCTACCTGCCCGCCGCGCACGCCCTCGCGCCCCGCGTCGACGTGCTCGCCGTCCAGTACCCCGGCCGGCAGGACCGCCGGGGCGAGCCGTGCGTCGAGTCGATCCCCGAGCTCGCCGACCACATCGCCGAGGTGCTGCGGGACTGGGCGGACCTGCCGCTCAGCCTGTTCGGGCACAGCATGGGCGCGACGCTCGGGTTCGAGGTCGCGCGGCGCCTGGAGGCGTCCGGCGTCCGCCCGGCGGTGCTGTTCGCCTCCGGCCGGCGGGCGCCGAGCCGGCTGCGCGACGAGCGGCACCACCTGCTGGACGACGCCGGGCTGCTCGCCGCCGTCCGCGAGCTCGGCGGCTCCGCGCCGGAACTGTTCGAGGACGACGAGGTCCGGCGCATGGTCCTGCCCGCGATCCGCAGCGACTACCGCGCGGTGGAGACCTACCGGTACCGGCCCGGCCCGCCGCTGAGCTGCCCGATCGTCGCGCTCACCGGTGACGCCGACCCGAAGGTGACCGTCCCGGAGGCGCGGGCGTGGGCCGAGCACACCGACTCCTCGTTCGCGCTGCACGTGTTCCCCGGCGGGCACTTCTACCTGACCGACCGCTTCATCGCGGTCATGGACGTGATCACCGAACGGCTCGCGGTCCGGTGACGGACCCCCGCA
Source organism: Actinomadura rugatobispora (assembly GCF_042656285.1). Taxonomy (GTDB): domain Bacteria; phylum Actinomycetota; class Actinomycetes; order Streptosporangiales; family Streptosporangiaceae; genus Spirillospora; species Spirillospora rugatobispora. The sequence goes on along the minus strand of NZ_JBHSON010000080.1, from coordinate 9,141 downwards.
CACCTCTCACGGAGCACTGATGACGGCACAGCAGCGCATTCCCCCGCCCGACGAGATCGTGGACTTCTACGACCTGACCGGCCCCGTGTTCAGCGAGGTCTGGGACGGCAACTTCCATGTCGGCTACTGGGAGGACGACAAGGACCCGGCCTCGATCCAGGAGGCGACCGACCGGCTCACCGACCAGGTGCTCGGCCGGCTCCCCGTCGGCCCCGGCGACCGGGTCCTCGACGTGGGCTGCGGGATCGGCAAGCCCGCCGTGCGGCTCGCCGAGCGGACCGGCGCCGAGGTCGTGGGGATCAGCACCAACCGGGGACAGGTCGAGCAGGCGGCCGCGCGCGCGGCCGCGGCGGGCCTGGCCGACCGCGTCCGGTTCGCCTACGCGGACGCGATGGACCAGCCGTTCGGCGACGCCGAGTTCGACGCCGTGTTCGCGCTGGAATCGATCATCCACATGGACCGTCCGCGCGCCCTCGCCGAGATGGCCCGGGTGCTGCGGCCGGGCGGCCGGCTGGTGCTGACCGACATGATCGAGACCGCGCCGGAGGGCTCCTCCCAGCCCTCGGTCGCCGAGGCCGCCTTCGGCGCGACCGACTTCGTCCCGCTGCCCCGGCTGGCCGAGTACCGCGACCTGCTGCCCGCCGCCGGGCTGGAGGCCGTCGAGCTGCTGGACATCACCGCGCACACCCAGCACACGATGCTGCGCCTCGGCCCGGACCTCGCCCGGATCCACGGCCACGTCCACGAGCGCTTCGGCGCCGGGGCCGACGCGCTGCTGAAGCGGGTCATGGTCTCGGTGTCCGGGGCGGCGGAGATCGGCTACATGATCGCCGTCGCGCGGCGGCCCGCATGACCGGCGCACCAGACCCCTGGCCCCGGACCGACCTGAGGAGCACCACGTGACCATCGACTCGTCCACCGCGAGCCCCGAGTTCGACTTCCCGTTCGAGGAGTCCGAGCGCCTCGAACTCGACCCGCGCTACCTCTCGCTGCGCCGCGAGACGCCCGTCATCCGGGTCAGGCTGCCCCACGGAACCCGCGACGCCTGGCTCGTCACCGGCTACGACGAGGCCCGCGCCGTGCTGAGCGACCCCCGGTTCAGCCTGGCCGCCTGCACCCACCGCGACGTGCCGCGGGTGACCCCGAACCCGCTGCCCGAGGGCAGCCTGCTGTCCATGGACGGCCCCGAGCACGCCCGGCTCCGCCGGCTGGTCGCCAAGACCTTCACCATGCGCCGGGTGGAGAGCCTGCGGCCGCGCGCCGTCGAGGTCACCGAGGGCCTGATGGACGAGATGGCCGAGCAGGGCGCGCCGGCGGACCTGGTGGAGTCGTTCGCGATGAAGCTGCCGATCATCATGATCTGCGAGCTGCTCGGCGTCCCCCTGGTGGAGCGCGCCCGCTTCCACTCCTTCGCCCGGACCGTCCTGTCGAACAAGGGCATCACGCCCGAGGAGATCGGCATCGCCGCGGGCGAGATCTACTCCTACATCGTGCAGCTCATCGCCGAGCGCCGGGAGGAGTCGGCGGACGACCTGATCAGCGCGCTGATCGAGGTCCGGGACGAGCGCGGGGCGCTGAGCGAGCACGAGCTGGTGCTGCTGGTCATGAGCCTGCTGATCGGCGGCAACGAGGGCACCGCCAACGCGATCGGCAACTTCATGTACACGCTGCTGTCCAACCGGCACCTGTGGGACCAGCTCGTCGAGGACCCCGAGCTGGTCACCGACGCGATCGAGGAGCTGCTCCGGGTCACCCCGCTGGTGGCGGGCGGCGGCTTCACGCGGGTGGCGCTGGAGGACGTCCAGATCGGCGACGTGCTCGTCCGCAAGGGCGAGGCGGTCATCTCGCAGCTCGACGTGACCAACCGCGACGAGCGGATCTTCGAGGGCGCCGAGGAGTGCGACTTCAGCAAGAAGCGCAAGACGCACATGAGCTTCGGGCACGGCATCCACCACTGCCTGGGCGCAGCCCTGGTCCGGATGGAGATCGCCGTGGCGCTCACCGGCCTGATCCAGCGGTTCCCCAACCTGCGGATCGCGGTACCCGAGGACGAGCTGCCGTGGAAGAAGGGCACCCTCGACCGCGGCCTGCACGGGCTGCCGGTGGCCTGGTGATGGCCGTGCGCTGGCGCCTGGCGGTCACCGAGGACTGCATCGGCTCCGGGCTGTGCATCGGCAGCTCCGCGGATCACTTCCAGCTCGTGGACGGGTTCTCGCAGCCGGTGACCGCCGAGGTGGAACCCGGCCACGACGTCTACGACATCGCCTTCCAGTGCCCGGTCGAGGCGATCGTGCTCACGGACGCGGAGACGGGCGAGCCGGTCCTGGCCGACCCGGTGGCGGCCCGCGTCTACGGACAGCAGCGGGCATGAGCCTGCCCAGCCGAACGCACGCCGGCCGGCAGCGGTGCGCGAACGCGCCGCTGCCGGGCGGCACGAGGAGGCGCCGATGAGAACCGCGCTGGTCACCGGGATCTCCGGTCAGGACGGCGCCTACCTGGCCCAGCTCCTGCTGGAGAAGGGGTACCGGGTCTACGGCGCCTACCGCCGGACGAGCTCGGCCAACTTCTGGCGCATCGAGGAACTGCGCATCCGGGACCACCCGTGCCTGAGCCTGGTCGAGTACGACCTGACCGACCTGGGCAGCAGCATCCGGCTGCTGGAGGCGACCCGCGCCGACGAGATCTACAACCTCGCCGCGCAGAGCTTCGTCAGGGTGTCCTTCGACCAGCCGGTGACGACCGCGCAGATCACCGGGGTCGGCGCGCTGAACCTGCTGGAGGCCGTCCGCACCGTGCGGCCCGAGGCGCGCTTCTACCAGGCGTCCTCCTCGGAGATGTTCGGCATGGCGCAGCAGGTCCCGCAGAACGAGTCGACGTCGTTCTACCCCCGCAGCCCGTACGGCATCGCGAAGCTCTTCGCGCACTGGATGACCGTGAACTACCGCGAGGCGTACGGCCTGTTCGGGGTGAGCGGGATCCTGTTCAACCACGAGTCGCCGCTGCGCGGCCGGGAGTTCGTCACCCGGAAGATCACCGACGGGGTCGCCCGGATCAAGCTGGGCAAGCTGGAGACGCTCGAGCTCGGCAACCTCGACGCCCAGCGCGACTGGGGCTTCGCCCGCGAGTACGTCGAGGGCATGTGGCGGATGCTGAACGCCGACACGCCCGACACCTTCGTGCTGGCCACCAACCGCACCGTGTCCGTCCGCGACTTCGTGACCCTGTCGTTCCGGGCGGCGGGGATCGAGCTGCGGTGGCGGGGCGGCGGCCTGGACGAGCGGGGCGTCGACGCCGAGACCGGCCGCGAGCTGGTCCGGGTCAATCCGCAGTACTACCGCGCCGCCGAGGTGGACCTGCTGTTCGGCGACGCGTCCAAGGCCAGGAAGGTACTCGGCTGGCAGGCCGAGACGACCGTGGACGAGCTGGCCGCGATGATGGTCGACGCCGACATCGAACGCCACCTGCGCGGCACCATCGTCTGAGCGGAGGACGGGGCCGTGTCCGTGGGGCCGGCCCCTACCGCGGAGGTCAGGCGGGTCATTTCGTGGGTGAATACCGGACCCGCATTGTGGCCGGCCCGGACACGAGCGTCGAGGCCAGCCAACTGACCGGCTCGGCGAGTTCGAGGTCCGGAATGCGCCGCAGGACCTCGCGCACCATGACCCGTCCCTGAAGCCTTCCCACGTGCACCCCGAGGCAGTAGTGCCCGGAGAAACCGAAAGAGATGTGGGGATTCGGCGAACGAAGGACGTCGAACCGCTCGGGGTTCTCGAATTTCGCCGGGTCGGAGTTGGCGGCGCCGTACCACGGGATGACCGCGTCGCCGCGTTCGATCCGCTGCCCGAGGAGGACGGTGTCGCGCGTGGCGATGCGGTAGACGTGGGCGACCGGGCTCAGCCATCGCAGCATCTCCTCGACGGCGGCGCCGATCCCGCCGTCGAGATCTTCCATCAGCAGGGCGCGTTGGTCCGGGTTCTGCAGCAGGGCCAGGATCCCGCCCGCGATGAGGTTGCGCGTCGTGTCGCTGCTCCCGTGGACGAGGAGTCCGAGGTTGGGAACGAACGCCTCCTCGTCCATCGGCTCGTCGCCGATCATGCCGAAGGCGAGCCGGGTCGAGATGTCGTCCGCCGGGTTGGCGCGCTTCTCCCGCCAGACCTGCCGGCAGTACTCGCCCTCGGCCTCCCTGGCGGCGCGGACCGCCTCCGGATCCTGCGTGTCCGAAACCCCGTGGATCGTCTCGACGTGCCGGTAGAGGGCCACCGCGTCGGAGCGCGGGATGCCGAGCAGGTCGGCGCCCACGTACGAGGCCATCTTCCCGGCGACGTCCTGGACGAACTCGCAGGTGCCCCGCTCGCTCATCTCGTCGATGATGTCGCCGGCGATCTCGCGGAAGCGGGCCTCCCGCCGCTTGACCATGCGCGGCGTGAACCAGCCGCTGATGATCTTCCGGAGCAGCGCGTGCCGCGGATCGTCGAGCATGATGAAGGCACTGTTGCGCTCGACCTCTTCGGGAAGATCCAGCTTTCCGAGGTAGCCGTGCGACGAATACAGGTCGTTGTGCCGCAGAACCGTGTGCACGCCCTCGTAGCTGGTGACCGCCCAGAATCCGGCCCCGTATCTGGCGTCGCGGGCGGGCTCGGGCTGAGAGTGCCAATAGACGGGGTGGTTCTCGCGCAGCCAACGGAATTGGTCGAGTGGTTGGCCGTCAGCCCATGCCGCGACGGACAGCAGGTTGATCGCCTGAGCCCCTTCTTCGGTCACGGTCACTGTCGTGCTCCTTCCTTCGCGCACACGGTCCCCGAGACTCGTCCGATCATCTCTCATGTGGTTGAGGTGCTGCCCTGGCCCGTGACCCTGCCCTATCGCCACCATTGTCCTTGACAGGCACTGTGGGGAACCGAAGCGCGTTGGTCGTGCCAACTGATCGCTGTGCCAGACGCTGGGGCCACGGCCTCGCTAGCATGTCCACCGTGACGGGGGAGGGCATGGTGCTCAGCGGGCGCGCGTCGCGCGGTGAGCGTCGCCCTGACGGTGACCGTCACCTCATTGCTGCGGTCGTCGCGACCTGCACTCATACGAGACCGCCACCATTACCTGCCTCTATCGAGGGCCCGCTTGGTTCCGATCCGGGCATTCGCAGCGAGCCGCGTGTCCTCGCCCGGCGGGCGAATTCGCTCAAATGGACGAGCGGACGGAACGCGGCCGAGAAGTGCTTGTGGAGGCCGGCGGACGGCGGCATGCACGACTCGCACCCGAACGCTTTACGTGAACCCAGGAGCGTTACGGCGCAGGCCACCCGGTGCCGTCGCGGCGATGGACCAGCGCGCCGCCACCGGCGAGGCGCGATCCAGCGCGAGCCCGGACCGCCGTTGACACCCGACCGAACGGTGGGCACGCTGGAGGACGGCCACGAATCGCGTGTCTCATCACCTCTCCTGGTGCCCCGATTCACAAGCCGAGGTGGACATGGCTCTCGACGATGCGACCGCGCGCTTCCCCACCCAGATGGCCGAGCCGGGCACGAAATGACTCCCGGGGAGGCCCGCCGACTCGGCGCGTACGACCCGGGTCCGCCGCCGCCCGCCCTCGTCCGCCCGGTCGCTACGCCGACCTGGACCTCGATGCGGGGAAACGGCTCATGCTCAACCGGGACGCGATGAGCCGGTACCGCGACCATGACGCACAAGGGCTCCCGCGACACCCCGGACGCCTCTCCGCTACGGGGCGGCCGATCTGACGGGCCGGCCACCGGCGGTTGTGCTCACCGCCGAACACGACGTACTCCGAGACGACCATGAGGCCCACGCCGAGCTGCCTCGTTCCGCGAGCGTCGCGGTGGCGCATCACCGCTTCCCAGGCCGGATACACGGCTTCTCCACCTTCGTCGATGTGCTTCCGGAGGGAATGAGGAGCCGTCCTTTGCCAGTGAGCAGATCCAGAAGCATCGGTCCGGCGCCACCGTGGCCTCGTTCTGACGCTGAACTTCCCGCCCCACACGGCACATCCCCCCTCTCGGAAGGCAGATCCACATGTCCGGATCGGAGCGCACAGTCGACGCCGTCATCGTCGGAGCCGGGTTCGCGGGGCTCTACCAGCTCTACCGATTCCGCGAACTCGGCCTGACCGCCCGCGTGTTCGAGGCGGCGCCGGACGTCGGCGGGACCTGGTACTGGAACCGCTACCCCGGCGCCCGCTGCGATGTCGAGAGCATGTCCTACTCCTATTCCTTCTCCCCGGAACTGGAGCAGGAGTGGACCTGGACCGAGAAGTATCCGCCGCAACCGGAGATCCTGCGGTACCTCAACCACGTCGCCGACCGGTTCGAGCTGCGCGAGGACATCACGTTCTCCACGAAGGTCACCGGCGCGACCTGGGACGACGGCGCCAAGCGGTGGACGGTCACGACCGACGGCGGCGAGACCGTCACCGCTCGGTACGTCGTGATGGCGACCGGGTCCCTGTCGGTACCGAAGGATCCAGAAGTTCCCGGGATCGAGCGCTTCCAGGGGAAGATCTACCGCACGGCGGACTGGCCGCACGAAGGCGTCGACTTCACCGGCCTGCGACTCGGCGTCATCGGGACCGGCAGCTCCGGCATCCAGGTCATCCCGCTCGTGGCCGGGCAGGCCGCCGACACCACCGTGTTCCAGCGGACCCCGAACTTCACGCTCCCGGCCGGGAACCGGCTCCTCACCGACGCGGAGATCGCCGAGCGGAAGGCGAACTACCGGGAGTGGCGGGAGGCGCAGCGCCGGTCCGGCTTCGGCGTTCCGGTCCCAGTGGCCGAGAAGTCGGCGTTCGAGGTGAGCGAGGAGGAGCGCAACGCCACCTATCAGGCGGCCTGGGATCAGGGGTCACTCATGCCCATCCTCACCGCGTTCACCGATTCGATCACCGCCCAGGCGGCCAACGACACCGCGGCGGAGTTCGTCCGCGGCAAGATCCGCGAGATCGTCGAGAACCCCGAGGTCGCCGAGAAGCTCTGCCCCACCACGTACCCGATCGGCATCAAACGGCCGTGCCTGGACACCGACTACTACGCCACGTTCAACAAGGACAACGTCCACCTGGTCGACCTGCGGCAGACCCCGCTGGCCGAGTTCACCGACAGGGGGATCCGCACGGCGGAGCGGGAGTACGAGTTCGACGCCATCATCCTCGCCACCGGCTTCGACGCCATCACCGGCGCGCTCACCGCGATCGACATCCGCGGCCGGGACGGGGTGCGGCTCACCGACAAATGGTCGGACGGCCCTCGCTCGTACCTGGGCCTGGCGGTCGCCGGCTTCCCGAACCTCTTCACGATCACCGGGCCGCTGAGCCCGTCGGTGCTGTCCAACATGGTCGTCTCGATCGAACAGCACGTCGACTTCGTCACTCAGGCGGTCACACATCTGAGGGACAACGGCTACGCGGCCCTCGACGCGAACGTCCAGGCCGAGGGCGCGTGGGTGGCCCACGTCGACGAGGTCGCGCACTACACGCTCTACCCGACCGCCGACACTTATTACAATGGCGCGAACGTACCCGGTAAACCGCGGGTCTTCCTCGCGTACGCCGGCGGGGTCGGGACCTATCGGGAGCACTGCGAACAAGTCGCGGCCAAGGGGTATGAGGGATTCGACTTTATTCCTGCGTAGCGGCGGAATTGATTGTCGATCTGCGCCCGCCCCGGCCGATCGGCCGGGGCGGGCGAGGCCGGCGTTTCCCGGAAAGAGCAACATGCGTCCGTCTTTTGGCCGCACACGTGGCCTCGATCCCGATGAGATCTCCCACGCCGCTTCTAGGGTCTCTGCTGTGAACTCGGTATCCGATTCCGGGCTGGTGCCGGGGCCGAGCGGCGGCAATGTGCGCGGGGGGCCGACGACTCCGACCGGCGACGGCATGCGGCCATGCCGGCGGCGCTTGAGCAGATCCGCGCTCCCTCGACTCTGGACATGGCCGAGCCGGTCGCCCGGGCATCGCTGCTACCCGGCGCCGACGGGTCGCCATCATCGACGTCGACCTGACTCACCGGCAGGTGTTCGGCCGTGCCGAATCCGCACTCACCCCTGGCCGGTGTCCCCGGCCCGCCCGCCAGGGCCCAACCGGAGAAACTGGGCAGAACGGCTGATAGCCCATGCCCGCAACCGACCGGCGGCTCAGCAACCCAAGCCAGAACCGCCTGCAAGAGCACTCCCGATATCCATCGGTGGATCGAGGCTGAGGCTCCCCGAGCATCTTTCACGATCTACGACGGGAGGGGATGCCGACGGCCGCCACCGTGGCGGCCGCTGGCATGCCTGCGATCTTGGCAACCGCCCGGATCTCGCCATGCGACGGTTCGTGGGCCTGGGCCGGCCCTTGGCACTCGGCAGCGGCCACGCCGCGCGGGCATCACCTCTGGCCAGGACCATGACCGTACTGTGGCGACTCCTCGAATGCAGGGCCGACGCCCCGTCCCGGTCTTCGGGACCCCTAGGATACTGGTGAGCATGCATTAACTACCGAACCCTGTTCGGTGATTCCATGTCTCATTCGCCGGGTGCGGGAGAAAATCGAAGTTTGAGTGACTGCCCGCACCTGCGAGCGTTATGGTGCATTCCCATCGGACTCACTTCCGTAATGTTCGCAGTGCGGCGAGGGTTGCGCACATCCCGTCGCGCCATGCTCAGAAGGACGCGATGGATGGCAGCACAAGCAGGCCGGCCGGCAGTTGAACGAGACGCGCTGGAACACGCGTTCCGGGTTTGGCTGATACTGATCATCGTCGCGGGCGGCGCCTGGTTGGGAACTCTTCTGATCCTGGACCGCATCGGTCCTTGGAGCGCCTCGATCGGCGGCCTGGCGGCGCTGATCGTCAGCCTGGCGCTCGCGGTCGCGGCCTATCACGCCCGGTACGCGCGTAGCGTCCGCGACTGGGTGTCTCACCGGGAGAGCGACGATGACCGGTTGGAGAGGCGGTTGCGTGAGTTGGTCGATGGGCCGTTGCCTGATTTGATCGGGCGGCTTCGTGCGGGGGCGTCGCCGCAGGAGACGCTGGCTGATCTGAAGGCTGTTCCCGATCATCTGCTGGGCCGTTTGGTGCATGTGGTGGCTGAGGGTGTGGCGTCGGGTGAGCGTGATGCGGCGGTGGCGCGTGGCGAGTTGGAGTCTTTGGAT
>NZ_JBHSON010000079.1:0-56089 GCF_042656285.1 Actinomadura rugatobispora | reverse complement strand
CCCGCGTTGGCGCCCTTGCCCGCGTTGGTGGGCTCATCCGCGCCGGTGGGCTTGCCCCCGCTAGCGGCCTTGCCCGCGCCGGTGGCCTCCCGCGTTGGCGCCCTTGCCCGCGTTGGTGGGCTCATCCGCGCCGGTGGGCTTGCCCCCGCTAGCGGCCTTGCCCGCGCCGGTGGCCTTCCCCACGCCCGTGGGCTTGCCCGCGCCCGTGGGCTTGCCCGCGTTGGCGCCCTTCCCCGCGTCGGCGGCCTTGCCCGCGTTGGTGGGCTCATCCGCGCCGGTGGGCTTGCCCCCGCTGGCGGCCTTGCCCGCGCCGGTGGCCTTCCCCGCGTTGGCGGCCTTGCCCACGCTGGTGGGCCCTTCCGCGCCGGTGGGCTTGGCCGCGTTGGTGGGCTTCTCCGCCTTGGCGGCCCTTCCCGCCCGCGTGGCCTTCCCTGGACGCGCGGGCTTCTCGGCCTTGGCCGGCCTCTGCGGCCTGCTCGGCTTCTCGGGCTTGGTGGGGGCGGGGGTCTGTGCGGCCTCCGCCTGCTCCGGTCGCGGCCGCTGCGGGGCCTTGGGGGACGGGCCGGTACCGTTCCACGGGACGTCCGCGTTCCGCCACGCGTCCTGGGCGCGCTGCCAGGGGGACGGTCCCTTCTCCCCCTTCTTGCGCTGTGCGCGGCCTTCCCGGGGCTCGGCGGGCTCGCCGAGGGCCTCGGCCGCCCGGAACGCCAGCCGCCGCCGGATCTGCCGGGAACCGCGCGGGCCGGAGAGTTCGTCCCCGGTGGGCGGTTCCGTCCCCGCCAAGAGCCGGGCACCGTCCTGCTCCGGGGTCCTTGCCGTCACGCCCGCTCCTTCGCACCGTGGCCATCGCCGCACCGGCCATCACGCACCATCGCCGTGCGCGATGGCACACCATCAAACCGCGCCGAAACCGCCTCTGTGCGGACATCCGCGGGATCAGCACCGAAAGGGGTGCGGGAGCGTTTATATCGCCTCAGGGACGGCGAAGATGATCTATTGCCTCGATCGCGCCCTTATAGGCCAGACCCTGCACGTGCACGACCGGTGCCGCCGGGTCCGGCTCGTCCCGGACCTCGGTGGAGACGCCCAGGCCACCGGCCTCGACCCGGACCCCGGGCGGGACGATGATGCGCACGTCGGACTTGTACGCCAGCACCCGCAGCGTGATGACCGGACCGGCCGGCTCGGCCTCGCTCAGGTCGAGCAGGCACTCGCCCTTGTAGGCGGCGACGGTGTAGCGCTCGGGCAGCCGCCACCGCCCGGTGCGGCTGATCCGGCTCTTGTAGGCCATCTGGAACCGGCCGCGGGAACGGCGCCGGGTGTCCGCCTCCGGCCGCCATTCCGGGACGCTCCGCGCCGCGGGCAGGTCGGCGGCCAGCCGGTCGAGCTCGTCGTGGGTGCGGGAGGCCAGCACCAGGTCGATGCGCTCGTCCAGCTCCCGTTCGTCCAGCCGCCCCTCGGCGTAGGCGGTGTGCAGGCGGACGAGCACCTCGTCCCGGTCCTGGTCGGAGGCACGCGGGGCGGGCTCGGTCCGCTCGGCGTTCGTCACGGCGGCTCCTCCTTGGAGGCGGGGGTCGTCCCCCGAGCCTGGAGTCTCCGGGAGGTGGAGGGTCAAGCCCGAAGGTCGAGATGTATCTTAACTCGCCTTTGCTCTCATTTCGAGAGAGCGGGACGCACCTGCGCCGCTTCGCGCGGAGCGTTCCACTACATTCGGCTCAGGCGAAGATCATCGGGGGGAGGGACGCCATGGGCGCACCGGCCGGCCATGCCCACGGCCCGTACACGCTCTACGATCTCGACGCCCTGCCCGAGGACGGGCTGCGCCACGAGCTGGCCGACGGCTGGCTGACCGAGCTGCCCGGTGACCTGTGGCACGACCACGCCGCCGAGCGGCTGACCGAGATCCTGCGGACGGCCGCGCACGCAACGGGCGCGGACGTGCACGTCGCGGGATCGCCCCGGGAGGTCAGCACGCCCGCCGGGATCCGCAGGCCGGACGTGTTCGCGGTCGGGCGGGACGTGGCGCGCACCGCCCTGGAGCGGCAGTCCCGCACCTACTACGGCCCGGACCTGCTACTGGTCGCGGAGGTCGTGACGCCGCGCACCGGCAGCGAGCAGGTCGACCGGGTGCGCAAGGTCGCCGAGTACGCCGCCGCCGGCATCCCGCACTACTGGATCGTCGACCTGGAGCCGCGCCCGGCCGTGACGATGCTGGAACTCGCCTCGCCCGACCCGCGCTACCGCACGGCCGGCAGGACGCGGGCGGGCGAGGAGATCGCGGTCAGCGCGCCGTTCCCGATCCGGTTCGATCCGGCGCGGCTGTCGGAGATGGACTGAGCCCGCCGCGGCGCCGAGCGTAGTAGGCGAGAGTGACGGCGATCAGCAGCGGCCCCCAGGCCAGCATGGGCGCATAGGAGAGCGCCATGATCCATCCGGCGAGGCCCTGCGGGGATTCCGGGTTGCCCATGAAGTCGGGCCCGTCCCAGGCGCGCAGGACGTCCACGCACAACCACATGACCGTCACCGCCCCGAGGAGGGCGGCGGTCACCGCCCCGGCCACCGGGACGTTCCGGCCGCCGACGAGCGGCAGCCACCGCGGGAACACCTCCCCCCACGGCCGCACCAGGCCGAGGGTCAGCAGCGCGGCGCCTTCGGCGATCAGGCTCAGCACGATCACGTACGGGGTGAGCACCCAGTCGGGCCCCTCGTACACGCGGGCGAGCTCCCCGCTGAACCCCATCGGCACGCCCAGGCCCAGCAGGATGCGCCACAGCCCGGCCGGCAGCACCGCCAGGGGCACGGCGTGCGCCGCCCACAGGGCCCAGCGCGGGACGGGCCGCGCGGTCGTCGGGGTCTCGGGCGATTCTGGAAGACGCTCTATGACGTTCACGCGGCCATGCTCGCCAAGGCCGCCCCACCGGGGCTTCCCGCCCGCGGGCGACGTCCTCCCCCGCCAGGGGGAGAAGCTGCGCCGTGCGCGGCACCTGGGCGCGAACGCGGCGAGATCCGGACGGGCGGCCAGGCCGCCGTTCGATGATCTCGGCCCCCGAATCGTTCGTGACGCCCTCGTGCGCCGCGCTCCCGGCGCGGGCTCCCCATGTACGCCCTGTGCGTCGTGGCCGTCTCACCGGCCGGCGGGGACTGCCCGCGGGCCGCTTCGAGGCGGACCGCCCAGGCCGGCGGGTGGCCGCATCCCCCGATCCGGCCGACCCGCCGCACAAGACGGCACGGTCCGAACAGCGGCACCGGCACCGCGGAGAACCCCGCGAACCCCGCGGTCACCGCACCGCGCCCTACGGACCGTGCGCAAGACAGCATGCACGGTCCCGATCAACAGCCGATCAACGTTCGATCAACGCGACACCCCGCGCCGCCCCCGCCCCCGCGCGGCCCGGCCCACTAGGCTCCTGCCGTGCTGCTGCTGACGACACTGGACGCCTGGCGGGCCCAGGACGGACCCCGGTTCGCGCTGGACGAGGCGGGCGCGGTCTGGGCGCCCGACGCGCAGGCGGGCGAGGTGCCCGACGACACCGACGCGCTCGCCGTCGCCGACGACGCCTTCCCCGAAGGGCAGGTCATCGCGGTCGCGTTCGACCCCGCCCCCGTCCCCCCGCGCGGCGTCGTCGACCGCACGCACGCGGCCGGCGTCAGGTACGCGCGGCGCGGGCCGCAGGGCGGGCATGTGGCGTTCCTCTCCCGCCCGGCCACCGCCGAAACGCTCGACCTGCTGCCGCATCCGGAAGGCGGCTGGTTCCGCGAGACGTGGCGCTCCCCCGTCGCCTTCCGGCCCGGCGGCTACCCCGGCGAACGGGCCGCGGCCACCGGCATCTACTTCCTGCTGCCGCCCGGCGAGGAGTCGATGTGGCACGCGGTCCGCTCCGACGAGGTCTGGCTGTGGCATCGCGGCGGGCCGCTGGCCCTGCTGCTCGGCGGCGACGGAGAGCGTCCCGGCGGCGACCCGTCCACCATCATGCTCGGCGACGACCTCGCCGGGGGCCACGCGCCCCAGGCGCTCGTCCCGGCGGGCACCTGGCAGGCCGCACGTCCCGCCGCCGGGCAGGAGGTCCTGGTCAGCTGCGTCGTGTCCCCGGGCTTCGACTTCGCCGACTTCCGGGCGCTGTGAGGCGGCGCCCCCGCACCCCGGACGGGTGCGGGGGCGCCCGCCGTCAGCTGGAGAACGCCGCGTCGAAGGCGCTGTCCGGCGGCTCGATCTCGACGAGGGCCCGGACGAACTCCAGCGACTGGGGCGCGCCCTGGAGCCGGTTCATGCCCGCGTCCTCCCACTCGATCGAGATGGGGCCGTCGTAGCCGATGGCATTCAGCGCGCGGAAGCAGTCCTCCCACGGCACGTCGCCGCGCCCGGTGGAGATGAAGTCCCAGCCGCGCCGCAGGTCGGCCCAGGGCAGGTGGGACGACAGCCGGCCGCGGCGGCCGTCGCCGGTCCGCACCTTGGTGTCCTTGCAGTCCACGTGGTAGATGCGGTCGCGGAAGTCGAACAGGAAGCCGACCGGGTCCAGCTCCTGCCAGACGAAGTGCGAGGGGTCCCAGTTGAGGCCGAACGCCGGGCGGTGGCCGATCGCCTCCAGGGTCCGCACGGTCGTCCAGTAGTCGTAGGCGATCTCGCTGGGGTGCACCTCGTGCGCGAACCGCACGCCGACCTCGTCGAACACGTCCAGGATCGGGTTCCAGCGGTCGGCGAAGTCGGCGTAGCCGCGTTCGATCATCGCGGGCGGGACGGGCGGGAACATCGCCACGGTGTGCCAGATCGACGAGCCGGTGAAGCCCACCACGGTCTCCACGCCCAGCTCGGCGGCGGCCCGCGCGGTGTCCTTGATCTCCTCGGCGGCGCGGCGGCGCACCCCCTCGGGCTCCCCGTCGCCCCAGATGCGGGCGGGCAGGATCGCCTCGTGCCGCTCGTCGATCGGGTGGTCGCAGACCGCCTGCCCGACCAGGTGGTTGGAGATCGCCCACACCTGGAGGTCGTACTTGGCCAGGGTGTCGCGCTTGCGCTGGACGTAGCCGGGCTCCGACAGCGCCCTGTCGACCTCGAAGTGGTCGCCCCAGCAGGCGATCTCCAGCCCGTCGTAGCCCCAGTCCGCGGCGAGCCGGCACACCTCCTCGAAGGGCAGGTCCGCCCACTGGCCGGTGAACAGGGTGATCGGTCGTGCCATCACGCGCTCCCTTCCGGGTCGGTCTTCACGGGCGTCCAGCCGCCGTCGCCGCCCGCGCTGCCCTCGACGGCCTCCAGCACCCGCTGCACCTGCAGGCCGTCGGCGAACGAGGGGCTCGGGTCGGTGCCGTCGGCGATCGCCTTCAGCAGGTCGGCGAGCTGGTGGGTGAAGGTGTGCTCGTAGCCGAGGAGGTGGCCGGGCGGCCACCACGCCCCGGCGTAGGGGTGCTCGGGCTCGGTGACCAGGATCCGGCGGAACCCGGCCGTGCCGGCGTCCTCGGTGTGGTCGTGGAACCACAGCTCGTTGAGCGCCTCCAGGTCGAAGGCGAGGCTGCCGGCCGAGCCGTTCAGCTCCAGCCGCAGCGAGTTCTTGCGGCCGGCGGCGAACCGGGTCGCCTCGAACGAGGCCAGCGCCCCGCCCGAGGTGCGGCCGATGAACAGCGCGGCGTCGTCCACCGTGACCGGGCCGGTGCCGTCGCCGCCGACGACGGGCCGCTCCCGGACGAACGTCTCGGTCAGCGCCGACACCCCGGTGAGCGTCTGCCCGGCGACGAACTGGGCGGCGTCGATGATGTGCGCGCCGATGTCGCCGAGCGCCCCCGACCCCGCGCGGTCCTTCTGCAGCCGCCACACCAGCGGCGACCGCGGGTCGGTCAGCCAGTCCTGCAGGTACTGGGCCCGGACGTGCCGCAGCGTGCCGAGCCGGCCGTCGGCGACCATGCGGCGGGCCAGGGTGAGCGCGGGGACGCGCCGGTAGTTGAAGCCCACCATGGAGCGCACCCCGCGGGCCCGGGCGCGCTCGGCCGCCGCGACCATCGCCTCGGCCTCCTCCACCGTGTTGGCCAGCGGCTTCTCGCACAGCACGTGCTTGCCCGCGTCGAGGGCGGCGACCGCGATCTCGGCATGGCTGTCGCCCGGCGTGCAGATGTCGATCAGCTGGACGTCGTCGCGGCGCAGCAGTTCCTTCCAGTCGGTCTCGACCGACGCCCAGCCCAGCTCGCGCGCCGCCGCCCCGGCCCGGTCCTCCGAGCGACCGGCCAGCGCGGCCATGACCGGTGTCAGCGGCGGGTCGAAGAACGGCCCGACGCTCCGCCACGCCTGGGAGTGGGCGCGTCCCATGAAGGCGTGCCCCACCAGCCCGACGCCGACCGTCGCCCTCTCACTCGTCATGTGCATCCCCTTTCGTGCGCCGTCGCCGGCGCGTTCGAGCAGCGGTCCCCGCGCCCGGCGCGCGCCGGGCACCGCGGCCGGGCCGCCCCCGGAAGGCGGCGGCCCGGTCCCGCGGCCGTGCTCAGGACTCGAAGCCGAGCGGCATGTACTTGTCGACGTTCTGCCGGGTGATGGTCTCCGAGGCCAGCGTGATCGACTGCGGGACCTGCTGCTCCACGAGGTCGGCCATCCCCTTGCCCTGCGCGATCAACCGGGCCACCCGGATCGCCGAGCCGGCCATGGTGGGGCTGTAGGTGACGGTGGCCTCCAGCACCCCGCCGGTCTTGATCTCCCGCATCGCGTTGGCCGAGCCCGCGCCGCCGACCATGAAGAACTCCTTGCGGCCGGCCTGCTTGATCGCGGCCAGCACGCCCACGCCCTGGTCGTCGTCGTGGTTCCACAGCGCGTCGATCTTCTTGTGCGCCTGCAGGAGGTTGGCGGCGACCTGGTTGCCGGTCTCCACCGTGAACTTGGCGTCCTGCTTGGCGGTGACGTTGAACCCGAAGGTCTTCAGCGCGTCGGCGAAGCCCTTGCTGCGGTCCTGGGTGAGGGGCAGCGTCGCGATCCCCTGGATCTCGACGATCACCGGGTTGGTGACGCCCTTCTCCTTGAGCCTGCGGCCGGTGTAGTGCCCGGCGGCCACGCCCATGCCGTAGTTGTCGCCGCCGATCCACGTCCGGTACGACAGCTTGTCGGGGAACACCCGGTCCAGGTTGATGACCGGGATGCCGGCGTCCATCGCCTTGCGGGCCACCTGGTTGAGCTGCTCGCCGTCGTTGGGCAGCAGCACCAGCGCGTTCACCTTGGCGGAGATCAGCGACTCCACGGCGGAGATCTGCTGGTTGATGTCGTTGGTCGGCTCGACCGGCTTCCACGTGACGTCGGAGTAGCGCTTGGCCTGGGCCTCGGCGTTCTTGGTGATGGCCGCGATCCAGCCGTGGTCGGCGGCGGGCGCGGAGAAGCCGATGGTGACCTTCTGGCCGGGCTTGTCGTTGTCGCCGGCGTTGTTGCCGACCTGGGCGGCCGGCGCGGTCTCCTGCTCGGGGTCGTTGCTGGTGCAGGCGGCGGCCAGGCCGCCGGCCGCGACGGCGGCGCCGCCGAGCAGCAGGTTGCGGCGGCTGGGTCGGGCGTTGTCCATGGCGTGCTCCTGGTTGGGGGGTGGGGCGGGAGCCTGGCGGTCGGTGCGGACAGGGTGGGCGGGCGGCGGGGTCAGGTGGGGCCGCGCAGGCCCCGGCGCTGCAGCAGCACGGCGATCACGATGATCACGCCCTTGGCGATCAGCTGGTCGCTGGTCTGCAGGCCGTTGAGGATGAACAGGTTGGTGATGAGCGTGAACACCAGCACGCCCAGGATCGAGCCGACCAGCGTGCCGCGGCCGCCGGTGAGCAGCGTGCCGCCGATGATGACCGCGGCGATGGCGTCCAGCTCGTACAGGTCGCCGTGGGTGCTGGAGCCGGTCGTGGTGCGGGCCATGATGATGATCGCGGCGATGCCGCAGCACAGCCCGGACAGCGCGTACAGGGCCAGGGTCTGGCGCCGCACGTTGATGCCGGCCAGCCGGGCCGCCTCGGGGTTGCCGCCGACCGCGAACGTGCGCCGCCCGAACGTGGTCCGGTTGAGCAGCACCCAGCCCGCGGCGGCCACCGCGGCGAAGATGAACACCACCAGCGGCAGCCCCAGCAGCTTGGTCGTGGACAGCGCCTCGATCGCGTCGTTCTCGGGACGGATCAGCTGGGTCTTGCGGTCCGACATGCGCTGCGCCAGCCCCCGCGCGGCCACCAGCATCGCCAGCGTCGCGATGAACGGCACCAGCCGCCCGTAGGAGATGAGCAGCCCGTTCACCAGCCCGGCGCCGGTGCCGACCAGGATCGCGCACACCGCCATCACGACCGGCCCGTACGACTGGGTCGCCAGCGTCGTCGCCCACACCGAGGCCAGCGCCATCAGCGCGCCCACCGACAGGTCGATCCCGCCGCCGATGATCACGAAGGTCATGCCGACGGTGATGACGCCGATGGTGGACGCCAGCGCCAGGATCCCGACCAGGTTGCCCGACGTCGCGAAGTTGTCGGGCTGGGTGACCAGGCCGACCAGCCCCAGCAGCACCAGCGCGGCGACCAGGCCCAGATGGCGGATCTCGCCGGGCCCGCCCACCGCCCCGTTGCCGTTCCCGTCGCCGTTCGGCCGCTGCCACGGCAGCCGCCCCCAGGGCGGCCGCGACCCGGAGTCGCCGCCCTTGACGGCTCCCTCCCGCGCGGAGGGCCCGCCGTCCAGCCCCTCCTTGGGTCCCACTCCGGCTTCCGTCACAGGGCCTCCTTCGTCGGCCCCGTGACCAGGGTGCTGTGCCTATCGGTTCCCTCGCTCCGCTCGGTCACGTGGCCCTCCCCTCCATGATCATGTTGAGTACCCGGGATTCGTCGAGGTCGCGGCCGGGTGCCTGGTGGATGATCCGGCCCTCGCGGACGACCAGGACGCGGTCGGCCAGCCCGAGCACCTCGGGGACCTCGCTGGACACCAGCAGCACCGCCACGCCCCGGTCGGCCAGCTCGCGGATCACCGCGTACAGCTCCGCGCGGGCGCCCACGTCGACGCCGCGGGTGGGCTCGTCCAGGACGAGCAGGCGCAGGCCCCCCGAGGTCTCGCCGCCGGCGTCCAGCAGCCAGCGGGCCAGGACGACCTTCTGCTGGTTGCCGCCCGACAGCGTCGCCACCGGGCGGCGCGGGTCGGGCGGGCGGATGTCGAGCGCCTCGATCTGCCGCCGCACGTCCGCGTTCTCGCGGCGGCGGTCGAGCCAGCCCAGTTTCGAGTAGCGGCCCAGCCCGGCCAGCGAGACGTTCCCGGCGACCGACTCGTGCAGCAGCAGCGCCTGGCTCTTGCGCTCCTCCGGGGCCATGCCCATCCCGCGCCGCACCGCCGCGCCGGTGTCGCCCGGACGCACCGGGCGGCCGTCCAGCAGGACCCGCCCGGCGGTGGGCCTGCGGCTGCCGTAGACGGTCTCCAGGATCTCCGAGCGGCCCGAGCCGACCAGGCCCGCCAGCCCGACGATCTCCCCCGCCCGGACGGTGAAGGAGACGTCCTCGAACCAGCCCGCCAGTGACAGGCCCTCGACCTTGAGGACCTCGTCGCCGTCCTCGCGGGAGGACCGGCCGGGGAAGGCGTACTCCACGTCGCGGCCCGTCATCAGGGACACGATCCGGGACGTCGGGGTGGTGCGGGCCGGCAGGTTGGTGGCGACGGTGCGGCCGTCCTTGAGGACGGTGACGCGGTCGCCGATCTCCCGGATCTCCTCCAGCCGGTGCGAGATGTACACCACCGCCACCCCGGCCGCGGTCAGCTCCCGGATGATGCGGAACAGGTTGGAGACCTCGTCGTGCGCCAGCGCGGCGGACGGCTCGTCCATGACGATCAGCCGGGCCTCGTGCGACAGCGCCCGCGCCATGCTCACCACCTGGCGGCCCGCGGCGGGCAGCCGGCCGGTCTCGCGGCGCGGCGGGATCTCGCCGTGCCCGAGCCGGGCCAGCAGCGCGCGGGCCTCGCGCTCGCCGTCGGCGCGGCGGGTGAAGCCGAACCGGGCCCGCTCGTGGCCGAGGAAGATGTTGTCGGCCACCGACAGGCCGTCCACCAGGTCCAGCTCCTGGTAGATGGTGGCGATCCCGGCGCGCATGGCCGCGGTCGGGTCGGCCGGGGCGAACGGCTCGCCGCCCAGTGAGATCTCGCCGCCGTCGGGACGGTGCGCCCCGGCCAGCACCTTGATCAGGGTGGACTTGCCGGCGCCGTTCTGGCCGAGCAGGCAGTGCACCTCGCCGGCGCGGACGTCCAGGTCGACGCCGTCCAGGGCGCGGACGCCGGGGAACCGCTTGACGATGCCGCGCATCCGCAGCAGCGGGCCGGCGGCGTCCTCGGCGTCCTCCTCGGGGACGGTGTCGTGCGCGGCCGCGGCCGGGGGGCCGTCGTCGCTGTCCTTCGCAGGGCCCACGGGGGTCTCCTCTGCCGGGGGGTGGGGTCAGGCTGTGGCGAAGACGTGGTCGCTGATGAGACGGGCGCCGCCGATCACGCCGGCGGCGCCGGCGAGCTCGGACAGCACGATCGGGAGGTTGCCGGTCGCCAGCGGCAGCGACCTGCGGTAGACGACGCTGCGGATCTCGGCCAGCAGGGTGTGCCCGAGCCCCGCCACGCCGCCCGCGATGATGACGAGCCCGGGGTTGAAGAAGCTGACCAGCCCGGCGAGCACCTGCCCGACGTGCCGCCCGCCCTCGCGGATCAGCCGGACCGCGACCGGGTCGCCGGCGGCCGCCGCGGCCGCCACGTCCAGCGCGGTGATCTCCCCGGTGGCGGCGAGGATCTCGGCGAGCCGCGCCGAGCGGCCCAGGCGGGCCTCGGCGGCGGCGTCCCGGGCCAGCGCGGCGCCGCCGAAGTAGGCCTCCAGGCAGCCGGTGTTGCCGCAGGCGCACACCGGGCCGTCGTCGGCGACCCGGATGTGGCCGATGTCGCCGGCGCTGCCGGAGACGCCGCGGTAGATGGCGCCGTCCACGACGATGCCGCAGCCGATACCGGTGCCGATCTTGACGAGCAGGAAGTCGTTCACCGAGCGGGCGGGGCCGGCGTGCAGCTCGCCCAGCGCCATGATGTTGACGTCGTTGTCGACCAGCACCGGGCAGCCGAGCTCCTGGCCGATCGCCTCGCGGACGGGGAAGCGGTCCCAGCCGGGCATGATCGGCGGCGCCACCGGCATGCCGTCGCGGAAGCTGACCGGGCCGGGCACCCCGATGCCGGTGCCGTGCACCTCCTGCGGGATCAGCCCCTCGTCGCGCAGCTTGCCGAGCAGGTCCAGGGCGCGGTCCAGGACGACGGTCGCGCCCGCCCGGACCTCGCACGGCTCGCTGACGTGCCCGAGCACCTCCAGCTCGCCGTTGGTCACGGCCACGTCGATCGAGGTGGCCCCGATGTCGAAGGCCACGAACCGCAGCGCGGGCGAGAGCCGCACGATGCCCGAGCGGCGCCCGCCGCGGGAGGCCGCCAGCCCGGCGGCCTCGACCAGGCCCAGCGCGACCAGCCGGTCGAGCTCCACGGCCAGCTTGGACCGGGAGAGGTGCACGACGTCCCCGAGCTCGGCGCGCGAACGCGGGCCCTCGTCGCGCAGCAGCCGCAGCAGTCGTGCCTGGTGCACGTTCTGCGGTCGAGCCGTCATGCGCATCACGCCGTCCCTTCGGATAGTCCCGGCGCCCCGCCGGGAGGTCGCCGAGCGCCGGGCCTGGCGAGAAGGTAACCGTCTTTCGTTCCGTTGAGAAGACCTTTTAATCAGATCGTTCCTAACTTTCTCCTGAGAGAGGACAAAGCCGGAGCGAAAGAGACCCCCGCCGGCCTGCGGCGGCCGGCGGGGGTCTCGGAGCTTCTCGGGGGCGGGGAGGTCGGGGGCTGCGGGGTCGGGGGCGCGGGGTCGGGGGCGCGGGGTCGTCGCGCGGATCGTCGCGCGGAGTCGGTCAGGCGGAGTCGGTCAGTAGGTGAGGGCGCCCGGGTCGCGGCGGCTGCTCATCGAGCGCATGATGTGCTCCACCAGCGCGATGAGCACCTGCTTGGCCGACTCGCGCTCCCGCACGTCACAGTTGATCACCGGGATGTCGGGGGACAGGTCCAGGGCGTCCCGGACCTGGTCGGGCGAGTGCACCGCCGAGTCCTCGAACCGGTTCACGCCGATGATGAACGGCACGCCGCGGCGCTCGAAGTAGTCCACCGAGGCGAAGCAGTCGGCCAGCCGGCGGGTGTCGACCAGCACCACCGCCCCCAGGGCGCCCTTGGCCAGCTCGTCCCACATGAACCAGAACCGGTCCTGGCCGGGGGTGCCGAACACGAACAGCACCAGGCCGTTGGGCAGCGTGATGCGGCCGAAGTCCATGGCCACCGTCGTGGTCGTCTTGTTGGCCACGGCGGAGGTGTCGTCGATCCCGATGCTCTTCTCGGTCAGCGCCTCCTCGGTGCGCAGCGGACGGATCTCGCTGACCGCGCTCACCAGGGTGGACTTGCCGACGCCGAAACCTCCGGCAACGAGGATCTTGACGGTCAGCGCGGATTCCCCGGCGGCCACGGCCGGGTCAGAGCGCACGGATTCCATCGATCACTTCCTTGAGTACGCGCTCGCTGGGGAACTGCGCCACCGGCGCCGGACGCCGGACGCGGACCAGCGAGTGGTCGAGCAGATCGCCCAGCAGCACGCGGACGACGCCCAGGGCGAGTTCCAGTTCCGACGCTATCTCGACCACCGACAGCGGGGTGCGGCAAAGCTCCAAGATCATCTCATGTTCGGGGTCGGGGGCCCAGCCGCCCGTCCCGTGCCCGGCGCCGTCCAGGCCGCCGGCCTCCGCCGTCCCCTCCTCGGTCACGATCAGCGCGACCAGGTCGAGGACCTCGGCGTCGTAGTCGGTGCGTCCGCCGGTGAGGGCGTACGGGCGCACCACCGGCCCGGCCGCGTCGTCGAACCAGGCCGCCCCTTCCCCGGCGTGCGGGACCCGGGACACCTCAGGCGCCGCCCAGGTCGGCCGCGACGATCCGCGGATTGGCCGACAGGTGCTGCCCCACCCGGGTCACCAGCATCGCCATCTCGTAGGCGATCACGCCGAGGTCGGCGTCGGCGTCGGCCAGCACCGCCAGGCAGGCGCCCTTGCCCGCCGCGGTGACGAACAGGAACGCCGACTCCATCTCCACGATGGTCTGCCGGACGGGGCCGCCGCCGAACGTCTCGCCGGCGCCGCGGGCCAGGCTCTGGAAGGTGGCCGCCACCGCCGAGAGGTGGTCGGACTGCTCCTTGCCCAGTCCCTTGGACGCGGCGATCCGCAGACCGTCGCTGGACAGCACGGCCGCGTTCTGCACCTGCGCCACCCGCTGGACCAGGCTGTCGAGCAGCCAGTTCAGCTCGCCGGCCGCCGCGCCGGGATCCGCGCCTGCCTGCTGGGCTTCGGTCATGGGGTGTCGTCCTCCTCGGCTCGGGACTGCCCGGCTTGCGCCGCCTGTCCTGAATCAATACGTCCGCGCTCCCAGCCGCGTTGCATGGAGGACATGATCGATCGCATCTCCTCCGGCGTGCGCGGCCGGTCGTCCCCCGGGTCCGGCCCACCCGGATCCGGGCCGCCCGGACCGTCCGGAACGTCGTCAACCTGATCATGCCGGGTCGCGCCGGCCGCCGTGGGCGGATCCGTCGCGATCGGCTCCGCCGGGGGTGGGGCGGCGGGGGGAACGGGAGCCGCGAGCGGCACGGGACGCTCCGGCGGGCCCGCGGGAACCGGCGGGACCGCCGGCCCCTGCGGAAGCGTCGGAATCCGCGGGATCTGCTTGGGAACGGGCGGGACGGCCTCGCCGCGCCGCTCGGCCGCCAGGTCGGCGTCCACGCGCTCCTTGAGCTGGGGCGCCAGGTGCGTCTGCCGCCTGCGCCGCGGGAGCTCTCCCTCGGCCAGGGGCGCCTGCTCCTGGGCCGGCTCGTCCCGGGACTGCCGCACCGGCTCCGCGGGCGGTGCGGGCGGTGCGGGCGGCGCCGCGGGAGCGGGCGGCGCGGGCGGAACGGGAGCCGGAGGCGCCACGGGCGGAACAGGCGGGACGGACGGCGCGGGCGGGAGCGGCGGCGCCGAGGCCAGCGGACGGCCCGCATCCGCCGGAGGCGGGTTGGACACCAGCCGCACCGGACCGGTGTCGCCGGACGGCCGCGCGCCCCCGCCGCCGCCCGCCGAGATCCCGGCGTGCTCGGGCATGGCCGCCATCGGGCCGGTGCCGCGCCGCCCGGCGGGCTCGGGCTCGGGGACGTCGGTGATGAGCGCGGCCGGGATGAGCGCGATCGCGGTCGTCCCCCCGTACGGGGACTGCCGCAGGCTGACGGTGATGCCGTGCCGGCGGGCCAGCCGGGCGACCACGAACAGGCCCAGCCGGGCGCTGTCGGACGGGTCGAACTCCGGCGGCTCGGCCAGCCGCTCGTTGGCGATCGTCAGGTCGTGCTCGGTCATCCCCAGGCCGCGGTCCTCGACCTCGACGACCAGGCCGTTGGCCACGCTGTGGCCGCTGACCCGCACCGGCGACTGGGGCGGCGAGTACGTGGTGGCGTTCTCCACGATCTCGGCGAGCATGTGGATGACGTCGGCGACCGCGGTGCCCTGCAGGGCGACCCGGGGCAGCGGCTGCACCCGGACCCGCGGGTAGTCCTCGACCTCGGCGACCGCGCCGCGGACCACGTCCACCACCGGCACCGGGCGGCGCCAGCCGCGCCCGGCGGACTTGCCCGCCAGGATGACCAGGCCCTCGGCGTGCCGGCGCATGCGGGTGGCCAGGTGGTCCAGCCGGAACAGGTCCGACAGCTCGGCCGGGTCCTCGGTGCGGCGCTCCATGGTGTCCAGCAGGCTGAGCTGGCGGTGCAGCAGGGCCTGGTTGCGGCGGGCCAGGTTGACGAACACCTCGCTGAGCCCGTTGCGGACCTCCAGCTCGCGGGCGGCGGCGACCAGCACCGCGTCCCGGGCGCGCTGGAACGACTCGGAGATCTCGCGGATCTCGTTGATCCGGTAGTCGATGTCGGGGACGTCGTCGTCGATCCCGTCGATCGGCTCCCCGTCGCGCGCCCGCTCGGCCAGCATCGGCAGGGTGCGGCGGGTGAAGTCGCCCACGCCCCTGGCCAGCGTCCGGGTCTCCCCCAGGAGCCGGCGCGAGACCCGGATCGCGATGACGATCGAGACCACGATGGCGACCAGGCCGGTCCCGCCCGCCAGCGCCAGCCGCCGCACCACGCCGAAGGCGATGTCCTCGGCCCGGTGGGTGATGTCCTCGAGGGAGGCGTTCTCGAACTCGAACAGGCGCCCGGCGACGGTGTCCACGGTGGCCCGCCAGGAGGCGGCGTCCACCGGCGCGAGGGCGGCCTCGTTCCCGGCCCCGCCGGCGTCGCCGCCCGCGGTGTCCCCGCCCGCGCCGTTCCCGGAGCCGCCGCGGCCCTGGCCGCCCTGGCCGGTGCCGTTGCGCCCGCCGGGCTGTCCCTGCCCGGCGCGGTGCTCGGCCGGCTCCGCGCCGCGCACGATCTGGTCCTCCAGCCGGCGCATGTGCGTGAACTCCGGCGTGGCGAGCAGGTTGCGCAGCCGGTCGCGCTGCGCGGCCCGCAGCCCGGCCGAGTTGTCGGCGTACAGGTGCCGCTGCGCGCCCACCAGCTGGGCGAACTGGGCGCGCTCGGCGACGGTGAGGTGCCCGGCGACCGCCGCGCCGGTCAGCAGCGCGTCCTCGCGGGCCAGGAACTCCCGCGCCCGGGCCATCGCGATCAGCGTCGTGCCCTGCGCGGCGATCCGCGCGTCGGCGGGCGCCACCGAGGCGTAGATGGCGAACGCCGCGTCCACCAGCCCGGAGTACTCCTCCAGCACCCGCGACCGGTCCGTGGTGCGGCCGTCCACCCCGCCGCGCATCTGCTCCAGCCCGTTCAGCCGGGTCACGAACACGTCGATCCGCTCCACCACGGGCCGGTCGATCGCGTTGCGCAGCCGGCGGTCGGCGGCGTGCCGCCGCACCTCGGCCCGGACCCGGTCGGTGGCGCGGCGCTGGTCCGCCAGCGCGGACGGCGTCGCCGCGCGGGACCCGGCGAGGCGGCCCAGGGACAGCCTGCGCTCCTTCTGCAGGGCGTCGATCAGCCGCTGTGTGGGCAGCAGCGACTTCTCCTGGAACTGGTTGCTCTGCTGGAGCTGCCGGGCGTCGCCGTAGGTGGTGCCGATGGCGAACGCCCACAGGGCGGCCAGGGAGATCAGCGGGACCAGGATCAGCAGGACGATCCAGGTCCGGATCGAGGAGAAGCGCCGGGCCATCACCGCTGATGACCCCTGCGCCCGTCGGGAGCGGAGAGCTGCCAGAGGCGCGACATGCGGGGGAAAACCTCTCGATATGTAGGTTTAAGGGGGGACTGCCGGAGCCTACTACGCCGGGCGGCGCCGGCCCATGTCAACCGGCGGGGGCGGCGGCGCCCTCCTCGGCGTCCGACCAGCTCAGCACGTGCTCGACCAGCCGGATCAGCACGTCCTGGCCGAGTCGCGGCTGCGCACGTCGCACAGCACGACCGGGACGCCGGGATCGAGGTCCAGCGCGATCGCGATGTCCTCGGGACGGTGCGACTCGACGCCGTCGAAGCAGTTGACCGCCACCACGAACGGCGTGCCGCGCTGCTCGAAGTAGTCGATGGACGGGAAGCAGTCGCGCAGCCGCCGGGTGTCGGCCAGCACCACCGCGCCGAGCGCGCCGTAGGCGAGCTCGTCCCACATGAACCAGAACCGCTCCTGCCCGGGCGTGCCGAACAGGTAGAGCACCAGCCGCTCGGTCAGCGTGACGCGGCCGAAGTCCATGGCCACGGTGGTGGTGCCCTTGCGCTCCACGCCCGCGACGTCGTCCACGCCGGCGCCGCGGCCGGTCAGCGGCTCCTCGGTGTGCAGCGGGCGGATCTCGCTGATGGAGCCCACCATCGTGGTCTTCCCGACGCCGAAGCCGCCGGCCACGAGGATCTTGGTGGTGACCAGCGGCCCGGGCGTCACCGGCGCACCGCCCGCGGCGGGCCGGCGGCCGGGGCGGCGCCCGCCCTCGCCTGGTGCGCCGCCGCGCCGTCCATGCCGGGTCAGGCCCCGTCGAAGCCCGTACCGGCGAAGCGCGGGCTGGCCTGCAGGTGCTGACCCACCCGCTTGACCAGGACGGCCATCTCGTAGGCGATCAGGCCGGCGTCGGCGTCGGCGGCCGCCAGCACCGCCAGGCAGGCGCCCTTGCCCGCCGCGGTGACGAACAGCAGCATGGAGTCCATCTCGATGATGGTCTGCCGGACGTTGCCGCCGCCGAAGTGCCGGCCGGCGCCGCGGGCCAGGCTCTGCACCCCGGCCGCCAGCGCCGACAGGTGCTCGGCGTCCTCACGTCCCAGTTCCTGGGAGGCCGCGACGGCCAGGCCGTCACGAGAGAGGATCACCGCCTGGCGGACCGTCGGGACGCGCCCGGCGAAGTCGTTGAGCAGCCAGTTCAGTTCACCGGTCGCGGTGTTGTGCATCATCGCGCTTCCTCATCCCCCTGATCCGACGCTCGGGCGCGTCGCCATCCTCGCTGTATCGACGCCATCATCGAACGGGCCTCCTCGGGCGACCGGACGATGACGCCGGCCGGACCCTGTTCCGCCGCCGGTGGTGGCGGCGTTCCGTGCTTCCTTCGCAGTTGCGGGGCCAGGCTCTCCTGGCGTCGCCGCCGGGGCAAGCCGGCGTGGGTGTCCGCCGGCTCGGACGGCTGCCCGCCGCCGTTCGCCGCGCCCGCACCGCCGGTGGCGGTGCGCGCGCCGGCTCCCGGCACGGGAGGGCGTCCGCCCTCCCGGGGCTCGACGCCGCCTTCCGCGGCCGCGGGGGCGGCCGGGTCGGCGACGTCGTCGAACCAAGGATTGCCCGCCGACGCGGAGTTCGCAGCAGAAACGCCGGTTTCGGGGGCATCTTGGTCGTTCTGGGGCATCGTCCGGCCCGCGATGCGGAGCAGCGGAACGGGTTCCGGAGCGGGCTCGACGTCCGGGAAGGACTCGGACTCCGGCACGGGCACGGACGACGCTGGTTCCTCAAGTTCTTCGGGTCCTTCAGGTTCTTCGGGTTCTTCGGGCACCCGGGGCGCCTCGGACGGGGCGGGGCGCGCGGCCAGGAGCGCGCGTCCGGGACGGGTCACGCGCTCGGCGGGGACCATGAGCTCGTGCGGCAGCACCACGATCGCGGTGGTGCCGCCGTACGGGGAGGGCCGCAGCGAGACCCGGGCCCCGTGCCGGGCGGCGAGCCGCGCGACCACCAGGAGTCCCAGGCGGTCGGTGTCGGCCAGGTCGAACTCCGGCGGGGCGGCGAGCCGGGCGTTGAGCTCGTCCAGCTCGGCGGGCCGCATGCCCAGCCCGCGGTCCTCGACCTCGATCGCGAACCCGCTGCCCACCCGCTCGGCCAGCAGCCGGATGGCGGTGCTGGGCGGGGAGAACGTGGCCGCGTTCTCCAGCAGCTCGGCCAGCAGGTGGACCACGTCGGGCACCGCGCCGCCCACCAGCCCCTCCCGGGACTGCGTGAGGACCGACACCCGGTCGCGCTCCTCGATCTCGGCGACGGCCTCGGCGAGCACGTCCGCCATCGGGACGGCCTCGCGGCGTCCCCGGCCGGGGCTGGCGCCGGACAGGATGATCAGGCTCTCGGCGTGCCGCCGCATCCGGGTGGCCAGATGCCCGAGGCGGTCGACCCGGCCGGGCTCGGCCGCGTCCCCGCCCTGCGGGCGGCCCTGGTCCCGCATCTCCTCCAGCATGGCCAGCTGGCGGTGCAGCAGCGACTGGTTGCGGCGGGCGATGTTGAGGAAGACGCGGTTCACGACCTCGTGCAGCTCGGCGCGGCCTTCCGCGGCCTCCCCGGCGGTCCGCCGGAGCCCGGTGAGCGCGTCCGCGACCTGGCGGATCTCGGTGGTACGGCTCGCCGGCGGAGACGCCGTGGACGCAGGCTCCTGCGCGTCCTCCGGCGGCTCGCCCGGTCCGGCGGCGGCGGCGCGGAGCGCGGCCAGCTCGCCGACCAGGCCGCGGCCGGACCGGAAGGCCACGACGATCGACGCCAGCACCGCGACCAGCCCGAGCCCGCCCGCCAGCGACAGCCGCAGCGTCAGCTCCCGGCCGCGGGCGTCCTGCTCGGCGGCCAGCATGCGGGACGCCTGCTGGTTCGCGGCGCCGAGCGTGCCGAGCAGCGGCGGGACGGTGGCGCTCCACTGGCGGGCGTCCACCTCCGCCTCCTCGGCCGCGGCCCCGGCGACGGCCTCCTCCAGGGCGCGGAAGCCGGTGTAGGCGGGCGAGGAGAACAGCGGGGCCAGCACGCGGCCGTGCACCCCGGCGGGCAGGTGCGCCCGCTGGTCGGCCCACAGCAGCCGCTGCGCGGCGACCGTCTCGACGAAGCGGCGGTGCTCGGCGGCGGTCAGCCGGCCGTCCCCGGCGGCGGCGCCGGCGACCAGCGCGCTCTCCCGCATCACCAGGTCCATGGCGCGGGTGCCGGCGACCAGGCCCGCGCTCCAGTGGTAGAGGGCGCCGTCGGCGGTGGGGGCGCGCCGTTCGGTGAAGGCGTGCATCGCCTCGACGGGGGCGCTGTAGGTGTCGATCGCGGCGACCGGCTCCATGCCGCGGCCGTCGGCGGTGCGCCGGGAGGCGGGCAGCCGGTCCAGTTCGCGCAGCGCCTCGCGCAGCGCGCCCGCCGCGCGGTCGTCCGGGCCGCCCGCCGCGTCCAGCTCCTCACGGGCCCGGACGCGGAACGCGCGGGCCGCGGTGTCGGTACGGCCGCGGGCGGCGTCCAGCTCGGTCCGCGGGGCGTCGCCGGGGCCGCCGAGGAAGGCGGCGGTGGCCTGCCGTTCGGTGCCGAGGGCGAGGACGACATCCTGGACGGCGGTGCGCATCCGGGTCGTGGAACGCTCCGCCGCGCGGTGGTCGAGGGACTCGCCGAGGGTGAGCACCGCGGTGAACGACCACAGCGCGACCAGGGACAGCACGGGCACCAGGAGCAGCAGGACGATCCTTGATCGGATCGAACGCGTTCGAGGATTCATGTCCCACTCGTGGCTCGCCTGGGTTGCCCCCGGACTGTCAGACCGTTCCCCCGGACTGCGGATGCCGACCGATCATAGAGGCTGCTGCTCCCGTACCCGCAAGTTCTCTATATTTCGGTACAAATAACCCCCTGTTGGGTGTCGGTCACCCCCGCGGCAGAGGCGAACAAAGGGCGGCGGAATCACCCATGTGCCCGTTACGGCGTTACGATTCCCGCCGTGAGTCCCGAAAGCCAGGCATCCGAGGCACTGCCGTCACGGCGCCGCCGAACCCCGCGCGGCGGCCGGCACCGCGGCGACGAATCCTTCAAGCTGCCACCCGGCTCCCCCACCCTCGTCCTCGCCGTCCCCGGATCCGTCCGGAGCGCCGGCGGGGTCCCCGAGGAGCTCGCCAGGCTCATCGAGATCGAGCACACCGGCCAGCCCACCCTGGTCGGTTACCTGGACGGGGACGACCGGCACCTGGGCGCCGTGCTGGCGGCGCTCGACCAGCAGCGACCCGACGAACCCGGCGCGGTGGTCGTGCCCCTGGTCACGGGGCCCGACCCCGCGGCCGAGGGCGCGATGCGCAAGATCGTGGCGGACGCCCCGCTGCACGCCGTCCCGGCCGAGCCGCTGGGCCCGCACCCGCTGATCGCCGAGGCGCTGCACGACCGGCTGGCCGACGCCGGGCTGGCCCGCGCCGACCGGATCCGGATGATGACCATGGTCACCGCCGCGGGCGGGGTCATCGTCGTCGTCCCGGGCGACGCGCTCGCGGTGCGGCAGGCCGAGGTCACCAGCGTGCTGCTGGCCTCCCGGCTGGCCTCGCCGGTGTTCACCGCGCGGATCGACGACGGCGCGGGCATCCAGGCGGCCGCCGCGCAGCTGCGCGCGTCGGGCGTGGCACGGCTGGCGGTGGCGCCGCACGTCATCGGGCTGGAGCCGGGCGGCGAGCACATCGCCGCGGCCGCCGCGGCGGCGCAGGCCGAGCACTCCGCCCCGCTGGGCGCGCACCCGGCGCTGGCCAGGGTGGCCGCGCTGCGGTACGTCGAGGCGCTCTCCAGCGCCCTGTCGGGCTGACTCCGGAGCCCCCGCCGGGCCGGCTCCGGGGCCCCGCCGGGCGGGCCCCGCGCCTTCGGGCCGCTCACGGCGCCGGAGCGCCGACACCAGGGCGCCGGGCACCTTGGCCTCCGCGACGCATGCCCGCGATCCCGTGCGGGCGCCCTGAGGGCCCTGAGCGCCGTGCCGCGCGCCGCGGCCGGGCGCGCCCCCGGGCGGCCGGGCCCGTTCCCCTGGGCGGGACGGCCCGTTCCGGGCGGCGACACGCCCGGACGAACATCGATGTCGCGACCGGTACGGGATCGCAACCGGACCGCTACAAGATCGATATGGGCCGGATCCGACCGCCGCGGCCGGCCGGCCCGCGCGGACCGGCCGGCCGTTCCGGAGAACCGGTCAGCGGTTCTTGAACTCGGGGGGACGCTTCTCCAGCGTCGCGGCCATCCCCTCGGCGAGATCCTCGGTGAAGAACGCCATGGTCTGGATCCCGGTCTCCAGCGCCAGCTGCCGGCGCAGGCCCGGGGCGTCCAGGGTGAGGTTGAGCAGCTCCTTGGTGCGCCGCAGCCCGTAGGGCGACTTGGCGAGCAGCTCGCCGGCCAGCGCCAGCGCGCCGTCCAGGTCGCCGCCCTCCGCCGCGACCTCGGTGACCAGGCCGAGCTCGCGGGCCCGTTCCACGTCCAGCCGCTGCGCCCGGTAGAAGATCTCCGCCGCGCGGGCGGTGCCGACCAGCCGCGGCAGCAGCCACGACAGCCCGCAGTCGCCCGCCGACAGCCCCAGGTTCGTGAACGGCACCACGAACCGGGTCGTCGGGTCGGCCACCCGCAGATCGCACGCCAGCGCCCAGGAGACGCCCATCCCGGCGACGGGGCCGTGCAGCGCGGCGATGACCGGCTGCGGGATCTCCCGCAGCCGGGCGGTGACCTCGCCGCCCCGCGTGATGCCGTGGTGGATCCGCTGGAGCCGGCCCTCGCCGCCGGCCGTGTCGTCGCCGTCGCCGGCGCCGCCGCCCATCAGGTCCATGCCCGAGCAGAACCCGCGCCCCTCGCCGGTGAGGACCACGACGTGGGTCGCCGAGTCGCGCATCAGCTCGTTCAGGACGTCCAGCAGTTCCTCGGTGAGGGCGGCGGTGACGGCGTTCAGTCGCTCCGGGCGGGACAGGGTGATCACCAGCACCCCGTCCCGCCGGTCGATCCGGAGATCAGCCATCGGAGCGGGTCAGGAGCTCAGCTGCTGGATGAGGGGCCCCATCTGCTCGCCGACGTTCTTGTAGACGGTGTACGGCTCGGCGGCGTTGATGGCCTCCCAGTTGTCCCGGATCGCCTCCACCGAGAGGGCGTCGTTGGTGCCCCAGCCCGCGCCCTCGGCCACCAGGATCCGCGCGACCCGGCCGCCGCCGACGGTGTAGACCTCGCCGGAGACCTCGATGCTCTCGTGCGCCAGGTAGGCGACCAGCGGGGTGACCTTGTCGACGCCCAGCTTCTCGGAGAAGTCGGCGGGCAGCAGGTCCTCGGTCATCCGGGTCCAGGCGACGGGGGCGATCGCGTTGGCCTTGACGTTGTACTTCTTGCCCTCGTGCGCGAGCGTCTTGGTGAACCCGACCAGGCCCATCTTGGCCGTGGCGTAGTTGGCCTGGCCGAAGTTGCCGAACAGGCCCGCCGGGGACGAGGTGTTGACGATCCGGCCGTAGCCCTGGTCGCGCAGGTGCGACCAGGCGGCGCTCGACACCAGGAACGAGCCGCGCAGGTGCACCGCGATGACCGAGTCGAACTCCTCGGGCGCCATGTTCTTGAACGACTTGTCGCGCAGGATGCCGGCGTTGTTGATCACGATGTCGAGCTTGCCGAAGGTGTCCAGCGCGGTCTGGATGATCGCCTGCGCGCCCTCGGCCGTGGCCACGTTGTCGGGGTTGGCGACGGCCTCGCCGCCGTTCTTCTTGATCTCCTCGACCACGTCCTGGGCCGGGCCCGCCGAGGAGCCGACGCCCGCGCGGTCGCCGCCCAGGTCGTTCACCACGACCTTGGCACCGCGCGCGGCCAGCTCCAGCGCGTGCTGCCGGCCCAGGCCGTGCCCGGCCCCGGTGACGACGGCGACGCGACCGTCGTAGCGCAGTTCCGACATCCTGTCTCCTCACATCGCAGCGGCTGCGTTCCCCCGGATGACCACCCGGATGACCCCTAGGTAACCATCAGAGGGTTACCCAGTGGTACCACCCGACCGAATCGCGCTCGGACTCGGCCCCCGGCCTGCTCCGCCGGGCACGGTTCTCCCCGAAGCCCGGCGAGATGGGAGGAAGTTCTAACAACTACGTCTTTCACTGCAAGGTTCGGCGTAAGCTCCACAGCCAACCGGCCGCCCGGCCCGATCCACCACCCTTCCGCAGCGCTGAGCACGGAGGATCGACGATGCCCGGACCAGACCTGCCCACCGCGACCGCCGCCGCTCCCCGTTCGACGGCGGCGGGCGCCCCCGGCCCCCGGTCCCGCGGCGGGCCGCGCCCGTACCGCGTCGTGCAGTGGGCCACCGGCGCGCTGGGCCGCGCCGTCATCCGCGGCATCCTGGAACGCCCCGGCTTCGAGCTGGCCGGGACGCTGGTGTACGACCCCGCCAAGGCCGGCGCCGACGCCGGGGTCCTGGCGGGCCGCTCCCCCACCGGCGTCACCGCCACCGCGGAGCCGTGCGACATCCTCGACCTGGACGCCGACTGCGTCGTCTAC
Organism: Actinomadura rugatobispora; assembly: GCF_042656285.1. Taxonomy (GTDB): domain Bacteria; phylum Actinomycetota; class Actinomycetes; order Streptosporangiales; family Streptosporangiaceae; genus Spirillospora; species Spirillospora rugatobispora. The sequence continues at coordinate 32,401 of NZ_JBHSON010000079.1, read as the reverse complement.
GCGCCCGGTCCCGCCGGCGACCCCTTCGCCGACGCCGGGACCGTCTGCGCGCTGCTGGCCTCCGGCAAGAACGTCATCGCCACGCACGGCTACGTCTACCCCCGCGCACACGGCGAGCACCTGGCCGAACGGCTGGAGGACGCCTGCGCCCGCGGCGGCACGTCCGTCCACGGGACAGGCGTCAACCCCGGCTTCATGTCCGATCTCATGCCGCTGACGCTGTCGCGGCTGTCCCGAGGGATCACCCACGTGTACACGCGGGAGTGCTCGGACTTCTCCGGGCACCCGTCCAGCCGGATGGTCCGCCGCATGCTCGGCCTCGGCAGGACCGAGGAGGCGTTCGTGCGCGGACTCCGCCCCACCCGCGCGGTCATGCAGACGCTGGCCGCCGAGAGCATGCACCTGGTCGCCGCCGGGCTGGACCTGGAGCTGGACGAGATCGACACCGACGTGGACTACCGGCTCGCCCCGGACGGCTTCACCATCGCCTCCGGCACGATCGAGCGCGGCACCGTGGCCGCCGCCCGCTGGACGTTCAGCGCGATGGCCGGCGGGCGCCCCGCGATCACCGTCGAGCAGATCCACAAGGCCGACGCCGAGCACGTCCCCGAGTGGGGCCGTCCCGGGTACGCGGTGCGGGTGCACGGCCGCCCCTCGGTCACGCTGAGCACCGACGAGGACTGGGTGTCCAACGGCATCTCGGCCGCCGCGGCGCACGCCCTCAACGCCGTCCCGGCGGTGTGCGCGGCCGCGCCCGGCATCCGCACCTTCCTCGACCTGCCGCCGATCACGGGCCGCGTCTCGCCCCGCCACCACCCCGGCGGAAACGGTGGGAACGCCCGTTCCGGGTAGGAACGCCGGTATGACCACGGTCGAGACAGAGATGTCGGGCGGCGGTTTCGTCCGGCAGCCCAACCGCTTCACCGACACCATCACCGCCGACGGTTCCAGCGGCCACCGCGCCGAACCCGGCCGGTACCGCCTGCTGGTCTCCCTGGCCTGCCCGTGGGCGCACCGGACGCTGATCGTCCGGCGGCTGCTGGGCCTGGAGGAGACGATCTCCGTGGGCGTGGTGGACCCGATCCGGGACGAGCGCGGCTGGCGCTTCCCCGAACCCGACCCGGTGACCGGGGCGACCTTCCTGTCCGAGCTCTACCTGGCCACCGCCCCGTCCTTCGACGGCCGCTACACCGTCCCCTGCGTGTGGGACGCCGAGACCGGGCTGCTGGTCACCAACGACTTCCCGGCGATCACGATCACGATGGAGACCGAGTTCGCCGCCTGGCACGCCGCCGGCGCCCCCGACCTCTACCCCGAACGGCTCCGCCCCGAGATCGACGAGCTGGACGAGCGCGTCTACCAGACCGTCAACAACGGCGTCTACCAGGCCGGTTTCGCCACCGCCCAGGAGCCCTACGACCAGGCCGTCGAAGCGCTCTTCGCCACCCTCGACGCCCTGGAGGAACGCCTCGCCGGCAACCGCTACCTGTTCGGCGACCGGGTGACCGAGGCCGACGTGCGCCTCTACCCGACCCTGGCGCGGTTCGACGCGGTCTACTACTCCCACTTCAAGTGCAACCTGAGGCGCCTGGTCGACTACCCCAACCTGTGGGCCTACGCCCGCGACCTCTACTCCCTGCCCGCCTTCGGTGAGACGACGGACTTCGACCACATCAAGCGGCACTACTACGTGACGCAGCGCATGGTGAACCCGTCCGGCGTCGTCCCCAAGGGCCCCCTGGTCGACTGGGACGAGCCGCACGGCCGCGAGCGCCTCAGCTCATCATGAGCAGCGCCACCAGCGCACCGGCCACCAGCAGGGCCGTCCCCACATAGAAGAGGACACCCCCGGCCCTCCACGCCGCCGCCGCGGGCACGGTGGCCGGCGCGGCGGCGGGGGCCGTGGGCGGACGCGCCGGTGCCGCCGTGGCGGGGCCCGCGGAACGGCCCGGCACAGGCCAGGTCGGATCCGGGCCGTTTCCACCCGCCACGATCAGCAGCGCCTCCGCCGTCCCGGCCCCCATCCGCCGCGCCGGGTCCTTGTGGAGCAGGCCGTCGAGGACCGGGCGCAGCGGCCCGGCCCGTACCGGCGGATCCGGCTCCTCGGTCAGGACCGCGCCGAACACCGCCACCGGATCCTCCCGGTGGAACGGCGCGCGGCCCTCGACCGCCGCGTACAGGGTGGCGCCCAGCGCCCACAGGTCGGACTCGGGCCGGGCCCGCCCACCGCGCATCCGCTCCGGCGCGATGTAGGCGGGCGAACCGAGCACGCCCCCGTTCTGGGTGAGGGTCGCCTCCCCCTCGATGACCGCGATGCCGAAGTCGGTCAGCACCGCCCGGCCGGTCGCCTCGTCCAGCAGCACGTTCCCCGGCTTGACGTCGCGGTGCAGGATCCCCACCGCGTGCGCGGCGCCCAGCGCCCCCAGCAGCTCCAGCCCGATCCGGGCGGCCCGGCCCGGCGGCAGCGGCCCGTCCCGCCGGATCGCCTCCTGCAGCGAACGCCCCCGCACCAGCTCCATCACCACCCACGGGCGGGCGTCCTCGACCACCACGTCGAAGACCTTCACCACCCCGGGATGGGACAGCCGGGCCGCCGAGCGGGCCTCCCGCACCGCCCGCCTGGCCGTCGCCGACCGCTCCGCCTCGGACCGCCCGCCGGGCATGAGCATCTCCTTGACGGCGACCTCCCGGTCCAGCACCTCGTCCCGGGCCCGCCAGACCACGCCCATGCCGCCGCGCCCCAGTTCCGCGAGCAACCGGTAGCGGTGCGCCACCAGGCCGTCCCTCTGCGCGTCCTCGGCCGCGGGAGCCGATTCGTCTCTCACACACGTTGTTCGTCCGAAGACGGCGTTCGGATTGCCCGAGTGGCCGGATTAGTTCAAGACTGGCCGCGACCAGTCGTTATGCTGACGGGTCGCGCCTGAAGTCACACCCGACCCGCAGTCATTCAGGAAAGGCAAGGCCCCACCCGATGCGCAGCAACTTCTTCGGCAACATGGAACAGGGCCAGCAACTCCCCGGCCACTTCGCGCTCCAGAACTCCAAGATGCTCCGGATCCACCTGAACGGCGACGTCCTGGCCCGGCAGGGCTCCATGGTCGCCTTCCAGGGGCAGATGGAGTTCGACTACGAGGGCTCCGGCGGTATCGGCAAGTTCATCAAGAAGGCCGTGACCGGCGAGGGCGTCCCGCTGATGCGGGTCAAGGGCCAGGGCCTGCTGTTCGTGGCCAACGACGCCGACGACATCCACCTCTTCTACCTGGAGAACGAGGGCATCACCGTCAACGGCGCCAACATCCTGGCCTACGACTCCCATCTGCACTCCGACATCCAGAAGGTCCAGGGCGGCGGCATGATGGCCGGCGGCCTGTTCAACACCACCCTCCAGGGCCAGGGCTGGGTCGCGCTGACCACCCACGGCACCCCGGTCATGCTCGACCCGAGCCGCGCCCCCACCTACGCCGACGGCCAGTCCGCGGTGGCCTGGAGCACCAGCCTGCAGACCGGCATCAACAAGACCTTCAAGGCCGCCGCGCTGATCGGCCGGGGCAGCGGCGAGGCCGTGCAGATCTCCTACCAGGGCCAGGGCTTCGTCCTCATCCAGGCCAGTGAGGGCCCCTCGGTCGCCCCGCACACGCACTGACACGCCGCGCACGACCCGGGGGGCACGGCGGCGTCCCCCCGGGAGTTTCATCGGAACCTGCCGAACCCGGCCCGCGCCGGTCGGCAGGTTCGGCCGTTTCGGCCGGTCTCCGGCGGAGGTCGCCCATCATGTGCATGGGTGAGGTGCAAGTGCGAGTAGCCTTGACTCGTCTCAGAACTCACCTGCGAGCTGCGGAAGAGGGCGATCTCCGCCGTGTCGACAGAGTCAGCGCAATCAAGTGCCGACCCCAAGATGACAGACTTCGGTGCCAACGAGTGGCTGGTCGACGAGCTGTACCAGAAGTACCTCGAAGACCCCAACTCGGTTGACGAGGCCTGGTGGAACTTCTTCGCGGACTACCAGCCGGAAACCCGGCCCGCCGCGACCCCCGCCTCTCCGGCGGTCCCCCAGGCCCCGGGCGGCTCGGCCGCCAACGGCACCGCGGCTGCTCCGCCGACACCGCAGGCGCCTCCCGCGGCGCCCAAGGCCCCCCAGGCCCCGGCGCCCGCCGCCAAGCCGGCCGGCGGCAAGGCGGCCGCCAAGCCCGCCCCGCCGCCCGTCCCCGCGGGCGCCGAGGAGGTGCGGCTGCGCGGCGTGGCGGCCCGGACGGCCACCAACATGGAGGCCAGCCTGGCGGTGCCGACCGCGACCAGCGTGCGGGCCGTCGCGGCCAAGCTGCTGATCGACAACCGCATCGTCATCAACAACCACCTCAAGCGCGGCCGCGGCGGGAAGGTGTCGTTCACGCACCTGATCGGCTTCGCGATCGTGCGGGCGCTGGCGGCGATGCCGGAGATGAACGCCGCCTACACCGAGGTCGACGGCAAGCCGGTGCTGATCAAGCCCGAGCACGTCAACTTCGGCCTGGCCATCGACCTGCAGAAGGCCGACGGGCAGCGGCAGCTGGTGGTGCCGAGCATCAAGGCCGCCGACAGCCTCGACTTCCGCCAGTTCTGGGCGGCCTACGAGGAGATCGTCCGCAAGGCCCGCGGCAACAAGCTCACCCTGGACGACTTCCAGGGCACCACGATCAGCCTGACCAACCCGGGCACCATCGGCACGGTCCACTCCGTGCCGCGGCTGATGCCCGGCCAGGGCACCATCATCGGCGTCGGCGCGATGGAGTACCCGGCCGAGTTCGCCGGCGCCTCCGCCGAGACGCTGTCGCGGATGGGGATCAGCAAGGTCATGACGCTGACCTCCACCTACGACCACCGGATCATCCAGGGCGCGCAGTCCGGCGACTTCCTGCGCCGCATCAACCAGCTGCTGCTGGGCGAGGACGGCTTCTACGACGAGATCTTCGAGGCGCTGCGGATCCCGTACGAGCCGGTCCGCTGGGTGAAGGACATCTCCGCCACCCACGAGGAGGACGTCGCCAAGGTCGCCCGCGTCCACGAGCTGATCCACGCCTACCGGGTCCGCGGCCACCTGATGGCCGACACCGACCCGCTGGAGTACAAGCAGCGCCGCCACCCCGACCTCGACATCCTCCAGCACGGCCTCACCCTGTGGGACCTGGAGCGCGAGTTCGCCACCGGCGGGTTCGGCGGCAAGCCGACCATGAAGCTGCGCGACATCCTGGGCGTGCTCCGGATGGCCTACTGCCGCACCGTCGGCATCGAGTACATGCACATCCAGGACCCCGAGGAGCGCGCCTGGATCCAGGAGCGCGTCGAGGTCCCGCACGACAAGCCGTCGCGCGAGGAGCAGCTGCACGTGCTGCGCCGCCTCAACAGCGCCGAGGCGTTCGAGACGTTCCTGCAGACCAAGTTCGTCGGCCAGAAGCGGTTCTCGCTGGAGGGCGGCGAGTCGGTCATCCCGCTGCTCGACTCGGTGATCTCCGCCTCCGCCAAGGCGCACCTGGACGAGGTCGTCATCGGCATGGCCCACCGCGGCCGGCTGAACGTGCTCGCCAACATCGTCGGCAAGTCCTACGGGCAGATCTTCGGCGAGTTCGAGGGCAACCTCGACCCGCGCAGCGCCCAGGGCTCCGGCGACGTCAAGTACCACCTGGGCGCCGAGGGCGACTTCGTCGCCGAGGACGGCTCCAAGATCCACTGCGAGCTGGTCGCCAACCCGTCCCACCTGGAGACCGTCGACCCGGTCCTGGAGGGCGTGGTCCGCGCCAAGCAGGACCTCCTGGACGTCGGCGAGGCCGGGTTCAGCGTGCTGCCCATCCTGATCCACGGCGACGCCGCGTTCGCCGGGCAGGGCGTGGTCGCCGAGACCCTCAACCTCTCCCAGCTGCGCGGCTACCGCACCGGCGGCACCGTGCACGTGATCATCAACAACCAGGTCGGGTTCACCACCGCGCCCGAGTACTCGCGCTCCAGCGTCTACTCCACCGACGTGGCCCGGATGATCCAGGCACCCATCTTCCACGTCAACGGCGACGACCCCGAGGCCTGCGCCCGGGTCGCCCGGCTCGCCTTCGAGTACCGGCAGACGTTCAAGAAGGACGTCGTCATCGACATGGTCTGCTACCGGCGGCGCGGCCACAACGAGGGCGAGAACCCCTCGTTCACCCAGCCGCTGATGTACGACCTGATCGACGCCAAGCGCTCGGTCCGCAAGCTCTACACCGAGGCGCTGATCGGCCGCGGCGACATCACCGTCGAGGAGGCCGAGGCCTCGCTGCGCGACTACCAGCTGCAGCTGGAGCGGGCGTTCACCGAGACCCGCGAGGCCACCAAGAAGCCCCTGGAGCCGGGCGCGGTCGTCAAGCCGGACGTCGAGGAGCGCATCCCGATCGACCACGGCTCGGCCGGCACCGCGATCAGCGCCGAGACGGTCAAGCGCATCATCGAGTCGCAGCTCAGCCTGCCGGAGGGCTTCAACGTCCACCCGCGGCTCCAGCCGATCCTGCAGCGCCGCGTGCAGTCGGTCGAGGACGACGCGATCGACTGGGCCACCGGCGAACTGCTGGCCTTCGGCTCCCTGCTGATCGACGGCCGCCCGGTCCGGCTCGTCGGCCAGGACAGCCGCCGCGGCACCTTCGGCCAGCGGCACGCCGTCCTCGTCGACCGCAAGACCGGCGAGGAGTACACCCCGCTCAAGCAGTTCGGGCAGGGCGTGTCGAAGTTCTACGTGCACGACTCGCTGCTCAGCGAGTACGCGGCGATGGGCTTCGAGTACGGCTACTCCATGACCCGCCCCGACGCGCTCGTCGCCTGGGAGGCCCAGTTCGGCGACTTCGCCAACGGCGCCCAGTCGATCGTGGACGAGTACATCTCCTCCGGCGAGCAGAAGTGGGGCCAGCGCTCCGGCGTCGTGCTGCTGCTGCCGCACGGCTACGAGGGCCAGGGGCCGGACCACTCGTCCGCCCGCATCGAGCGCTACCTGCAGCTGTGCGCCCAGGACAACATGACGGTCGTCTACCCGACGACCCCGGCCAACTACTTCCACCTGCTGCGCTGGCAGGTGCTGTCCGGCCGCGCCAAGCCGCTCGTCGTGTTCACGCCCAAGTCCCTGCTGCGCCTCAAGGCCGCCGCCTCCCCGGTCGCCGAGATCACCGACGGCGCGTTCCAGCCGGTGATCCCCGACACCGACCCGGCGATCGACCCGTCCGGCGTCCGGCGGGTGCTCCTCACCACCGGCAAGATCTACTACGACGTGGTGAACGCCCGTAAGGAGCGCGGCGTCACCGACACCGCCATCGTGCGGGTCGAGCGGCTCTACCCGCCGCCCGTCGACGAGATCAAGGCCGAGCTGGCCAAGTACCCGTCCGGCACCGAGATCCTGTGGGTCCAGGACGAGCCCGCCAACATGGGCGCCTGGCCGTTCATGGCGCTCAAGCTCTCCCACCACATTGAGGGCCTGGCGATGAAGCGGATCTCCCGCCCCGCCTCCTCGTCCCCCGCCGTGGGCTCGGCCAAGCTCCACCAGGCCGAACAGGAAGCCCTGCTCACCCGCATCTTCGGGCAGTAGCTGTGTTCATCTGGGGGGCCACCCCCCAGACCCCCAGGCGGGGCGGGCGCACCCGTCCGCTCGCCTGGGGGCTCGCTCCAGGGCACACCCGCCCCGGTGGGGGGCCGGCCCCCCACACCCCCCGGCAGGGGCTCCGCCCCCACACCCCCGGACAAGCGTCCGGGAACCGGAATCGATGAGAGACCACGCGACATGTACTTCACCGATCGGGGGATCGAGGAACTGGCCGACCGCCGCGGCGGAGAAGAGGTCAGCCTGGGCTGGCTGGCCGAGCGGCTGCGCGAGTTCGTCGATCTGAACCCCGACTTCGAGATCCCCGTCGAGCGCCTGGCGACCTGGCTCGCCCGCCTGGACGAGGACGAAGAGGAGTAGGAGATCAGGGGGCCGGGTTCGACCCGGCCCCCTGATCGCTTTCCACCCGCCCCCGGCCCACCCCGAAACGCGATACATCTTGACTTCCCAAAAACGCGACATATCGTGTGTACTGAAAGCAGAACCCCGCACCGAACCACTCCGCCCCACCCCCACCCGGGGGCAAGGGGGCGAAGCCCCCAGGAATCGGGGGCTAGGGGCGAAGCCCCAGCGGGGGGGTGCGGGGGGCGGAGCCCCCTGCCAAGGGCCGGGTGCCCCGTAAGGAGCGCCAGCGACTGGAGGGGTGCGCGGCCCGCCGGGGGGCGTGGGGGGTCGCCCCCCACAATGAAACGACTAGAGGGAGAAAGTGGTGCGTTGGACTGTCGACGAACCGGCCACCCTCGATTTCGACGGCGTGGTGGCGTTGAAGGCCACCCTCATCGCGGGCAGCGTCTCGGTGCTGGCCTCCGATGACCGGCCCTCGGTGCTGGTCGGGGACGTGGAGGGGCCGCCGCTGGTGGTGGGCCATGAGGCCGGGATGCTGACGATCACCCATGAGCGGTTGTGGGAGGGCGTGCTCACGTGGCTGCGCACGCACAGGGCGCGGGCCGCGATCACGGTGACGGTGCCGCGCGACTGCCCGGTCACGCTCAACCTGGTGTCCGCGGACGCGGTGATCACGGGGATGACGGCGCGCACGTCGATCCGGAGCGGTGCCGGGGATGTGACGCTGGACGGGGTGACCGGTGCCATCGACGCGAACACGGTGTCCGGGGCGATCGAGGCGCAGGGCCTGGACGGCCGGGTGTCGTTCACCTCGGTGTCGGGCGATCTGGCCCTGGCCGGCGGTGACATCGATACGCTGGCGGCCCGGACGGTCAGCGGGCGCATCGCCGCGGACGTCGATCTGGCGGGGGGCGGCCGGATCGAGGTGAACACGGTCTCGGGCGAGGTGGCGCTGCGGATCCCGGAGTCGGCCGGGGCGCAGGTGGCGCTGCACTCGGCGGCGGGGCGGATCGAGACGTCGTTCCCCGAGCTGGGCCGCGAGGAGCGGGCGGTGACCAGGAGCGTCACCGGCAAGCTCGGGGACGGTTCGGGCCGGCTGTCGGTCAACACGGTGTCGGGCGGTGTCGCCCTGCTCGGTCGGGCGGGGGACGGCGGGGCCGGCGCCTTCGATCCCGGAATGGAGAAGTGAGTTGAGCCCCGTATTCGGTCATGGCCGCCTGCGCCTGTACCTGCTGAAGCTGCTGGAGGAGAGCCCGCGGCACGGGTACGAGGTGATCCGGCTGCTGCAGGACCGGTTCCTCGGGGTGTACTCGCCCTCGCCCGGCACGATCTATCCGCGGCTGGCGCGGCTGGAGTCGGAGGGCCTGGTCAGCCATGAGGTGATCAAGGGCAAGAAGGTGTACTCCCTGACCGACAAGGGCCGGGAGGAGCTGGAGCGGCGGATGGACGAGCTGGCCGATCTGGAGGAGGAGATCTCCGCGTCGGCCCAGGAGTTCGCCCGGGAGGTCCAGCAGGACGTGCGGCAGACGGTGCGGTCGCTGCGCGAGGAGCTGACCCAGGCCGCCAAGACCATGCGCGATCAGAGCCGTACCGCGTCCAAGGAGGCCTGGCGGGAGACCACGGACCGCCAGAAGGAGGAGTGGGAGCGGCAGAAGGACCACTGGCGGGAGCAGAGCCAGGCGTGGCGGGACGAGTGGCGGCACACCTGGGAGGAGGCGTGGAAGACCGCGACGGGGTCGCGGCATGACGTGAACCGCCTCAAGGTGGAGCGGATGCTGCGCACCTTCGTGGACGACGTGCGCGCGGCGGCGAAGGACTCCCGCCTGGACGACGACGACCTGACCGCCGTCCAGGCCCTCCTCGAGGAGACCCACACCCGCCTGCGCGACGAGATCTTCCGCCAGGACTGACCGCACGCCTACACGGCGAAGACGATCTTGCCGAAGAGCTCGCCCTCGTTCATGGCGGCGAAGCCGTCGCGGGCCTCGGCCAGGGGCAGGGTGCGGTCGACGACCGGGCGGGTGCCGCTCTTGACCAGGAAGCGGGCGAGGCGTTCGAGCTGGTCGCGGGTGCCCATGGTGGAGCCGACGACCGAAAGCTGGAGGAAGAAGACCCGGTTGAGCTCGGCCGGGGGGACCTGGCCGCTGGTGGCGCCGGAGATCACGATGCGGCCGCCGGGGCGCAGCGACTTCAGGGAGTGCGACCAGGTGGCCTGGCCGACGGTCTCCATGACGGCGTCGACGCGTTCGGGGAGCCGGGCGCCGGATTCGAAGGCGGCGTCGGCGCCGAGTTCGAGGGCGCGCTTGCGCTTGGACTCGCTGCGGCTGGTGGCCCAGACCCGGTAGCCGGCGGCGGAGCCGAGGGCGATCAGCGCGGTGGCGACGCCGCCGCCGGCGCCCTGGACCAGGACGGTCGAGCCGGGCTGGAGGCCGGCCTTGTCGAACAGCATCCGGTAGGCGGTGAGCCAGGCGGTGGGCAGGCAGGCGGCCTCGGCGAACGACAGTTCGGCGGGCTTGGGCACCAGGTTGCGGCGGGGTACGGCGACGCGTTCGGCGAAGGTGCCGTCGTGGCTCTCCGACAGCAGGGACCGCTTGGGGTCGAGGGTCTCGTCGCCGCCGCCGCGCGCGGGGTCGCCGATGACGGAGTGGACGATGACCTCGTTGCCGTCCTCGTCCACTCCGGCGGCGTCGCAGCCGAGGGTGATCGGGAGCTGTTCGGCGCGCAGCCCCACGCCCTTCAGCGACCACAGGTCGTGGTGGTTGAGGGCGGTGGCCTTCACCGTGACGGTGGTCCACCCTTCGGGGACCTCCGGTTCGGGCCGCTCGCCGAGCGTCAGGCCGTTCAGCGGATTGTCTGCGTCGAATTGCGTAGCCGTGACAGCGAACATGACCGCACCCTAGTCCGCGGCCCGCCTGCCGCCCGAGACCGGGGTCGCCCGGGTCACAGGACCTTGGACAGGAAGTCCTGGGTGCGGGGGTGCCGGGGGTTGGCCAGGACCTCGCGGGGCGGGCCCTGCTCGACGATCACGCCGCCGTCCATGAAGACCAGGGAGTCGCCGACCTCGCGGGCGAATCCGATCTCGTGGGTGACGACGACCATGGTCATGCCGTCCAGGGCGAGCTGCTTCATGACCTCCAGGACCTCGCCGACCAGTTCGGGGTCGAGCGCGGAGGTGGGCTCGTCGAAGAGCATCAGCTTGGGCTGCATGGCCAGGGCACGGGCGATGGCGACGCGCTGCTGCTGGCCGCCCGACAGCTGCGCCGGGTAGCTGCGGACCTTGTCGGCCAGGCCGACCCGGTCCATCAGCTTCAGCGCCCGCTCGCGGACCTGCGTCTTGGGTTCGCGCTTGACCCGGCAGGGCGCCTCCATGACGTTCTCCAGCGCCGTCATGTGGGGGAAGAGGTTGAAGCGCTGGAAGACCATGCCGATCTCGCGGCGCTGGGCGGCGACCTCGCGGTCGCGCAGCTCGTAGAGCTTGTCGCCCTTCTGCCGGTAGCCGACCAGGTGGCCGGCCACCCACAGCCGCCCGGCGTCGATCTTCTCCAGGTGGTTGATGCAGCGCAGGAAGGTCGACTTGCCGGAGCCGGACGGGCCGATGACGCACATCACCTCGCCCGGCCGCACCTCCAGGTCGATGCCCCTGAGTACTTCCAGGCGCCCGAAGCTCTTGTGGATGTTCTCGGCCCGCACCATGAAGTCGTCCTGGACCTCGACGGTGTCGGCGCCGCCGGCGGACGGTTCGCTCATCGGTCCTCCCCCTCGTCCTTCCGGAGATCGGGGCCGCCCTCGGCGGGCCCCGTACCGGCCGGGGCGGTGCGCGCGCGGTCGCGCCGCCGCGGTCTGCCGGTCGCCGCCGCCCCGCGGGAGAAGTGGCGCTCGATGTAGTACTGCCCGACCAGCAGGAAGCTGGTCAGGACCAGGTACCAGACGCACGCGGCCACCAGCATCGGGAACACCTGGAAGGTGCGGTTGCCGACGGCCTGGAGCTGGAAGAACAGCTCGTTGCTGACCGGGACGAAGGCGACCAGCGAGGTGTCCTTCAGCATCGCGATGGTCTCGTTGCCGGTCGGCGGGATGATCACCCGCATCGCCTGCGGGAGCACCACCCGGCGCATCGTCTGGAACCGGGACATGCCCAGCGCCGACGCCGCCTCACCCTGCCCGGGGTCGACCGACATGATCCCGGCGCGGACGATCTCGGCCATGTAGGCCGCCTCGGACAGCGCCAGGGCGAGCAGGCCCGCCATGAAGCCGGTCAGCAGGGTCCGCGCGTCCAGGGTGAACAGCGTCCCCTCGAGGTTGACGCCCAGCAGGTCGCTGAACACCCCGGCGAACGGGATCCCGCCCACGTGGTACTCGGCGTACAGGATCCCCATGTTGCCGAACAGGATCGCCAGCACCAGCCGCGGCACCGCCCGGAAGAACCAGGTGTAGAGCCAGGCGACGCCGCTGAGCACCGGGTTGGGCGACAGCCGCATCACCGCCAGCACCACGCCCATGACCACGCCGATCAGCATGGCCAGCACGGTCAGCGCGATCGTGGTGTAGACGCCGCGGACGATGTTGGGCCGGAAGGCGTTGTCGACGATGAACGACCACTGGAACTTCTCGTTCGTCACCAGCATGTTGACGAACATCGCGGCGAGCACCGCGATGACCGCCACCGCCACCCAGCGCCCCGGGTGCCGGACGGGCACGGCCGTGATGGTCTCCGGCCGTGCCCGCGGCGCCGAGAGGTCCTCGGTTGTGTGGGTCATGGGATCAGGGGTTCACTGCCGAGTCGTTGAGGGCGCCCGCCTGGACGTTCCACTTCTCCAGGATCTTCTTGTACGTGCCGTCCTGCATGAGCGCCTTGGTGGCCTCCGAGACGGCCTGCCCGAGCTGGGTCTGGTCCTTCTTCAAGACGTACCCGTACGGGGCGGCGTCGTAGATGTCGCCGAGCAGCTCCAGCTGGCCGTTGGTCTGCTTCACCGCGTAGGCGATGATCGGCGAGTCGGCCAGGCCGGCGTCGTCCTTGCCGGACACGACCGCGGCGGTGGCCTGGTCCTGCCCCTGGTACTGGTCGATGGTGATCGCGGGCTTGCCCGCGTCCGTGCACGCCTTGGACTTCTTCTCCACGTCCTCGACCTGCACGGTGCCCTTCTGGACGGCCACCTTCTTGCCGCAGGCGTTGTCGGGCTGGACGCCGCCCGGGTTGCCCTTCTTGGTGGCCCACTGGGTGCCGGCGTTGAAGTAGCTCACCATCAGGACCTGCTGCTTGCGCTCGGGGTTGATGGTGAACGAGGACACCCCGGCCTCGTACTTGCCGGACTGCACGCCCGGGATGATGTCGTCGAACTTGGAGCTCACCCACTCGGTCTTGAGCCCGAGCTTGGTGGCGACCGCGTCGAACAGCTCCTTGTCCCAGCCGATGACGGTCTTGCCGTCGGTGTCGAGGAACTCGTTGGGGGCGTACGAGGAGTCCGTCCCGATGACGATCTTGCCGTCCGCCTTGATGTCGGCGGGGACCAGACCCGCCAGCCGGGCGTCGGTGCCACCCGATGGGGTGATCGTGCCGCCGGCCCCGGTGCCCTCGTTCTTCTCTCCGCAGGCCGACAGGGCGAGGGCGCCCGTCAGCACGAGCGCGCCCGCCGCGACGGCGCGGCGGCGCAGAGAACCAGTGATCACAGGTCCCCCTCCGTCTGGTTCAGGTGGATCCGTCCGGATCCGTCGGTCGGTGCATAGTTTCGCGTACACCAGCCGTGATCTGGATAAAGGGTGCGAAACAATCGGACAACAAGGATGTTCGGGTCATCGCCCCACCCCTCGATCATCTCACGCTCCGTAATGACCGAACAGCACAGAGTGTCACCGACGTGACCCCCGCCACCGGCCCCGCCCAGGGGCGGGACCGGGCGCCTGTGGCACAATCGGACAACGGGTGACCCCCGTACGTCGCGAGATGTCCACCAGGTGGACGGCAACCAGACCACACCACCGCGGCGGCATCGTTCGAAATCCACATGTCACTGACAGGGGTCGCTGTGGCCGAAGAGCCCAATTCCACCGAACCGCACTCGTACGACGACGATCCGGCCTTCCCGCTGCACCGCGGCGGCAAGCTGGAAGTCCGCTCCACCATCCCGGTGCGCGACAAGGACGATCTCTCCCTCGCCTACACCCCCGGCGTCGCGCGGGTCTGCACCGCGATCGCCGACAACCCCGAGCTGGCCTACGACTACACCTGGACCTCCAAGGTCGTCGCCGTCGTCACCGACGGTACCGCCGTCCTCGGCCTGGGCGACATCGGCCCGGCCGCCTCCATGCCGGTCATGGAGGGCAAATCGCTGCTGTTCAAGGAGTTCGCCGGGGTCGACTCGGTGCCGATCGCGCTCAACTGCACCGGCGTCGACGAGATCGTCGAGACCGTCATCCGGCTCGCGCCCAGCTTCGGCGGCATCAACCTCGAGGACATCAGCGCTCCACGCTGCTTCGAGATCGAGGACCGGCTCCGCGCGGCGCTGGACATTCCGGTCTTCCACGACGACCAGCACGGCACCGCGATCGTCGCGCTCGCCGCGCTGAAGAACGCCGCCCGGCTCACCGGCCGCCCGCTGTCGGACCTGCGCGCCGTGGTCGCCGGCGCCGGCGCCTCCGGCGTGGCCGTGACCCGGATCCTGCTCAACGCCGGCATCGGTGACATCGCCGTCTCCGACAGCAAGGGCCTGATCTACCGGGGCCGCGACGGCCTCAACCCGATCAAGGAGGCGCTGGCCGCCGACACCAACAAGGCCGGCCTGCAGGGCTCCACCGAAGAGGCGCTGCGCGGCGCCGACGTGTTCATCGGACTCTCCGGCAGCACCGTGCAGGAGTCCTCGATCGCCACCATGGCCGACGGCGCGATCGTGTTCGCGCTGTCCAACCCCACGCCCGAGGTGCACCCGGACGTGGCGCGGCGGCACGCGCAGGTGGTCGCGACCGGCCGCAGCGACTTCCCCAACCAGATCAACAACGTGCTGGCCTTCCCCGGCATCTTCAAGGGCGCGATGCAGGTGCGCGCGCACTCCATCACCGAGGGCATGAAGCTGGCCGCCGCGGACGCGCTGGCCGGCATCGTCGGCGACGACCTCACCGCCGACTACGTGATCCCCGGCCCCTTCGACGAGCGGGTCGCCCCCGCCGTCACCTCCGCCGTGGCCGAGCAGGCCCGCGCGGACGGCGTCAACCGGATCTGACCCCGATCCACACGCGGCCCGTGCCTCCCCGACCGGGAGGACACGGGCCGTAGCCGTCTCCCGGACCGCGGCGGCCGGGGCCGGTGGGAAAACTGTGCCCGGAACGCCGGACGGCAAGGAATTTGTCGGCTTGGCTCGATCTCTACTGCACAATATTTCACATTCCGCCGGACCATTTGCCCGGCCGCTCCGGCGCACGGGGTGTAATACTCGTCAGACGGGAATGACTCGTACCACTCGTCCGATCAGGTCGACTCCGTCAGGAGCTCGCTCGTGGACCTCGCCTCTTACGCCGACCTGGCCATCGAGCTCGTCAACACCCAGGACCGCTCCGGCGACACGCTGCGGGACCTCGCCGGGCTGCACGCCCTCCTGGCGCGGCGGCCCCAGCTCGCCGGCCGCGTCGGCCACCGCGACCTCGACACGATGCGCGCCCTGCGCGCCCAACTGCGGGCGGTGTTCGCCGCCGCCGGCGCGGGCGACGAGGAGGAGGCGATCGACCTCCTCAACTCGCTGCTCATCCAGCATCCCGTCCATCCCCAGCTCACCCGGCACGACGACGACTGGCACGTGCACCTCAACGAGGGCGGCTCGGTCCCCGACCGGTACGCGGCGCGCGCCGCGATGGGCCTGGCCGTCAGGGTCGGCGAACGGGGCATCGACCGGCTCGGCGTGTGCCGCGCCGAGGGCTGCGGCCGGGTGTTCTTCGACACCACCGCCGCCCGCTCCCGCCGCTACTGCTCCGACCGCTGCGCGGGCCGCACCGGCGTGGCCGCCGCCGATCCCCCGCCCCAGCCCAGGGTGACCGAGGCGGTGGGGGCCGGTCACCGCGCCGCCGACCGCCCCGCCGGGAACACCGCCACCCGCGACGGCGGCCAGTAGCGCGCCACGACCCGTCCCAGCACCAGCCGGTCCGGGACGGCGCCGAAATCCCAGCTGTCCTGCCGGCCGGCCGCGCGCTGGTTGTCGCTCTCCAGCCACCACCCCTCGCCGTCGCGGTGCCCCGCCCGCTTCACCAGCAGCAGCCCGGGCCGGTCCGGATGGCGGGCCACGACGACGTCCCCGGCCCGCACCCGCCGCCGCCCGACCCGTACCAGCAGCAGGTCACCGGGCCGCAGCGCGGGCAGCATCGACTCCCCCGTGACCGCCACGGCCTTCAGCGCCACCGGCATATCTCGCCCCCGTTCGGTGAAACCAGTCACGGGGCCCGGCCCGGCCGGGTCCTAGGCCGAAATACCGAGCGCCCTGGCGCCACGGCCCCGGGGCCACAAGAGTAATGTCGGTGACCTGAGCATGATCCGCAACGAGGGAAGGAAAACGCAGGTGCTCGTCAACCTTCTGCGCCCGAAGACCACGGTCTCCGCGCACTGCGACCTGCCGTGCGGCGTCTACGACCCGGCGCAGGCCCGCATCGAGGCCGAGTCCGTCAAGGCGATCGCCGAGAAGTACGCCGCCAACGAGGACCCCGTCTTCCGCGCACGCGCCATCGAGATCAAGGAGCAGCGCTCCCAGTTGGTCAAGGAGCACCTGTGGGTGCTCTGGACCGACTACTTCAAGCCGCCGCACTTCGAGAAGTACCCGCAGCTGCACCAGCTGTTCAATGAGGCCACCAAGCTCGCCGGCGCCGGCGGCACCAAGGGCAGCATCGACGTCAAGACCGCCGAGGACCTGCTGGCCCGCATCGCGGAGATCGACAAGATCTTCTGGGAAACCAAGCAGGCGTGAGTGAGCGGCTGGCCGGGCCCGCTGGGAGCGGGCCCGGCCGCCGGTCGAACCCCCGCTGACGCGGGGAGCAGGTCTCGCAAAAGATCTTGTCGATCTCCGCGATCGGACCACCCCCGCTGACGCGGGGAGAATCCTTCAACAGTAGCTGGCGCGGATAGCCTGTCAGGCATGATCCGGCCTGCGACTCCTGACGACGTGCCCGCGGTCCTGCGGCTGATCCGCGATCTCGCCGAGTACGAGCGGGCCCTGCACGAGGTGAAGGCGACCGAGGAGGACCTGAGCACCGCCCTCTTCGGGGCGGACCCGAAGGTGTTCGCGCACGTGGCCGAGCACGAGGGCGAGGTCATCGGATTCGCCCTGTGGTTCCTGACGTTCTCCACCTGGCTGGGCCGGCACGGCATCTACCTGGAGGACCTCTACGTCGACCCGGCCGTACGGGGCCACGGCCACGGCAAGGCCCTCCTGGTGGAACTGGCCCGGATCGCCGACGAGCGCGGCTACGGGCGCGTGGAGTGGGCCGTCCTCAACTGGAACACGCCCTCCATAGCCTTCTACGAGGCCCTGGGCGCCCGCCCGCAGGACGAATGGACCACCTACCGCCTGACCGGCGACGCCCTGACCAAACTCGCCAAGAGCTGACCCAGGGCCCTGGGGGGCAAGGGGGCGAAGCCCCCAGGAATCGGGGGGCTAGGGGAGGCGAAGCCCCCCAGCGGGGGGTGCGGGGGGCGGAGCCCTCTGCCAAGGGCCGGGTGCCCCCGTAAGGAGCGCCAGCGACTGGAGGGGGCGCGCGGCCCGGCCTGGGGCCTGGGGGTGGCCCCCAGATAGACACAGCCAGAGTTCCTCGCGTGCCTAATTCTCCGACTGGGGCTCCTAGGCGGTAGTTTCGAAGGCAGCGGGACCATCCTGCGAGGGAGTGACGTGACCGAGGAGACCGCGGCCATGCCGGCCAGTACCAAGTTGTCCGTGCGCGATGTGGTGACGGTGAAGCTGCCCGCCGCCGGCGCCTACCTGTCGGTTCTGCGAACCGCGACCGCGGGGCTGGCCGCCCGCCTCGACTTCACGCTGGACGAGATCGAGGACCTGCGCATCGCCGTGGACGAGGCGTGCGCGATGCTGCTCGCCCAGGCGGTTCCGGGAACCGATCTGACGTGCGAGTTCGAGTTGACGGGAGAGGCGATGCGCATCGCGGTGTCGGTGCTGACCGTGGACGGCACGGTGCCCAGCCGCGACACCTTCGCCTGGACGGTGCTGTCCTCTCTGGCCGGCGAGGTCGACTCGCAGGTCGGTGCGGACGACCGGGTCACCGTGACGCTGCAGAAGCGCCGCGGTAGCGCGGGGGCCCCGTGACGGAGAAGACGACCGTGGCGGGCGAGACCGGGAACGAGCGCACCGAGGGCGCCGTCCCGGACCGGGCCCGTGCCCGCGCCCTGTTCGAGCGCCTGGCGGAGCTGCCCGAGGGCGACCCGGAGCGCCAGCGCATCCGCGACCAGCTGGTGGAGCTGCATCTGCCGCTGGTCGAGTATCTGGCCCGGCGGTTCCGCAACCGGGGCGAGTGGCTGGACGATCTGATCCAGGTCGCCACGATCGGGCTGATCAAGTCGATCGACCGGTTCGATCTGAGCCGCGGGGTGGAGTTCTCGACCTACGCCACGCCCACGATCGTGGGCGAGATCAAGCGGCATTTCCGCGACAAGGGCTGGGCGGTGCGGGTGCCGCGCCGGCTGCAGGAGCTGAAGCTGTCGCTGACGAAGGCGATCAGCGATCTGGCGCAGCGCGAGGGCCGGGCTCCGACGGTGAGCGAGCTGGCGGCGCACCTGCAGATGAGCGAGGAGGAGGTGCTGGAGGGCCTGGAGTCCGCCAACGCCTACTCGACGGTGTCGCTGGACGCTCCGGACTCCGGTGACGAGGACGCGCCCGCGGTGGCCGACTCGCTCGGCATGGTGGACGAGTCGCTGGAGGGCGTGGAGTACCGGGAGTCCCTCAAGCCGCTACTGGAGAAGCTGCCGGCGCGGGAGAAGAAGATCCTGCTGCTGCGGTTCTTCGGCAACATGACGCAGTCGCAGATCGCGGCGGAGCTGGGGATCTCGCAGATGCACGTGTCGCGGCTGCTGGCGCGGACGCTGGCGCAGCTGCGCGAGGGGCTGACCGCCGACGAGTGAGGGCCCGGCCCCCGGTTCGTTTCCGGGGCCAGGCCTGTCTCGAGGGGGCCTCAGTATCGCGCGGGCGCGTTACCTGGACGGTGGTGCGACGCCGGAGGCGAGCGCCGTGGGCCGGGACTTTGAGACGCGGCCTAGGCTTTCTTGTCGCTCCTGGGCGGCGCGGTGTCCTGTCCGGGCTCGTTCTCGCCCGGCGCGGCGGGTTCGTCGTCGTCTTCGGCGAGCTGGACGAGCCAGGCGGTGCTGGGCGGGCTGAGCACCGTGATCAGGGCGAGGATCGCGACCAGGCCGAGCGGGACGGCGACGGCGTACTGCTGGCTCTGCCACAGCGCCCAGACGATCGGCAGCGCGAACAGCTGCGTGAGGACGGTCGGGGCGCGGCTCCAGGGTTCGGCGCGGAGCAGGCCGCGGGCGCAGGCGAGCATGCCGAGTCCGCCGCCGAGGGCGAGGACGGTCACTCCGATGGCGCTGGCCGGGTCGACCGGCTCGCCGATGATCGTCTCCCAGCCGACGAAGAGGCCGCCCGCGACGGCGGCGGCGCCCTCCGCGGCTTCGAGGGCGGCGGCGGCGGTGACGGTCATGGGGCGCTTGGACACGTTCGAAACCCTACTCGCCCCGCGGGCGCGCCCCGTCCCGGCCCGGCCTCGGCGGCAGCCGGTGACGACCCCGGGGACAGGAGGGTCTGGCGGTGCCGGAGCGGTGGTCCGGGCGGGGTGCGCGGCGGGTGGTGGATACGCTGACGCCGTGCGCGCCATGCTCATCGCCAACCCCAAGGCGACCTCCACCTCCCGGCGGGCCCGTGATCTCCTGGTGCGGGCGGTCTCCGGCGATCTCGAACTGGATCTCGTCGAGACCACGCATCGCGGTCACGCGACCGAACTGGCGAGCCGGGCGGTGGTGGAGGACCACGATGTCGTGATCGCGGTGGGCGGTGACGGCACGGTGAACGAGGCCGTCAACGGCCTGCTGGTCAAGGGCCCCTCCCCGGACGTGCCGGCGCTGGCGGTGCTGCCGTGCGGGAGCGCGAACGTGTTCGCGCGGGCGGTGGGCCTGCCCAACGATCCGGTGGACGCGACGCGCGCGGTGCTGGAGGCGCTGCGGGCGGGCCGTCACCGGACGGTGGGGCTGGGGTCGGCGAGCCACGCGGGCGGGGAGAAGCGGTACTTCACCTTCAACGCGGGGGTCGGGTTCGACGCGGAGGTGGTGCGGGAGGTGGAGCGGCGCCGGCTGCGGGGGGCCCGGGCCGATCCGTCGCTGTACGTGCGGACGGCGGTGCGGCATTTCTTCGCGGGAACCGACCGGAGGCGTCCGGCGCTCACCCTGGAAGTGCCGGGGCGGCCGCCGATATCCGGTCTCTTTCTCACGCTCATCAGCAATACGTCGCCATGGACTTTCCTTGGTCCCCTTCCGGTGAATCCGAGTCCGCGGGCGAACTTCCGGGGCGGGCTGGACGCGTTCGGGATGCGTTCGATGGAGGTGGCGCCGGTGCTGGGGGCGCTGGCCGGGTTCTTGACGGCGCGGTCCAGGCCGGTCCGGGGGCGGGGGGTGCTGAACGTGCACGACACGGCGGAGATCACGGTGCGGGCCGACCGTCCGATGGCGTTCCAGCTGGACGGGGACTACCTGGGGGAGCAGGAGGCCATCACGTTCCGATCGGTGCCGGGGGCGGTGCGCATCGTCATATGAGCCCGAACGGGCGCCCGTTTAACGGGAAAGCAACATCGGTGACCCACTGATGTGACACATACGACACTCATACTTTGAGAAACGTTTCTCAAAGGTCTTGCGTCCGGCGGCGGCGCTTTGACACGCTCAAAGCGCGCCCGCCGACAGGAAGCCCAGTGCCGTCAGCCTCCTGATCGAAGCGCCGCACAGTTTCACCCCGAAGCCCCCTACCCGAGCGGCTCGGGGTGGCCGCGACATGTGAACCCGTTCACAAGTGGAGTCGTCTTCCTCCACGCTGACGAAGGAGTGGACCGCATGGACTGGCGCCACCGCGCAGCCTGCCGTGACGTGGACCCCGAGCTGTTCTTCCCGATCGGCAACACCGGGCCCGCGCTCCTGCAGATCGAAGAGGCCAAGCAGGTATGCCGCCGGTGCGACGTCACCGAGTCCTGCCTCGCCTGGGCCCTGGAGTCCGGTCAGGACTCGGGCGTCTGGGGAGGCATGGGCGAGGACGAGCGCCGCGCCCTCAAGCGCCGCACCGCCCGCGCCCGGGCGCGCGCGAACCTGAACGCCACCGCCTAGCGGTAGCCGCACGACCTGCACGAACGCGAAAGAACCAGCACGACCCGACCGTCCCACCAGCGGCCGGTCCTCCTTCGAAGGCGCAGGAGGCGCAAGGTCTCCGCCGCCCGGCGCGGCTTCCGAACCCACAGGTCGGAAAGCATCGGCGCCCCGGCGGGACCCTGACGCGGCAGTGAGAGCGCCGTGGCCCCGCTCGGCCACGGGCGCCCCGCCGCGCGCCCTGCCCCGGCACACCGGCTACCTGCGGGGCGGGCCCGGACGGCGATGGTCGTCGTCGTTGAGCGGCACGTCCACCACGACCTCGGTGCCCCCGGTCGGGCGCCGCCGGAATTCGAGGCGTCCGCCGAGTTCCCCGACGATCAGCGTCCGGACGATCTGCAGGCCCAGGCTGTCGGTGCCCTCCACGTCGAAGTCCTCGGGGAGCCCGACCCCGTCGTCGGACACCACGGTGACCAGCCGCCGCTCCTTCTCGTCGCCGCCGGCGCCCAGTTCCCGGTCGCGGCCGGTGCCGGGCTCGCGGTGCTCCTCGTAGCGGTGCGCCACGACCTCCAGCGTCCCGAAGCGGTTGGCCAGGCCGTGCTCCAGCGCGTTCTGCAGCAGTTCGGTGAGCGCCATCGCCAGCGGGGTGGCGACCTCGGCGGGCAGCACCCCGAAGCTGCCGGTCCGCTTGGGCGTCACCCGGGTCTCCGGCGTCGACACCTCCCCCGCCATCATGATCACGCGGTCGGCGATGTCGTCGAAGTCGATCAGCTCGTCGGGGGTGAGCGACAGGGTCTCGTGCACGATGGCGATCGACCCGACCCGGCGCACCGCCTCGTCCAGCGCCGCCCGCCCCTCGGGGATCTGCAGCCGCCGCGCCTGGAGCCGCAGCAGCGCCGCCACCGTCTGCAGGTTGTTCTTCACCCGGTGGTGGATCTCCCGGATGGTGGCGTCCTTGGTCATCAGCTCCCGGTCCCGCCACCGCAGCTCGGTGACGTCCCGGCACAGCACGACCGCGCCGATCCGGGTGCCGCCGACCACCAGCGGGATGGTGCGCAGCTGCATGACCGAGCCGCGGCTCTCCACCTCGACCTCGCGCGGGGCACGGCCGCTGAGCACCACGGTCAGCGCCTCCTCCAGCGGCTCGCCGGTGTCGCACAGCCGGGTGGTGACCTCGCCGAGCGACTCCCCGACCAGGTCGGCGGGGAAGCCCAGGCGGCGGTACGCCGACTGCGCGTTCGGGCTGGCGTAGGTGACGCGGCCCGCCCGGTCCAGGCGGATCAGCCCGTCCCCGACCCGCGGGGAGCGGACCAGGTTGGGCTCCTCGCCGGGCACCGGGAACCGGCCCTCGGCGATCATCTGGGCGAGGTCGCTGGCGCTCTGCAGGTAGGTCAGCTCCAGCCGGCTCGGGGTGCGGGCCGAGCTGAGGTTGGTGCTGCGCTGGATGACGCCGAGCAGCTTCACGCCGCGCCGCACCGGGATCGACTCCTCCCGCACCGGAATGCCGCTCCCCCACTCCGGGTCGCCCTCCCGGACGATCCGCCGCTCCCGCCACGCCACGTCGATCAGCCCGCGGCGCCCCGTCGGCACCACCTTCCCCACCAGGTCCTCCGGGTAGGCGGTGGGGCCGGTCGTGGGACGCATCTGGGCGATCGCCACCCATCCGTGCACGCCCCCGGGGATCCCCGGATCGCGCCGCCGCGGCCCGGCCTCGGCGGGGAGCGCGTCCGGCGACCGCAGCGGCACCCACAGCAGCAGGTCGGCGAACGACAGGTCCGCCAGCAGCTGCCAGTCCGACACCAGGGCGTGCAGCCACTCCAGGTCGGCGTCGGTGAGGTCGGTGTGGTCGCGCACGAGGTCCGTCAATGTGGGCACAGTCCATTATGCGGGCGACGCCCCCCGCCCCCGTCCGCCGATCCATGACCTGGCAGGATTCCCGCATGACCCTTGGACGGGACCCCCGCTCCCCCGCCGGCCCGCTGGCCCGGCTGCGGGCGGCGGCCGAGAGCCGCGAGCGGGCCGGGCTGCGGCGGCGGCTGCGGCCCCGCACCGGCGACCACGACGGACTCATCGACCTGGCCTCCAACGACTACCTCGGCCTGTCCCGCGATCCCCGGCTGATCGAGGGCGCCGCGGCGGCGGCACGCGAGTACGGCACCGGCTCGACCGGTTCCCGGCTCGTCACCGGCACCACCGCGCTGCACGCCGAGCTGGACCGGCGGCTGGCCGCGTTCACCGGCAGCGCCGCCGGGCTGGTGTTCTCCTCCGGTTTCCTGGCCAACCTGGGCGCGGTCACGGCCCTGGCCGGATCCGGCGACCTGGTGGTGTCCGACCAGGTGAACCACGCCTCGATCGTGGACGCCTGCCGGCTGTCGCGCGCCCGCGTCGCGATCGTCCCGCACCGCGACGTCGCGGCGGTGGAGCGGGCGCTGGCCGAGCGTGACGAGGAGCACGCCCTCGTCGTCACCGACGCCGTCTTCTCCGTGGACGGCGACCTGGCGCCGCTGGCCGAGCTGCACCGCGTCGTCCGGGCGCACGGCGCGCTGCTGATGATCGACGAGGCGCACGCGCTCGGCGTGGTCGGCGACGGCGGCCGCGGCGCCGCGCACGCGGCCGGTCTGGCCGGGGAGCCCGACGTGGTGCTGACCCTCACGCTGTCGAAGTCGCTGGGCGCCCAGGGCGGCGCCGTCCTGGGCGCGCCCGAGGTCGCCGACGCGCTGGTCGACACCGGCCGGTCGATGATCTTCGACACCGGGCTGAACCCGCCCGCGCTGGGCGCCGCGCTGGCCGCGCTGGACGTGCTGGAGGCCGAGCCCGGGCTGCCCGCCCTCGCCCGCGACCGGGCCCGCCGCATGTCCGGGATCGCGGCCGGACTCGGCCTGGAGACCACCGAGGACCCGGCCGCCGCGGTCGTCCCGGTCGTGCTGGGCGAGCCCGAGGCGGCGGTGCGGGCCGCGGAGATCTGCGCGGAGCACGGCGCCCGGGTCGGCTGCTTCCGCCCGCCGTCGGTGCCCAAGGGACGCGCCTGCCTGCGGCTCACCGCACGCGCCACCGTGGGCGAGGCGGACCTCACAACCCTCAGGGAGGCCCTGAGCGCCGTCGTCCGCTCTACCGGTCGTAGTCTTCACACGTAACATCGGGGACAACCGATGATGAACGTGAGGAGAGACCGTGACGGAGGTCAGGGGCGGGCCCCGGCACGGGGGCGGGTACGAGCGCGCACCATTGAGTGACATCGGCAAGCACCACTCGGCCCAGGCACCGCGCATCCCGAAGTACTACAAACTCAAGGAACTGCTGGTCGAGCTGATCCAGTCGCTCCCCCCGGGGTCTCCGCTGCCCCCGGAACGCGCCCTCGCGGAGAAGTACGAGACCTCCCGCACCACCGTCCGGCAGGCGCTGGCCGAACTGGTCGTCGAGGGCCGCCTCCAGCGCATCCAGGGCAAGGGCACCTTCGTCGCCAAGCCCAAGGTCGCCCAGGAGCTGCAGCTGGTCAGCTACACCGAGGACATGCGCCACCACGGCCTGCGCCCCGAGACCCGCATCCTGGAGATCGGGTACGTCTCCGCCGACGAGCGCATGGCCACCCTGCTCGGCATCCGCCCCGGGGGAAGGGTCCTGCGCATCCACCGGCTCCGGCTGGCCGACGGCGAGGCGATGTCGATCGACACCTCGCACCTGCCCGCCCGCCGCTTCCCCGGCCTGCGCCGCGAGCTGCCCCGCCACCACTCCCTGTACGAGACGCTCGCCACCGCCTACGACGTCCACCTCACCGAGGCCGAGGAGACGATCGAGACCGTCCTGGCGACCCCCCACGACGCCCAGCTCCTCGCCGTCGACGTCGGCCTGCCCCTCCTGCTCCTGTCCAGGCACGCCTTCGACACCACCGGCCAGCCCGTCGAATGGGCCCAGTCCCTCTACCGCGGCGACCGCTACAAGTTCATCACCCGCCTCCGCCGCGAGCGATGAGGGTGAGGGTGAGGAGGGGCGTCCCTCCTCACCGGCCCGCTAGAGGGTCTTGGACAGGGCCTTGATCGGCATTTGGAGTTCGGTGAGCAGGTCCAGGTCCTTTTCGGCCGGGCGGCCCAGGGTGGTGAGGTAGTTGCCGACGATGATGGCGTTGATGCCGCCGAGCATGCCGTCGCGGGTGCCGAGGTCGCCGAGGGTGAGCTCGCGGCCGCCGGCGTAGCGCAGGATGGTGCGGGGCAGGGCGAGGCGGAAGGCGGCGATGGTCTTCAGGGCTTCGGCGCCCTCGACCAGGGGGTGCTCGGCGAACGGGGTGCCGGGACGGGGGGCCAGGAAGTTCAGCGGGACCTCGTCGGGTTCCAGCTCGGCGAGCTGGCCGGCGAACTCGGCGCGCTGTTCGAGGGTCTCGCCCATGCCGATGATGCCGCCGCAGCACACCTCCATGCCGGCCTCCTTGACCATGCGGAGGGTCTCCCAGCGCTCCTCCCAGGTGTGGGTGGTGACGACGCTGGGGAAGTGGGTGCGGGCGGTTTCGAGGTTGTGGTTGTAGCGGTGCACGCCCATGGCGGCCAGTTCGTCCACCTGGTCCTGGGTGAGCATGCCCAGCGAGCAGGCGATGTTGATCTCGACGGCGTCGTTGATGGCCTTGACGCCCTCGCGGACCTGGGACATCAGGCGCTCGTCCGGGCCGCGCACGGCGGCGACGATGCAGAACTCGGTGGCGCCGGTCTTGGCGGTCTCCTTGGCGGCCTCGACGAGTTCGGGGATGTTCAGCCACACGGCGCGGACCGGTGAGGTGAACTGGCCGGACTGGGAGCAGAAGTGGCAGTCCTCGGGGCAGCCGCCGGTCTTGAGGGAGACGATGCCCTCCACCTCGACCTCGGGGCCGCACCAGCGCATCCGGACCTCGTGGGCGAGGGCGAGCAGCTCCTCGAGGCGGTCGTCGGGCAGGGTCAGGCACTCCAGGACCTGCGCGCCGGTCAGGCCGCGGCCTTCGTCGAGCACCTGGCGGCGGGCCACTTCGAGGATGTCGCTCACGGATTCTCCTTCATGCCGTTGGCGTCGCGGAAGACGGCGGGGTCGAACGAGCCGCCGAGGGGCGGGGCCAGCGCGCTGTGCGCGGCCAGCAGGAACTCGGCGGGGTCGAGGGCGCCCGCGCCGGCCGGCAGCGCGCCGGCGAGGGGGCGGGCGGCGATGGTCTCCAGGTCGCGGATGTTGCTGCGCATCGCCAGGTCGGGTTCGTCCGGCCACTCCCCCAGGACGACCCCGGCGAGCTGGACGCCGCGGTGCGCCATCGCCTCCAGGGTGAGCGCGGTGTGGTTGAGGGTGCCGAGGTCGGGACGGGCCACGACGACGACGGCGGCGCCGAGCCAGCGGGCCAGGTCGGCGATCGTGGCGCCCTCCTCGTCGTAGCGGACGAGGAGCCCGCCGGCGCCCTCGATGAGGACGAGCCGCCGGGTCTGGCCCAGCTCCTGGACGCCCTTGGCGACGTCGGCGAGCCGGACCGGGGGGAGGCCGGAGTGCCGGGCGGCCGCGGCGGGCGACAGCGGGTCGGGGTAGCGGGCGAACTCGTGGAGGTCGTCGATGCCGGCGAGCCGCCGCACCTGGTCGAGGTCGCCGGGTTCGTCCGGCGCCACCCCGGTCTGGCCGGGTTTGACGACGGCGACCGGTGTGCCGCGCGCCGCCGCCAGCGCGGCGACGGCGGCGGTGACGATCGTCTTGCCGACGCCGGTGCAGGTCCCGGTCACCACGAGCACGCTCACGAGCCGCACACTAGCGTGCGCGCATCCGGAGCAGTCCCCACGGGTCCCACACAGTCTTGCCCCCTGTCTTTGTACGGGCGGGCGCGGAACGGGTCCGGGGCGCGTGCCGTCCAAGCTTCATGGCCGATCCATCCCTACGCTTGGGAAGCGTGATCGATCGGGGGGTCGCCGCGATCCTGATCGGGGCGGGAGCCCTGGTCGCGTGCGGCGGGCAGGAGCGGGACCAGGGCGCGGCGGCGCCGTCGGCGCGGCCGGATCCGGGGCGCGCCCCGGGCGGGCCGGTGCTGCGCTGGCGGATGACGGGCGGATTCGCGGGCCTGGGCGGGCCGGGCAGCCTGCCGGAGTTCTCGCTGTACGGGGACGGCCGGGCGATCGCCTCCGCGCGGACGGGGTCGGCCGCGCCGCTGCCGGTGCTGCGCGAGTACCGGCTCACCGCGCAGGCGCTGCGCCGGCTGCTGGACGAGGCGCGTGCCGCGGGCCTGGACCGTCCGCGGACGATCGGGTCCGGCCGGGTCGCCGACGCGATGATCTTGGAGATCTCGATGGGGGCGGCCCGGACCAGGATCGAGCAGCCGGAGGGGCAGCCGGGCCTGCCCGCGGTCCGGTTCTGGAAGCGGCTCGACCCCCAGGGCTGGCCGCGGGCCGACCAGGCGGCGCCGCCCCGGCACCACCGCTCCGCGAGAGTGGCCGTGCTGGCCGGGGAGAGCCCGGCGGCACCCGGGCAGGACGTCTCCGACTGGCCGCTGAACCGCCCGCTGGGACGGGGCGAGCAGGCCGCCGGCGGGCTGTGCTCCGTCGTGGCGGGCGAGGACCGGGACACGGCGGTGAAGCACGTCGCGACCGCGGGCACGGACCACCGCTGGCGCAGCGGCGGCAGGGTGTACTCGGTGCGCCTGCGGCCGATGCTGCCCGAGGAGCGGACCTGCCGGGACGTCGCCAGAACCTGAACGGACCGCGGCATACAATTCGCCCGTGTTCACGATCGTGGGGATATATCCGGATAGGGCGGCGACGCGTGGCTGAGCCGGGCGTGACCGTCCGCCCGGCCCGTCCCGGCGAGTACGCGCGGGTCGGCGAGCTGACGGTCGAGGTGTACGTGCGCGGCGGGCTCGTCCGGCCGGACAGCTCCTACGTGGAGAGGCTGCGGAACGCCGCCGACCGTGCCGCCAAGGCCGAGCTGCTGGTCGCCGAGATGGCCGGGGAGATCGCCGGGGCGGTGGCGTACTGCCCGCCCGACAGCCCGTACGCCGAGCTGGCCGCGGCGGACGAGGGCGAGTTCCGCATGCTGGCCGTGCTGGAGCGCTCGCGCGGCGGCGGCGCCGGGCGCGCCCTCGTCCAGGCGTGCGCCGACCGGGCGCGGGACGCCGGGCTGGTCGCGCTGCGGCTGTCGACCCAGCCGAACATGCGCGCGGCGCAGCGGATGTACGAGCGGATGGGGTTCGCGCGCACCCCGGAACGGGACTGGAACCCCGTCCCGGGCGTCGACCTGATGACGTACGTGCTGGCCCTCAGGCCGGAGGGACGGCCCGGGCCGGGTCCGAGGCCGGGCTGAGCGCGCCGTGCCGCGTGCAGCGGGCCGTCCAGCCCGCCGGGGTCACCTGCACCACCAGCCGGCGGCGGCACCGGGAGCAGTAGCGCGGCGGCTCCATCCGCCGCGCCGCCCGGCACGCCTCGTGCCCGCCGGCGGCCGCGGGCTCGCCGCAGCGGTCGCAGTAGGCCGCCTCGTCGCCGGCCGGCCGGGACACCGTGCCGGGGCCCTCCGCCGGCGCCGGAATCTCCATCGTCATCGCCTCCAGGATCACCAGGGGGTCGCCCGCCTCCGCCCGGCTCCCTTTCTATCCCACCGCCGGCGGGACCTCGCGGCCGCGTCCGGCGGGCGGTGCGATCAGGACGGTGCGATCAGGACGGGGCGCGCATGCGCTCCACGATCCCGGTGTCGTAGACGCCGTCCGCGAACTCGGGCCGGTCGAGCAGCTCGGCGAGGAACGGCAGGTTGGTCTTGAGCCCCTCGATCCGGAACGCGGCCACGGCCGCCCGGGCGCGGGCCAGCGCCTCGCCGCGGGTCTCGGCGTGCACGCACAGCTTGGCCAGCAGCGGATCGTAGAACGAGGTGACGGTGTTGCCCTCGGCGTAGCCGGCGTCGATCCGGATGCCGTCGCCGACCGGCTCCTCCCACACCTTGACGGTGCCGGGGGCGGGCAGGAACCGCTCCGGGTCCTCGGCGTACACGCGCAGCTCCATGGCGTGCCCGTGGGTCAGCGCCTCGGCGAACGAGGGCGGCTCCCCGGCGGCGACCCGCAGCTGCTGCTCGACCAGGTCGATGCCGGTGACCAGCTCGGTGATGGGGTGCTCCACCGTGAGGCGGGTGTCCATCTCCAGGAAGTAGAAGTCCTGCGCGGCGGGATCGACCAGGAACTCGACCGTCCCGGCGCCGCGGTAGCCGACCGCCTCGCCCGCCCGGACGGCCGCGGCCATGATCCGCTCGCGCAGCGCGGGGGTGACGCCGCTGGACGGGGTCTCCTCGACGACCTTCTGATGATGGCGCTGCACCGAGCAGTCCCGCTCGCCCAGCGCGACCACCGTGCCGTCGGCGAGCCCGAGGATCTGCGCCTCGACGTGCCGGGCGCCCTCGACGAACCGCTCGATGAGGATGTCCGCGGGCCCGTCCGGCCCGGTGGAGTAGCGCTCGGCGGCGGCGCGGGCGGTCTCGAAGGTCCTGCGGAGGGACGCCTCGTCGTGGGCGGCGCCCATGCCGATGCCACCGCCGCCCCCCGCGGCCTTCACCATGACCGGGTAGCCGATGCGCTCGGCCTCCTCCACGGCGGTGTCGGCGTCGGGCACCGGCTCCCAGACCCCGGGCGCGACCGGGACCCCGGCCTCCTTCATCAGGTTCCGGCCGTTGATCTTGTCGCCCATCCGGGCGATGGCCAGCGGCGGCGGGCCGATCCAGCCCAGGCCGGCGTCGATGACCCGGCGGGCGAACTCGGCGTTCTCCGCCAGGAACCCGTAGCCGGGGTGGATCGCCCGGGCGTTGGTGCGGCGGGCCGCCTCCAGGATCCGGGGAATGTCGAGGTAGCTCGCCGCGGGCCGGGCCGGGCCGATGAGGAGCGCCTCGTCGGCCTCGGCGACGAACGGCAGATCGGCGTCGGCCTCCGAGTACACCGCGATCGCCTTGAGGCCCAGCGCGCGCACCGTGTGGACGATCCGGCTGGCGATCTCACCCCGGTTCGCCACGAGCACGGACTCGTACACCTGCGGGTTCTCCTTACCGTCGGCGGGCGGGCCTGCGTGGCCCGCTCGGCCCGAGACTAGCCGTCCCGGGGCCGCGGGGTGCCGCCGACGGGACGACGCATACCAACCCGTAGTCTTGCCCCGCCCCGCCGTTCACCTCACAGGTTCACCTCACAGGCGGGGGCGGCGGTCGACGACGCGGCTCAGCGCCTCCACGACGGCCGGATCGTACTCGGCCGCCGAGTCCAGCCGCAGCCGCTCCAGCACGGCCGCGCCGCGGTCGCGGTCCGAGGAGTCGCCGACCAGGTCGTCGTAGGCGTTGGCCACCTTGATGATCCGGCTGGCCAGCGGCGGGGGCGGCGGACGGTCGGCGGCTCCCGCGCCCGGCTCGCCGGCGGGGGCCTCGCCGTGCCCGGTCCGGTACGGGTGCGACGACAGCTGGACGATCGCCGCCACCCGGTCCAGCACCCCGGTCTGCTTGATCACCTCGGCGCCCAGCTCGGCGATCCGGCGCTGCTCGGTGGGCGAGGCCAGCACGGTGGCGCCGCCGGGGATCGGATCGCCCAGCGACAGCTGGCCGATGTCGTGCATCAGCGCCGCGTACTCCAGCTCCAGCAGCTCCTCCTCCGACATGCCCAGCTCCCGCCCCATCGCGACCGACAGCCGGGAGACGCGCCGCGAGTGGCCGGTCTCCACGTACCCGCCGACCTCGGTCACCCGCGACAGGGCCCGCACGGTCTGCAGGTAGGTGGCGCGGATCCCGGCGTAGCGGCGGAAGGCGAACTGGGTGACCAGGATGGGCGCGGTGAACACCAGCAGCGCCGCCGGGCCCATCACGGTGGTGGAGACGGCGAGCAGCATGGCGGTCGCGCTGGTCGCCGCGCACAGCGCCAGCTTGGCGCGGATCTCGTCGCGCATCGCGATGCCGAACCGGGCCCGCACCGCCTCCGCCCGGATCAGCGCGGCGATCATGACGTCGCAGAAGCAGGAGGCCACCACGACCACGCCCATCAGGGCCAGCAGCACGTGCCAGTCGAGCCGCAGCGACAGCAGCGGCCGGAAGCACAGCGCGACGGTGGCCACGGTGAACAGCCGGCGGGCCATGGCGTCCAGCCGGGGCGTGCGGCCGACCGCGACGTGCGGCAGCGAGCCGACCAGCATGCCGACCGCGGTGACGGCGATCACCTGCAGCGGGGAGTGCACGGCCGGGACGACGCCCAGCGGCGCGTCCGGCGGGGCCCCCTCCGGGCCGATCCCGACCAGCAGGGCGTAGCCGATGCCCCCCGCGCCGGCGATCGGGGCGACCTCCCGGTTGCCCGGCATGACCATGCGGAACAGCTCGCCGAGCGCGATCAGCACGCCGAAGATCACCGCGACCTCGGCCTGTTCGAGACCGACCGCGGCGACCTGGGTGACCGCGACCAGCACGACCAGCCCGGCGGTGGCGATCAGCAGGAGCTGGCCCGAGTCGATGGTCTGCCAGGCGGCGCGCTCCCGGGTGCGCATCTGGGTGCTCATCGGCTCCATCTTCCTCGACAGGGACGGCGGGGGGCTGCGGAACGGCGAGGGGCGGGACGGGGGGCGGCCTGGACCAGGGTCCGGCCTCAGGCAGCGCGCGGGCGATGCCGCCAAGGCCCGGTAGGCGGGAGAGGGTGAGGCGAGCGCCGCGGGCCGGGAGCAGGAGGCACAGCCTAGCCGCGGGCGCGGTCGCCCGCCACGTCCCCGGCGGCACCGCCGACGGCGTCCCCGGCCTCGCTCCCCGGGGCGCCGTCCGGGGCCGCGTCGATCGCGTCGGCGGCGCCGTCGGCCGCGTCGGCGGCGTCGGCCGCGTCGGCTGCATCGGCCGCGGAACCGGCGGCGACGCGGAGCGGGGTGCTCGGGTCGTCGTGGTCCTGCTGGGTGGTCTCCACGACGTCGTCCTCGGGCAGCACGACGGGCTTGGGCGGCTCCCAGCCGTCACGTTCCAGGGCGCGCAGGAACGCCTCGACCATGTCGGGGTCGAAGTGGTCGTCGATGCCGCGGCGCAGCTCCTCGACGGCCTCCTCGACGGTGCGGGCGGCCCGGTACGAGCGGGTGGAGGTCATCGAGTCGAACGCGTCGGCCACCGAGATCACCCGCGCGAACTCGGGGATCTCGTCGCCGGCCAGGCCCATCGGGTAGCCGCGGCCGTTCATCTTCTCGTGGTGGTGC
>NZ_JBHSON010000078.1:0-88852 GCF_042656285.1 Actinomadura rugatobispora | reverse complement strand
AACTGTTCGCCTGTGAGGTCGGTTAAGTGAACATGCGGGCAATCCAAGTGATCCGGCTTGACGGTTTGTGCTGGTCCCTGTACTTTCAGTAGCGCAATCTGGGACGCCGGGTTCGATGTCAGCGTGCGGGGCCCCCTTTCCACCGGAGTGATGGCCTGGGGCCTCCCCGTCGCCTCTGGTCGAGCCCACATGGCCAGGTCGCACAGGGAACCGGCCTCCCGGGAACGGACCACGCACAGGATGCGTGTCGCCGCCCCGGGGTTGAGTACGCCGGGGACCAGTGCGTCCAAGACCGTTCGGGGCGCGCGGCTGAGCAACTCATGCACAGTCCTTAGGAACGGTTTGAGACAAGCACCATGGTGCTTGATGACCACATGGCGCGGCGGCGCGCACTTTCTTCCCAATGAATCCGGCATCGTGTCCACTTCGCGACACATCACCGTAACCCTCGCATCACTGGCGGTGTACGCCGCCCCGCCGTGCGGTCGACTGCTCAGTACTCGCCGCGCCTCATCATCGCGTTGAGGGCGCTCGCGTGGTTGGCGCCCTCTCCGGTCTGGGGACTGAGCGCCGCGGGCGTTGGAGGCCGTCTCAGCAACGTACGGGCGCACTCCAGGACCTCACCCGCGAGGTCTTCGTACGGCACGTCCCCACCGAACCGCGACAGCGCCCACGAGTGCTGGATGTGGTCCAGGGCGATCCCCATGGCGACGGTGTCGCCGCTGCGCAACAGTTCGAGCATCGGACGGTCGGCGCCGATCGCCTCACCCTCGGCGCAGCCCCGCCAGTAGAACGACGTCGCGGCCAGACTCATCCGCGAGGGACTCAGACGTTGAAGCGGAATTCCACCACGTCGCCGTCCTGCATGACGTAGTCCTTGCCCTCGATGCGCACCTTCCCGGCGGTGCGCGCGGCGGCCATGGACCCCTCGGCCACCAGGTCGTCGAAGGAGACGACCTCGGCCTTGATGAAGCCGCGCTGGAAGTCGGTGTGGATGACGCCCGCGGCCTCGGGCGCGGTGTCGCCCTTGCGGATCGTCCAGGCGCGCGACTCCTTGGGCCCCGCGGTCAGGTACGTCTGCAGCCCGAGGGTGGCGAAGCCGATCCGGACGAGCTGCGACAGGCCGGACTCCTCCTGGCCCATGCCCTGGAGCAGTTCGAGGGCCTCGTCGTCGGGCAGCTCGATCAGCTCGGCCTCGATCTTGGCGTCCAGGAAGATCGCCTCGGCCGGGGCGACCAGCTCGCGCAGCCGGGCGCGCAGCGCCTCGTCGGTGAGCTCCTCCTCGTCGAGGTTGAACACGTAGAGGAAGGGCTTGGCGGTGAGGAGGTGCAGCTCGCGCAGCAGGGCCAGGTCGATGCCGGCGCGCTCGGCGCCCGCGAACAGGGTGACGCCGTCGTCCAGCAGCTTCTGCGCGGCGGCGACCGCGTCGACGACCGCGAGCTTGTCCTTGTCCTTCTTGGTCCGCGCCTCCTTCTCCAGGCGCGGCAGGGCCCGCTCGATCGTCTGGAGGTCGGCCAGGATCAGCTCGGTGTTGATCGTCTCGATGTCGCGGAGCGGGTCGGTGTCGCCGTCCACATGGGTGACGTCGGGGTCGTGGAAGGCCCGGATGACCTGGCAGATCGCGTTGGTCTCGCGGATGTTGGCCAGGAACTTGTTGCCCAGCCCCTGCCCCTCGGAGGCGCCCTTGACGATCCCGGCGATGTCGACGAACTCCATGGTCGCCGGAATGATCTTCTGGGAGCCGAAGATCTCGGCCAGCCGCTCCAGCCGGGGGTCGGGCACCCCGACGACGCCGACGTTGGGCTCGATGGTCGCGAACGGGTAGTTGGCGGCCAGCGCGTCGTTCTTGGTCAGCGCGTTGAAGAGCGTGGACTTGCCGACGTTGGGCAGACCGACGATTCCGATGGAGAGGCTCACGGCGGACAAGTTTATGGGCCCGCCGGACCACACGCGGACGACGGCCGGGTGAACGTCCCGTCAACCCGGAACGCCCGCGAGCTCAGGATTCGACGGTGCGGAGGAACTCGGCGACGTGCCGGAACGCCGCCCGGCCCTCGGGGACGAAGTCGGCGAACACCGTGAAGACGTGCATGAGCCCGTCCCATTCCTGGTACGCGGTGGTCACTCCGGCGGCCCTGGCGCGTTCGGCCAGGTCGCGGGTGTCGTCCCGGAGGATCTCGCTGCCGCTGGCGACCAGGAGCAGCGGCGGCAGCCCGGTCAGGTCGGCGTGCCGGGTGGCCAGGAGGAGGTCGTCCTCGTCCTTGCCCGCGCAGAAGCGGCGGCCGAGCCAGGCGAGCTTGGCGGCCGGGATGACGGCCTCGCTGCGGGCGTTGAGGCGGTGCGAGTCCGCCGCGCACAGCAGGTCGACCCATGGCGACAGGCACAGCGCGGCGGCGGGCAGCCCGATCTCGCGCCGCTTGAGGGCCAGCAGCAGGGCGAGGGTGAGGTGGCCCCCGGCCGAGTCCCCTCCGACGACGATGTCTCGAGGCGCGTAGCCGTTGCGCAGGAGGAAGTCGTAGGCGGCGAGGGCGTCGTCCAGGGCGTCCGAGGGGGTGTGCTCTGGGGCGAGCCGGTAGTCCAGGGCGAGGACGGGCCGTCCCGTGGACGCCGACAGCCTCCAGGTGGACGGCCTGTAGAGACGGGCGCTTCCGAAGAAGTAGCCGCCCCCGTGCAGGTAGAGGAAGACCTTGCGCTCGTCGGGCGCCCCGGCCCGCACCCACTCGGCCGTACACGTACCGAGGTCTTCCTGGGCGATGGAAACACCGCGCGGTACGGCCTGGAGAGCCGCCGCGAGCTCGGCCGCACGCTGGAAGCGGAGCAGCCCGTCCGCGGAGTCGGGAAGGGACGACCAGACCCCCTTCACCAGGGCCCTGACCGCCTGGCCCGTGAGACGGGCCTGCGCGCTGGGAGGGCCGCCGGGTTCCAGCGCGAGCCTCCGGGCGACCCGTCGTTCCGTTCGCGTCCTCGGCACGATGCGGACGTTGCGCGTACCGGTGCTGGTGGTCATGCTCTCTCTCCTCGCTCGGCGGGGGTGTGAACGGTCCCGGGCGGCACCGCTCATCCGGTTTGAGGATGTAAGTGAACGCTGAGTCTAATTGTCCGGTGCCGGGTGCGTCTCGGCGCGTCGCACCGGAACCGCCCGCCTCCACTGTCACGATGAAGGGATGGATCTCGCGCTGCTCGTCGGTCTGGCCCTCGGGACGGCCCTCGGCGCGGTGGTCGGGTTCGCGCTCGCGACCGGCCGCCAGGGCGCCCTGATCGCCCGCGCCCGCGCCGCCGAGGAGAAACTGGCCTACGCCGAGGAGCGGATGGCCGAGCACTTCGAGAACCTGTCCGCCAAGGCACTGGACGCCAGCAACCAGCGTTTCCTGGAACTGGCCGACGCCCGTCTCAAGGCCGCCGGCGTCGAGGCCGCCGGCGAGCTGGAGCGCCGCAAGCAGGCCGTCGAACACCTCGTGGCCCCTCTCAAGGACACCCTCGCCAAGGTGGAGGCGCAGCTCCGCGAGGTCGAGACCGGCCGCCGCGAGTCGCACGCGATGCTGGCCAAGCAGGTCGACTTCGTCCGGCAGAGCTCCGAGCAGCTCCGCGGCGAGACCCAGGCGCTGGTACGGGCGCTGCAACGCCCCGAGGCCCGCGGCCGCTGGGGCGAGCTCCAGTTGCGCCGCGTCGTGGAACTGGCCGGGATGACCCACCACTGCGACTTCGACGAGCAGGCCACCGCCTACACCGAGAACGGCACCGTACGGCCCGACATGGTCGTCCGCCTCGCCGGGGGCAAGAACATCGTGGTCGACTCCAAGGTCTCCCTGGCCGCCTACCTGGAGGCCGCCGAGA
This sequence comes from Actinomadura rugatobispora, assembly GCF_042656285.1. Classification (GTDB taxonomy): domain Bacteria; phylum Actinomycetota; class Actinomycetes; order Streptosporangiales; family Streptosporangiaceae; genus Spirillospora; species Spirillospora rugatobispora. The sequence continues at coordinate 85,018 of NZ_JBHSON010000078.1, read as the reverse complement.
CCGGCGACCCGGTCCGCCTGGACGCCCACGCCCGCCACCTCCGCGACCACGTCGACCGCCTCGCGGCCAAGTCGTACTGGCAGGCGTTCAGCCCCGCCCCCGAGTTCGTCGTCCTGTTCATCCCCGGGGAGGCGTTCCTGGCGCCCGCGCTCGACCGCGACCCCGGCCTCCTGGAGTACGCGATGCGGCGCCGCGTCCACATCGCCACCCCGACGACCCTCGTCACGATGCTGCGGACGGCGTCGTACGCCTGGCAGCAGGCCGCCCTGTCCCGCAACGCCCGCGCCGTGTTCGACCTGGGCAAGGAACTGTACGAGCGCCTCGGCACGCTCGGCGGGCACGTCGACGAGCTGGGCCGCTCCCTGACCAGCGCGATCAAGTCCTACAACCGCACGGTCGGGTCGCTGGAGACCCGCGTCCTGGTCAGCGCCCGCAAGCTGAACGAGCTCGGCGTGGTGGACGCCCCGCTGGAGGGCCCCGCCCCCGTGGAGGAGAGCCCGCGCGCGCCGTCGGCCGCCGAGCTGACCGGCGAACCCGGCGGGCCCCCGGAGTCGTCCACCGAAGCGGTAGGTTTCGGCGGGCGGGCCGTCCCCGACCGCATCGATCACCGGGAAAGGTGGCGGCCATGAGTTCACCGCCGGTAGGCGACGCGCCCCCGGGCGCCTCGCCGGACGCAGGGGGTCGTGTGCGACGTCAGCGGGGCGGGACCCGCAGGGATCCGGGCTCGCGCGCCAAGTCCGCCGGGCCCTCGGTCACCCTGACCGGGCGCGGCGGAGTGGTGGTCCTGTTCGCCATCTCCCTGCTCGGCGCGCTGCTCGGCCGCTGGCTGGACCTCGGCGTCCTGGCGGGCGGGAGCTTCCTGGCCGGCTGCGCCCTGGCCGCGCTGGCCACCCGCCAGGCCGACCTGCTCACCCTGGCCGTCAGCCCGCCCGCGGTCTTCCTGGCCGTCACCGTCCTCGCGGAGACCATCACCGGCCTGGGCGGACCGTCCCCGCTGCGCGGCATCGCCCTGGGCGTGCTGACCGCCCTGGCGGGTACCGCCCCCTGGCTGTTCGGCGGCACCCTCCTGGTGCTGGTGATCACCGTCCCGCGCGGCCTCCCCGCCAACGTCCGCGAACTACGCGGCAGGCTGGCCGGCAGCCGCCTGTTCGACCAGGAAGAGAACGAGAACCCCGTCCGCTGGGAGGAGCCGCCCGCCCGGTCGCGCTCCCGGTCCCGGCGCCGCCTCTCCCACGACGAGACCGACTGACCGCTGCGCCGTCCTCAGCCGACAGGCGTGATGCGCAGGTTCTTGCGGAGTTCGTGGGGAAGGGCGAAGCGCATGCTCTCCGGGACGGACTCGACCTCTTCGACGTCGCCGTAGCCGCGCTCGGCCAGCCAGGCCAGGACGCCCTGGACGAGTTCGTCCGGGACGGAGGCGCCGCTGGTGACGCCGACCGTGGTGACGCCCTCCAGCCAGGTCTCGTCGATGTGCTCGGCGTAGTCGACCAGGTGGGCGTCGTCGGCGCCGTGCTCCTTGGCGACCTCGACGAGCCGCACCGAGTTGGAGGAGTTGGTGGAGCCGACCACGATCACCAGCTGGGCGTGGGCCGCGATCTGCTTGACGGCGGTCTGGCGGTTCTGGGTGGCGTAGCAGATGTCGTCGGACGGCGGGTCCATCAGCTTGGGGAACCGCTCGCGCAGCTTCTCGACCGTGGCGATGGTCTCGTCCACCGACAGGGTGGTCTGCGACAGCCAGGCGACCCGCTCCGGGTCGCGGACCTGGACGTTGGCCACGTCGCCGGGGCCGTCGACCAGGTGGATGTGGTCGGGGGCCTCGCCGGTGGTGCCGATGACCTCCTCGTGCCCCTCGTGGCCGATCAGGAGGATGTCGTAGTCGTCCTTGGCGAACCGGACGGCCTCCTTGTGGACCTTGGTGACCAGCGGGCAGGTGGCGTCGATGGTGCGCAGGCTCAGGCCGCGGGCCTCCTCGTGGACGACGGGGGCGACGCCGTGCGCGGAGAAGACCACGATGGCGCCCTCGGGGACCTCCTCGGTCTCGTCCACGAAGATCGCGCCGCGCTCCTCGAGGGTCTTCACGACGTGCACGTTGTGCACGATCTGCTTGCGCACGTAGACGGGGGCCCCGTACTTCTCCAGGGCGATCTCGACAGTCTCCACGGCCCGGTCCACGCCCGCGCAGTAACCACGCGGCTTGGCGAGCAGGACACGGCGCTGGCTGTTGGAGGTCATGTGCCCCATCGTACGAGCCGTCCCAGGCGTCCCGTACCGCCCGAGCCGTGACGCTCGGGGCACTCCGGGGAGGTAGGCCGGTGCCTGCCGGGATGTGACCCAGCGCACGACACTGTTGACCAATATTCCATTAACCCGGGGTGACCCCTATCGGGACGATGCGGCAAAGTGATGCTTGACAGACGGTCCAGTATCGACCCGGTCCGGTGATGGGGACAGCAGGGAGATGGAGACGATGACGAGATCGCCGCGCCGCCTCAAGCAGCAGGTGCAGGACACGGTGGGCGAGCAGGTCCGCGACCTCCCGCTGCACGCCGTCCGGCTGGCCATGTTCGGCGTCGGCCGGGCCCTGCTGCTCAGCGACCGGCTGACCAAGGACTACAAGGAGATCACCGAGGGCGGCGGGGTGCGCCCGGTGATCGGCCGGCTGCGCGAGGACGTCCAGCACACCGCGGAGAAGGTCGTGGGCGGCGTGGTGGAGCGGGTCCGCGGCGCGGACGGCGCCGAGCCCGAGCCCGAGCCGGAGCCGCGGCGCGCGCGGCCCGCCCGCGTGGCCGAGGCGCCGGCGAAGCCCGGGACCGGGGGCGACGGGGAGATCTCGATCGGCAAGCCCAAGCCCGCCGCGAAGGCTGAGCCCAAGCCCGAGCCGGCTCCCGAGCCCGCGGCGAGGCCCGAGCCCAAGCCCAAGCCCGCGTTCGAGCCCAGGCCGGAGAGCAAGCCCGCCGCGCCCGCCGAGGCCGAGAAGGTGGCGGCCGACCTGCCCGTGCCGAACTACGACGCGGCCACCCTCCCGCAGCTGCGCGCCCGGCTCCGCGGCCTGTCGTCCGAGCAGGTGAAGCTGCTGCGCGAGTACGAGCGCAAGCACGCCGCCCGCCCCGACGTCCTGCGCATGTACGAGAACCGCATCGCCAAGCTCAACGGGCTGAACTGAGCGAACCCCGGCGGCCGTCCGGGGCATAGGCTGACGTGCCATGGCCATGGAGACGTCCGCGGAGTCCCCCGTTCCGGTCCGCACCGTCCTGCAGGCGGTGGGCGGCTGGATCGGCAAGCTGGGCCGCATCTGGGTCGAGGGGCAGATCACCGACCTCAACGCCCGCGGCGGCACCTGCTACCTCACCCTCCGCGACCCCGTCGCCAACATGTCGGTCCGGGTCGTCGGCCCCCGCGCGGTCTTCGAGGCCGCCGGGCCCGCCGTGACCGACGGCGCCCGCGTCGTCGTCCACGCCAAACCCGACTTCTGGATCAACCGCGGCACCTTCTCCCTCAGCGCCCTGGAGGTCCGCCCGGTCGGCGTCGGCGAACTGCTGGCCCGGCTGGAGCGGCTCAAACAGGTGCTGGCCTCCGAGGGCCTGTTCCGGCCCGAGCGCAAGCGGCCGCTGCCGTTCCTCCCCGGCAAGATCGGGCTGATCACCGGCCGCGACTCCGACGCCGAGCACGACGTGCTGCAGAACGCCCGCCGCCGCTGGCCCGCCGTCGACTTCCGGGTCGAGAACACCGCCGTGCAGGGCTCGTACGCGGTCGGCGAGGTCATGGACGCGCTGCGCCGCCTGGACGCCGACCCCGACATCGAAGTGATCGTCATCGCCCGCGGCGGCGGATCGATGGAGGACCTGCTGCCGTTCTCCGACGAGGCCCTGGTCCGGGCGGTCGCGGCGGCCCGCACCCCCGTCGTCAGCGCCATCGGGCACGAGCAGGACTCCCCCATCCTCGACCTGGTCGCCGACGTCCGCGCCTCCACCCCCACCGACGCCGCCAAGAAGACCGTCCCGGACGTGCGCGAGCAGCTCCAGCTCGTCCGGCAGCTGCGCGACCGCGGACGGCGCTGCCTGGCCGGCGGGATCGACCGGGAGACCGCCTGGCTCCAGGCGGTCCGGTCGCGGCCCGCGCTGGCCGACCCGATCCGGGAGATCGAACGGCAGTCCGAGCAGGTCCTGGCGCTGCGCGACCGGGCCCGCCGCTGCCTGTCCGGCGCCCTGGACCGGGCCGCGGACGAGCTGTCGCACACCCGCGCCCGGCTGCTGGCCCTCTCCCCCGCCTCCACGCTCAGGCGCGGCTACGCCATCGTCCAGCGGGAGGACGAGTCCGTCGTCCGGGACGCCGCGGGCGTCGGCAAGGGCGACCGGCTCCTGGTCCGGCTCGCCGACGGGCGCCTCGCGGTGACCGTGGACGACGCCGCGCCCGGCGACACCGCACCCGGGGACACCGGTTCCGGGCCGTCCGGGCCGTAGGGTTGACGCGTGACCGAAGCGAAGCCCGGGACGGCCGGGGAACGGATGTCGTACGAGCAGGCCCGCGACCAGCTCACCGAGGTCGTCAAGCGCCTGGAGACCGGCGGGCTGACCCTGGAGGAGTCGCTCGGCCTGTGGGAGCGCGGCGAGAAGCTCGCCGCGATCTGCGAGGAGTGGCTGGAGGGCGCCCGCGCCCGCCTGGCCGCCGCCATGGCCCGCCCGGAGAACGGCGACGACGGCTCCGCCGCCCCGTTCTGACCCCGCTCAGGAAGGGCGCGGCGAGGGCGCCAGCGACGCCCCCTGCTTCGGCTGCGCCTTCAGCGCGCCCGCCAGCACGGCCAGCTCCTGGAACGACGCCGTGCCCGTCACCACCAGCGTCACCCCGTCCGGGAGCGTCCGCACCAGCGACCGGGCGTTCTTGTCCTTGCGGTGATGCTGCGCCCAGGACACCCCGCCGACCTGCATCGTGCCGATCGTCTTCTTGATGCTGGTCATCCGCGGGACGTACGCCGACGCCTTCTCGTTGCTCTGCTCCAGCGCCGCGTACTCGTCGGACGGCGTCACGAACCCCAGATGCCACGCCACCGGGTCGTCGGTGTTCAGGCCGTGCACCCGCGAACTGGTCGGCCGCCACCCCGCCGGAAGCCCCTCCGGGGCGTGCACCGTGTACGGGGCGTCGCTCCGCATCGCCCACAGCTGCGAGCTGTAGTCGGCCGTCGGGAGCAGCTCCTCGTCGCTGCGCGGCGTGACCAGGTAGATCGCCCCCACCAGCACCAGGCAGGCCGCCATCGCCAGCGTGAAACCGCCCAGCCCGGTCGTCAGCCGCTTGTAGACCCCGGGGCTGACCTGAACCGACCCCCGTCCGCCCGCGGCGGGAGCCGGGGACTCGGCGGCGGTGGAGGTCGAGGAAGTGGTCTTGTCGGTCACCCTTCAAGCATCCCGTACGGTCAGCCCTGCTCCGTACCGGGGTTCCTGATCGTCCCCACGATCGCCATGATGTCGCCGGCCAGCCGCCGCGAGGCGTCCTCGTCGTCGCTGCCCGACACCTCCGACACCGCGCCCGCCATCGCGCCCGTCAGCACGATCACCAGCGCCTCGTCCACGCCGCCGTCGGCGGTGTGGAACAGGGCCGCGTTGCGGCGCGCCCACTTGTTGAGCCGCTGCCGCATCACCCGGTCGAAACCGGGCGGCCCGTCCCCCGAAATGAACAGCCGCGCCACATGCCGCTCGGTCAGGCAGCCGTCGAGATACGCGCCCGCCCCGGCGATGAACAGCCGCATCGGGTCCTTCTCACCGGCCTCCCGCACCGCGTTGATCGCGTCCCGGGTGCGCTCCTGCTGCCGGACCTGGAACTCTTCGAACAGCGTCAGGTACAGGTCGGCCTTGCCGTTGAAATGGTGGTAAAGGCTGCCGACGCTGGCCCCCGCCTTCGCGACGATGTCGGTCACCGCCGCCTGCGCGAACCCCGACTCGCTGAACACGTCGCTGGCCGCGGCCAGCAGCGCGCTGCGCGTCGCCGCCCCGCGGTCGGAGGTCCGGGCGGACGATCCGCTCCCGGAGGAGTTCCCATCCGCGGTCACCCCGCCGGCCGAGAGGTCGATGTCGCTGCTCATGGAAGCTGAGATTACGCCCTCTCACCGTGGGGAAACGATCCCTTGCACTCGCTGAGGCCGAAATCGGGCCCCGCGGACCCCGCGACCCGACCGCCGATCGCTGGTCTGGTCCAATTTGTGGCACGGCACGGGCGACCCGGAGAATCCGTGTCACCAACTGACCGAAAGGGCTGCCTCGCATGTCCGACGACACCATCCCCTCGCCGCTCGCCACCGAGCCCGCGGCCCCGGACCGCAACCTCGCGCTGGAACTGGTCCGGGTCACCGAGGCCGCGGCGATGGCCGCCGCCCGCTGGGTCGGCCGCGGCGACAAGATCGGCGCCGACGGAGCCGCCGTGAACGCCATGCGCCAGCTGATCAACACCGTGTCCATGCGCGGCGTGGTGGTCATCGGCGAGGGCGAGAAGGACAACGCCCCGATGCTGTTCAACGGCGAGGAGGTCGGCGACGGCAGCGGCGCCGAATGCGACGTGGCCGTCGACCCGATCGACGGCACCCGCCTCACCGCGCTCGGCATGAACAACGCCATCGCCGTCCTCGCGGTCGCGCCCCGCGGCTCCATGTACGACCCGTCCGCGGTCTTCTACATGGAGAAGCTCGTCACCGGCCCCGAGGCCGCCGACGCCGTCGACATCGAACGCCCCATCGGCGACAACATCCGCGCCGTCGCCCGCGCCAAGGGCTCCTCACCGCAGGACGTGACGGTCGTCATCCTCGACCGTCCCCGGCACGAGGCCATGGTCAAGGAGGTCCGGGAGGCCGGCGCCCGGGTCAAGCTGATCACCGACGGCGACGTCGCCGGCGCCATCATGGCCGCCCGCGAGGGCACCGGCACCGACCTGCTCCTCGGCATCGGCGGCACCCCCGAGGGCATCATCGCCGCCTGCGCGATCAAGGCACTCGGCGGCGTCATCCAGGGCCGCCTCTGGCCCCAGGACGACGCCGAGAAGCAGAAGGCCATCGACGCCGGCCACGACCTCGGCCGCGTCCTCACCACCGACGACCTCGTCACCTCCGAGGACGTCTTCTTCGCCGCCACCGGCATCACCGACGGCGAACTCGTCGACGGCGTCCGCTACCGCAAGGGCTCCGCCACCACCCACTCCCTGGTCATGCGCTCCCGCAGCGGCACCATCCGCACCGTCGCCAGCGAACACCAGCTGAACAAGCTGAGGGCCTACAGCACGATCAACTTCGACAGCGCTGTATAGCCCGGGGGGCCACCCCCCAGACCCCCAGGCGGGGCGGGCGCACCCTTCCGCTCGCCTGGGGGCTCGCTTCAGGGCACACCCGCCCCGGCAAGGGGCTCCGCCCCCTGCACCCCCGGCAGGGGGGCTCCGCCCCCCTGCACCCCCCGCCGTCACCGGAGAGGGGCTTACTCCCCCTCACGCCATGAGAGGCGTTTGCGCAGGCGGGTTCTGAGTCTTTGCTTGGGGGCTCGGGCCTTGATCGAGCCGAAGACGAAGGTGCCGCCGACCTCGATCGTGGGGCCCTCGGGGGCGGGGCGGGTGCGGACCTCGCGGGTGCTGAGGATGGTGCGGCCGGTGACGTTCACCTGGACGCCCTCGGGGACGACGATGCGGACGCGGCCGCCGACGATCAGCGAGTCGAGGACGATGTGGCGGCGCTGCAGGACGGCCTCGCGCAGGTCGAGCTCGACGGTGCCGAAGAGGGCCAGCAGGGGGAGCTTGACCGGGACGACCCAGCGGCCCTCCCGCCGCATCCGGCCGAAAAAGGCCGAAACCGGACGGTCGTCGACGAGGATGGGCTGGGCCTCCTCGGGGCTGAGGTCGCCGGTGAGGCCGGTGAGCTCGCCGAGGGTGCGGGCCTGGTAGGCGCGGGTGGTGCGTTCGGAGTGCTCTTCGAGGGTGAGCCGCCCGTCGGCGAGGGCCTCGCCGAGGACGCTGACCACCCGTTCGCGATCGGCGTCGGAGGCGCGCAGGTCGCGCACGTTCGTCGCCTGCTCGGCGGGGCGGCGGATGGGCGTGTCCACGGGTCAAGGGTAGCGGGGCGTCCGGCGGGGCGACCCCGCGAAAACCTGTGGGGCTTTGTCCGTCCTCACGCATAGTGTGGCGAGCATGACGGTTCAGCGTCACGCAATCGCGACCGGGGAGGGGACCGGCGGCCGTTCGGCCATCCGCCTGCGCGGGGTGGTCAAGCGGTTCGGTGACTTCACCGCCGTGGACGGCCTCGACCTGGAGGTGGCGGCCGGGAGCTGCCTGGGCCTGCTGGGCCCGAACGGCGCCGGAAAGTCCACGACGATGAAGCTGCTCACGGCGCAGGCGCGGCCGGACGAGGGGTCCATCGAGGTGCTGGGGTTCTCGGTGCCGCGGGAGTCCAAGCGGGCGCGGGCGGCGATGGGCGTCGTACCGCAGCAGGACAACCTGGACGAGGAGCTGACCGCCCGGGAGAACCTGGAGGTGTTCGCGCACCTGTACCGGGTGCCGCGGGCGCGCCGGCGCCAGGCGGTGGACGACGCGCTGGAGCTGGCCCATCTGACGGCGCGGCAGCGGACCAAGGTCGACGATCTTTCCGGCGGGATGCGGCGCAGGCTGCTGATCGCCCGCGGGCTGGTGCACCGTCCCGCGCTGGTCCTGCTGGACGAGCCCACGGTGGGCCTGGACCCGCAGGTGCGGGCGGAGCTGTGGGGGCTGATCGACGGGCTGCGGACGGCCGGCACGACGGTGCTGATGTCGACGCACTACATCGAGGAGGCCGAGCGGCTCGCCGACGACTGCGCGCTGATGTCGCACGGCCGGGTGGTGGCGCGGGGCGGCCCGTCCAAGCTGATCGAGGAGCATGCCGGGCAGCTCGTGGTGGAGCATTACGGGCCGCCCGTCCGGCTGGAGGAGGTCGAGCGGCTGGCGCACGCGGCGGGTCTGACGACGCGCCGTACCGGCCCGTCGGTGTCGGTGCTGAAGGCCGAGACCATCCCGCCGTCCCTCGACGAGGAGCTCGGCCCCGACGGCGTACGACGCGCCGCCAACCTGGAGGACGTGTTCGTGGTGCTCACCGGGGAGCGGGTCGAATGACGGCGGAGACACAGACGCCCCTGCGCCGGTTCGAGATGGCGCCGGTCCGCGGGATCTGGCGGCACGAGCTGGCGCTGTTCAAGCGCTACTGGGGGTCGCAGTCGTTCGCGTCCATGGTCGAGCCGACCTTCATGCTGCTCGCCTTCGGGTACGGCTTCGGCTCGATGGTGGCGGCGGTCGGCGACTACCGCTACCTCGACTTCGTGGCCACGGGCGTGGTGGGCATCGCCGCGCTGTTCACCTCGGTCTTCCCGGGCATGTTCAACGGCTACATCCGGCGGGTGTTCCAGCACACCTACGACGCGATGCTGGCCGCGCCGGTGGACGTTCACGAGCTGGTCACCGGGGAGGCGCTGTGGATCGCGGCCAAGTCGGCCGTGTACGCCTGCACCCCGATCATCGTGGCCATGTTCTTCGGCCTCGACCCGTCCTTCGGGATGCTCCTCGTCCCCTTCATCGTGTTCGTCACGGCCCTGGGCTTCGGCCTGTTCGGAATGTGGACGTCGGCGGTGGTGCCGTCGATCAACTCGTTCGACTACGTGATCACCGGCGTGGTGACCCCGCTGTTCCTGATCGCCGGGACGTTCTTCCCGATCGGGTCGCTCCCCGAGTGGGCCCAGAAGGCGGCGCTGGCCAACCCCCTCTACCACACGGTCGAGCTGATCAGGCACGCCGTCTTCGGCCTCGAGCCCCTCAAGGACCTGGGCCACCTGGCGGCCCTGCTGGTCTTCGCGTCCCTCATGTGGATCATCGCCGTGCGAGGAATGCGCCGCCGCCTGATCGCGTGACCGTGGAGGGGCCGTGTTCACCTGGGGGTGGCCCCCAGGTGAACACGGCCCCGCAGGTGACTACGGGTATTCCAGGGCCATTACGGCTCGTTCGCCTTCGGTTCTGGCCTCCTCCGGCGTCATGTCCTCCAAGGCCCGGGACAGTGCGGTCAGGGCTGCGTCGGACGCCGTCCGTGCGGTGAGCGAGTGTTCCTGGGCGCGCTCCAGGTCGCCGAGTCCGACACAGTCGAATGCGACCTGCGCGTCGTGGACCGCCATCTTCAGCTGCCTCGCGGCCTCTTCTAGGCTCATCCGTCCCTCCTTCGCCGGGACCGACTAACTACCCAAGGGCACGCTGGGTAATCGCTTTGCCCAGGAGTTCGGCGGCTTGGGTCAAGCGGGTCTCGTTGAGGCGGGCGTAGCCGAGGACCAGGGCGGGCGGGGCTTGGGGGGCGCGGCCTCTGGACCACATGGGTTTGGCTCCGGCGACGGCGACGCCCAGGCGGGCGGCGGTGGCGACGACGTCGTCCTCGTCGCATCCGGCGGGGAGTTCGACGTAGAGGTGGATGCCCGCTGAGACGCCCCGGACGGTGACGCCGGGGACGTGGTGGTGGAGGGCTTCGACCAGGGCGTCGCGGCGGGCGCGGTACTGGCGGCGCATGAGGCGCAGGTGGCGGTCGTATCCGCCGGTGCGCATGAAGTGGGCGAAGGCGTGCTGGTCCAGTACGGGGGCGCCGAGGTCGGTGTGGGCGCGGTGGGTGCGCAGGCGTTCGGCGAGTTCGGGCGGGGCGGCGGCCCAGCCGAGGCGGAGGCCGGGGGCGAGGGCCTTGCTGACGGAGCCGAGGAGGACGACGCGGTCGGGGTCGACGCCCTGGAGGCAGCCGACGGGGTCGCGGTCGTAGCGGAACTCGGCGTCGTAGTCGTCCTCGATCACCAGGCCGTCGACGTCGCGGGCCCAGGCGATGAGGTCGGCGCGGCGTTCAGGGGAGAGGACGACGCCGGTGGGGTACTGGTGGGCGGGCGTGACGAGGACGGCGCGGACGTCGAGGCGGTCGAGGGCCTCGACGTCGATGCCGTGCCGGTCGACGGGGACGCGGACGAGCCGGATGCCGGTGGACTCCAGCATCGGCATCTGGCGGACGCTGGTGGGGTCTTCGACGGCGAGGGTGCGGTGGCCGCTGTCGACGAGGGCGCGGACGACGGCGGACATGCCGTGGGCGACGCCGCTCATGATGGTGACGCGGGCGGGGTCGGTGTGGGCGGCGCGGACGCGTCCGAGGTAGCCGGCGAGTTCGGCGCGCAGGGCGGGGGCGCCGGCGTGGTCGGGGTAGGTGAGCTCGTCGTTGGGGAGGGCGCGGAGGGAGGCGCGGACGGCGGCGACCCAGCGTTCGCGGGGGAAGGAGCCGAGGTCGGGGGTGCCGGGCCACAGGTCGTAGGGGAGGTTCCCCGGCGGGTCGGCGTGCGGGGTGGGGGTGGCGGCGGGCGCGGGGAGCGCGGGCGGCGGGGTCTCGGGGCGGGCGAGGCGGGCGACGCGGGTGCCGTCGCCGCGCCGGGCCACCAGGAAGCCCTCCGCGATGAGCTGCTCGTAGGCGGTGACGACGACGCCGCGGGAGACCTCCAGGTCGCGGGCCAGGTCGCGGCTGGAGGGGAGCCGGGTGCCGGCGGTGAGCCGGCCGGTGCGGATGGCACCGCGGAACCCGGCCGCGATCTGTGCGGCCAGCCGCCCGGCGGAGCGGTCGAGGGGTAGATGAAGGTCGGTCACACCCATCTCAGCGTCGCGGGGGCGACCAGATGTCACGCCCCGTGAAAGTGGTACCGGTTATGTCGAGGTGATTGGTCCTGTATCGGGGACCAAGTCGCTCTTAGCGTTCCGTGTCATGAACCCTCACACCTACCGGGGCATGGCCGGCGCCGGTTCCGCGATGCTCATGGTCGGCACGCTGACCGCCGTGTCCGCGACGATTTCCGGTTATCCCATATTCGGCGGACAGGCGGTGCGTTACGCGGTGGCCGCCGTGCTGCTGTACGCGGCGGTGGTGATCAGCGAGCGGGGGTTTCCCGGGCTGCCGTCGCGGCGCGATCTGCTGCTGCTGGCGGCGCTGGCCGGGACGGGGCTGGCGGCGTTCAACGTGTGCATCGTCGCGGCGACCGAGGACACGAGCCCGGCCACGATCGGGACGGTGATCGCGACGGTGCCGGTGGCGCTGGCGCTGGTGGGGCCGCTGCTGGAGCGGCGCCGTCCGGCGCCCCCGGTGGTGTTGGCGGCGTGCGTGGTGACGGCCGGGGCCGCGCTGGCCAACGGGCTGGGCAGCGGGACGCTGCGCGGCCTGCTGCTGGCGCTGGGGGCGCTGGCCGGGGAGGTGTGCTTCTCGCTGCTGGCGGTGCCGCTGCTGCCGAGGCTGGGGCCGCTCCGGGTGTCGGCGTACTCGGCGGCGCTGGCCGCCCCGATGCTGCTGCTGATCGGGCTGGCCGCCGACGGCCTCGGGGTGCTGCGCGTGCCGACCGGGGCGGAGCTGGCGGGGTTCGCGTATCTGGCGGTGGTCGTGACGACGGTGGCGTTCTTCCTCTGGTACGACGCGCTCGGCCGGCTGGGCACCGACCGGACGGGGCTGTTCGCCGGGCTGATCCCGATCAGCGCGGTGATCACGACGGTGGTCCTCGGGCTGGGCGCCCCGGCCCCCGCCGACCTGGCGGGCGCCGCGCTGGTGGGCGCCGGGGTGGTGCTGGGCATGCTGTCCAACGCACCCCGGCCCGCCAGCCCGGCCCCGCAACAAGCGCAACCGTTGCGATCGCGTGCGAAGCCAGATTCGAGCGAAGCGAGAATCTGATCGCGCAGCGAGCCCCCAGGGCGAGTCGGAGCGATGCAGCGATCGCCGCAAGCGCTACAAGCGACGAGCCCCCAGGCGAGGAGCGCAGCTAGCGCTTGCAATAAACTCAGCCGATGCCTGAGTTCTCCTATACGGACCTGTTGCCGATCGGCCCGGACGAGACCGAGTACCGGCTCCTCACCTCCGAGGGCGTGTCCACCTTCGAGGCGGGTGGGCGGACGTTCCTCCAGGTCGAACCGGAGGCGCTGCGGCTGCTCACCGAGACGGCGATGCGCGACATCGCGCATCTGCTGCGTCCCGCGCACCTGGCGCAGCTGCGGAAGATCCTGGACGACCCCGAGGCCTCGCCGAACGACCGGTTCGTGGCGCTGGACCTGCTCAAGAACGCCGGGATCGCCTCCGGCGGGGTGCTGCCGATGTGCCAGGACACCGGCACCGCGATCGTGATGGGCAAGCGGGGCCAGCACGTCCTCACCGACGGGCGGGACGAGGAGCACATCTCGCGCGGCGTGTACGACGCGTACACCAGGCTCAACCTGCGCTACTCGCAGATGGCGCCGGTGACGATGTGGGACGAGAAGAACACCGGGAACAACCTGCCCGCGCAGGTCGAGTTGTACGCGGCGCCCGGCGAGGCCTACAAGTTCCTGTTCATGGCCAAGGGCGGCGGCAGCGCGAACAAGTCGTTCCTCTACCAGGAGACCAAGGCGGTCCTGAACCCCAAGCGGATGCCGGCGTTCCTGGAGGAGAAGATCCGGTCGCTGGGCACGGCCGCGTGCCCGCCGTACCACCTGGCGATCGTGGTGGGCGGGACGTCGGCGGAGTACGCGCTGAAGACCGCCAAGTACGCCTCGGCGCACTACCTGGACACGATGCCGAAGGACGGGTCGCCGCTGGGCCACGGGTTCCGCGACCTGGACCTGGAGCGGGAGGTGTTCGAGCTGACGCAGCGGCTGGGCATCGGGGCGCAGTTCGGCGGCAAGTACTTCTGCCACGACGTGCGGGTGATCCGGCTGCCGCGGCACGGGGCGTCCTGCCCGGTGGCGATCGCGGTGTCGTGCAGCGCGGACCGGCAGGCGGTGGCGAAGATCACCGCGGAGGGCGTGTTCCTGGAGCGGCTGGAGACCGATCCCGCGACGTACCTGCCCGACACCACCGACGAGCAGCTGGACGGCGACGTGGTGCGGATCGACCTGAACCGCCCGATGGACGAGATCCGCGCCGAGCTGACCCGGTACCCGGTGAAGACCCGGCTGTCGCTGACCGGGCCGCTGGTGGTGGCGCGCGACATCGCGCACGCCAAGATCAAGGAGCGGCTGGACGCGGGGGAGCCGATGCCTCAGTACCTGCGCGACCACGCGGTGTACTACGCGGGCCCGGCCAAGACGCCCGAGGGGTACGCCTCGGGGTCGTTCGGCCCGACGACGGCGGGGCGGATGGACTCCTACGTGGAGCAGTTCCAGGCGGCGGGCGGGTCGCTGGTGATGCTGGCGAAGGGCAACCGCTCGCAGCAGGTCACCGACGCGTGCGGCGCGCACGGCGGGTTCTACCTGGGCTCGATCGGCGGGCCGGCGGCGCGGCTGGCGCAGGACTGCATCAAGAAGGTGGACGTCCTGGAGTACGCGGAGCTGGGCATGGAGGCGGTCTGGAAGATCGAGGTGGAGGACTTCCCGGCGTTCGTCGTGGTGGACGACAAGGGGAACGACTTTTTCGCGGACACCACGGGCCCCGTCCTCTCGATCGGCAGGCGATGATCACCGGCCGGTGCCGAGTGGGCGGCGGTGGAAACCGTCAAGCCTTCCTGCCCGACATTGGAGCAATATCCAAGTAAGTCCCGTAGTCTCCCCAATGAGCGCCTGGTCACTCCGGTATCTTTTCCGCCATGTCTCAGTCAGAGCGCCTCGTTCTCGCGACGCGCTACCGGCTGGTCTCGGAAATAGGTCAGGGTGCCAACGGCACCGTCTGGCGAGGCCACGACGAACTCCTCGATCGCGCCGTGGCGATCAAGGAGCTGCGGCTCCCCGAGGACCTCTCCGAGGACGACCGGGTCGTCTTCTACCGCCGCACGCTCCGGGAGGCGCGCGCGCCGGCCCAGCTCCGCACCCCCTCGATCGTCGAGGTCTACGACGTGGTGATCGAGCAGGGCCGGCCGTGGCTCGTGATGGAGCTGATCGAGGCGCCCAACCTCGACCAGCTGATCGAGCGGTCCGGGCCGCTGCCGCCCGAGCGGGTGGCGCACATCGGCCGGCAGCTGCTGGAGGCGCTGGCGGCCGCGCACAGGGCCGGGATCGTGCACCGCGACCTCAAGCCCAGCAACGTGCTGCTGGACGGCGACCGCGTGGTGCTCACCGACTTCGGGCTGGCCTTCTCGTCGGGCTCGGTCAGCCTGACCAGATCAGGCCATTTCATGGGGTCGCCCGCGTACGTGGCGCCTGAGGTCGCGGCCGGGGAGAAGGCCACGCCGCGGTCCGACCTGTGGTCGCTGGGCGCGACCCTGTACGCCGCGCTGGAGGGCCGTCCGCCGTTCGAGCGCGAGAACGTCATGGCCACGCTGAGCGCGCTGGCGAACGAGTCCGCGCCGACCCCGCAGAACGCGGGGGCGCTCGCCCCCGTGGTCACCGGGCTGCTGGAGAAGAACCCGACGCGGCGGCTCAGCCACGCCCGCGCGGTGGACCGGCTGGAGCGGGCGATGACCGGGCCGCGCGCCGGCCGCCGCCCGCCCACGCCGCGGCTGCGGGTGGTGGCGGTCATCGCGCTGATCGGGGCGACCGTGGCGTCGTGCGGGATCGGCGCCACCGCGCTGGTCGTCGGGATGATGCGGGAGAGCCCCGGCCCCTCCCCCACCGCGCCGGCCGGGGGCTCCCCGGCCGACGGCGCGGTCGCGGCCCCGCCGGGCGCCGGCTCCAGCACGCTGGTGGTGCGGGCCCGCAGCGGCCCCTGCAAGATCTTCGTCTCGGTGCCCGGCCCCACGATCAACGTGATCTCCGACGAGACGCTGGAGCGGGGCGACGCCCGCCAGTACGACCAGCCCGACCTCAACGCCGTCGTCTACGACGCCGCGGCCTGCGACGTGTGGGTCAACGGCGAGCGCAAGCCCGGCGGGAAGCCCGGCGAGCGCCGCTCCTACACCGTGCAGAAGGCCACATCCGGCGGGTGACCCCGGCGGGAATGCGAGCGCCGTTCCGGAGGCTGCCACGAAGGCGGGGGTGGTTCGAGCCCCGTGCCGAGCGGAGGAAGGGTGGCTTTTCCATGACCGAGGGTGCGCCGTCGCAGCCCGAGTACCGGATCGAGCACGACTCCATGGGGGAGGTGCGGGTCCCGGCCTCGGCGAAGTGGCGTGCTCAGACGCAGCGCGCGGTGGAGAACTTCCCGGTCTCGGGCCGCGGACTGGAGGCGGCGCACATCGCCGCGCTCGGCCACGTGAAGGCCGCCGCGGCGCTCGTGAACGCCGAGCTGGGCGTGCTCGACGAGGACCTCGCGGCGGCGGTCCGCGAGGCGGCGCTGGAGGTCGCGGAGGGCCGCTGGAACGACCAGTTCCCCATCGACGTGTTCCAGACGGGCTCGGGGACGTCCTCGAACATGAACGCCAACGAGGTCGTCGCCACGCTCGCCGAGGAGCGCCTGGGGCGTCCCGTCCATCCCAACGACCACGTCAACGCCTCGCAGTCGTCCAACGACGTGTTCCCGTCCTCCATCCACATCGCGGCGACCGGCGCGGTGGTGAGCGACCTGATCCCGGGGCTGCGGCACCTGGAGGAGGCGCTGGCGGCGAAGGCGGCGGAGTTCGCGACGGTGGTCAAGGCGGGCCGCACGCACCTGATGGACGCCACGCCCGTCACCCTCGGCCAGGAGTTCGGCGGCTACGCGGCGCAGGTCCGGTACGGGGTGGAGCGACTGGAGGCCGTGCTGCCCCGACTGGCCGAACTGCCGCTGGGCGGCACCGCGGTCGGCACCGGCATCAACACGCCCGAGGGGTTCGCGGTCCGGGTCATCGCGGAGATCGGCCGCGCGACCGGGCTGCCGCTGACCGAGGCGCGCGACCACTTCGAGGCGCAGGGCGCCCGGGACGGCCTGGTGGAGGCGTCCGGCGCGCTGCGCACGATCGCGGTCGGCCTCAACAAGATCGCCAACGATCTGCGCTGGATGGGCTCGGGCCCGCGGGCGGGGCTGGCCGAGATCCGGCTGCCCGACCTGCAGCCCGGCTCGTCGATCATGCCGGGCAAGGTGAACCCGGTGATCCCGGAGATGGTGGCGCAGGTGGCCGCGCAGGTGATCGGGAACGACGCGGCGATCGCGTTCGGCGGCGCGTCGGGCAGCTTCGAGCTGAACGTGATGCTGCCGATGCTGGCCCGCAACGTGCTGGAGTCGATCACCCTGCTGGCGAACGCGTCGCGGCTGCTGGCCGACCGGTGCGTCGCGGGGATCGAGGCGGACGTGGACCGCCTCCGCGAGTACGCCGAGTCCTCGCCGTCCATCGTGACGCCGCTGAACCGCTACCTCGGGTACGAGGAGGCCGCCCAGGTGGCCAAGCAGGCCCTCAAGGAGCGCAGGACGATCCGCGAGGTCGTCCTGGAGCGCGGCCACGTGGCCGAGGGCAGGCTGACAGAGGAGCAGCTCGACGCCGCCCTCGACGTCCTCTCCATGACCCGCTCGGCGCCGCGCGGCTGATCCGGGCGCCCCGGAACGGCAAAGGCCGCGCGGGGGCCTCCCGCGCGGCCTGAGACGGCTCTGAAGGTCTCTAGTACCAGCCGACCGACTGGGAGTGCGACCACGCCTTGCACGGCGTGCCGTAGCGGTCGTCGATGTAGCCGAGACCCCAGCGGATCTGCGTCTTGTAGTTGGTCTTCCAGTCGGCGCCGGCGCTGGACATCTTGGAGCCCGGAAGGGCCTGCGGGATGCCGTACGCGCCGGAGCTGGGGTTGGCGGCCCGGTAGTTCCAGTTGCTCTCCTTGTCCCAGAGCTTCTGGAGGCAGCCGAACTGGGTGCCGGGGTCGTCCATGATCGACTTGGCGTACGCCTGGGCCACGCCCTTGGGCACCGGGCTCCCGAGCGACGGCACGCCGCCGGTCTCGGTCTCGGGCTTCTTGGTCGGGATCGGCTCGCCCTTGGGCATGAGCGCGGGCTTCTTGCCGGGGCTCTGCCGCGCGGCGCGGGTGGCGCGCTCGTAGGCGAGCTTGCGGCGCTGCTGCTGCTCGACGTACGGGTCGACGGGCGGCGGCTTGGCCGCGTCGGCCTGCGGGGACGCCGACACCGTCGCCTTGCCGTCGTCTCCGCCGCCTCCGGTCAGGGCGAGCGCGGCGACCGCGCCGCCGCCGACCACGACGGCCGCACCGGCGGCCATGGCCACGATCTTCATCCCCTTGCCCTTGCCGCCGGAACGGCGCCCGCCGCGCGGAGGGCGCGGGCCCGGGGCGGGACCGCCGAGCTCGTCGGCGGAGCCGGGGTAGGGCGGCGGCTCGGCCAGGCCCACCGCGACGCCGGCCTGCGGCTGATCCGGGATGGCCCCCATGGCGGCGGTGTCGCCGGGACCGCCCGGAGCCCCGGGACGGCCCGCCGGGCCCATGGCCAGGGCCTGGGTCGCGTAGGGGGAACCGGCGACCTTCACGTCGTCATCGTGCGCGGCGCCGAGCGCGGGCTCGTGCGGAACGCCGTAGGCGGGCCCCAGGGAGTCGTGGGGGGCAAAGCTCTGTCGATCGTCTCGCCTAGGGGACCCGGGGCGGTCTCCGTGCAAGGCGGTCCTTCCGACGGTCATACGCGCATGGACACGCGCACGAGGCGCTTCCACCCCCGGCCCGCCGGACCGCCGGGACACGGCGGCCCCGGACCGGAACACTGCCGCGCCGGCCTCGCCGGATCAGGGGGGACGAGGGCGTGCCGCACCGTTCGGGGGGTGCTTACGAGGAGACACAATGCCCCAGCCCAAGGCATGCTCCGCAACCAGAACGAGACGAATGCTGCCGATGGGCCGATTGTCAACTCCCCGGGCGAGCGCCCGAAACGACGATGAGAGCTGGGGTTCTTTACCTTTACCCCGGTTGATGTGACGTTCATCACAGATCGCCGCAACGTCGTTTATCGATCACCGACCGTGAGGAAGATGATCTCCCCGAGGGGGCGCGGGGATGCGTCCCCGCGCCCCCTCGACGACTACGCGCCCACGTCGCCGAGCATGTCGGTCACCAGCGCGGCGATCGGGGACCGTTCCGAACGCGTCAGCGTCACGTGCGCGAACAGCGGATGCCCCTTGAGCCGCTCGACCACGGCCGCCACCCCGTCGTGCCGGCCGACCCGCAGGTTGTCGCGCTGCGCCACGTCATGGGTGAGCACGACCCGCGACCCGGCGCCGATCCGGGACAGCACGGTCAGCAGCACGCCGCGCTCCAGCGACTGCGCCTCGTCCACGATCACGAACGCGTCGTGCAGCGAGCGCCCACGGATGTGGGTGAGGGGCAGGACCTCCAACATGCCACGGTCCAAAACCTCCTCGATGACCTCCGGGGTGGTCACCGCCGAGAGCGTGTCGTAGACGGCCTGCGCCCACGGCGACATCTTCTCGTTCTCCGAGCCGGGCAGGTAGCCCAGCTCCTGGCCGCCCACCGCGTACAGCGGCCGGAAGACCACCACCTTGCGGTGCTTGCGCCGCTCCAGGACGGCCTCCAGGCCCGCGCACAGCGCCAGCGCGGACTTGCCGGTGCCGGCCCGGCCGCCCAGCGAGACGATGCCGACATCCTCGTCCATCAGCAGGTCGAGCGCGATCCGCTGCTCGGCCGAGCGGCCGCGCAGCCCGAACACCTCGCGGTCGCCGCGCACCAGCCGCACCGACTTGTCGGCCTGCACCCGGCCCAGCGCCGACCCGCGCTCCGACAGCACCCGCAGCCCGGTGTGGCAGGGCAGCTCGCGCGCCTCCTCCAGATCGGCCGTGCCGCTCTCGTACAGCTCCTCCACCTGGCCGCCGGGGATCTCCAGCTCCCGCATCCCGGTCCAGCCGGACTCCACGACCGCCAGCTCGGCCCGGTACTCCTCGGCCGCCAGCCCCACCGCCGACGCCTTCACCCGCATCGGCAGGTCCTTGGAGACCAGCACGACGTCGCGGCCCTCCTTGGCCAGCCAGCCGGCCACCGAGAGGATCCGGGTGTCGTTGTCGCCCAGCCGGAAGCCGTCGGGCAGCACGCTGGGGTCGGAGTGGTTCAGCTCCACCCGCAGGGTGCCGCCCTGGTCGCCCAGTGGCAGCGCCTCGTCCAGACGACCGTGGTCGAGCCGCAGGTCGTCCAGGGTGCGCAGCGCCTGCCGGGCGAAGTAGCCGAGTTCCGGGTGGTGGCGCTTGGCCTCGAGCTCGGAGATGACGACGATGGGGAGTACGACCTCGTGCTCGGCGAACCGGGTCATCGCCCCGGGGTCGGCGAGCAGGACGCTGGTGTCGAGGACGTACGTGCGCCGGTCCGGGACGGAGGTCGTCCCGGTGGGGATCCCGGAGACTTCGGGACGGCGCGCGGAGGTTGTGGCCACTCGATCTCCCTGAGAAGAGGGGAACTACCGGTGGCGCAACAGTCCGCCCCCGCGCGGCCGGGGAGACCCCGGCCCGGGACGGTGGCCGCCGGCGGCCCCTGGGGACCAGAGCGGCCCCCGGGAGGCGCGGGCCTGCCCTTAGGTACCGAAGCGCCGATGACGCGCGGCATAGGAGCGCAGCGCCCGCAGGAAGTCGACCTTGCGGAAGTCCGGCCAGTGGACCTCGCAGAAGTAGAACTCCGAGTGGGCGCTCTGCCAGAGCATGAAGCCGGAGAGACGCTGCTCCCCCGAGGTCCGGATGACCAGGTCGGGGTCCGGCTGACCGCGCGTGTAGAGATGCTCCGCGATGTGCTCGACGTCGAGGATCTCGGCGAGTTCCTCGATGCTGGTGCCTCTGCTCGCCTGCTCGATGAGCAGAGAGCGCACCGCATCAGCGATCTCACGCCTACCTCCATACCCAACGGCGACGTTCACAATCAGGCCGGGGGCGTCGGATGTGGCTTCACCCGCATCTTTCAGGACACGGGCGGTCTTGTCGGGCAGCAGATCGAGGGCGCCGACGGGCTTGACGTGCCAGCCCTCGTCGGCGAGCTTGCGGACGGTGTTCTCGATGATCTCCAGCAGCGGGTCCAGCTCGCGGGCCGGCCGGCTGAGGTTGTCGGTGGACAGCAGCCACAGCGTGACCACCTCGACGCCGGCCTCGGTGCTCCAGTGCAGCAGCTCGAGGATCTTGTCGGCGCCGCGCCGGTGGCCGGTGTTGACGTCGGCGAGCTTCATGGAGCGGGCCCAGCGGCGGTTGCCGTCCAGGATGACCCCGACGTGCCGCGGGGTGATGTCGGTGGGCAGCGAGGAGCCGACCCGCCGCTCGTACATGCGGTAGACGGCGTCGCGGATGGCGGCGTACGGGCCGCTGCGGCGGATCGCCGAGCTCAGCTTCTCCTTGGCCGCGTCTCCGGCCCCGCCGGTCCCGGTCCCGGGCTCGCCCCGCACCGCGTCCCCCCGTCCGCCCCTGTCATCTCGCCGAACCCCCATGCGGGCTTCCCTTCGCGCGACCGCACCTGCTCCGAAAAGATGCCCAATTATGGCCCGGCGGCGATGTTTATCCCACCGCATTGGCATTACACGCGTACCCGGCGAACTTCGCTGGAACGTCCGGCAGGGGCCCGGCGGCCCAATGAAGGCTAGTCGACGCCGTCCCCCGGCGGGCACGGCGGCGGACGGCACGGTCCGGCCACGACCGAGGCGGGCGGTCAAGCACGGGTCAGGCGGCCGGTCAGGCAGGCCGCCGGTCCGGCGGGCGGACGCCGGCCGGCGGGGCGGGGAGGCGCTGGTCAGGCGGTGGGGCCGGCGGCGCGGGCGCGCTCGACGTACTCCAGGGCGGTGCGCAGCTCCGACAGCCACTCGTCGGTGTTCTTGCCGACCAGCCGCACGCACCAGGCCAGCGCGTCGCTGCGGCTGCGCGCCACGCCCGCCTCGACCAGGGTGTCGAGCACCCGGCGCTCGGGCTGGCGCAGCCGGGTCATGACGGGCACCGACAGCGTGGTGAACATCTCCCGCAGGTCGCCGCACTCGGCGCCCCAGGAGACCTTGAGGCCGAACCGGTGCTCGGCCTCGCGGGCGATCGCGATGCGCTGGTCGCGGGTGTCCTCGCGGAAGCGGTGGATGTGGCCGGAGAGGGCCCCGGCCCGCTCGCCGTCGCTCACGCCGCTCGCGGCGCGCGGCTCGGGCAGGCGCCCGACCACGCTGACCTCTTCGCGGTCGAGCACGACCTCCGGCGCACCCTCGAACCAGGCCTCCGGCAGCCGGCCCGCGAACCAGCCCCGGATCTCGCCGCCCGTTTCACTCGAAGTCATGTAATCAAAATTACACCCCTCCGGCGGCCGAGGGCGACCCGCTTCGGGCATTGGCACTCGGCTTCGACGGACCGGAGGCGATCGACCAGAACCTCAGGCTCATGGGAGGGGGCCTCCCCCTCGGCCGACCCGCGCCGGGTCAGCCGGCGATGCGGTCGGCGTGCCGCGGGTTGACCCGCACGGCGCCCTTCATGTTGCGGGTGTAGACGTTCTGCACCTGCACCACCGTGCCCCGGCGCGGCGCGGCGAGCATCTTGCCTTCGCCGAGGTAGAGGGCGATGTGGGAGATGTAGCCGGGCGCGGTGGGGTCGTTCGCCCAGATGAGCATGTCGCCGGGCTGCGCCTTCTTGTAAGGGATCACCCAGCCGGCGCGGGCCTGGTCGGCGGCCACCCTGGGCAGCCTGATCCCGGCCTTGGCGAACGCGTACTGCATCAGGCCGGAGCAGTCGTAGCCGCCCTCGGCCTCCGACTCGCCGCCCCACACGTACGGCCAGCCCAGGCGCGTGTACGCGGCACGGATCACGGTCTGCACCTGCCGCGCCGTCATCACCTGGCCGCGCGAGGTGGGCACCTTCTCGGCCTTGGGGTAGTCGATGCTCGGGTTGATCTCGACCGTCTTCGCCTGCTTGGGCAGCATCTTCTTGAGCCGCTTGAGGTAGTCGCCGGTCTTGCCCTTGGGCACGCTGACGAGCATCGCGTTGCCGGTGGGCACGCCCAGGGACCGCGCGGTCGTCCTGGAGACGACCGCGTCGACGTCGCTGATGCCCATCGTGGCGTACGCGCCGACGCGCAGCCGCGCCTCCTGCCGGTTCTGCCCGCCGACCGGCACCTGGGTGCCGAGGTCGATGCCGCCGTCGCTGCCCATGGTGAACGAGATCGCCGCGTCGCCCGCCGCCACGTTGCGCCACAGCGCGTCGGACTGGGCGGTCGGCTTGGGCGTGTAGTTGCGGAAGGTGGACGGGTCGACGCCCAGCAGGCCCACCCGCCGTCCCGAGACCATGGCCTGCACCGCGTCGACGACCTCGACGCCCGCCACGCCCTTGAGCGCGCGCACCTTGGACGCGGCGTCGGCGGGCAGCGCGGTGGGCGCGGCGACCAGGATGTGCGGGTCGAGCCGCTTGCCGAGCGGGGCCACGACCGTCGGCGACAGCCGGGAGCTGCCCGAGGCGGCCACGAACTTCTGGTGCTCGGCGCGGGTGCGCGGATCGGGGCCGGACTGCTCGTGCGCGACCAGGACGGCGCCGTTCGCCGCCAGCGTGGTCACCACCGAAACGCCGATGATCGTCGGAAGAATCCGGCGGTCCGGCTTGCGCACGGCAACACTCCCTCACACCCCGGCCTGGCGGCCACGCGGTCACGGTTCGCGTCCGTGCCCGACCCCTACGGTCCCCGAGGCGGAGCCGGCCGCGGCGCGGCGCGGCGCGGTGGCACGGTCCCGGTCGAGATCGTCCGATATCCAGATTTCCGTTACCCGCGGCGCCGTGCGCCACCCCCGCAAGGATGGCCGCACAGCGTCAGCCCCGCCTCTGCTACTCAGTGGTAACACCAAGCGCAGGCGAGATCAAGGTCACAGTGCCATAAACCGGATCCCCCGGTCCACCCGCGCCGGTCGAGGCGGTCAGGCCGGCAGCTCGCGCCGCAGGTCCGCGGGCGCGGTCACGGGCAGACGGCAGGTGAAGCCGCGGCAGACGTAGGCCGCCGGGGAGCCGTCCACCAGTCCCCGGCCCTCCAGGAGCGGCACCTCGCCCGTCGCCGGGCCGCCGCCGGGCGCGGGCGCGCCGAGGCTCACCACCGTCCCGGGCGCGACCGCCATGAGCGCGGTCCGGTGCAGGGCGCGGGTCCGCTCGTCCTCCGGGTCGCCGATCACCGCGATCTCCAGCGGCCCCGCCGCGTTCGCCTCGGCCACCGCCAGCCCCCAGCCCGCGAAGCGCGCGTGCTTGCCCGCCAGCAGCCCCGCCGGGGCCAGCGCCGCCGCGGCGGCCTCCCGGTGCCGGGCCGAGCCGGTGAGCGCGCCGTACGACAGCAGCGCCCCCGCCGCGGCGAACTGGCCGGACGGCGTCGCGTTGTCGGTGGGGTCCTGCGGCCTGCGGAAGAGCCGCTCGGCGTCGTCGGCGGTGTCGTAGAAGCCCCCGTCGCCGTCGCCGAAGCGGTCCAGGACAGTGTCCAGCAGGGCGCCCGCGAGCCGCACGTACGCGGCGTCACCGGTCACGCCGTGCAGGGCCAGGAAGCCCTCCGCGACGTCGGCGTAGTCCTCCAAGACGCCCGCGTTCGCCCCCGCGGCCCCGTCCCGCGAGGTCCGCACCAACCGCCCGTCGCGCATGTGCAGGCGCGCGACCAGGCCGGCGACCTCCACCGCGGCGCCGACCAGATCCGGCCGGTCCAGCAGCGCCCCGCACTCGGCGAGCGCCGCCACGGCCAGCCCGTTCCAGGCGGCCACCACCTTGTCGTCACGGGACGGGGGGATGCGCTGCTCGCGGGCGGCGAGCAGCGCGGCGCGCACCCGCTCGTACCGGTCGGCGTCGCCGGGGTCGCGCAGCAGCCGCAGGACCGAGGTGCCGTGCTCGAACGTCCCGTTCGCCGTCACGTTGAACAGCTCGGCCGCGTAGGCGCCGTCCTCCTCGCCGAGGACCTCGCGCAGCTGCTCCGGGGTCCAGACGTAGAACTTGCCCTCGACGCCCTCGCTGTCGGCGTCCAGGGCCGACGCGAGGCCACCCTCGGACGTCCGGAGGTCGCGCAGCATCCAGTCGCACGTCTCCAGGGCGACGCGCCGCGCGAACGGGTTCCCCGTGAGACGCCACCAGTGCGCGTAGACCCGCGCCAGGAGGGCGTTGTCGTACAGCATCTTCTCGAAGTGCGGAACGACCCAGGAGTCGTCCACCGAGTAGCGGGCGAAGCCACCGCCGAGCTGGTCGTACATGCCGCCGCGGGCCATCGCCTCCAGCGTGTGCCCGGCCATGGCGAGCGCGTCGTCGTCCTGGGTCCGCGCATGGTGGCGCAGCAGGAACTCCAGTGCCATGGACGGCGGGAACTTGGGCGCTCCCCCGAACCCGCCGCGCGCCGCGTCGTACGTCTGCGCCAGCACCTTCACCGCCGCCGCCAGGCTCTCGGCCCCCGGCGGCTCCCCCTGCCCCGCGACGGGCCCGCGCTGGGTGAGCGCCGCCACGACCTCCTGCCCCTGACCCACGACGTCCTCGCGCTGCTCCGTCCACGCCTTGTGGACGGCCTGCAGCAACGCCTGGAACTGCGGCCGGGGGAAGTAGGTGCCGCAGTAGAACGGGTGCCCGTCGGGCGTCATGAACACCGTCATCGGCCAGCCGCCCTGGCCCGTCATGGCCTGGGTCGCCTCCATGTACACGGCGTCGACGTCGGGACGCTCCTCGCGGTCGACCTTCACGTTGACGAACATCGCGTTCATCAGCTCGGCCGTCGGCCCGTCCTCGAACGACTCGTGCGCCATGACATGGCACCAGTGGCAGGCCGCGTACCCGACCGACAGCAGGATCGGCACCTCCCGGCGTCTCGCCTCGGCGAACGCCTCCTCCGACCACTCGCGCCAGTCGACGGGGTTGCCGGCGTGCTGCAGCAGGTACGGGCTGGTCGCGTCCTTGAGCCGGTTCATGCCTCCGATCCTGCCCGATACGCGGGCGCGCTCACCCCCCGGGGCTCACCCCGGGGTTCACGCGTCCAGGTCGGCGATGGCGGTCTCGATCGCGCGGTGGAACGTGGGATAGGCGTAGATCATCCCGCGCAGCGCGGCGGTCGGGACCTGCCCGTGCACGGCCACGACCAGCGCGCCGATGATCTCCCCGCCGGACGGGCCCGCGGCGGTGGCGCCCACGAGGACGCCGCGCCCGGTGTCCTCCACCAGCTTGATGAAGCCCTCGTTCCCCGTCTTGTGGATCCAGCCCCGCGCGGACTCGTTCAGCGGCACGTATCCGGTGCGGACCGACAGCCCCTGCTCGCGGGCTTGTGCCTCCGTCAGCCCGACCGCGCCGATCTCCGGGTCGGTGAAGGTGACCCTGGGCACGGCGCGGTACTCGGCGTCCTGCCCGTCCTCCCCGAGGATGTCCCGCACGGCGATGGCCGCCTGGTACATCGACATGTGCGTGAACTGGCCCTTGCCGGTCACGTCGCCGATCGCCCACAGGCCGTCGCCGGCGCGCATGCGGCCGTCGACCGGGATCGTCCGGGCGCTCTCGTCCAGCCCGACCGCGGCGACGCCGAGGCCGCCGAGGTCGCTGCGGCGGCCGGTCGCGACCAGCAGCCGGTCCGCGGTGACGCTCTCGCCGCCCAGGTCCAGGGTGAACGCGTCGTTCTCGTGCCGGACGGCGGCGACCTTCGCGCCGGTCCGCACGGTGATGCCCTCCTTCTCGAAGACCCGGGCGATCAGCTGCGACGACTCCGGCTCGTCCTGGATCAGCAGCCGGTCGGCGACCTCCACGACCGTGACCCGGCTGCCGAAGCGGGAGAACGCCTGCGCCATCTCCACGCCGACCACGCCGCCGCCCAGGACGAGCAGCGACCCCGGCGCCTCCGTCGCCCGCACGGCCTCGCGGTTCGTCCAGTAAGGGGTGCCGGCCAGGCCGTCGATCGGCGGCGCGACCGGGTCGGTGCCGATGTTGACCAGGATGCCGCGGCGGGCGCGCAGCACCCGGTCGCCGACGGTGACCTCGCGCGGCGCGGTGATCCGGCCCCGGCCGCGGACCAGGGTGACGCCCTTGCCGGTCAGCCGGTCCGCAGCGACCTGGTCGTTCCAGTCGTCGGTCGCCTCGTCCCGGATCCGGCCGGCGACCGGCGCCCAGTCCGCCCGGACCGTCGCCTCGCCCGCCATCCCCGGCACCCGCCGGCCGTCGGCCAGCAGGTCCGCCGCGCGCACCATCATCTTGGTCGGCACGCAGGCGTAGTACGGGCACTCCCCGCCGACCAGGCGGGACTCCACCCCGGCCACCGACAGCCCGGCCTGCGCCAGGCGCCCGGCGGCGTCCTCTCCCCCCGGGCCCAGCCCGATGACCACCACGTCGACTTCTTCAGCCATGCCCGTGTCCTCCCCGCCCGTCTTGCACCTATTCGGCCGGTCGCGGCCGCACGACGGCGCGGCGCCGCGGCACCGGCACCCGGTCCAGGTCGTGCACCAGCGTGATCTCCCCGGAGAACCGCGCCGCCGCCTGCCGCAGGAACCGCTCCTCGTCCGCGTCACCGTAGCGCTCGGAGAGGTGCGTCAGCACCAGGTGCCGCACCCCGCCCGCGGCGGCGGCCGCGGCCGCCTGCCCGGCGGTCAGGTGCTTGCGCTCGAGGGCCAGCGGCTCGTCCTCGTCCAGGAACGTGGACTCGATGATCAGCAGGTCGGCGCCGTCGGCCAGCTCGTACACCGCCGGGCACAGCCCGGTGTCCATGACGAACGCCACCTTCTGCCCGGGCCGCCGCACGCTGCACTCCTCCAGCGTGACCGTGCGCCCGTCCGGGGCGGTGACCGCCCCGTCCTCCTGGAGCCGCCGGACGAGCGGTCCGCGGACGCCGCGCGCCGCCAGCTCGGCGGGCAGCATCGTCACCCCGTCCGGCTCCTCCAGCCGGTAGCCGTACGCCTCGACGTAGTGGTCCAGGCGCCGCGCGGTGAGGGTGAACGGGGCGTCGCCGGTGTCCAGCCGCGTCGCCTCACCGGACACCGGCTGCTCGCGGATCACCTCGGTGTCGTGGAACGCCGCCGCGTGCCGGAGCCGCCGCCAGTACACAGTCCCGCTCTCCGGATACGCGGCGTCGACCCGGTGCGCCACGCCGTCCCGGGCGATGCGCTGCACGATGCCCGGGACGCCGAGGCAGTGGTCGCCGTGGAAGTGCGTCACGCAGAGCCAGGTGAGGTCGGAGGCGGTGACGCCGGCGTGCGTCATCTGCCGCTGCGTCCCCTCCCCGGGGTCGAACAGCAGGCCATGCCCGTCCCAGCGCAGCAGGTAGCCGTTGTGGTTGCGGGTCTTGGTGGGCACCGCGCTGGCGGAGCCGAGCACGATCAGTTCGCGGACCGACATGCCCCCATGGTGCCGGTCGGCCCCCCGCGTAAGCGCCTGGTTATTCTGGCCGCGTCGCCGCCGCCGCACCGAAGGAGGCCCCGTGGGCAGCAACAAGCGCGAGAAGATCAAGATGACGGAGCAGGAGGTCGCCGACTTCCTGCACGCGAGCCACAAGGTCCAGGTCGCCACGATCGGCAAGGACGGCGAACCGCATCTGGTCACCATGTTCTACGCGCTGCTGGACGGGAAGATCGCCTTCTCCACGTACCGCACCTCGCAGAAGGTCCTGAACCTGCGCCGCGACCCGACCATGACCTGCCTGGTCGAGGACGGCGGGGAGTACAACGAACTGCGCGGCGTCGCGCTGTACGGCAAGGGCGCGGTGATCGAGGACCCGGCGGTCCGCTCGAAGGTGGGGGCCGTGGTCGGCTCCCGGATGGCCGGGCTGCCGGTGCCGGAGATGGGCGAGCCGATCGACCCGGCTCTGGCCGAGGGCATCGAGCAGGCCATGGCCAAGCGGGTCATCATCGTGATGGAGCCGGACCGCGTCGTCAGCTGGGACCACCGCAAGGCGTGACCCCGATCTCAGACGCTAGGCTGTGTCTCAAAGTCCCGGCCCACGCGGCTCGCCCCTGACCGGGCCTTGGCGAGCGCGGCATCGCTTCGCGATCTGGCCGGTGACGCTCGCCTCCGGCATCGCACCACCGCCCAGGTAACGCGCTCGCGCGGCACCTGAGGCCACTTCGAGACAGGCGCTAGGACAGGTCTTCCAGGCGGGCGGACACGGCGGCGGCCCGGGGGCTCTCCACGGCCTCGTACAGCGGGAGCGCCTCGGCCAGCGCGGCCCGCTCGGCGTCGGGATCGCGGCGGACGCGGGCCGCGTCGGCGAAACGGCACCACAGGCCCGCCTGCCGCTCGACCGCCCGCTCGGCCTGCATGATCACCAGCGCCTGGCCGAAGAAGTTGATCGCCGTGTCGGGCCGCCGCGCGCGCACGTACGCCCGGCCCAGGCCGGTCAGCGCGCGGGCCCGGCCGTAGCGGTCGGGCGGGTCGAGCGCGAGGAAGTCGTCCGGCAGCGGCCCCAGCAGCTCCATCGCGCGGGCCTGGTCGCCGGCGTCGCCGGCCGCCCCGCCCAGGTGGCGGCGGGCCGACAGGAGAGCGCGCCGGTCGCCGGTCCCCTCCGCCAGCCGGACGGCGGTCTCCAAGACCTCGAACGCCTCGTCCCGCCGCTCCTGCTCCAGCAGCGCCCGGCCGAGCGCCTCCGCCGCCTCCTCCTCGCCGCGACCGTCCGCGGCGGAGCGGGCGGCGTCCCGTGCCGCGGTGAACTCGCGTACGGCGTCCCCGGCCCGAGCCTGGCCGAGCAGGGCGTACCCGAGCTGGGTCCGCATCCGAGCCTCGGCGCGCGGGTCTCCGCAGCGCACGGCCGAGGCGACGCCAAGCTCATGGGTGTCGATCCAGTCGCGGTACAGGCCGCGCAGGTGGTAGAGGTGCCAGAGGGCCTCGCAGAGCCACCAGGCGTGCTCGTCCCGGGCGTGGGCGTGCGCGGCCTCGACGGCGGCGCGCAGGTTGGCGCGCTCGCTTTCCAGCCACTCCCACGCGTCGTCCTTGGCGTCCAGCGGGTGGACGCGTTCGTACGCGGGGCCGAGCCGCCACCGGCCCGGCCCGAGCGTCAGATCTGCCGCGGCCACACCGGACAGGTACCAGTCGAGAACGCGGCCGAGCGCCGCGTCCCGTTCGTCCGGCGAGGGGGCGCGCCCGGTCGGCTCGTCCGAAGGCTTGCGGAAACGGCGGTGGCGCCCCTCCTCGTCCACGGCGAGGAGGCCGCGCCGGACGAGGGCGTCCAGCAACTCCCCCGTCTCGTCCTCGGAACGGCCGGCCAGCGCGGCCGCGGCACCCGTGCCGAACGAGCCGCCCGGATGCACGGCGAGCAGGCCGGGCAGCCCGGCCGCACCGGGCGGCGGGTCACGGCGGAGATCATCGGAGTTCGCGCGCACGCCGGGATCGTCCCCGGCCCGCACGCGCCCCAATCAGCGCCCCGACCTCAGCCCGAGGGCTTGTCGTCCTTCCCCGACGGGGAGGCCGACGTCACCTCCGGCGTCGCCTCGGGCTCGCGGTCGGCGGCCTCGTCCTGCGCGGCCTGGGCGCGTTCCCACGCCTGCTGCTTGAGGTCGGCCTCGCGCGGGGCCTGGATCTTGCCGATCTGCTTGTTCATCGAACGGATCAGGAAGATCGTCGCGATCAGCAGCGCCAGGAACACCCCGAAACCGAGGAAGCCCGGCGTCACCGTGTCGTCGTTGAGCGGAATGGCGAGTACGGGCACTACAAACACACCTTCTCCCGGACGCCGGCGAACAGGTCGTCCTCCGGCAGCTCGGTGTCGACCAAGGACCTGGCCAAATGGTAGTCCTCGGTCGGCCACGCCTCGCGCTGGACGTCCATCGGGCAGGCGAACCAGAAGCCCTCGGGGTCGATCTGGGTGGCGTGGGCGAGCAGCGCCTTGTCGCGGATCTCGAAGAACTCGGCGCAGGGCACGCGGGTGGTGACCGTCCAGCGCGGCGCCGGCGCGTCCTCGAACCGCTTGATCCACTCGGCGTACGGGGACTCCAGCCCGACCCGCTCCATCGCCGCGTGCAGCGCCAGGATCCGCTCCTCATGGAAGGTCATGTGGTAGTAGAGCTTCAGCGGCTGCCACGGCTCGCCGGTGCCCGGGTAGCGGTCGGGGTCGCCGGCCGCCTCGAACGCCTCCACCGACACCTCGTGGCACTTCACGTGGTCGGGGTGGGGGTAGCCGCCGTTCTCGTCGTAGGTCAGGATCACGTGCGGGCGGAACTCCCGGACGGCCCGTACCAGCGGCTCCGAGGCCACCTCCAGCGGCTGCACGGCGAAGCAGTCCTCGGGCAGCGGCGGGGGCGGGTCGCCCTCGGGGAAACCGGAGTCGACGAAGCCCAGCCAGGACTGGCGCACCCCCAGGATCTCCCGGGCCCGCGCCATCTCCTGCTCGCGGACCTTCCCGATGTTCTCCTTGACCTCGGGACGGTCCATCGCGGGGTTGAGGATGTCGCCGCGCTCGCCGCCGGTGCACGTGACGACCAGGACCTCTACCCCGTCGGCCACGTAGCGGGCCATGGTGGCCGCGCCCTTGCTCGACTCGTCGTCAGGGTGGGCGTGCACGGCCATCAGCCGCAGCCGCTCGCCGGGACCTCCGCACGGGTCGAGCGTCGCATGATCGATGGGCGCATCGATGGGCTCGGACACCTGAGGTACTCCCTCTCAGTTACTCTCGGCAATCAATGGCACGGGTTGCCAGTACACACCGTGATGAGCGGCCCCCGGTGCAAGGCACGCGTCTCTACGGAAGAGAATTGTCCCTGACAACGTCCGCGTCCCGCATGGAGATTCCCGGCATGTCCACGAGCGTCACACCAGGAGCCGCCGCAGGCCCGGCCTCTCCGGCGGCGGCCCCGGCGCCCCGGCCGGGGACGGCCCCTCCGGCGACGGCGGCGGCCCCGAGGGCGGGCGGCGGCGCGGGAGCCCGCTCGGCTACGCGCTCATCGGCCTGCTCGCGGTCGTCATGGCGGCCGGCTGGGCGGTCGTGGTCGGGCATGCGAACAACACCCCGGGAATAGCCGCCCAGACCATCACGTTCGTCATACAGAACGACTCGTCGGTGCAGGTCACCTACGCCGTGGCCAAGTCCCGGGAGGACGTGGTGCGCTGCACGGTGGACGCCTTCGACACCGACTTCGCCATCGTCGCCTCGTCCGAGATCACCGTCCCGGCGGGCACCGAGAAGATTCAGCGGACCGACACGCTGCGGACCTCCAAGCGCGCCACCGGCGCCCGCGTCAAGGACTGCCGCAAGGTCTGACGGCGGCCGGAGAACACCGGCGACCTGGTGAAAGCCCGGCCTGGTTTGGCGGGTTGCGTGCGCGGTGTTCAGGGAACCTTTACCCGCACACACCGGATAGGCTAGAGGTTTCACCCGGCCGCACTTCATGTCGATGTGTCGCTCCTCCCGCCCGGGACGAGCGAGGATCGCAACATGTGGATGAGGAGTACCCGTGACCGAGACCCGCGCTGACAACGTCACCTGGCTGACCCAGGAGGCGTACGACCGGCTCAAGGCTGAGCTGGACCACCTGTCGGGCCCGGGCCGCATCGAGATCGCTCAGAAGATCGAGGCGGCGCGGGAGGAGGGCGACCTGCGCGAGAACGGCGGCTACCACGCGGCCAAGGAGGAGCAGGGCAAGATCGAGGGGCGCATCCTCCAGTTGCAGGGCATCCTGGAGAACGCGCGCGTCGGCGAGGCCCCCCGCACCGAGGGGGTCGTCGGTCCCGGCATGACCGTCACGGTCGCCTTCGAGGGCGACGACGAGGAGGTCACCTTCCTGCTCGCCTCGCGGGAGGAGAGCGGCGCCCCGATCGACGTGTACTCCCCCAAGTCCCCGCTCGGCGCGGCGATCAACGGCAAGAAGGTCGGCGACAAGGCCACCTACTCGCTGCCGAACGGCCGCAGCATGACGGTCGAGATCCTGGACGCCACCCCCTACGCGGGTTCCTAGGCTTTTCCCGGGGCCGCGAGCATCCCGCGCCCCGGGCCCCATCCCGGCCGTGCCAGGCCCGCCGGCTGTGTTCTCGCAGCCCCGGCCCAGGGCCCTCGCCTGGAGGCTCGCACCCTGACCGAGCCTGGGCGAGCGCGACATCGCTTCGCGATCTGGCCGGTGAGGCTCGCCTCCGGCATCGCCCCACCGGCCAGGTAGCGCGCTCGCGCGGTACCGGAAGCCGCTTCGAGACACGCCTCAAGCTCGTGGGCCGCCCTCTGACGGCCCCCTCATAGCCTCTCATGGCCTCGCGCGGTCGGGCGCTTGGCGCGGGCGGCGGCGGCCACCAGCGGGAGCGTGCGCTGCGGCACCTGGGTGGCCAGCGAGATCACCGAGGACGCCCGCTCCACCCCGCGCACCCCGACGATCATGTCGATGACGCGCTGCAGGTCCTGGTTGCTGCGGGCCACCACCCGGCAGAGCATGTCGCCGCCGCCGGTGATGGTGTGCGCCTCGATCACCTCGGGCACCCCGGCGAGCCGTTCGGCGACCGGATCGTGCCCGCCGGGCTGCCTGATCTGCAGCGTGACGAACGCGGTCACGCCGTAGCCGAGGGCGGCCGGGTCGATCTCCGGGCCGAAGCCGCGGATCACGCCGTCCCGGACCAGCCGGTCGAGCCGCGCCTGCACGGTGCCGCGGGCGACCCCGAGCCGCCGGGACGCCTCCAGCACCCCGATCCGGGGTTCCGCGGCGAACAGCGCGATCACCCGCCCGTCCAGTTCGTCGATCACCGGTACCGCCCCCACCTGTGCGCCGCCCTGGGCATCCTGTACAGATCGTCCCCTTCTTACGGTGATCGACTCTACAGATTGTCCACTGAATCAAGTCACTCTTGCGCAGTCTGTAGCCGCCTGTCGAGATTGGGCGCATGGACGAATTTCCGGTCAAGGGCATGGACGCCGTCGTCTTCGCCGTCGGCAACGCCAAGCAGACTGCGCACTTCTACTCGACCGCCTTCGGGATGCGCCGGGTCGCCTACCGCGGGCCGGAGAACGGCAGCCCCGACGAGGCCGTGCACGTACTGGAGTCGGGCGGCGCCCGGTTCGTGTTCCGCGGGCCGGTGCGGGCGGGCACCGACCTGGGACGGCACGTCGCCGAGCACGGCGACGGCGTGGTGGACCTGGCCATCGCGGTCCCCGACGCCGAGGCCGCCTACCGGCACGCGGTCTCCAACGGGGCCACGGGGATCGAGGAGCCGCACGTCCTGGAGGACGAGCACGGCAAGGTCGTGGTCGCCTCGATCGCCACCTACGGGGAGACGCGGCACTCGCTGGTCGACCGCTCCAACTACTCCGGCGCCTACCTGCCGGGCTTCACCGCCGCGGACCCGATCGTGGCGCCGCCGGAGAGAAGGAACTTCCAGGCGGTCGACCACTGCGTCGGCAACGTCGAGCGGATGGAGGAGTGGGCCGGGTTCTACCACCGGGTCATGGGCTTCACCGACATGGCCGAGTTCGTCGGGGACGACATCGCCACCGAGTACTCGGCGCTGATGTCCAAGGTCGTCGCGGACGGCACCCGCAAGGTCAAGTTCCCGCTGAACGAGCCGGCCGAGAGCCGCAAGAAGTCGCAGATCGAGGAGTACCTGGAGTTCTACGGCGGCCCCGGCGTGCAGCACATCGCGCTCGCCACGAACGACATCCTGGCCTCGGTGGACGCGATGCGGGCCGCGGGCGTGGAGTTCCTGGCCACCCCCGACTCCTACTACCAGGACGCCGAGCTGCGCGCCCGGATCGGCGAAGTGCGGGTGCCGGTGGAGGAGCTCCAGCGGCGCGGCGTGCTGGTGGACCGCGACGAGGACGGCTACCTGCTGCAGATCTTCACCAAGCCCGTCCAGGACCGCCCGACGGTGTTCTTCGAGCTGATCGAGCGGCACGGGTCGCTCGGCTTCGGCAAGGGCAACTTCAAGGCGCTGTTCGAGGCGATCGAGCGGGAGCAGGCGCTCCGCGGCAACCTGTGACCGTCCGTGACCGCCGGGCCCGGTGAACCTGGGGCCGGGCCTCGCGGGGCCGGGGGAACGGTTCCAGGTCATGACCCCGGCCTCGCGCGCCCCCGAACCCGGGCACGGGATGCATCTGAGTTGCCCAGAGTGCCCACTCCGGGCAGTCTGGGCACCGTGGATACGGCCGGAAGTACGCCTCCCCCCTCGCGCGGCCCCCGCCGCGGCATCCTCAGCGACCGCCGCGGGGCGCCCGGCATCGCCCGGCGCGGGACGGCCGGCCTGGCCGCCCTCGCCGTCGCGGGCGCGCTGACGGCCTGCCAGATCGACCTGCGCGGCGACCGCGGCGGCGGCCCGCCGCCGAACGCCGGGCCCGGGCAGCCGACCGGCCCGTCCGGGCCCGACAGCGCCGGCGACCCGTACACGCCGGGCAACGGCAACGGCGGCTACGACGTCCAGCACTACGGCCTGCGGCTGGCGATCACGCCGGGCGGGCCCCGGGAGCTGGACGGCACCGCCGAGATCAGGGCGAAGGCCACCGAGCGGCTGAGCCGGTTCAACCTCGACCTCACCGGGCTCCAGGTGTCCGGCGTCCAGGTCGACGGGGCCGCCGCGCAGCAGCTGCACGACGCCGACGAGCTGGTCGTCACCCCGGCCAAGCCGCTGGAGAAGGGCGCCGACTTCACCGTCACGGTGCGGTACTCGGGCACGCCGAAGCCGGTGGCCGACCCGATCCTCGGCCGGTACGGGTGGATCCGCACGCCCGACGGCGTCTTCGTGGCCTGCCAGCCCAGCGGGGCGCACACCTGGTTCCCCAGCAACGACCATCCGAGCGACAAGGCCACCTTCGACTTCCAGATCACCGTCCCCGACGGGCTGGTCGCGATCGCCAACGGCGAGCCGACCACGCCGGTGAGGGGCACGGACGGCGCGCCGCCGCAGGAGGAGGTCCCGCCGGGCCAGGTCCCGCCGGGGACGGGGACGCCGACGGACGGCCCGCCGACCGGGCCCCCGATCGTCCCCGCCGCGGCGCCCGCGCCCGCGAAGGTCGCCGGGGCGGCCGGGCGCACCACGACGTCCTGGCGGGTCAAGGAGCCGATGGCCACCTACCTGGCCACCGTCAACGTCGGCCGGTTCGGGGTGCGGACCGGCAAGACGCCCGGCGGCATCACCAACATCACCGCGGTCGACCCGACGGTCGGCGGGCTCCAGCTCGACCAGTTCCACGCCAAGAACGCCCAGATCACCGACGAGTTCGTGAAGCTGTTCGGGCCCTACCCGTTCAGCTCCACCGGCGGCCTGGTCGACAACGCCACGGTCGGGTTCGCGCTGGAGACCCAGACCCGGCCGGTGTACGGGGCGTTCGGCGCCGACGAGTCGATCGTGGCGCACGAGCTGGCGCACATGTGGTTCGGCGACAGCGTCAGCGTCACCCGCTGGCAGGACATCTGGCTGAACGAGGGCTTCGCCACCTACGGCGAGTGGATGTGGGACGAGAAGTCCGGCGGCCAGACGGTGAAGCAGAAGTTCGACTCCCTCTACGCCGACGCCGGCAACCGCGAGCTGTGGGACGTCCCGACCGGGAACCCGGGCCGCGCGCAGATGTTCGGCCGCACCGTCTACGACCGGGGCGGGATGACGCTGCACGCGCTGCGCACCAGGGTCGGCGACGGCAAGTTCTTCGACATCCTGAAGACCTGGGCCAGGGAGCGCCGCCACTCCAACGCGACGACGCAGCAGTTCATCGAGGTGTCCGAGCGGGTGTCGGGCCGGCAGCTCGACGACTTCTTCAACGCCTGGCTGTACGAGCGGGGACGTCCCAAGCTCTGACGGCCCGGCCCCGGTCCGGGCGCTCCAAGCGACACCCAGGAAACGGCAAGGGATCGGGAAAGACGCGGCCGGGCGGCCCGCGCCGTCCCGGAGGGGCCGCCAGGGTGGGCCGCGTGGTGAACACGCCTGCGGCGCGGAAGTCCGCCGCCTCCCTGCTCATGGTCCCGGCCCTCGCCTCCTCGGCCGTGGTCGCCGCCTCGGCGTCGTCCGCGACGGCCCGGCCGCCGGGCTCGCCGTCGCCGGACGTGCGGTTCGTGCCGGGCGCGGCCAGTGCGGGCGACGCCTACTTCCCCGCGGCCGGGAACGGCGGCTACGACGCCGGCCACTACCACGTCCGGTTGAACTACCGGCCGAACGGCCGCCGGATCGCCGCGACCACCACGATGTGGGCGACGGCGACCCAGCACCTGTCCAGCTTCAACCTCGACTTCGTCGGCAACCAGGTGCGGAACGTCACCGTGAACGACCTGCCCGCCTCGTGGCGGCGCGCCGGCCAGGAGTTGACGATCATCCCGAAGGGCGGGCTCCGGAAGGGCTCGCGGTTCAGGGTCGCGGTGACCTACGACGGTTCGCCCAACGGCCGCCGCAGCGGCTGGATCCGCACCCGCGACGGCGCCGTCACGCTGTCGCAGCCGCAGGGGTCGGCGACCTGGTTCCCGCTGAACGACCATCCCAGCGACAAGGCCACCCACGCGTACACGATCACCGTGCCGCGGGGGCTGACCGTCGTCGCCAACGGCGAGCCGGTCCGCGCCCGGCAGCAGGTCAGGCGGGGCCCGAGCGGGCGGGAGGGCGCGCGGGCGCCGGGCACCACCACGTTCCGGTGGCGCTCCCAGCGGCCCATGGCCGGGTACCTCGCCATGATCGCGATCGGGCGGTTCAAGACCCGGGACGGCCACTCCCCCGGCGGCATCCGCACGTTCACCGCGGTCGACCCGTCGGTCGAGCGCAACATCGCCTGGTTCCAGCGGGAGACCGGGCGGGTGACCGACTGGGGCGTCCGGACGTTCGGCCGCTACCCGTTCGACTCCTCCGGCGGCGTCATCGACGACGTCCCCGTGCTGTACGCGCTGGAGACCCAGAACCGGCCGGTGTACCCGGGGCGCGCCGGCCTGCGGCTGACCGACACCCGGCTGATCGTCCACGAGATCGCCCACCAGTGGTTCGGCGACGCCGTCAGCGTGCGGCGCTGGCAGGACATCTGGCTGAACGAGGGCTTCGCCACCTACGCCGAGTGGCTCTGGGCCGAGCAGCACGGCGGCCCGACCGCCGCCCAGGAGTTCGCCAAGGCGTACGCGCGGCCCGGGAACGACGCCGAATGGCGGCAGGCGACGGGCAGGCCCGGCCGCAAGGGGATGTTCAAGTACTTCCCGACCTACACCCGCGGCGCCATGACGCTGCACGCCGTGCGGGTCGCCGCGGGCGACCGCGCCTTCTTCGATATCCTGCGTACCTGGGCGCCTTCGCGCACGCACGGCCACGCCTCCACCGCGGACTTCGTGCGGCACGCGGAGCGGATCTCCGGGCGCCCGCTGTGGCCCGTCGTCCACGACTGGCTCTACAAGCGAGGCAAGCCCGCCAGGCCGGCCCAGCCGAAAGGTATGGCCCGAACCGGTCCGAATTGAGATCGATTCGCGCTTGAACGGCGGCCGGGCTGCTGAAATTTTTGGGGCGAACGTGACGTCATCCCAAGGACGAGGCCGATGAGCAGAACCCCACGAGCACTGGCCGCCGTGGCACTGACCGCCACCGCGGGCCTCCTGGTGTCGGCGGTGCCCGCGGGGGCCACCGCCCCCCGGTTCACCCCGGGGGCGCCGGGCGCCGGCGACCCGTACTTCCCCGACATGGGCAACGGCGGCTACGACGTCGCCCACTACGACATCGGGCTGAAGTACGACCCGTCCACCAAGGCGATCCAGGCGGTCACCGGAATCCAGGCCCGCGCCACCCAGAACCTGTCCCGGTTCAACCTGGACTTCCTCGGCCCGCTGAAGATCTCCTCGCTGAAGGTCAACGGCGCCAAGGCCGCCTACAAGCGCACCGGCGCCCAGGAACTGGAGATCACCCCGTCGAAGGGCCTGCGGGCGAACGGGAGGTTCACCGTCACGGTCGCCTACTCCGGCGTCCCGCAGACCATCAACGACCCCGCGCTGGGCACCTCCGGCTGGATCGCCACCGGCGACGGCGCGGTGATGCTCAACCAGCCCATCGGCGCCGCCACCGTCTACCCGGTGAACGACATCCCCACCGACAAGGCCACCTACAGCTTCACCCTGGCCGCGCCCCAGGACCTCACCACCCTCGCCAACGGCGACTTCGCCGGCAAGGCCACCAAGGGCGGCTGGACGGTCTCCCACTGGCGGATGCGGCAGCCCATGGCCAGCGAGCTCAGCATGCTCGCCATCGGCAAGTACGACGTGCTCAGCGGCAAGACCAAGAGCGGGTACCCCAACATCACCGCCACCGACAAGGCGCTGAACATCACGCCGGAACTGCACAGGTCGTTCCAGTTCCAGACCGGCGACATCCAGGACTTCCTCGCCGGCCACTTCGGGAAGTACCCGTTCACCTCCACCGGCGGCATCGCCGTGAAGGCGGGCGTCGGCTACGCCCTGGAGACCCAGGGCCGTCCCGTGTACGACCTGGGCCGCCGCCCCGGCACCATCCCGCGGCCCGACCTGATCGCGCACGAGATCGCCCACCAGTGGTTCGGCGACAGCGTCACCCCCGAGCGCTGGGCGGACATCTGGCTGAACGAGGGCTTCGCGACCTACTCGGAGTGGATGTACTTCGAGAAGTACGACGGCAAGCCCGTCCAGCAGAGCTTCGACGAGACCTACGCCACGCCCGCCGACAACGACCTGTGGAAGCCGCTCACCGCCGACCCCGGCCGCGACAACATCTTCCACTCGACCGTGTACGAGCGCGGCGCGATGACCCTGCACGTCCTGCGCAAGGCCATCGGCGAGAAGGACTGGGCCAGGCTGGTCAAGGAATGGCCCGCCGCCAACCGCGACGGCAACGTCACCACCGTGGACTTCATCCGCTTCGCGGAGAAGATCTCCGGCAAGCAGCTCGACGACCTGTTCGAGAAGTGGGTCTACACCTCCGGCAAGCCCGCCCTCTGAACGCCCCGGCCGGTCGATTGAGGATGCCGGTCAGCTGAGGGTCAGGGTGTAGCCCTTGTCCCTCAGCCGGCCGAGCACCTCCTCGCTGTGGTCGCCGCCGCGCGTCTCCAGGTGCATCAGCACCTCCGCCTCCTCGACGTGGAGGCGCGCGGCCACCCGCTCGTGCATCACGTCCAGCACGTTCACGCCCAGCTCGGCCAGCTCGCTCAGCAGCGTCACCAGCGCCCCCGGCCGGTCGTTCAGCCGGACCCGCACCACCAGGTACCGCCCGGCGCCCGCCAGCCCGTGCCGCAGCACCTTCGCCAGCAGCACCGGATCGATGTTCCCGCCCGACAGCAGCGCCACCACCGGCGTCCGCACCGCGTACGAGTGCTCCAGCAGCGCCGCCACCCCGGCCGCGCCCGCCGGCTCCACCACCTGCTTGGCCCGTTCGAGGCACAGCAGCAGCGCCTGCGAGATCGACTCCTCGGTCACCGTCACCACGGCGTCGACCAGCTCCGTCACCAGGGCATAGGTCAGATCACCGGGCCGCCCCACCGAGATCCCGTCCGCCATCGTCGGCTGCACGTCCACCCGGACCGGCCGGCCCGCCGCCAGCGACGGCGGGAACGCCGCCGCCCGCTTCGCCTGCGCGCCCACGACCTTCACATCGTGGTCGGCGCCCTGCTTCAGCGCCGTCGCCACCCCCGACATCAGCCCGCCCCCGCCGACCGCGCCGACGACCGTGCGCACGTCCGGGCACTCCTCCAGGATCTCCAGCCCGATCGTTCCCTGCCCGGCCACCACGTCCGGATGGTCGAACGGGTGGATCAGCACGGCCCCGTTCCGCTCCGCGTGCTCCTGGGCGGCCTGCAGGCAGGTGTCCACGGTCGGACCGGGGAACACCACCTCCGCCCCGTACGCCCGCGTCGCCGCCACCTTCGGCAGCGGAGCGCCCTCCGGCATGAACACCGTGGCCTTGCAGCCCAGCATGGACGCCGCGAGCGCGACCCCCTGGGCGTGGTTCCCGGCGCTGGCCGCGACCACCCCGCGGGCCCGCTCCTCATCGCTGAGCCGCGCGATCCGCACGTACGCCCCGCGGATCTTGAACGACCCCGTCCGCTGCAGGTTCTCGCACTTCAGGAACACCGGACCGCCGATGGCCTCGGACAGCGCACGCGAATGCATCAACGGCGTGGGCACGACGACGTCGCGCAGCATCACACGAGCGGCACGAATATCGTCAACACTGACGAGCGACATAGCCAGAATCTATAGGGGAGCGGGCGATCGGCCCGCCTGTCCCGCGGGGGGTTCGAGGGGGTCCCCCCAGTATTGCGGGGCGCGGAAGATGAGCGCCGCGGCGCCCACCAGGCCGCTGGTCTGGCCGAGTGCGGTGGGGACGATGCGCAGCCGGCGGGCGAAGGCCATGCGGGCGTGGGTGTCGAACGTCTCCATCAAGGGGTCGAAGAGCAGGTCGCCCGCCTGGGAGACGCCGCCGCCCACGGCCACGACGTCCAGGTCGCACAGGTGCGTGGCGGAGGCGATGGCCAGGCCCAGGGCGCGGCCGGCCCGGCGCATGGCGGCGGTGGCGATGGGGTGGCCCGCGCGGGCGTCCTCGGCGAGGTCGGCGCCCGTGGGGTCGCCGGCCTGGTCCTGCCGCCAGCCCTGCGCGCGGGCCCAGGCGGCGAGGCCGGGGCCGCGGGCCACGGCTTCGAGGCAGCCGTGGCCGCCGCAGCCGCAGGGCGGGCCGTCGGGGTCGACGATCACGTGGCCGATGTGGCCGGC
This sequence comes from Actinomadura rugatobispora, assembly GCF_042656285.1. Taxonomy (GTDB): domain Bacteria; phylum Actinomycetota; class Actinomycetes; order Streptosporangiales; family Streptosporangiaceae; genus Spirillospora; species Spirillospora rugatobispora. The sequence continues at coordinate 43,692 of NZ_JBHSON010000078.1, read as the reverse complement.
GTTGCCGGTGCCGCCGTCGATGAGGCGTCCGCCGAGGATGAGGCCGCCGCCGACGCCGGTGGAGACGACCATGCCCAGGACGTTGGCGTGGCCTCTGCCCGCGCCCTGCCAGTGCTCGCCGATGGCGACGCAGATCGCGTCGTTGTGGACGCGCACCGGCAGCCCCGGGTAGCGGGCGCGGAGCCGCTCGCGCAGCGGGAAATCGCGCCAGGCGGGGATGTTGAGCGGGGAGACCTCCCCGGCGGGCCAGGTCATGGGGCCGCCGCAGCCGACGCCGACACCCGCGAGTTCGGGGGCGCCCGCGTCCGCGACCACCTTGTCCAGGAGGGCCTCCAGGGCCGACCAGATGGCCTCCCGGCCGTCGTCCTGCACCGACCGATTCACCGTGGGGGGACGACCCCCCGCACCTCCCGGCAAGGACAACTCACCGCCCTCCGGGCGCTCGGACGGTGAGTTCGGCGTCGCGGTCCGGTCGCGGGAGGCGAGGCGGCCGTCGGGGTGGACGACGGCCGCGGCGAGTTTGGTGCCGCCGATGTCGACGGCCAGCGCGGGGAGTTCGGTCATCGGTCTCCGCTCGGGCCGAACGCGAGGATGGACGCGGTGAAGCCGTGCACGTGGTTGCGTCCGGCGACGGGGCCGATCTCCCCCGCGGCGAAGAAGCCGCCGACGCCGGCGGCGCCGAACACGCGGTGCAGGACGCGGGCGTCGTGGTCGGAGTCGGGGAACATGGCCCGGCCGCGGCCGTTGCACGAGAACAGCAGCGCCCCCTCGACCGGCTCCAGGTCGAAGCGTTCCAGCAGGGCGGCCAGGTCCTCCTCCGCCTGCCCGGCGTCGCGGACCTGGAACCGGACGGTGCGGCCGACCTCGACGACGTCGCCGATCGCGATGGCGCCGCTGTCGGTGTCGGCGCCGACGACGCCGCGCACCAGGAAGTCGCCGTACTCGTGCTCCTCGGCGTACTCGTCCATGGCCACGCCGATCAGCAGGCCGCGCCCGGCGAGCTCCTGCTCCTCCTCGGGCAGGCCGAGCACGATCTGCTCCAGCTTGTCGAGGGCGGGGGTGCCGGCCAGCTCGTACAGGACGTTCTCGTCCGCCCTGGTGACGATCATGTCGGGGCCGACGGGGCGGGCGCCCTGGCTGACCAGGGTGGCGGCGATGATCGGGCCGCCCAGGACCACGCCGACGGCGCCGGAGTCGAACACCTCGCCGTTGACGAACAGCCGGGTGTCGCCGCGGCCCTTGCCGTCGGCCATCCCGCCGACGAGCGGCAGGCCGGGCAGGGCCTCGGAGGAGCGCTCCACGAAGGCGTCCACGGGGAAGGTGTAGGGATCGGCCAGCAGCACGCCCACCACGTCGTCGACGTGGCCCTCGGGCATGCCGACGACGATCAGCCGGTCCTCGGTCTTGAGGGTCTCCAGGCGGAACGGCTCCAGCCTGGCCCCGGGCAGCACCGCCGCCCAGGCGCTGACCGCACTGGCCTCCTCGATGCCGTGGCCGCCGCCGATGACGCCGTTGGCGCTGCAGCCGACGACCGCCGCGCCGCCGGCGGCCTCCATCGCCACCTGCCCGGCGGCCTCCACCGCGTCCGGATCCTCCGCCGAGACGAACACGCACACCAGGTCGGGCGGCGCGCTCAGCGGGGCCAGGGCCTTCTCCACCGCGGTGCGGGCGGCGGCTGACAGATCGGGGCCGAGGGCCAGGCCGTCACCGAATCGGGTCATCGGTGGCGCCTCCCTCGTGCGGTTCGCGCGATCCTTCACACCCCCAGTCTCCCCCTTCTCGTCTCCGGCACCCAAACGTTCCGGGGGCGGACCGCGGCGAGGAATCCCCCCGCGAGGGTGCGATTCCGAGGATCGGCGACGTAATGTCGATCGCGTGCGTCCAACCGAACCTCGTGAGAACACACTGGGCGGGCTGCGCACCAGTGGCCACATCCAGCGCTCGGTGAAGGCCGAGATCCGTCACAACCTCCTCGGCCGGCTGAGATCCGGCGAGTCCCGCTTCCCCGGCATCGTCGGGTTCGACGACACGGTGCTGCCGCATCTGGAGCGGGCCCTGCTGGCCGGGCACGATCTGGTGCTGCTCGGCGAGCGCGGGCAGGGCAAGACGCGGCTGATCCGCACCCTGGGCGGCCTGCTGGACGAGTGGACCCCGGTGGTGGCGGGCTGCGAGATCAACGACCACCCGTACGCGCCGGTGTGCGTGCGCTGCAGGCGGCTGGCCGCCGAGGCGGGCGACGACCTGCCGGTGGCGTGGCTGCACCGCGACGACCGCTACGGCGAGAAGCTCGCCACGCCCGACACCAGCGTCGGCGACCTGATCGGCGACGTCGACCCGATCAAGGTGGCGGAGGGCCGCACGCTGGGCGACCCGGAGACCGTCCACTTCGGGCTGGTGCCGCGGACCAACCGCGGGATCTTCTCCATCAACGAGCTGCCCGACCTGGCCGAGCGGATCCAGGTGGCGCTGCTGAACGTGCTGGAGGAGCGGGACGTCCAGGTCCGCGGCTACGCGCTGCGGCTGCCGCTGGACCTGCTGCTGGTGGCCAGCGCCAACCCGGAGGACTACACCAACCGGGGCCGGATCATCACCCCGCTGAAGGACCGCTTCGGCGCCGAGATCCGCACCCACTACCCGCTGGAGCTGGACACCGAGCTGGAGCTGATCCGCCAGGAGGCCGACTTCGCCGACGTCGGCGGCGTCCAGGCCGAGGTGCCCGACCACCTGGTCGAGGTGATCGCCCGGTTCACCCGGCTGGTGCGGGAGTCGACGGCGGTGGACGGCCGGTCCGGCGTGTCGGCGCGGTTCGCGCTGGCGGGCGCGGAGACGGTCGCGGCCGGGGCGGTGCGGCGCGCCGCGCTGGCCGGCGAGGAGCGGGCGGTGGCGCGGGTCTGCGACCTGGCGCCGGTGGTGCCGTCCCTGATGGGCAAGGTGGAGTTCGAGGTCAGCGAGGAGGGCCGCGAGCAGGAGGTGCTGGAGCACCTGCTGCGCCGCGCCGTCGCCGAGACCTACCGGCGGACGCTGGGCCCGGCCGATCTGACCGGGCTGCTCGACAAGTTCGACTCGGGCGACATCGTGGAGTCGGGCGAGCTGGTGCCGGCGGCCGAGCTGCTGCGCCGGATCGGCCAGGTCCCCGGGCTCGCCAAGATCATGGAGCGGCTGGGCATGAGCGGGGAGTCCCCCGAGCAGGCCGCCGCGGCGCTGGAGTTCGCCCTGGAGGGCCTCTACCTCACCCGCCGGCTGTCGAAGGACGTCGCGGGCGGGGGCGACGGCACCGCCACGTACCACACGTGAGCAGCAGCCATGTGAGCATGCGCGAGTTGGGAGTGCGATGAGCCGCTACCGGTACGGGGCGTACGAGGACGGCCCCGACCCGCTCGCCCCGCCGTACGACGTCCGCGACGCGCTGGACGCGATGGGCGACTCCGTCCTGGAGGGCACCCGTCCCGACGAGGCGCTGCGCGACCTGCTGCGCCGCGGCCTGCCGAACGCGGAGGGGCGGCGCGGCCTGGACGACCTGCTGCGGCAGGTGCGGGAGCGGCGCCGGGCGCTGCGCGATCGGGGCCGCCTGGACGGGACGCTGGAACAGGCCAGGGCGCTGCTCGACACCGCGATCGGGCAGGAGCGGGCGGAGCTGTTCCCCGATCCGGGTGATGACGCCCGGCTGCGCGAGGCCGAGCTCGACACGCTGCCGCAGGACACCTCGCAGGCGATCCGGCGGCTGTCGGACTACGACTGGAAGTCCGACGCGGCGCGGGCGACGTTCGAGCAGCTGAAGGACCTGCTGCGGCGGGACGTCCTGGACTCCCAGTTCCAGGGCATCAAGCAGGCCCTGGAAGGCCAGGACCCGCGGGCCATGGAGCGGGTCAAGGACATGATGTCCGCGCTCAACCAGATGCTGGAGAAGGACGCCCGCGGCGAGCACACGCAGGAGGACTTCGACCGGTTCATGGAGGAGTACGGGGACATGTTCCCCGACCGGCCGGGCAACCTGGAGGAGCTGGTCGACTCGCTGGCCCGCCGGGCCGCCGCGATGGACCGGCTGCTGGCCTCGCTCAGCCCCGAGCAGCGGGCCGAGCTGGCCGGGCTGATGGACCAGGTCATGCAGGACGCGGGCCTGGCGATGGAGATGGCCCGGCTGAACGACGCCCTCCGCGCCCGCCGTCCCGACCTGGGCTGGGGCACCCCGGAGCGGATGTCGGGCGACCAGCCGCTGGGCATGGCCGACGCCACCTCGGCGCTGGCCGAGCTGGCCGACCTCGCCGAGCTGGAGGCCGCCCTCGGGCAGGACTACCCCGGCGCCCGGCTCGACGACATCGACGAGGAGGCCGTGCGGCGCGCCCTGGGCCGCCGCGCGGTCGACGACCTGGACGCCCTCCGCCGGATCGAGGCCGAGCTCGAGCGGCAGGGCTACCTGCAGCGCAAGAAGGGCAAGCTCGAACTGACGCCCAAGGCCGTCCGACGCCTGGGCGACACCGCGCTCCGCCGGGTGTTCTCCCAGCTCACCGCGGGCCGGCAGGGCGACCACGACCAGCGCGACGCGGGCCAGGCGGGCGAGCTGACCGGGTCCAGCCGCGAGTGGCGGTTCGGCGACGAGCAGCCCCTGGACGTGGTCCGCACGGTGAGCAACGCGATCCGCCGCAACTCCATGGACGCGCCCGCCGCCGGTCTCACGACGGCCCCGTCCAACGGAACGTCCGGCGGCGTGCGGCTCAGCGTGGACGACTTCGAGGTCCAGGAGACCGAGCGGCGCAGCGCGGCCGCGGTGTGCCTGCTGGTCGACCTGTCCTACTCGATGGTGCTGCGCGGCACCTGGGCGGCCGCCAAGCAGACCACCCTGGCGCTGCACGCGCTGGTCACCAGCAAGTTCCCGCAGGACGCCATCCAGATCATCGGCTTCTCCAACTACGCCCGCACCCTGCATCCCACCGAGATGGCCGGGCTCGACTGGGACATGGTCCAGGGCACCAACCTGCACCACGCGCTGATGATCGCGGGCCGCCATCTGGACCGCCACCCCGACTTCGAGCCGATCGTGCTGGTGGTCACCGACGGCGAGCCCACGGCCCACCTGCGGCCCGACGGCCGTTCGCTGTTCGACTACCCGCCGTCCCCCGACACGCTGGTGCTGACCCTGGCCGAGGTCGACAAGATGACCCGGCGCGGGGCGTGCATGAACTTCTTCATGCTGGCCGAGGACCGGCGGCTGGTGTCGTTCGTGGAGGAGGTGGCGCGCCGCAACGGCGGCCGCGTCTTCGCGCCCGACGCCGAGCGGCTGGGCCAGTACGTGGTCAGCGACTACCTGCGGGTTCGCCGCGGCCGCCGCTGAGCGTACGGTTCCGGCCACGGAGCGCTAGGGTCGAAGGCATGGACCGCCTGCTGCTGTTCCTGCACATCGGCTTCGCGATCTTCACGCTGGGCCCGCTGACCGCCGCGACCATGGCCAGCCCGCGCTACATCCGGGCCGGGAACACGGTCGTGGTCGGCCACCTCAACCGGACCACCCGGATCTACGGCTTCGCGACGCTGGGGATCTTCCTGTTCGGCCTGCTCCTGGGCCGGGACCGCCTCGCCGAGATCTGGCTGGTGGTGTCGATGACGCTGTTCGTGGTCGCGCTCGCCCTGCTGTTCCTGGTCGAACGCGACCAGCGCAAGGCCGTCCACCTGCTGCGGCTGGCCGACGCCGAGCCCACCGCCGATTCCTCCGAGAACGGCGAAGAGGCGAAGAGGAAGAAGGCGCCTCCCAAGCCCGCCCGGGACGGCGCGATCGCCCAGGTCGAACGAGGCCGCATCGCCGCCGTCTCGGGCGTGGTCGCCATCCTCTGGCTGGTGATCCTCTTCCTGATGGTCTGGAAGGCCTGACAAGCCCCCTTGCGGTGATGGCGGGGGGTGCAGGGGGGCGGAGCCCTCCCTGCCGGGGGTGCAGGGGGCTCCGGGGGGTGGCCCCCCGGGTATTACCGCGTGCGGGCCTTGAGCCAGTTCAGGATGGCGGGGTAGACGGTGGGGTCGTTGAGGAGTTCGGAGGCGTGGCCGCTTCCCGGGACGACCTTGACGGTGGCCGCGACGCCCGCGCCGCGGAGGGCGGCGGCGAGGCCGTTGCTGTGGGCGGCCGGAACGAGTTCCTCGGCGGCGTGCATGGCCAGCATGGGGGCGTCCCCGGCGGAGACGTGGGTGGTGGAGTCGGAGTCCTCGACGCGCTGCCAGCAGAGGGGGTCGCTCTCGTTGGGGACGCACCCGACGAGCTGGGTGACGGCGCGGCGCAGTCCTCGCTGGCTGGCCGTGGCGGTGGCCTTGAGGCCGTCCTGGTAGGCGAGGTAGGGGGTGTTGACGGGTGAGAGGGCGAGGACGCCGCGGACCCGCTGGGCGCCTTCGCCGTAGGTGCCGAGCTGGCTGGCGAGGAGGCCGCCGGCGGAGGACCCGAACACCGCGACGCGGCCCGGGTCGATGTTCCAGCGGGCGGCGTTCTTCTTGACGAAGTCGAGGGCGGCGACGGCGTCGTCGCGCTGGGCGGGCCAGGCGGCCTGGGTGGCGAGCCGGTAGTTGGCGGCGAAGACGGTGTAGCCCTGGGCGGTGAGGCGGCGGGCGAAGTACTTCCAGGAGGACTTGTCGCCGGAGATCCAGGAGCCGCCGTGGAAGACGAGGACGGCGGGCCCGGGGGTGCGCGCGGGCTGGGCCTGCGCGGTCTCTCCCTGGCGGGCCGGCTGCTGCGCGGGGCGCCAGTAGGCGTCGAGGCGCTGGCGCGGGTGGACGCCGTAGGCGTAGGTGCGCGCGTTGGGCGGCTTGGGCGTCACCATGACGGCGCGGGCGGACACGACGGTGTCGGCGGCGGACGGCTGCCGCGGGGTCCGCGGGGCGGACGGGCTCGCCGAGCCCGGCGCGGAGGGGGTCTGCGAACCCGGGGAGCCGGTGGCGCCGGGCGTGCCGGGGAGGCCCGGCAGCGCGGGCGACGAGGGGGCGGGCGTCGGGGTGGGACCAGGCGTGGCCTGGGCACCACTGGACACGGCTACGGCGGCGATACACGTCGCGGCGAACGCCGCCCCGCACACGAGTACTTTGCGCACTCCGGGCCCTTTCTTGGCGGAACCTGGCGCGCACATCATAAAGCCTTGATCACCTCCAGGGCCCCAACGCCGCGGAAATCCCCCATGGGGCCCGGATCGCGCTGTTTTCGCGCAGGGGCCGCCACGGCGTCCGCACGGCCGGTCCACCTCGGTGGACGCCGTGCTCTCTCATCGCGTGCGCGAGCTGCGCTCCTCGCCTGGCGGCTCGTCGCTTGTCGCGCACGCGGCGATCGCTGCATCGCTCCGAACTCGCCTTGACGGCTCGCTCCGCGATCAGGTTCTCGCTCCGCTCGAACCTGCCTTCGGACGCGATCGCAGCGCTTGAGGTTGCCGCAGGGTCAGGCGGCGGCCAGGGCCCGTTCGAGGTCGCGGAGGAGGTCGTCGGCGTCCTCGATGCCGACCGACAGCCGGACCAGGTCGGCGGGGACCTCCAGCGGCGATCCGGCGGCCGAGGCGTGCGTCATCCGGCCCGGGTGCTCGATCAGCGACTCCACGCCGCCCAGGGACTCCCCGAGGATGAACAGCTTGGTGGCCTCGCAGACGCGGACCGCGGCGTCCTCGGAGCCCGTCCGGAACGACACCATGCCGCCGAAGCCGCGCATCTGCTTGGCGGCGACGCCGTGGCCGGGGTGCTCGGGCAGGCCCGGGTAGAGCACCTGCCGGACGGCCTGGTGCCGGGTGAGCATGTCGACGACGGCGGCGGCGTTGGAGCAGTGCCGGTCCATCCGGACGCCGAGGGTCTTGACGCCGCGGAGGGTGAGCCAGGCGTCGAACGGCCCGGCGACGGCCCCCATGGCGTTCTGGTGGAAGGCCAGCCGCTCCCCCACCTCGGCGTCGGCGGCGCGCAGCGCGCCCCCAACGACGTCGGAGTGCCCGCCGATGTACTTGGTGGTGGAGTGCACCACGATGTCGGCGCCCAGCGCCAGGGGGCGCTGCAGGTAGGGGGAGGCGAAGGTGTTGTCGACGACCAGCAGCGCGCCCGCCTCGTGCGCGATCGTGGCGAGGACGGCGATGTCGGCGATGCCGAGCAGCGGGTTGGTGGGCGTCTCCACCCAGATGATCTTCGTGTTCGGGCGGACGGCGGCGCGGACCGCGTCGATCTCGCCCAGCGGCACCGGGTCGTAGGCCAGCCCCCAGGGCTCGGCGACCTTGGCGAACAGCCGGTAGGTGCCGCCGTACGCGTCGCCCGGGATGATCACGTGGTCGCCGGGACGGCACAGGGCGCGCAGCACGGCGTCCTCGGCCGCGAGCCCGGAGGCGAACGCGAGCCCGCGCACCCCGCCCTCGAGTTCGGCCAGGCATACCTCCAGTGAAGTACGCGTCGGATTGGCCGAACGGGAGTACTCGTAGCCCCCGCGGAGGCCGCCGATGCCGTCCTGTTTGTACGTGGAGACCTGGTATATCGGGGGGACGACCGCGCCCGTGGCCGGGTCCGGCTCCTGCCCCGCGTGGATGGCCAGGGTGTCGAACCCCTGGTGAGCGTCCTTGTACATACGCATGAGGCTATCCACCGCCCCGCCCTCCTGGAGGAGGAGGGAATCCCCCGGAGGTATCAGCCGTCATTTCGGCTCGCGGGTTGACCACAACCGGGGAACCGATCTCTACCGTTTTACAGGTATCCGAGTACCCCTGAACCCTTGCTGAAGGACGTCGCATGTTCGCACGGTTGGCGCGCATCGTCGTGGGGCATCCGTGGTGGACGATCGTGGCCTGGCTGGCCGCCGCGATCCTCATCATCGCCGCCGCACCCAAGCTCACCACCGAGTCCGACCAGGGCGACTTCCTGCCCTCGTCGTACGAGTCCGTCCAGGCGATGGAGATCGCCCAGGACGCTTTCCCGCAACAGGAGGACACCTCCTCCCTGATCGTGTTCAAGCGGACCGACGGGGCCGCGCTGTCGGCCCAGGACACCGCCAAGGTCGGGCAGATCGCCCAGAGCCTGAACGCCAAGAAGCCGCCGACGGTCCAGGACTTCATGGCCGGCCCGCAGACGGTGTCGCCGAACAAGCTGGTCCAGGTCGTGATGGTGCCGATGAAGGGCACCAGCATGGCCGACAGCGAGAAGCAGGGCGAGGCGGTCAAGGAGATCCGCAAGCAGCTCGCCGGCCAGCTGTCGGCCCCCGGGAACGCGGGCCTGGAGGCGAAGGTCGGCGGTGACGTCGCCACCTTCGTCGACAACGAGGAATCGTTCACCCAGTCGTTCGAGATCGTCGGCATCGCCACGTTCGTGCTGATCATCGGACTGATCCTGCTGATCTTCCGGGCGCCGATCGCCGCGCTGCTCCCGATCATCGTGATCACGGTGACGATGCAGGTGTCGATGGGGTTGATCGCCTTCGCGGCGGACCTCTTCGGCTTCACCGCCGACGACAGCCTGCAGACCATCATCCTGATCGTGCTGTTCGGCATCGGCGCCGACTACTACCTGTTCCTGATGTTCCGGTTCCGCGAACGGCTGCGGGCGGGCGACGACAAGAAGACCGCGATGATCACCGCGGTGGAGCGGGTGGGCGAGGTCATCTCCTCCGCGGCCGCCGCCATCGCGATCACGTTCCTGGTGCTGCTGCTGGCCACCTTCGGGGTGTTCAGCGCCTGGGGCCCGTCGCTGGCCATCGCGGTCGTGGTCATGGGCATCACGTCGCTGACCCTGTTCCCCGCGATCGTGACGCTGCTGGGCACGGCGGTGTTCTGGCCGTCCAAGGCGTGGAAGAAGCAGCCCAAGGCCACCGTGTCCGCCGGCCTGGGCCGGATGGTGGGCAAGCGTCCCGCGCTGGCCGCGCTGGTCTCCGGCGGCCTGCTGGTCCTGCTGGCGGCGGGCGCGCTCGGGTTCAAGGCCGACTACGACTTCGCGGCCGGCTTCCCGCAGGACACCGAGTCCGCCGAGGCCACCAAGGACATGCAGCGGGGCTTCCCGCCCGGCCTGACCACGCCCGTCCAGGTGTTCCTCAAGAGCGAGAACGGGCAGCCGCTGAACCCGCAGCAGCTGGCCCAGTTCGGCGAGGCGGTCAAGGGCGCGCCGGGCGTGGGCCAGGTGCAGCCGGCGGTGCCGGGCGCCGACAAGGCGATCGCGCGCGTCGACCTGCTCCTCAAGGAGAACCCGATGTCCAACGAGGCGATCAGCCTCGTGAAGGACGAGCTCGCGCCGGCGGTGCACAAGGCCGCGCCGGACGGGGTGCGCGCCTACGTCGGCGGCCAGACGGCGATCTTCGCCGACATCAACACCATCAACAACCGCGACCTGTCGGTGATCCTGCCGGTGGCGGCGGTGCTGATCGCGCTGATCCTGGCGCTGCTGCTGCGGTCGGTGGTCGCGCCGATCTACCTGGTCGTGGCGGTGCTGCTGGGCTTCGCCGCCACGCTCGGCTCCTCGGTGTACGTCTTCCAGGGCGCGATGGGCGAGGCCGGGGTGACGTTCCAGCTGCCGATCATCCTCTACCTGTTCGTGCTGGCCATCGGGACCGACTACAACATCCTGATGACCGCCCGGCTGCGCGAGGAGGCCAAGGAGGGCAACGAGCCGCGCAAGGCCGCCGCGCTGGCGGTGGAGCACGGCGGGCCGACGGTCGCCGCGGCCGGTCTGATCCTGGCCGGGACGTTCGCGGTGATGCTGCTGGCGCCGGTGGCGTTCCTCAAGCAGATGGGCTTCGCGGTCGCCGCCGGGATCAGCCTGTCGGCCTTCGTGATGTCGCTGTTCCTGGTGCCGGGCGTGACCGCCCTGCTGGGCCGCCGGGCCTGGTGGCCGGGGCACGGCGACGAGGCGAAGCCGCTCCCGGCCGGCGGCTCGGCCGACGACCGGGGCCGCAGGGAGCCGTCGGAGATCCGTTCCTGATCGCCTTCCGGGCCCGCCCGCGCGGGCGGGCCCGGGGCGACCGAAGACGTCGGGTTGCGGGGCCGCGGTCGGAAAAGCCGCCCACACGACCGGGAAACCGCAACCCGACTCCCGATAGACGAAGCGCCGGAGGCCCGACGGCCTCCGGCGCTTCGCCTTTCGCCCGGGCCGGATGGAATGCCCGGTGTTACAGCAGTGTCTTAAGGAGGGGAGGTGTCAGAATTGCGCGGCGTTGGCGAGGAAGGCGATGAGGTCCTGCCGGGTGATGAGGCCCTTGGGCTTGCCGTCCACCAGCACGACCGCGGCCCCGGACCGCTCGAGCACGGCCACCGCCTTGCTCACCGGCTCGCCCGACCCGATCATCGGCAGCGGCGCGGACATGTGCGCCTCGATCGGCTCGGACAGCCGTCCCCGGTCCTTCAGGAGCATGTCCAGCAGGTCGCTCTCGACGATGGACCCGACCACCTCGGCCGCCATGACCGGCGGCTCCTCCTTCATGACCGGCAGCTGCGAGACCTCGTACTCGCGCATGATCGAGATCGCGGTCTCCACGCTCTCGTTCGGGTGGACGTGCACGAACTCCGGCAGCGTGCCCCCCTTCCTGGTCAGCACCTCGCCCACCCGGGCCTCCTCGGTGGAGGGGGTGAGGAAGCCGTAGTCGGCCATCCAGTCATCGTTGAAGATCTTGGAGAGGTAGCCGCGGCCGCCGTCGGGCAGCAGCACCACGACCACCGCGTCCGGCGCGTCCGCGGCCGGGAGCCGGGCGGCCAGCCGCAGCGCCGCGACCACCGCCATCCCGCAGGAGCCGCCGACCAGCAGCGCCTCCTCCCGGGCCAGCCGCCGCGTCATCAGGAACGAGTCCTTGTCGGAGACCGCGATCACCTCGTCGCAGATCGTCCGGTCGTAGGTCTCGGGCCAGATGTCCTCGCCGACGCCCTCGGTGAGGTACGGGCGGCCGCTGCCGCCGGAGTACACCGAGCCCTCCGGGTCGGCGCCGACCACCTTGACCCGGCCGCCGGAGACCTCCTTGAGGTAGCGGCCGGCGCCGCTGATCGTGCCCCCGGTGCCGATGCCCGCGACGAAGTGGGTGATCCGGCCCTCGGTCTGCGCCCAGATCTCCGGGCCGGTGGTCTCGTAGTGCGAGCGCGGGTTGTTCTCGTTGCGGTACTGGTCGGGCTTCCACGCCCCCGGGATCTCGGCCGCCAGCCGGTCGGAGACCGAGTAGTAGGAGTCGGGGTGGTCGGGCGAGACCGCGGTCGGGCAGACGACCACCTCGGCGCCGTAGGCCCGCAGCACGTCGATCTTGTCCTTGGCGACCTTGTCGGGGCAGACGAACACGCACTTGTAGCCGCGTTCCTGGGCCACGATGGCCAGCCCCACCCCGGTGTTGCCGGAGGTCGGCTCGACGATCGTGCCGCCCGGGCGCAGCTCGCCCGCGGCCTCCGCGGCGTCGATCATGCGGACCGCGATGCGGTCCTTCACCGACCCCCCGGGGTTGAAGTACTCCACCTTGGCCAGTACGGCCGGGGCCAGGCCCTCGGTCACCTTGCGCAGTCGGACGAGAGGGGTGTCGCCCATCAGCTCGACCAGCGAATCGTGTACGCGCACGCAACGTCCTTGTCGGTTCCGGTGTGTCGGTTCACCGTGGTGCATCCCCGTCCAGCGCGTGTGACCGGCGTGGGACGCGGTGGCAGGTGTCCTGCGAGAACGGAGGATGCGGGTTCGGATGGATTCCCGTTCCCGACGGTAGCCGAGATCGGCGGCCGCGGGCATCCAACCCATGAGCGGGACGGTTCCCAGGTGGTGACGGAGGGTCGGCGGGGATGCTGAGAGCGTTGACCGCGCGGCGGATCGCGACGGCCGCGGCGTACGGGGGCGGCGGCCTCACCGCGGTGGGCGGCCTCACCTACGGGCTGATCAAGCTGGAGGCCTTCCTGGCCCGCAAGATCATCCTCGGTACCCCCAACGGCGATCCCCCCGTCGCGGACGGCCCGTACGGCGCCGCGCTGCCCGGCATGCCGCTCTCGTTCGTCGTGCTGGGCGACTCCACCGCCGCCGGGCTGGGCGTGCACACCGCCGGGGAGACCCCGGCGGCGCTGCTGGCCGCCGGGCTGTCGTCGATCGCCGGGCGGCCGGTGCTGCTGACCAACGTGGCGCGGTCGGGCTCGCAGTCCGGTGCGCTGGCCGGGCAGGTCACCCGGGCGCTGGAGGCCGGCCCGGACGTCGCCGTCATCATGATCGGCGCCAATGACGTGACCAACCGGGTGCCGGCCGCCGAGTCGGTCCGGCACCTGGGCTCGGCGGTCGAGCGGCTGCGCGCGGCCGGCTGCGAGGTGGTGGTCGGCACCTGCCCCGACCTGGGCTCGGTGGAGCCGCTGATGCAGCCGCTGCGGTGGTTCGCGCAGCGCGCCAGCCGCCAGCTCGCCGCGGCCCAGACCATCGCCGCGGTCGAGCGCGGCGCCCGGTCGGTGTCGCTGGGCGACCTGCTGGGCCGGGAGTTCGCCGCCGATCCCCGGGAGATGTTCAGCGCGGATCGTTACCATCCGTCCGCGCGCGGTTACGCCGCGGCGGCCGCGGCGGTGCTACCGTCGATGGCGGCCGCCCTGGAGCTGGAGCCGGAGCTCGACGCGCTCCCCGATCCCGGGCTCGGCACGGGCGTCCTGCCCGTCTACCTCGCGGCCGCCGAGGCCGCCGAGGAGCCCGGCACGGAGGTCGTCGGCGCCCGGCTGGCCGGGCGCGAGCGCGGCCCCCGGGGGCGCTGGGCCAGGCTGCTGCGGCGCCGGAGGGTCGGCGAACCGGCCGGTCCGGACGGGCCCGGCGGGCCCGGCGAACCCGGTGGCGGCCCCGCGGCGGTGGCACCGGGAGCCGCCTGACCGCGGCCCCGCGACACCCTCGTCCCGGCACGTCCACTCACGGATCACGGCGCCTGCCACGGCGCTCCCAGGGGGATACCAATGGCTCAGCCTACCCACAGGCAACTACCCTCCGTCGTCAATCGGACGCACAGCGTCAAAACCGTGCACGTCGCGACGCTCGGGGCGTTCTTCCTCGGATCGGCCGCCGCCGCGGGCTGCTCCGGCGGCCCCGACCCGTCGGCGCTGGCCGGGCAGGGCTGGACCGGCTCCGGGGTCAACTCGGTGAGCCGCCCGGTCGCCGGGGCGGGTGTGACCGCGGTGACCGGGCTGCGTCCCGACGGCTCGCTGGAGACCGCGGTGTTCGACCTGGCCGGGGGCAGGCGGCTGTGGACGCGTCCCGCGACGATGGTCGGGCGGCTGTCGGGCATGGGCGTCCAGTCCCCGGCCGTGACCGGGTCGCCGGGCAAGGGCCTGGTCACCGCGGTGGAGCCGCGCAAGACCGGCCGGTGGAACGCCGCGCTGGTGGCGCGCGACGCCCGTACCGGCGACGAGCGGTGGGCGCGGCCGGTCGACTCCACGTTCGGCCCGGTCCGCTGCGGCCCCAACGTCTGCCTGTCGGAGTTCACCGCCCGCGAGAACGCCCGGTTCGTCGCGCTCGACCCGGCCACCGGCCGGCCGCTGTGGCGGACGCCGGGCATCGCCGAGGTCGAGCATCAGGACGCGTCCAGGGCCGTGCTGTTCCGGATGGCGCGGCAGCCGTCGCTGGAGGCGCGCGACCTGAGGACCGGGCGGACGCTGTGGACGTTCCCGGTCGAGCGCGCCCTCGGCTCCGGCGTGAACCTCTCCGGCGGCTGGGCGTTCGGCGTGACCGCGCCCTCCGGCGGCGGCCCGGCGGGCGAGATGCTCGTCGGCTACATGGCCCCCTACCAGGCGCGCAAGGGCGGGTCGCTGTCGCCGTACGGGTTCTTCGGCCTGCGGCTGGCCGACGGCCGGCCGGTGTGGACGCGCAAGCGGCTGCTGCGCCTGTACCCCAGCGCCAACCCGGCGGTGGCGCTGTTCGCCCGGCAGGTCGGCCCGCGCGGCGGGTTCGGCGGGTTCGAGCGGCTCGATCCGCGCACCGGCCGCACGACCGCGACGCTCGCCGCGGACCGGGCGCCGCGCTCGCTGTGGTGGCTGTCGTTCCCGGCCGACCTGAGCAAGCTCGGGTTCGTGACGCAGGGGCGGCCCGGCGCCGCCTACCAGTTGCGCGACGGCGCCCGGGTCACCGACCGGGCGCTGCGCACCTGGTCGTTCTGCACGATGAACCCGCCCGAGCTGAAGATCACGGGCATGCGCGGGTTCTACCCGGTGGCGGCGCTGTGCGCCTACGACGTGGCCACCGGGCGGAAGGCGGCCTCGCCGGGGGCGCCGCCCGCCTGGTTCACCGGGTCGTCCGACGGCTGGCGGGTGTGGCGGGACGAGCGCGGCGCGGTGCACGGCGTGCGCGACGGCAGGGGCAGCGCACCGGGCATGTACGGGGCCTGACCCGGGTACGGATTCGGCGGGTACGGTTTCGGCGGGTACGGAGTGTGCGCGGCCACAGAGTTCGCGCCGGTGACATTACCGGATCACCAGCGGATACGCCGCGGCCAGCGTAAGGCCGCGCTTATCCCGCGGCCCCGCCGGCGATGCCCAGGCCCCGCGATGTACGCCTCCCGGAGCGGCGGCTACATTGCGATTGACCGGCGAGTAACCCAGCCAGGGCCGGGACGGCACCGGCCGCCGCCCGCACCCGCCGAGACAGGCCGCTGAGACAGGGAGATCCGCTATGCCCGAGGCAGTCATCGTCGCCACCGCCCGCTCGCCGATCGGCCGCGCTTTCAAGGGGTCGCTCAAGGAGATCCGCCCCGACGACATCGCCGTCCAGATGATCAAGGCCGCGACGGACCAGGTGCCGCAGCTGGACCCGTCCCAGATCGACGACCTGCTGCTGGGCTGCGGCCTGCCCGGCGGCGAGCAGGGCTACAACATGGCCCGGGTGGTGGCGGTGCTGCTCGGGTGGGACGGCGTGCCCGGCGCGACCGTCACCCGCTACTGCTCCTCCTCCCTGCAGACCACCCGGATGGCCTTCCACGCGATCAAGGCGGGCGAGGCCGACGTGATCGTCTCGGCCGGGGTGGAGACCGTCAGCCGGTTCCGCAAGGGCAGCGCCGACGGGCTGCCCGACACCCAGAACCCGCTGTTCGGCGAGGCCGAGGCCCGCTCGGCCAAGCGCGCCGAGGCCGGCTCCGACGCCTGGCGCGACCCGCGCGAGGACGGCGCCCTGCCCGACATCTACATCGCGATGGGCCAGACCGCCGAGAACATCGTGCAGCTGCGCGGCGTCTCCCGGCAGGCGCAGGACGAGTTCGGCGTGCGCTCGCAGAACCTGGCCGAGAAGGCGCTCGCCAACGGGTTCTGGGAGAAGGACATCACCCCGGTGACGCTGCCCGACGGCACCGTGGTCAGCAAGGACGACGGCCCGCGGCCCGGCACCACCTACGAGAAGGTGTCCCAGCTCCAGCCGTCGTTCCGTCCCGACGGCACGGTCACCGCGGGCAACTGCTGCCCGCTCAACGACGGCGCCGCCGCGGTCGTGATCATGAGCGACACCAAGGCCGCCGAGCTGGGCCTCACCCCGCTGGCCCGGATCGTGTCCACCGGTGTCACCGGGCTCTCGCCCGAGATCATGGGGCTGGGCCCGGTCGAGGCGTCCCGCCAGGCGCTGGCCAGGGCGGGCATGACCATCGACGACATCGACCTGGTCGAGATCAACGAGGCGTTCGCCGCGCAGGTGCTGCCCTCGGCCGAGGACCTGGGCATCGACCTCGACAAGCTCAACGTCAACGGCGGCGCCATCGCGGTCGGCCACCCGTTCGGCATGACGGGCGCCCGCATCACCTCCACGCTGATCAACAGCCTGCGCTTCCATGACAAGCAGTTCGGGCTGGAGACCATGTGCGTGGGCGGCGGCCAGGGCATGGCGATGGTCCTGGAGCGGCTCAGCTGAGTCGCGGAGCGGGCGTTCCGGACGTCGATCGAGGCGGGTACCGCCAGGTTTCGGACGGTCCCGTAAGGGCCGTTCAACGGGCGTACACCGTGCGTTCGCCGGACGCGTGAGGGGTGGCCCGGGCGCGTGCGCCCGGGCCACCTGCGCGTTCTCCGAAGATCGTCACGTTACGAATGATCTACGTAACGTCATGGATAGGTCCCCGTTAGGGGGTTGTCACATCGGAGGAGGTGTTGCAGAGTGCCAGGAAGAGCCCCGCGACCTGGAGGTGCCAATTGTCACTGAACCACTCGCCGGAGACGCACAACAAGCTCATCGCCCGCATTCCGCATGTCACAGGACGTGACATCCCCGAGTGGTTCACCACCATCGAGAACGGCCCGAGCTTCACCCGATGCGAGGAGCGCAGCAACTGGCTGGCCGACGAGCACGGCCTCTCGCACGGCTACGCTTCCGCCCTGGTGCGCGAGCACGAGCGCACCCGCCGGGCCCGCCACTACTGACGCACACGACACGACTGCACGGTTCCCAGAGCTTGTTCGAACGTGCACGCAGCCCCCGCGCACGCCCCGGCGCGAAACCTGCGTGTTGCGGTCCGGCCCGCCGTGGGATGATCCCCGCCGCCGTAGCCGCGTCGCGGTACGGCCCAGGCGCCGAGCCGGACCGCAACAGATCAGCCCCCTGCCGCTCGTACCGGCAGGGGGCTGATCGCTGTTGTCCGCGGGCGCTCGGCTGCGGGGCGCGGGCGCTTCGCTGCGAGACCGTCGTCGGCGTCGGCTAGTCGCGGCCGCCGCTGAAGTAGGACATGAAGCGCAGCATCTCCAGGTAGATCCAGACCAGGCTGAGCACCAGGCCGAACGCGCAGAACCAGGCGAACTTCTCGGGCGCGCCCTGCTTGACGCCGGTCTCGATCGCGTCGAAGTCGAGCAGCAGGAAGAAGCACCCGATCAGGATC
Organism: Actinomadura rugatobispora; assembly: GCF_042656285.1. Taxonomy (GTDB): domain Bacteria; phylum Actinomycetota; class Actinomycetes; order Streptosporangiales; family Streptosporangiaceae; genus Spirillospora; species Spirillospora rugatobispora. Next base: position 25,964 of record NZ_JBHSON010000078.1, on the reverse strand, counting down.
GCCGCGACGCTGAACACGTAGGCGAGCGGGTTACCGGGGTCGCGAATGCCGATACCGGTGTCCGGGCCGAAGATCTGCACCACCAGGTTGACCAGCATCAGGCCGATCAGGGCCAGCCCGGCCGCCATCACGAACCGGGCGAATTTCGGCGTCACCCGAATGATCTTCAGCGCGTGCACGGCCAGCATGGCGCCGAACGCCAGAGCGGTGCCGATGATCGCCTGGAAGACCACGCCGTGGTAGAGATCGTTGTAGGCGTTGCTGATGATGCCGACCGCGACGCCGTACACCGCGGCGAACGCCAGCACCAGCGGCGCGTTGGCCTTGCGGCCGAAGGTGATGAACGCCCAGATGCCCAGCTCGGCGACCAGCGTGACCACCAGCACCGGCACGGCCAGCTCGGCGGGCACCAGCGCCCAGGCCAGCGCGGCGGTGATCACCAGCGTCACCAGCGTGAGGAAGCCGCGGACCACCACGTCGTCGATGGTCATCGGCCGCGTGGCCGGCGGGGCGTAGGAGGGCGCGTCGTACATGTCCTGCAACTGGTGGGCGGAGGGCGCGCCTTGCCCGCCCTGCTGCCCGAAGGCGTTACCACCCCGGAACGCGGGGTTCCTGCTCTCCATCCGGAGCCTCCACTCTGGGCGACCTTTCCTGATCAGTCTAGACGTCTGAGCAGGCGCGGATGTTCCCCGGAACGTGTCGGTGTGATATCGGAAACGCCGTCCGGCTCGCCGGCCGCGCGGCGCCCGAAGGCCGAAGACCGGCCGGCACCTCGGGGAGGCGCCGGCCGGGCGGTGGTGCCCCCGGTCGGATTCGAACCGACACATAAGCTCTTTTAGGGAGCCTGCCTCTGCCATTGGGCTACAGGGGCGGCGTAATCATACCGGTTCACATTGAAGGTGTTCGAAGCCTCAGACAAGCGATATTCGGTCGAGACCGCTTTTTCCGCGGTGCGGCGCCGCGCGCCCGCTCGCTCCCGCTCGATCCGCGGCGGCAACGGACGGTTCGGCGCGCTACGCGATATTTTCCCGTTCCAGCGCGGGCGTACCGTAAAAGAAACGGAGGGCGGCGCCGGGGGCGGCGCATCACGGCACCACGTATCCCGGGACGGCCCGTCCCTCGACCAGGGTGGTGCCCGCGCGGCCGTCGCGGTCGCGCCGGATCGCGCGGATCTCGTGCACGCCGATCCGGCCGTTCTCGCAGGCCAGCGCCGAGGCGGCGAGGTAGAGCAGCCAGACCCGGGCGCGGCCCGTGCCGGCCAGCTCGGCGCACTCGGCCCAGTGCCGCTCCAGGTTGGCGGCCCAGGCGCGCAGGGTGCGGGCGTGGTGCTCGCGCAGCGCGCCGACGCCGCGGACCTCCAGCCCGGCGTCCTCCAGCGCGCCGACCAGCTCACCGAGCGGGACCAGCTCGGCGTCCTCGGGGAACATGTAGCTGGTGGTGAACGTGCGCCGCACCCGGTGCGGACCCGGGCGCCGCACCGGCTGCTGGATGACCAGCCGCCCGCCCGGGGCGAGCAGCTCGTACAGGTGCGGGACGTCGCGCTCCAGCGGCTCGACCCCGGACAGGCCCACGATGGCGTCGTAAGGGCCGCCGCCCGCGGCGTCCAGTTCCCAGCCGGGCGCCGTCACCCGCTCCGCCACGCCGGCCTCGGCGGCGCGTTCCTCGAGGTGGGCGGCCTGCTCGGGGGTACGGGTCAGCGCCACGACCCGGGCGCCGTGGCAGGCGGCGACGTGGACGGCGAGCGCGCCCCACCCGGCGTTGAGGTCGAGCACCCGCGCGCCCTGGAACAGGCCGAGGCGTTCGGTGACCGACTCCACCGCGGTCCGCTGGGCGTCGTCGAGGTCGACGGCCTCGTCCCACAGGCCGCTGGCGTGCGCCATCTCGGGCCCGAGCATCCGGGCGAAGAACGCGGCCGACTCCTGGAGCGGCCCGGAGGAGCGGTCGCCGCGGCGGCCGGGCGGGAACTCCTCGGGCGGCGGCTTGGGCTCGGGCCCGACGGCGCCGAGCATCACCGCGGTACGGACGATCTCCCGCTTGTCGTCGCTGCTCAGCCGGATCGGCTCGTCGCCGCTGCGCATCACCCGCTGCACGGCGCCCAGCGCGGCGAACACGTCGCCCTCGATGTCCAGCTCGCCCGCCACGTACGCGCGGACCAGGCCCATCTCGCCGGGCTTCCACAGCAGCCGGCGCAGCGCCCGGCGGTGCCGGATGACGAACGCGGGCACGCCCGCGGGGCCGACGACGCTGCCGTCCCAGGCGCGGACCTGAATCGGCAGGTCGGCCGCGGCGGCGCCGTCCCGCTCGTCACCCAGCATGATCGTGGTGAGCAGCGGGGCCAGCCGGGAGGCCACACCCTCATGCATCGGCGGCCGTACCTCCCTTCCGGCCGCGGCGACGGGCGTCACCGGGCCACGGTGCCCCGCCGGCCGGCCGCGAGCTCGAACTCGTGGCGAGGCCGTTCCAGCTCGCCCAGCGAGACCACCTCGCGGTGGAAGAACAGCGCCAGCGTCCAGTCGGCGGTGATCCGCATCTTACGGTTGGTCGTCGGCATCCGGGACAGGTGGTAGGTCCTGTGCATCAACCAGGCGAGCAGGCCGCGCACCTTCAGCCCGTAGACGTTGGCCACCCCCTTGTGGAGACCGAGCCCCGCCACCGACCCGAGATAGGCGTGCACGTAGGGCTTGCGGGGCTTGCCGCGCAGATCGGCCACGATGTTGTCGCCGAGCCGCCTGGACTGCCGGACGGCGTGCTGCGCGTTGGGAGCACAGTACTCGCCCGTGTCGGTGAGGTCGGGCACCCTGGCGTTGTCGCCCGCCGCGTAGACGCCGTCCAGACCCTCGACGGTGAGCTCGGCGGTGCACTTGATCCGGCCCTTGTCGTCGATCGGCAGGTCCCCCTCGCCCACGACCGGGTGGGGTTTGACGCCGGCCGTCCACACCAGCGTCCCGGCGTCGAACTCCTCGCCGTCGCTGAGCACGATGTGCCGGTTCTCCGCCGACTTCAGCAGGGTCTCGAGCCGGACCTCGATGCCGCGGCGGCGCAGGGCCTCGGCCGTCCAGCGGCCCATCTCGGGGCCGACCTCGGGCAGGATCCGGTCGGTGGCCTCGACCATCATCCAGCGCATGTCGTCGGCGTCGATGTTCGGGTACCACTTGCACGCGTCCCGGGCCATGTCCTCCAGCTCGGCCAGCGCCTCCACCCCGGCGAACCCGGCGCCGACGAAGACGAACGTCAGCGCCCTGCGGCGGGCCCGCTCGTCGGCCTCCGACACCGGTGAGCCGTCCCGCACCGCGGTGAGGGACGCCGCGGTGTCGAGCTGCCGGATCACGTGGTTGCGCAGGTAGATGGCCTCCTCCACGGTCTTGAACCCGATGCCGCACTCGGCCAGGCCGGGGATCGGGAGGGTGCGGGAGACCGAGCCGGCCGCGACCACCAGGTGGTCGTAGCCCATCTCCTGGACGCCGCCGGCGGCCTCCGCGCCCGTGGGGCAGAACTCGATCCGGCGGCGGGCGGTCTCGATCCGGGTCACATGGCCGTTGATGATCGTGCAGCGGCGCAGCACCCGGCGCAGCGGCGCCACCACGTGCCGGGGCTCCAGGTTGCCCGCCGCCGCCTCGGGCAGGAAGGGCTGGTAGGTCATGTACGACTGGGGCTCGATGACGGTGACGACGACCTCGCCCCGGCGCAGCTCGCGGCGCAGCTTCCGCTGGAGCCGGAGCGCCGTGTACATGCCGACGTAGCCGCCGCCGACGATCACGACGTGCCTGGCGGATTCCGTTGGAGGTTCAGCAGCCATGCCCGTCCGGTACCCGTTCGGGGGCATCGCTCACCGTGACCCGGGGCACGGACGACATTCCCGGAAATCCCCCTGTTCGCCGCGAACCTCTGGGCTCCCGGCGGCATCTCACAGGATGTATCGGAGGAACGGCGGCGGGACAGGGCCCGACGGGGGCGCCAAGCGGCCGGGACGGCGATCGCTTCGCGGGGTTGCGATCGCCTCTCGTCCGCTTGGCCACGGCCCTGCCCCGCCGTTCGCCGTCCTCCGGGGGGAGTGACGGCTCCCACCGCTCTCAGGCGGGCGGCGGCAGGCCCGCGACGTCCCGGGCCCGCGCGAAGAGCTCGTCCAGCATCGCCTCGGTGACCCGGCCGGTGAAGGTGTTCTGCTGGCTCGGGTGGTAGCAGCCCAGCATCGCCACCGGCTCCCCCGCCGGGGACGTGATCTCGATCTGCACGCCGTGCCCGAACGCCGGCCGGGGACGCGGCAGCCCGTACCCCGCCTGCCTGAGCGCCGGCCAGGCCCCCTGCCAGGCGTAGCCGCCCAGCGCCACCACGCACCGCACCGACGGCGCCATCTGCGCCACCTCGCGGGCCAGCCAGGGCAGGCACGCCGCCCGCTCCGCCGGGGTCGGCTTGTTGTCGGGCGGCGCGCAGCGGACCGTCGCCGCCACCCGCGCCCCGAGCAGCCGCTGCCCGTCCCCCGCCCGGACGCTGGTGGGCAGCGCGGCCAGACCCACCCGGTGCAGCGAGGCGAACAGCCAGTCGCCGGAACGGTCCCCGGTGAAGATCCGCCCGGTGCGGTTGCCGCCGTGCGCCGCCGGGGCCAGCCCCACGATCAGGATCGCGGGCGCGTCGTCGCCCCAGCCCGGCACCGGACGCCCCCAGTACTCCTCCGCGGCGAACGCGCGGCGCCGCTCCACCGCGACCCGCTCCCGCCACTCCACCAGCCGGTCACACGCCCGGCAGACCGACTGCCGGGCGCACAGCTCCGCCGGCCCGGACGAGGAGGCCGCCAGCCCGGCCACCTCCGCCGCGTCGTGCGCGACGGGCGTGCCGGGCGCCGCGGGGTCCTCGGGCCAGCCCGTCCCGGGCGGCACGAACGGTCTCCTCCCGTCGTTTCGCTCCGTTCGCTCGGTCATGAGGCGATCCTTCCACGCGTCCGGAGTGCGGTGCGGCGAGCGTCACGCGGGCCGGTTCCGGTCGGACAACCGTCCATATTTCCCCAGGTCGTGTCGGTACGATGCGGATCGCCGGAGCGCCGAAGCGGAGGCATGCCTTGTCCCAACCGGGCTGGTACCCCGATCCCAAGGGGAGCGGCAGCCTGCGCTGGTGGAACGGGCAGCACTGGACCGAGAACCTCAACCCGGAGCCGCCCGCGGCGTCCCGGCGTCCGCCTGCCGAGGCCCCGCTGCACGCGCCCCCGTACGCGAGGGCGGTCGACGCCACCGTGCGCGGCGTCCTGCTGCACGCCGACGAGCGGGCGGTGACCTACGGCGGAGCCTCGCTCCCCTGGGGACACGTGGAATGGGTGGCCTACTGGGCGGCGACCCCGCCCGGCGAGCGCAAGCGGCCGCCCCCCGTCCAGTGGATCTTCCAGGCCGGGCGGCACCCCTTCCACGGCGGGCCCCGCGTCGAGGTCGTCCTCGACGACCTGACCGTGACCGCGAACGACCCGGCGGCCGCGGGCGGCCGGGCGGAGGCGGTCTGGCGGGAGCTGGTCGAGCTGTGCCGGGCGTGCGCCGAGCGGCGCCTGGTGGACGAACTGGTCCGCAGCGTGCGGGGCGGCGGCTCCGTCGACGTGGCGCAGGGCCTGACCGTGCACCCCGGCGGGGTGCGCGGCGAACGGGTGTCGCTGAGCTGGTCGGCGATCTCCGGCGCCGTGCTGGAGAACGGCCGGGTCTGGATCCGCCAGTCGAACGGCACCGCCCCGATCCTCTACGTCCCGCAGCAGAACCCGAACGCGGTCCTCATCCCCGCGCTGCTGGCCGGCCTCGGCGGTCCGCTCCGCTGAGGCTCAGGCCAGGGACCAGGCGATGCCGTCCAGGATGTCGTGCTCGCTGACCACCACCGCGCCGAACCCGTACTCGCGCATGATCCGGTCCAGGATGAGCGCGCCGGTGCCGATCACGTCGACCCGGCCGGGGTGCATGACGCCGATCGCGGCCCGCTCGGCGCGGGTCGCGTGCAGCAGGTCGCGGGTCACCTCGTGCACCTGGGCGGCGGTGATGCGGGACAGGTGGATGCGCTCCGAGTCGTACTCGGGCAGGCCGAGGGCGATCCCGGCGACCGTGGTCACCGAGCCGGCCAGGCCCACCAGGGTGCGGGCCTCGTCCACCGGGACGGCCTCGCGGACCCGCTCCAGCGCGCTCTCGATGTCGGCCACCGCGGAGGTGATCTGCTCCGGGGACGGCGGGTCGCCGTCCCGCAGGTGCCGCTCGGTCAGCCGGACGCACCCGATGTCCACCGACAGCGCGGCCTGCACCTCGGAGCTGCCCAGCACGAACTCGGTGGAGCCGCCCCCGATGTCGACGACCAGGTAGGGGCGGGCGGGACGCAGCGCGGCCAGCTCCCGGGTGGCGCCCGCGAACGACAGCGCGGCCTCCTCGGCACCGGTGATCACCTCGGGCACCACGCCGAAGATGTCCACCACGCCGGCCACGAAGTCGGCCCGGTTGGCGGCGTCCCGGGTCGCGCTGGTCGCCACCACCCGGGTCTTCTCGGCGCCGTGCCGGTCGATCAGGGCGGCGTAGCCGCGCATCGCGGCGAAGGTGCGCTCCAGCGCCGCGGGCGCCAGCCGTCCCGTCTCGTCGACGCCCTCGCCCAGCCGGACGATCTCCATCAGGCGTTCCACGTCGGTCAGCGTCCCGCCGTCGTCGGAGGTGACGACATCGGCGATCAGCAGGCGGACGGAGTTGGTCCCGCAGTCGACGGCGGCGACGCGCGTCATCGAGCCTCCTCGGTGGCGGCGTCGGTCGGATGCCGGTCGGGGCCGGCGCAGGGGCTCGAGCGCCACCACTCGGGCAGCGCGTCCAGGGCCTCGCGGCCGAACGGGTTGGCGCCCGGGACCGCGAGCTCGTGCGCGACCAGGGCGTGCAGGCACTTGACGCGCTCCGGCATGCCGCCCGCGCTCTGCGTGCCCGGCGGCAGCGGCTCCACGTCCTCCTCGCGCGCCGCCTCGTCGCGGCGGCGCAGGTAGTCCTCGTGCGCGGCGGTGTAGGCGGCGCGCAGCTTCGGGTCGGCGGCCAGCCGCTCCTGCATCTCCCGCATCGCGCCCGAGCCCTCCAGCGTGCCGATGGCCGAGTTGGCCCTGGGGCAGGTGAGGTAGAAGAGCGTGGGGAACGGCGTGCCGCCGGGCAGCCGCGGCGCCGTCTCGATCACGGCCGGCGCGCCGCACGGGCAGCGGTGCGCCACCCGCCGCAGCCCGCGCGGCGGACGGCCCAGCTGCGCCGCGACCGCGGCCTCGTCACGTTCGTCGATCATCTGAATCCGTTGGTCCCCACCCGTGCGTGATCGTGTGCTTGCCGGCCGCCCGCCGCCCGGTGCGGGGTCAGCGGGGCCGGTCCGCGGCCTCCACCGACCGCCAGAGCGTCTCGTACCAGGGCGGCTTCTCCCGCGGGCCGCCGCTGCGCGGCTGCTGCCCGTCGCCACCGCCGCCGTCCAGAACGATGTAGCACTTCACTCCCGGCTCGCAGTAGTGGAGCCTTCGTGTCGCCTCACGCTTAATGTACGACTCCTCCCCCAACCGCCGCTTGTGTTGGGCGAGTTCCTCCACCTGCCCGCGCGCCACGCGCTCCTTGTGCTTGAGCTCGGCGATCTGCTGGCGCTGCGCCACGTACTCGCGCACCGGGTAGGCCAGGCTCAGCGCGATCGCGCAGACCACCACGGCCAGGATCGCGGCGCGGCTGGTCAGCGCCGGGTTGGTCCGCGGTTGCCGGGAGCCCCGGGGGGTCGTCCCCCCGGAGCCGTCCCGCTCGTCGCCGCCCCGCGCCAAGGCGGATCAGCCCTGCCGGTCGAAGCGCGGGAACGCGCCGGCGCCGGCGTAGCGGGCCGCGTCGCCGAGCAGTTCCTCGATGCGCAGCAGCTGGTTGTACTTGGCGACCCGGTCGCTGCGGGCGGGGGCGCCGGTCTTGATCTGGCCGCAGTTGGTGGCGACGGCCAGGTCGGCGATGGTGGTGTCCTCGGTCTCGCCGGACCGGTGGCTCATCATGCAGCGGTAGCCGCTGGTCTGCGCCAGGGTGACCGCGTCCAGGGTCTCGGTGAGGGTGCCGATCTGGTTGACCTTGACCAGCAGCGCGTTGGCGGTGCCGGAGTCGATGCCGCGGGCCAGCCGCTCGGGGTTGGTGACGAACAGGTCGTCGCCGACCAGCTGGACGCGGGAGCCGACGGCGTCGGTCAGCGCCTTCCAGCCGTCCCAGTCCTCCTCGTCGAGCGGGTCCTCGATGGACACCAGCGGGTAGCCGTCCAGCAGCTCGGCGTAGTAGGTCGCCATCTCCTCGGCGGAGCGCTTGGCGCCCTCGAACTCGTAGGCGCCGCCGGAGTGGAACTCGGTGGCCGCCACGTCCAGGGCGAGCACGATGTCGCGGCCCGGGGTGAACCCGGCCTTGCGGACGGCCTCCAGGATGAGGTCGAGCGCCTCCCGGTTGCTGGGCAGGTCGGGGGCGAAGCCGCCCTCGTCGCCCAGGCCGGTGCTCAGCCCCTTGCCCTTCAGGACGGACTTGAGCGCGTGGTAGGTCTCGGCGCCCCAGCGGACCGCCTCGGAGAACGTCGGCGCCCCGATCGGGGCGATCATGAACTCCTGGATGTCGACGTTGCTGTCGGCGTGCGCCCCGCCGTTGAGGATGTTCATCATCGGGACCGGCAGCAGGTGGGCGTTGGGGCCGCCCACGTACCGGAACAGCGGCAGCCCGGCCGACTCGGCCGCGGCCTTGGCCACCGCCAGGCTGACGCCGAGGATGGCGTTGGCGCCCAGCTCGGACTTGCCGGGGGTGCCGTCGAGGTCGAGCAGCAGCTGGTCGATCAGGCGCTGCTCGTCGGCCGGGTAGCCGACCAGGCGCTCGTCGATGGTGTCGTTGACGGCCTTGACCGCCTTCCGCACGCCCTTGCCGCCGTAGCGCTCGTCGCCGTCGCGCAGCTCGACGGCCTCGAACTGGCCGGTGGAGGCGCCGCTGGGGACGGCGGCGTGCGCCTCGGTCCCGTCGGCGAGCAGCACCTCGACCTCGACGGTCGGGTTGCCGCGAGAGTCCAGGATCTCCCGGGCGAGGACGGCCTCGATCGACGACACGGGCATCTCCCTGTTGGTCCGTTCGGCTGGTGCGTTTCCGGCGGCACGCCGCCGCCGCCGACATGGGCGCCGGCCGCGGGCGTACGGCACACGAGCCTATCCGCGCCGCGCCCCGGTCACCCAACTGGCACGCCCGTTCCCCCGGAACCGCCCCATAAGGGGACCCCCCGGAACCGATGCGGAGGCCGAAGTCGGACGACCGCCCACTTGACGTGGCAATCCAGGGCTTGTCTACTATGAAAACCAACCAAACTAAAATAGTAGGAAATAGATCAAGACCGGCGTTCCCCTGACGCCGCCCTCCCCCCCTGCACCTCCCTGGTGGTGAACCTGTGCGCAAACTCGTCCTGCTAGCCCTGGTCGGCCTGGGCGCCCAACTCGTCGACGGCAGCCTCGGCATGGCCTACGGGGTCACGTCGACCACGCTGCTGCTGGCCATCGGCACCAACCCGGCCGCCGCCTCGGCCACCGTCCACCTGGCCGAGATCGGGACCACGCTGGTCTCGGGCGCCTCGCACTGGCGGTTCGGCAACGTCGACTGGAAGGTCGTCGCCAAGATCGGCATCCCCGGAGCCGTGGGCGCGTTCGCCGGCGCCACCTTCCTCTCCGGGCTCTCCACCGAGACCGCCGAACCGGTCATGGCGATCATCCTGCTGACCCTCGGCCTCTACGTCCTGGTCCGCTTCACCCTCCGGGGCCTGCGCCGCGACCAGCTCGGCAAGCCGCTGCGCAAGCGGTTCCTCGGCCCGCTCGGCCTGGTCGCCGGGTTCGTCGACTCCACCGGAGGCGGCGGCTGGGGCCCCGTCGGCACCCCCGCCATCCTGGCCAGCGGCCGCCTGGAGCCCCGCAAGACCATCGGCTCCATCGACACCAGCGAGTTCCTCATCGCCGTCGCCGCCAGCGTCGGGTTCATCATCGGCATCGGCTCCGAGGACATCGACTTCACCTGGGTCGCCGCCCTCCTCATCGGCGGCGTCATCGCCGCCCCCATCGCCGCCTGGCTGGTGCGGCACGTGCCCCCGCGCGTCCTGGGCAGCGCCGTCGGCGGCCTCATCATCCTCACCAACAGCCGCACCCTGCTGCGCAGCGACTGGATCGACGCGCCCGACGGCGTCCGGTACGCCTTCTACGTGGTCATCTACGCCGTCTGGGCCGCCGCGCTGGCCTACTCCATCCGCCAGCACCTGGCCGAGCGGGACCTGGAGCCGCCGGCCGGCGAGCCCGCCGTCACCGAAGGGCAGACCCCGCCCGACACCGACAAGGCCGCCGCCCCCTCCGCCTGAGGGCCCGCGCGGACGGGAGCACCGCCCGCACCACGCCCCTGACCGGGGCCGGCCACCGAGCCCGGCCGATCGCCGCAGACACCCTGTTGGCCATCGGCCGGGCTCACTTTTACCTTCTACGGGGAACCTCCTTCCGGTGAAGGCGCGCGACCCCGCATCGACCCGGATCCCGTGGACGCGCCGCGGGGTCCTGCTCGACCCGGCCATCCGGGTCCGCGTCACGGCCTGGGCCGCCCTCGTCACCGGCATCCTCGCCCTCGGCCTCTACATCGCCGCGCTCGCCCTGGTCCACCAGGCCCACATCAACGACCTGAAATCGGACCTGTCCAGATCCGCCCGCCAGATCGCCGCCCTCAGCCGCGCGAACCGGATCGTCCCCCGGCTGGTCTCCGAGGGCCTCATCCAGGTGGTCGACGGCAGAGGCGCCATCGTCGCGTCCACCCACGGCATCGCGGGCTACCCCCCGGTCAACTTCGCGCCGCCCCCGCCCATGCTCAACTACCGCGAAGGGCGCAGCTGCGAGATCGACGCCCCCGGAGGACGCTGCTTCGTCGTGGTCGTCTACCGCGTCGGAGAGGGCCCCGCCCAGCGGCTCGTCTACTCCCTGGCCCCCGAACCCGGCATCGTCCCGCGCGTCGACGTCGCACTGGCCGGACTGGTCATCGTCCCCGGCCTCGCCTCGGTCGTCGGCTACCTCACCTGGCACGCCGCGGGACGCGTGCTGCGCCCCGTCGAGGACATCCGCGCCGAACTCGACGAGATCACCGCCACCGACCTCGAACGCCGCGTCCCCGTCCCCGACCGCAGCGACGAGATCGCCCGGCTCGCCGAGAGCGTCAACGCCACCCTGGACCGGCTGGAAGGCGCCGTCGCCCGGCTGCGCGGCTTCGTCTCCGACGTCTCCCACGAGCTCCGCAGCCCCCTCACCGGGCTGCGGATGGAACTCGAACTGGCGCTGTCGGACCCGGAGGAGTCCGACGCGTACGAGACCCTGGAGGCCGTCCTGGTCAACGCCGAACGGCTGCACGCCGTCCTGGACGACCTGCTGGCCATCGCCCGGCTGGAGGCCGACCCCAACATCGCCAAGGAACGCGTCGACCTGCAGGCGCTGGCCGACCAGGAGGTGCTCAACCGGCCCCGGCGCTCCCGGTTCACGGTCAGCGGCGGCGACCCGGTGATCGTCCAGGGCGGCCGCTCCGAACTCGCCCGGCTGGTGACCAACCTGCTCGACAACGCCGACCGGCACGCCGCCTCCGAGGTGACCGTCACCCTCGGCGTCGAACCGCACGACGGCGCGGGCGCCCTCGGCTCCGCCCGCACCGCCGTCATCGAGGTCTACGACGACGGGCCCGGCGTCGCCCCCGCCGACCGCGAACGCGTCTTCGAACGCTTCACCCGCCTCGCCGAGGGCCGCCACCGCGACGCCGGCGGCACCGGCCTCGGCCTCGCCATCGCCCGCGACATCGCCGTCGCCCACGGCGGCACCCTCACCCTCACCGACCGCCCCGACGGCAGACCCGGCGCCCGCTTCGTGCTGAGACTCCCCGCTGTGTAGGGGTCAGTCGTTCAGTTCTTCGAGGAGGCGGTCGCGCTCGGTTTCGAGGGCTTCTATCTGGGCGGCGTGTTCTTCCCGCTGGACCAGGTCCTGGCCCGCGTCGCCGTAGTCCCTGGGGTCGTCGGAGGGCTCCCCCAGTTCGCCTCGGAGCGTGTTCAGGGTCTGCTCGATGTCGCGGACGCGCTTCCGCTTCTCGTCGTCGCTCATGGGGTCGCCTCCGCTCTAGGGACGGATCACCGTCTTGCCGCGGGCACCGCCGGCGCGGCTGCGCGCGATCGCGGCGGGTGCCTCCTCCAGGGGGATCTCCTCCTCCACGCCGATCTCCAGATCGCCCTCGGCGGCCAGCTCGACGACGCGGCGCAGGAGGTCCGGGGTGGGGGTGTAGTCGATGTTGACGCCGCGGATGTCCTGGGCCTCCAGGGCGTCGGGGTTCAGCGCCCACGTGGTGCTGGCGTACACGCCGCCGGGACGCAGCAGGGCGGCCAGGCGCTCGGCGGCCGCCCGGTCGCTGACCAGGTCGATGATCACGTCCACGCCGTCGGGGCGGTGCTCGCGGATCTGGTCGTTGAGCTCGTCCTCGCCGTGGTCGACGGTCTCGGCCGCGCCCAGCTCGCGCATCCGCCCGGCCATGTCGGGACGGGCGGTGGCGATCACCGTGGCGCCGCGCCGGGACGCCAGCCGCACCACCGGCTGGCCCACGCCGCCGGTGGCGCCGACGACCAGGACCGTCCGGCCGGCCTCCACCTCCGCGGCGTCGGCGATCGCCACGGCGGTCATCCCCGGGGTCGGGAGGGTGGCGGCCTGCGTGTAGAGCATGCCCTCGGGCATCGGCAGCACGGCGTCGTCGGGGGCGGCGATCGTGTACTCGGCGTAGGTGCCCAGGCCGCGCGGGACGCCGAAGAAGCGGCCGAAGACCTGCTCGCCCACCGGGAACGCGGCGTCCTCGCCGACGGCGTCGACGACGCCCGCGCCGTCCTGGCCCAGGATCAGCGGGAAGTGGTAGGGCACCGAGTCCTTGAGGAGCCCGTCGGCGATCTTCCAGTCCATCGGGTTGAGTCCGGCGGCGATCACCCTGACCAGCGCCTCCCCCGGCCCCGGTTCCGGCACCGGCAGGTTCGTCGGCACCGGTGTGGCGCCGAGTTCTGAAATGGCGACGGCACGCATGACGTTGTTCCCCGATCCCCCGGACGGGTCCCCCGACGGCCCGTACCGCCGGAGGATCTACCCTGCCGATGGACTTGTCACACAATCGCGCCGGTCATTCCCCGGGCCGCGGACCTGGGGTTATGGGCGGTACAGGCTGCGGCGTGACGGGCGGGGCCGCGGGGTCGTCGGGCCCGGCGGGCTCCTCGGGCTCCCCGCCGCCCTTGCTGGGACGCAGCGTGACGGTCCCGCCCGGCTCGACCTGGCCCGGCTCCGGGGACATCTCGGCGACGGTCCCCTCCGGGTACTCGTCGGACTCGACGCTTCCGCCGATCCGTGCCCGGAACCCGGCGGCGCGGAGCTTGGCGACGGCCTCGTCCACCTTCATGCCGCGGACGTCGGGCAGCTTGACGCGGTCCTCTCCGCTGCCCTTGCTGAAGTAGTGCGAGGGCGGCCGGTTGAAGGAGGACGCGGGGCGTCCGGCCAGCGCGCCCGTCATGCTGTCCTGCCAGATCGGCGCGGGGATGGTGGCGCCGAACACCGAGCCGTAGCAGCGGCCGTCCATGCACAGGCCGGTCATCGGGTACCGGTAGCCGCCGCGCGGGTCGCCGACCCACACGGCCGCGGCCAGGTCGGGCGTGTAGCCGGCGAACCAGGCGGCGGAGAAGTCGTCGACCGTGCCGGTCTTGCCGGCGGCGGGACGGCCCAGGCCCATCCCGCGGGCGGTGCCCTTGGTGAGGACGCCGCGCAGCACGTGGTTGACGGCGTCGGCCACGCCCCGGTCCATGACCTGCCGGCAGCGGGCGCCGGGTACCTTGAGGCGCTTCCCGGCGGCGTCGGTGATCTGCTTGATCGCGACCGGCTCGCAGTAGCGGCCGCGGGCGCCGAACGCGGCGTACGCGGCGGCCAGCCGCAGCGGCGACACCTGCGCGGCCCCGAGCGTGAACGACGGGTACTGCCCCATCCGCTTGCCGTCGGCCTGCCGCATGCCGAGCCGTTCGGCCATCTTGACGGTGTCGCAGAGGCCGACCTCGCGTTCCAGGGCGAGGAAGAAGGTGTTCACCGAGTGGTGGGTGCCGGTGACGAGGCTGAAGCTCTTGCCGCCCTCGCCGTCGGCGGAGTTGCGCAGCGCGCCGCTGCTGTTGACGGAACGGCCCGCGCAGTCCCGGAAGCCGGTCGGGGTGAAGGCGCGCGGCGCCATCAGCCGGGTGCCGAACGGCATGTCCTCCTCGAGCGCGGCGGCCAGCGTGAACGCCTTGAACGTCGACCCGGCCTGCATGCCGATGCTGGAGCCGTGGCTGGCGTCGGCGGCGAAGTTGATCCAGGTCTTGCCCCGCTCGGCGTCCGGGCCGAGCCTGCGGTCCACGACCAGGCCCTTGATCTCGCCGGTGCCGGGTTCGACCAGCGCCTCGGCGGCGGCCTTGCCGGCGGAGTTCTTGTGCGGCACGTGCCGGTCGACGGCGCGCTGCGCGGCCTTCTGGGTCTGCCGGTCGAGGGTGGTGCGGATGGTGAGGCCGCCGCGTTTCAGCAGCTTCTCGCGCTCCTTGGCGGTGGCGCCGAACGCGGGGTTGGTGAGGATCTCGCGCTGGACGTAGTCGCAGAAGAACGGCGCCGAGCTGGTGACGCAGCCGCTGCGGGTGGTGTGGATCCGCAGCCCCAGCGGGCGGCGGAGCGCGGCGTCGGCCTCGGGGCGGGTGATCCAGCCGAGCTCGGCCATCCGGTTGATCACCACGTCGCGGCGCTCCTTGGCCGCGCCGGGGCGGCGCACCGGGTCGTAGGCGTAGGGGTAGCGGATCACCCCGGCCAGCAGCGCCGCCTCGGGCAGCGTCAGCCGGGCGGCGGGTTTGGAGAAGAAGTGCCGGGAGGCGGACTCGATGCCGTACGCGCCGCCGCCGAAGTAGGCGATGTTGAGGTAGCGGGCGAAGATCTCGTCCTTGCTGAAGCGGCGCTCCATCGCGGCCGCGTACCGCAGCTCGCGCACCTTGCGGGCGGCCGAGACCTCCTTGGCCGCCAGCTGCTCCTCCTCGGACTCGGCCGTGGTGAACAGCAGGTTCTTGACGTACTGCTGGGTGAGGCCCGAGCCGCCCTGGGTGACCTCGCCGGAGCCGAGGTTGCTGACCAGGGCGCGCAGCGTGCCCTGGGAGTCGAGGGCGCCGTGCTCGTAGAACCGGCTGTCCTCGATCGCCAGGACGGCGCGGCGGAGCACCGGGGCGACCTGGTCCAGCCGCACGTCCACCCGGTTCTCGTAGAAGAACGTGGCGATGACCGTGCCGTCGGCGGCCAGGATCCGCGAGCGCTGCGGCACCCCGGCGGTGTCGAGGTCGTCGGGGTCGGTCTGGAACCAGTTGGCCGCGTCCCGGGCGCCGACGCCGGTCAGGCACGCGGTCGGCAGCGCGATCAGGGCGACCAGCACGCCGGCCAGGACGCCGAAGCCGCCCAGGCCGCGGATGGCGCGGGCCCGGTCGCCGCGGCCGGGCGGCCCGGACTCGGCCGGGCGCCACAGGCCCTTCTCGTGGACGTCTCCGTCCTCGGCGCGGTCGCGAGCCTCAGCCAGCACGCGCTCAGCGTAGACGGGCCTTACCCGACGGACCACCCATACGGCGATCTTTCGGATGCCTCCCGGCTTATCCGGCGTTCTGCTCCCTTTCCCAGGATTGAACACGATCACGGAATACCCGGGAGATCGCTCGCAATTCCGCCTCGGGGTCCAGACCCTGCTCCCGCGCTTCCTTGACCAGCGCGAAAAGCCTTTCCCCTACGGCGTTCCCGGCGGGTGCGAGATCGTCCGGAGCGCCCTCGCGGCCGGCCCGCCGCTGGAGCTGGGCGGCCAGCGACAGCGCGGGCTGCCCCATCGGCACGCCGTCCAGCGCCGAGGGCACCGCCTCGCCGCCGCCCGCCTCCGCCTTGGCCGCCCGCTCGGCCGCCTTGATCTCCTCCCAGTTGGCGTTGACCTCGTCGGCGCCGGAGACGGTCACGTCCGCGAACACGTGCGGATGCCGCCGGACCAGCTTGTCGACGATCCCGGCCGCCACGTCGTCGATGGTGAACGCGGTCTCGCCGGTCCGCTCGGAGGCCACCACCGCGTGGAAGGCCACCTGCATCAGCACGTCGCCGAGCTCCTCGCGCAGCGCGCCGTAGTCGCCCTCCTCGACGGTCTCGGCGACCTCGTAGGCCTCCTCCAGCAGGTAGCGGACGAGGGAGGCGTGGGTCTGCTCGCGGTCCCAGGGACACTCGCGGCGCAGCGTGTCCATCACCGACACCAGGTCGAGCAGCCGGGCCCCGGGCAGGTCGTAGGAGCCGTGCAGCACCTCGATCCCGAGCGGCTCGGCGACCGCGATCTCCCCGATCCGCCGCATCAGCGCCTCGTCGCCGTCGGGCGCGGCGAGCCACACGACCGGGGCGGCGCGTGCGGCGTCCACGAGCGCGCGGGCCTCGGGTTCGATCACCTCGACCGTGACACCGGCGTCCCGCGCGTAGGGCAGCAGCGGATGATCGGCGGACCCGGCCAGCACCCGGGACGCCGCGCGCAGCGTCTCCCACGCCTTCCAGGTCAGCAGGCCGGGCGCCACCCGGTGGGTGGTCGCCAGCAGGGTCAGCTCGGCGCCCATGGCTCAGCGGATGCCCGACTCGGGGGCCGACAGCCCGGTGGTCGCGGGGTTGATCACGACCCGGCGGGCGTCGAACGAGCCGAACCGCGGATTGATCGTGATCTTCATCCGCCCGGCGGTCTCGACGAGGACGCCCTCCAGCTGCTGCACCGCGGCGGCGGTCTGCGGGCTGCGCGGGTCGCCGGTGGCGCCGAAGCGCCTGGCCAGATCGTCCTCGACGGCCACCACCCGGGCCACGTCGCGGGTGTAGCGGGCGGGCAGCCCCTCGGCACGGGTCCGCGACGCGGCGCCGCCCAGCTGGTTCAGCCTGTTCACGACCTCGTCGACCCGGCCCTCGGAGACCGGGACGTTCTGCCGGCGGGAGACCTCGTCGGCGATCCGGAACCGGACCATCCAGTCGAGGGCCCGGCGCAGGTCGGTCTCCGACAGTGGCTCGGCGGCCGAGCCCTGGCCGAAGCTGCCCGGATCCGCCCGCATCCGGTTGGCGGTCGTGTCGGCGCGGAACTCGCGCTGCCAGTCGCGGACCGCCTCGTTGAGCGTGGAGACGGTGATGCGGTCGCCGTCGACGAGGGCGGCCGAGCCCACCTTCAGCGAACCCCCGCCGCAGCCCGTCAGCGCGGCGCCCGCGACCGCCGCGGCGGCCACGGCCTTCATCGTTCTACCGGACACGGTCGATCCCATCTCGTCGGCACGTCATCGATCATCAGCCCTTGATCGTCAAGGAGTCGCCAGCCTAGGCGGGCTTGGGTTCGAGGAACAGGGCCTCGACCAGGTCGGTGACCCATTTCAGCAGCTCCTGGTCGCGCAGCGGGCGGCCCCCCAGCGGCGCGGCCCCTCCCCCCTGCGAACGCCGCGGTACGGGCACCAACAGCGTCTTCACGTTCTGCTTCAGCACGCTCTTGGGGTAGAGCCGCTGCAGCCGGACCTGCCGCGAGTCGGGCAGGTCGACCGGGGCGAACTTGATGAAGTTGCCCTGGACGGTGACCTCGGTCAGCCCCGCCCGGCGCGCCTTGGCACGGAACCGGGCGACCTCCAGCAGGTTGAGCACGGGCACCGGGAGCTGGCCGAAGCGGTCCTTGAGCTCCTCGTGCACGCCGGCGATCTCGTCCTCGGCGGTGATCGCGGCGATCCTGCGGTAGGCGTCCAGGCGGAGGCGCTCCCCGGGGACGTACTCGTGCGGCAGGTGCGCGTCCACCGGCAGCTCGACCTTCGTCTCGGGCATCTCGGGGACGCCCTCGCCGCCCTCCTTGAGCTCCCGCACCGCCTCGCCGACCATCCGCACGTACAGGTCGAACCCGACCCCGGCGACGTGCCCGGACTGCTCGGCGCCCAGGATGTTCCCGGCGCCGCGGATCTCCAGGTCCTTCATCGCCACGTACATGCCCGCGCCCATCTCGGTGTGCTGGGCCAGCGTCGCGAGCCGCTCGTGCGCGGTCTCGGTCAGCGGCACCTCGGGCGGGTACAGGAAGTAGGCGTAGGCGCGCTCGCGGCCCCGGCCGACCCGGCCGCGCAGCTGGTGGAGCTGCGACAGGCCGTACATGTCGGCGCGGTCGACGATCAGCGTGTTGGCGTTGGGCACGTCCAGGCCCGACTCCACGATCGTGGTGGCGACCAGGACGTCGTAGTTCTTCTCCCAGAAGTCGACCATGACCTTCTCGAGCTCCTGCTCGTTCATCTGGCCGTGCGCGGTCGCGATCCGCGCCTCCGGGACGAGCTGCTTGAGGTTGGCGGCGACCTTGTTGATGGAGCGGACCCGGTTGTGGACGAAGAACACCTGGCCCTCGCGCAGCAGCTCGCGGCGGATGGCCGCGGCGATCTGCTTCTCCTCGTACGGCCCGACGAAGGTGAGGATCGGGTGCCGCTCCTCCGGCGGGGTGAGGATCGTGGACATCTCCCGGATGCCGGTCAGGCCCATCTCCAGCGTCCGCGGGATGGGGGTGGCCGACATCGCCAGCACGTCCACCTGCGTCCGCAGCCGCTTGAGCTCCTCCTTGTGCTCGACGCCGAAGCGCTGCTCCTCGTCGATCACCACCAGGCCGAGGTTCTTGAAGCGGGTCTGCGCGGACAGGATCCGGTGCGTGCCGACGACGACGTCGACGGCGCCGTCGGCCAGCCCGCGCACCGTCTCGTCGATCTCCCGGTCGGTCTGGAACCGGGAGATCGGCTTCACCACGACGGGGAAGGCGCCGAACCGCTCGGAGAAGGTCGACAGGTGCTGCTGGACCAGCAGGGTGGTCGGCACCAGCACCGCCACCTGCCGCCCGTCCTGGACGGCCTTGAACGCCGCCCGCACCGCGATCTCGGTCTTGCCGTAGCCGACGTCGCCGCAGATCAGCCGGTCCATCGGGACGGGCTTCTCCATGTCGCCCTTGACCTCGTCGATGGCGGCGAGCTGGTCGGGGGTCTCCACGTAGGGGAAGGCGTCCTCCAGCTCCCGCTGCCACGGCGTGTCGGGCGCGAACGGGTGGCCGGGACTGGCCATCCGGGCCGAGTAGAGCCGGATCAGCTCCCCGGCGATCTGCTTGACCGCCTTGCGCGCCCGGGACTTGGCCTTCTGCCAGTCGGCGCCGCCGAGCCGGTGCAGGCTGGGGGCCTCGCCGCCGACGTAGCGGGTGAGCTCCTCCAGCTGGTCGGTGGGCACGAACAGCCGGTCGCTCTTGGCGTACTCCAGGATCAGGTACTCGCGGGTGGCGCCCTGGACGGTGCGGCTGACCATCTCCACGTAGCGGCCCACGCCGTGCTGCTCGTGCACGACGTAGTCGCCCGCGCGCAGCCGCAGCGGGTCGACGCCGCCGCGCCGCCGGGACGGCATCCGCCGCATGTCCTTGGTGGAGGACTTCTGCCCGGACAGGTCGGCCTCGGTGAGCACGGCGAGCTTGACGCTCTCCCAGGTGAAGCCGTTCTCCAGCAGCCCGGTACTGACGTTGACCAGCGCCGGGCGGGGCGGCTGCGCCAGGTCGGTGAGGGCGGCGCCCAGGCCGCCCTCGCCGACGAGCTGGACGAGCCGTTCGGCGGGGCCGTGGCCGGGCGTGACCAGCGCGACCCGCCAGCCTTCGCCGATCCAGCGCTTGAGGTCGCCCATGACGCGGGCGGTGTCGCCCCGGTACGCCTCGGCGGGCTGCACGCCCAGGTTGAGCGCGTCCCCCTCCTGCGTCAGGGCGGTGACGGTCCAGCGGGGCAGGCCCAGCTCGGTGCTGTGCCGCCGGACGTCCTCCAGCGTGCGGAACGCGGCGGCGCCGAGGTCGATCGGGGCCTCGCCGCCCGCGGCGGCGTTCACCCAGCTGGCCTCCAGGAACTCCTGGCTGGTGCGGACCAGCTCGATCGCGCGGGTGCGGATGCGCTCGGGCTCGCACACCAGCAGCGCCGAGCCGTCCGGGAGCAGGTCGGTGAGCAGTTCCATGCTCTCGGCCAGGACGGGCGAGAACGCCTCCATGCCCTCGACGGTGTCGCCGTCGGCGATGCGGGTGAGGATCTCCTCCAGGGAGGGGTGCCGCTCGGCCAGCGCGCGGGCGCGCTCGCGCACCGCGGCGGTCAGCGGCAGCTCGCGGCACGGCGGCGCCCACAGCCCGTCCTGGGCGATCTCCAGCGACCGCTGGTCGGCGGCCTTGAAGTAGCGGATCTCCTCGACCGTGTCGCCCCAGAACTCCACCCGGAGCGGGTGCTCCTCGGTGGGCGGGAAGACGTCGAGGATGCCGCCGCGCACCGCGATCTCGCCGCGCTTCTCGACCAGGTCGACGCGGTGGTAGCCGGCCTCGACCAGGCGGTGGACGGTGTCGTCCAGGTCGGCGTCCTCGCCGCCGCGCAGCCGTACGGGCTCCAGGTCGGCCAGGCCGGACACGATCGGCTGCAGCACGGCCCGGATCGGGGTGACCACGACCTCCAGCCGCCCCGACTTGCCCGACCCCGCCTCGCCGTCGCCGCCGGAGGCGTCGGACGCGTCGGACGCCTCGGGGTGGACGAGGCGGCGCAGCACGGCCAGCCGCTGCCCGACGGTGTCGGAGCGCGGCGACAGCTTCTCGTGCGGCAGCGTCTCCCAGGCCGGGAAGTGCGCGACCCGGCCGGGGTCGAGCAGGCTGGTCAGGGCCGAGGTCAGGTCCTCGGCCTCGCGCCCGGTGGCGGTCACCGCCAGCACCGCGCCGCCGCCGTCGCGGCCGCCCTCGCCGCCGCGCTTCAGGGCGCGGCTCAGCGCGGCGGCCATGATCGGCCACACCGCCGGCGGCG
This sequence comes from Actinomadura rugatobispora, assembly GCF_042656285.1. Lineage (GTDB taxonomy): Bacteria > Actinomycetota > Actinomycetes > Streptosporangiales > Streptosporangiaceae > Spirillospora > Spirillospora rugatobispora. Next base: position 5,096 of record NZ_JBHSON010000078.1, on the reverse strand, counting down.
CGACCACGTCGTGGTCGATCCGCCACTCCTTGAGCGCACGCTCCAGTTCAGGGCCGGAGCACGCCAGATCAACAAGTCCAGAAAGCGTCATCGTCGCCCGCAACCCATTCCCCGCCGGGCGGGCGCCGCGCCCGTCGCGCGGCATCCCGAATGACCGGTGATCTCGGCGGACCCCGGTGCCGGTACCAGACTACGCGCCCCGGACGGGCACCGGACGGCGGGTTCCGGGCGCCGTCCCGGGCGCCTCCGTGCGACAGTCATGTATCGTTTGAGACGAACTTGTCGCACAAGAAACATGGTTGATGCATATGGCCGACGAAGAGACGATCCTCGCCGCCGCGACCCGGCACCTGAACCGGGACCCGGGGGCCTCCATGGCCGACCTCGCCAAGGCGATCGGGATCAGCCGGGCGACCCTCCACCGCCATTTCGCCACCCGCGAGACGCTCCTGCACCACATCGCCGAGCGGGCCCTCGACCGCTGGGAACGGGTGCAGGACGAGGCGGAGATCGACGACGCCGCCGCGTCCGGCGACCCCGCACGGGTGGCCGCGTCCCTGCGCGCGCTGCTGCGCGGCTTCCTCCCCTTGATCGACGAGCACGGGTTCGCGCTGACCGTGCATCTGGTGGCCGCGTACCTGGCGGCCGACGTGTCCGCGCTGGAGGAGCGGAGCGAGCGGCTGGAGGAACGCGAGATCGCCCTCTACGCCGCCGCCCAGCGCGCCGGGGTCCTGCGCGCCGACCTGCCCGCCCGGTGGGTCAGCGACGCCCTGTTCGGGCTGCTGATCGGGCTGCGCGACGGCCTGGCCCGCGGGGACGTGGCGCCGCGCGACATCGAGCGCCTGCTGTTCACGACCTTCTTCGACGGCGTCGGCCCCCAGGCCGCCCCGGGATCGGAAGCGACCTCATGACCCGCCCCTCGGACCACGACCACGCCCCCGCCCCCGCCGCGCTCTCGGCGGACGGCGGGCGGGCCGATCCCGCGGCGCCGCCCGGCGCACCGCCCGGGCACCCCCGGCGGTGGGCCGGGCTGGCCGTGCTGTCGGCCAGCCTGCTGCTCATCGTGATGGACATCACGATCCTCAACGTGGCGCTGCCCGCGCTGTCGGCCGACCTGCGGCCGGACTCCGTCCAGCTGCTGTGGATCGTCGACGTGTACTCGCTGGTGGTCTCCGGGCTGCTGGTCACGGTGGCCGCGCTCGGCGACCGCTTCGGGCGGCGGCTCATGCTGGTCGCCGGATTCGCCGTGTTCGGGGTGGCCTCGGCCGCCGTCCTGCTGGCCGACGGGCCCGGCGACGTCATCGCGGTCCGGGCGCTGCTCGGCGTCGGCGGCGCGATGATCATGCCGTCCACGCTGTCGATGATCCGCCACCTGTTCACCGACCCCAGGGAGCGCGCCACCGCGCTCGGCGTCTGGGCGGCGACCGCGGCCGTCGGCTCCGCGATCGGCCCGATCGTCGGCGGCGCGCTGCTGGAGCACTTCAGCTGGCAGTCGGCGTTCCTGGTGAACGTTCCCGTCATGGTGGTCGCGATCGCCGCCGGGCTGTGGCTGCTGCCCGAGTCGCGCGCCGCCCGTCCCGGACGCTGGGACGCGGTCGGCACCGTCCTGTCGATCGCCGGCATGGTCGCGCTCGTCTACGCCATCAAGCACTTCGGCAAGGAGGGGTTCGACGACCCCGGAGCGCTGGTCGCGGCCCTGGTCGCCGCCGTGGCGCTGCCCGCCTTCGTGGTGTGGTGCCTGCGGATCCCGCACCCGATCCTGGAGATCCGGCTGTTCCGGCGGCGGGCCTTCTCCGCCGGCGCGGTCGCCGCGCTGTGCACCAGCCTGGCGGTGGCGGCCGTCCTGCTGCTGCTCGCCCAGTGGATGCAGCTGGTCGAGGGGTACGGGCCGCTGGAGGCGGGCGTCCGGCTGCTCCCCGCGGCGGTCGGCGCGGTGATCGCGTCCCCGGCCGCGCCCGCCCTGGCCGCCCGGATCGGCGCCCGCGCCGTGCTGTCCGGCGGGCTGGTGGTCAGCGCCGCCGGCTACCTGGTCATCGCGTTCGGGCCGCGGCCGCTGTCGTACGCGACGGTCGCGGTGGCGCTGCTGCTGGTCGGCGCCGGGATGGGCTCGCTCGCGATCGCCTCCGCGGTGATCATGGTGGGGGCGCCGCCGGAGAAGTCGGGCAGCGCCGCCGCCGTGGACGAGACCAGCTACGAACTGGGCGCCGCGCTCGGCGTCGCCGTCCTGGGCAGCGTCGCCGCCGCCGCCTACCGCGGCGACCTGCCGGCGTCCTGGCTGGCCGAACGCGGGGTGACCGGCGCCACCGCGGCGGAGGCCCGGGAGTCGATCGGCAACGCCATGGAGATCGCCGCGCACGCGGGCACGGCCGGGGCCGAGCTGGCCGCCCGCGCCCAGGCCGCGTTCACGACCTCGCTGGAGGGGGCGAGCCTGGCCGGCGGGGTGCTGCTGCTGGTGGCCGGGGTGCTGGTGTGGGTCCTGGCCCCGCGCGACCTGGACGTCTCCGGCTCCTCCCACCACTGAGCCCCCCGGACCGGGGGGCGGCTCAGGAGCCGGTGATGAGGCGGCGCAGGGCGGTGCTGGAGGTGTGCACCGTGTACGGGAAGTAGACCACCCGCACGCCGCGGGCACCGAGATCGGCCTCCAGCCGGTCGCCCTTCTCGGTGCCCTTCCAGTCGTCGCCCTTGAACAGCACGTCGAAGCCCAGCCGCTCCCACATGACGACCTTGTCGCTGGACACGTCGGTGACGACCTCGTCCACGCACGCCATGCTGCCGACGATCTCCAGCCGCTCGGCCAGCGGCACGATCGGCGGCCGTCCCTTGGCCTTCTCCAGCACCTCGTCGGTGACCACCCCGGCGATCAGGTGGTCGCACTCGGTCCGGGCCCGCCTCAGGATGTTGAGGTGGCCGATGTGGAACATGTCGTACGCCCCCGGCACGTACCCGACGACGGGGCGGTCGGCGGGGGCGCTCACCGCAGCACCGGCGAGCGGCCGGAGGCGGCCCGGGACCCGGCGGGCGCGGCGTCCAGCGCCCCGACCTCGCGGAACCACTTCACCGAGGCGGCCATCAGGAACAGCAGGTTGCCCAGGAAGATCAGCGCGTACAGCGGCCGGAACACCTCGGGGAACCCGAGCAGCAGGAACGCCACGCACAGCAGCCCGTAGTCGGTCGGGATCACCAGCAGCGAGCGCACCGTGGACGGGGCGGCGGCGGGCGGCGCGGGGGCGCCGGTCGCGGCGCGGTGCGCCCGCGCCAGCAGGTCCTTGAGGATCATCCCGAAGAACATCACCGCGGCCACCACGGTGAAGCCGACCGGGACCAGCAGGTAGGCGGCCCGGTCCTCCAGGCCGCCGAACCGGTACCAGGAGATCAGCACCGCCAGGTGCAGCGCGGAGATCTTGGCGCTGTCGACCATGTGGTCCAGGTACTCGCCGGACTTGGAGCCGCCGCCGCGCAGCCGGGCCAGCTGGCCGTCGGCGGCGTCGAAGGCGTACCCGACGACCAGCGCCAGGCAGACCGCGGCGCCCAGCCAGGGCGCGGGGTCGACCAGCGCGATCAGGGCGATGCCGGTGAAGGTGAACGCGGCGCTGATCGCGGTGACCAGGTTGGGCGTCAGCCCGGCGACGTACGACACCGCCGCCAGCAGCCGGCCCAGCTTCCGGTTGACGAAGCGGGAGTAGGCGGGGGCGCCCTTGGCGGTCTTCTGCGCGGACGCCAGCCGGGCCAGGGCCTCGCGGAAACCGCGGGGCGGGGCCGGGGCTGCGGCGGGCGTTTGCCCTGGGGCGGGCGCGGGGCCGGGGGCGCTCACGCGACCGACGTCCTCGGGCCCGAGCCCTGCCGGGCGCCGCCCAGCGCGCCGCGCAGCACCGGGCTGCCGGTCTCGGCCAGCCCCTCGTAGCGCACGACCCGCACGCCGGTCCCGGCCAGGCCGCGCTCGGCGACCTCGGCGGGGACGCCGTCCGGGCACCCGGTGAACACCCGGTCGAAGCCCAGCGACTCCCAGGCCGCGCGCAGGCCGGGCTCGGCCAGCACGACGACCTCGTCGACGTGCCGCACGTTCCGCACGATCTCCATCCGCTCGATCAGCGGGACGACCGGGCGCGCGCCGTGCAGCTCCTCGGCCAGCTCGTCGGTGAGCACCCCGGCCACCAGCCGGTCGCACTCCCCGCCGGCACGGCGCAGCAGGTCCAGGTGCCCGACATGGAAAAGGTCGAAGACGCCCGGCGAGTAACCGACCACGCCCTGCATGCGTTTCCCCCTGAAAGCACTGAAGGTCGACGAGCCACGTACAGCTACGGAGAAAGTAGGGATGACCTACTGAATCAGGCGTACGTTAGCAGCTCCCCCGTCACCCGACGGGCCACTTGCGGACCCCGCCCGGCCCCCGCCCGTTCCGCCGCGGTTTCCGGAAAGACCTGGCCGAGGGGCGACACGTCGCTAGCCAAGAATGGACAAATAGCGGACAGTCCGCAGTCGGACGATTACTCTGCGAGATGAGGACGCCGCAAGTACCACCCGGAAGGGAGCGGATCGAATGATCGGCTCGACCAGGGGAATCCCCCGCCGCGCGGTGGCGGCGCAGGCCAGCGAACTGCGACCGCCGCCGCTGGAGGTGGGCGACCTGTTCTCCGGGCGGGCCCGGCAGTACGCCTGCGAGCGGCCGCTGCAGCGGATCCACGTGCTGGAGGCCGGCTGCGGCTGGGGCCGCGGTCTCGACCTGGGCGGCCGCGAGCACCAGACCACCGGCGTCGACCTCGACGCCCCCGCGCTGCGCGCCCACACCCGCGCCCGCGGCGACCTGGACGGCTGGCACCTGGGCGACCTGCGCACCGTCCCGATGCCGCCGCGCGCCTACGACATCGTGCACGCCCCGTTCCTGATCGAGCGGGTGCCGCACGCCGAGCTGGTGCTCGACCGGTTCGTGGCCGCGCTCAAGCCCGGCGGGCTGCTGCTGGTGCGGCTGCGCGACCGCGACAGCGCCTTCGGGTTCCTGGAGCGCCGGCTGCCGCGCCGGATGCGCGAGCGGCTGTGGCGCGGCCTGGCCCGCCGCGAGGCCGCGCGGCCGGATCCGGCCGCGGGCCACGCCCCCGCCG